>NZ_DASYHI010000021.1:0-146215 GCF_035998675.1 Telluribacter sp.
AAAGTAGAACGAACTTTCGCTTGGATGAACTGGTCGAGACGCCTCAGTAAAGACTATGAATGTGGCGTTAAATCACACGAAGCATTCGTCTATTTGTCAAGCATCAACCGAATGATTAAGCATTTTTAAACAGGTTCTTAACAATTAACCGGTAATGATTTCCTTTAATATTGAAAACTAAACGGCTTCCTTCTAAAATACTGGCAGATGGAAATTGCTCCTTTATCTGATTAGGGGATTTCCAGTCAGCCTGTTCGGCTTCATGGTACCAGGCTTTGAGTTGCTGTTCACTATCAGCGTGCTTTTCCCAAAATTCCCGTAACGTGCGCTTTGCTATTATTCTCACCCTTTGCTGATAATCAACTCAAATCTAATTAAAAAAGTTACCATTATGGTAACCAAGGTAAAAGTATTTTATTATGAAGAATATCAAATAGTCACTCCACCTGACTCTCCAGCCCAATCGCTTTACCCTGCAAGTACTTTTCGGCTTCCGGCAGGATTTCACAGTTGTCCCAGATTCCGGTCAGGAGGGTCTGCGCGTAGGAGTTGGGTAGCTGATTATCCAGCATGAGTTGGTGGGCCGTGTGATTGTCGTAGGTGAAGGCTTGAAAAGTGTAGGTAAAGTGGTCTTCGGTGTCATTAAGTAGCAGGTACCAAACGCGGGGGGTACCGTCGTTGGCGGGCATGCCAATCACTCCGGCGTTGAGCCAATATCTGCCTTCCTTTACATCGGCAAAAGGAATACCGGCGTGGCCCGCTAAAACTACCGTGGCACCCGTCGCCCGAAAGGTCTGCTGCTTTACCGACCAGGGGGTTGATTTGAAAATAAACTCAGAAATGTGGTCGGCTGAACCATGGACCACCGCCACGGTTTCTCCCGCATACTGAAAAGTAAGGTGGAGCGGCAAGGTACTAAACCACTGCCTTGACTCATCAGACAGCGAGTTGACCGCGTAAGGGAACCAGGTACGGGAAAACAGGTCGCAGCGACCACCTTCGGTGAAGTTACAGCCACAGTCGTCCTGGCCCGCGATGATATTCTGCTCTACATTGCCCTGAATGCAGTGTATCCCCCACTCCTTTACAAGCTGAACGCACGCCTCCGGCTGGGCGCAATACCCGACTATATCACCCGTACAGATAATCTGCTGGGGAGGAATTTGGTGAAGCTCCGCTATCTGTTTCAGTTCTTCCAGCGCCTGTAGGTTGGAGTAAGGACCGCCAAAAACCAGGAGTTTACCGCTGAGATTGCCCAGGTACCTGGTGGTGGCTGAGGGATTATCCATGAGAATTTTTTCTAAATAGAGTACTTGCAAAGTAAACCATAAAACAGAAGCCGGTAGTAATCAGGTTCACGCTGAGCAAAGAACTGTACTTGCCTTCGGTAAATAGCAGGTAGCCGGGTAGGGGTAGAAAAGTTAACAGCCCACCCAGCACCAGTCCGCCCAGTACGGACAAATGAAAGGCCAGGCGGGGTACTTCTTTTTTCCAGAATAAGAATACTGGCGCCAACCCCAGCACCAGCGTTCCGCTAATGGTCGTGGCCGAAAGGATAGCCGGATCAAAAAAAACGGGAATAGTACCCAATACCGTCAACACGACCATAGCCCATCGCCCCATTGACACCTTGGGTACTTCCGCTTTACTTAAATCAACACTGACTAGCTTAGAAAAAGAAGCCAGGGAAGAATCCAACGTAGAGGAGGCTGACGTGACCATAATCAGGTTCATGAGCAGCAGCATGGGCGCGCCGAAGTACCGGGCGGCCGCTACCGGCGCCTCCCCTTCCAGTCCCTGCAACCGGGCAAAAATGCCGACAAAACTAAAAAAAATGATACACAACGCCCCAACCGCTCCGGCCCATAGGTACGACTTTAGGGTAGTACCGGTATCGGAAATAAACCCCCGGTCGGTCAGGACCGGGTCGTGAAAAGGATAGCTGAAACACTGGATAACCGCCACCAGTAGCAGGTCCAGGCCCTGCCCCAGTTCCCAGCTCCCGCTGGTCAGGAAAGGCTTAAAACTACCTCCCGATTCGGGCAGCATAAAACCCAGAATGACCGTAAGCAGTACCACAAACAGAACCATCTGAATCACATCGGTCATAATGGAACTACTCATGCCGCCTTTGAGGGTATAGGCCAGCGTCAGCAAGGTAAAAACTACGATGGCGGCGTAGTAGTTTACAGTACCCGTAGCGCCAAAGTAGGTACCAATGACGATGGTATTGGACCAGACCTCGTTGTAAAGCCGGATGATGATCAGGAAGGTGAATACCACGACGGCGCTCCGCCCAAATTTAGACTCCAGAAAATGGTGGATACTGCGGTAGCCGCCCTTGTTCCGCAGCTGAACCAGGACAAAGCCCGCTACCACAAAGGACAGATAGTAGCCCGCATAGGCCACGCCCCCCACCAACCCGAAGCTTTGCCCCAGGTTGGCGGCATTGGTGATGGATTTGGCAAAGAGCCAGGAGATCACCAGACTGCTCGTCAGGAACAAAGTATTGGGGGAGCGCTCCCTGCGGTCGCCTTTAAAGAACTCGGAGGCGGTTCGGGCCAGCGGTGACAGCAGGTACAACCCCAGGCTGGATGCCACGACCAGTACCCACTGAATTACGGTAATCGTCATGCGAGGCCCGTCAGTTTACATCCCACCATACGGGTACATTCACGCTGTTGTTCTGGGTTTGATCGGCCGCTTTTTTGAACTGCTCCCCGTTGAGGGCGCTTTCGCTGTTGGGGTACGGCATCCTGATGGGAATAAGGCCGTTGTTCAGGCTGGCCGAAATGGTTTTCAGGCGGGGAAAGCCGGTCCTACGGTACTCAATCCAGCCTTCGTAACCGTTGTTCAGGTTGGCCAGCCACTTCTGTGTCAGGATCTGCTCCACCGGGTTTTGTCCGTTCTTGCCGTAGGCTACTTTCTCGCTGGTCAGGTAGTTGGCCGGTAGTGGGGTGCGCCAGTAGTCGTAGGCCTGGGAGATGCCTTTCTCGTACCACTCTTTTGCCGAGGCGGTCACCAAACCCCGCTCAGCGGCTTCGGCCAGCCAGAAGCCGGTTTCCCAGGCGGTCATATAGTTGGCGTACAGTTTGTCCGATTCTTCTCTGAACACGGTCCCCGTCAGCGAATAGTCCGCTACGGAAATAGAGAGTTTGGAGGCATCCGGCCCGTTCAGCAGTCCTTTGTAAGTACCCGGTTGGGCGGAGGTAGGGCGGAAATAGGTTTTTACCCGCGGGTCGTTCAGCCCGGCAAGTACCTCCTCGATGGTCTTGGACATGATGAACAGATTATAGTCACCCACCCGGGCAGTAGCCATCCGGAAGTTATTGGGCTGGGTAGCCGTAAATTTAAAAACGGCATTGTCTGCATTGGTCTTTATAAAATTCCCCTCATCCAGTACCTTTTGCAGTCGGCTCTTTACATCTACTTTCCCCGAAATCCGCATCAGGTACTTAATTTTCAGCGAATTGGCAAAAAGTACCCACTTGTTCCGGTTGCCGTTGTACAGGATATCTCCTTCCAGCGGAGTAGCGCCTTTGTAATTGGCAATAGAAGCAATGCCTTTATCCAGGTTATCCAGTATCCCACCGGCAGCGGTATAAATGGCTTCCTGTGCATCATAGACGGGAGAGATCACACCGCCTTTTCCCTGCAGGGCTTCGCTGTAAGGTACATTGCCGTAAATATCTGTTAGCGCGGCGGCCATGTAGGCTTTCATGATCAGCGCCGGCCCTTCGTACACCGCAAAAGCCGGATTGGCCCGGGACTTCTGCAGGAGTATCTCATTGTCGCGCAGATTGGCGTAAATAAAGGGCCAGGGGTTGCCACCGTACTGCGGCTCGGTAAGGCTGTGGCGGTCGAAGAGGTTGAAGTCAATGGCGGTAAAGTACTGCCCCAGCAGGTTGCCCGCCACAAACGCCTCGTACGACATCTGCTCTCCGTAGTCAAATAAGACCTTCCTAAACAACAGCGACGGCTGTACATCTACCGGTGCGTTGGGATTGGTATTAATTTCCTTAAAGCCTTCGGTACAACTTTGAAACAGGCCAATCAGTATTATCAGAAGCGCCTTTTTATATATCTTTTTCATTTTTAATATTTGTTTACCACAGCGTTAAAGGAGTTTTTTCTCTGAGTTTCATAGCGTAAAGCTTACCTCTATGTACTCTGTGCTTTACCTCTTTTCAAATCTGTGGTTTAAATTATAATAGTCCAGATTAAAAATTAACACTCAGCTTCACCCCTATATTCCGACTGGTCGGGTAGGTCATATCCTCTACCCCGCTCTGAAGCTGCTGCCCCTGAAAGGAAGTCTGCTCCGGGTCGAAGTGGGGAATCTCCGAGATGGCCAGCAGGTTCCGGCCCACCAGCGCGATGGTGAGTCGCTGCATACGCAGCTTCTGAAGAAATCCCACCGTTTCCGGCACGGTATAGCCAAGGCTCATTTCCCGCAGCTTTACGTACGAAGCCCCATACACATTGTTTTCTTCGTGGTTTCGGTCGTAGTACATGCGGTAGTAGGTCTCGGCCGGTATGGCCCGGGTGTTGGGCTGGTAACTGGGATTTTCTTTGGTCCCTGTATTTACTACCCCTTTGGCAACGATACCCGCTTCGGGCCGGTCGGCCGTTTCGATCAACTGACCCGCCACGGCCGCCAGTGACAGCGTGCGCGACACCAGGACCCCCCCCTGCCGCCAGTCGAGCAGGAAGCCCAGGTTCCAGTTCTTCACGCTCAACTGGTTGTACAGCCCCACCATAAAGTCAGGATTGTAGTTACCCAGCTTTTTAAGCGTATTATCCACCACGTACTGTCCGTTGGTACCTACCACAAATTCGCCCTGCGCGTTGCGCAGGTACCCGGTTCCCCACATGTCACCCAGGCGATCGCCTTCGCGTACCTGGTACCATACCGTCTGGTTTACGTTGTCGTAGACCCGGTTGTACCCTAGGGTCAGGGTACCGGCCTCGTCGGGCAGCGATACGACCGTGTTGCGGTAACGACTGAAATTCAGGCTGAGGTTCCATTTTACATCCCGGGTCCGGATGGCCGCATAATTCACCACGGCTTCCTGACCTCTTGACCGCACCGCCCCACCGTTAATGACCCGCTCGCCGTAGCCCGTCGAAATGGCAATGGGCAGGGACAGGATCTGGTTGCTGGTGAGGGCGTCGAAGTAGGTAAAATCAAATCCCAGCCGGTCGTCAAAAAAGCGAAGGTCCGCCCCTACCTCCACCGAGGTAGTCGACTCGGGTTTCAGGTTGGCGTTGGCAATGGTGTTTTGATCACTAAAGGTAGGTTGTGAAAAAACGGGCGTTTTGGCGTTGAATACGCCGGAGGTCTGGTAAGGACTGGTATCGTTGCCCACATTGGCAATACTACTTCTCAGCTTGGCAAAGGAGATGGCGTAGGGAAGGTCAAACTGGTTGGAAATAACCCAACTGGCCGAAACCGAGGGATAAAAGAATGAAGTATTGGCCGTAGAAGTAGGGGTAGCCAGCGCGCTGGACCAGTCGTTGCGACCGGTGATGTCTACAAACAGGATGTCTTTGAAACCCAGCTTGGCTATGGCGTACAGGCTGTTGATACGCTTGCTGGCCTCCTGCTGGTATACCTCCACCGGCGAGGCGGCGTTGGTGAGTTTAAATACTCCCGGCTGCGCCAGCGACAGCGCCTGGTACTGATCAAAGGAGGCCTGCTGGTCCATGCGGTTGCCCCCGGCCGACAAGTCAAGGGAGAAATTCCCGAAGCTTTGGTTGTAGTTCAGCAGGAAATCGGTATTGACTTCCCGGAAGAGGATCTCATTCTCGGCGTAGGCTCCGTTGCGAAATCGGTTGCTGCTGTACGCCCGCCGGAACTCCCGCGCCTCGGTGGAGTAGTCCATCCCGCTGCGCACCATCAGCTGCAGGTGGTCCGTCAGGTCGGCGGTCACGGCCAGGTTCCCGATGAGACGGTCGCGGTTAAAGGAGTTACGGTTTTCGTACAGGGTAAAGTAGGGATTGTCGAAATAGGTATAGTTGTAGGAATAATGCTGTACACCTTCCAGCCCCGGCTGCCAGTACTGCTTCATGGGGTTTACGTCGGTCTGACGGCCCAGCCAGGCACTCAGGGCGTAGTTGATATTCTCAGAGCCGTACTTGGTAGCGGGCCGGTTGTCGCTGTTGGAGTTGATGTAGTTGATGGACGAACTTACCTTCAGCCACTTCACCGGTTCAAACAACAGCCGCGCCGCCAGGGTCTTGCGCTTCAGATTCACGCCCGGTATGGTCGACTCGCTGTTCAAGTCGGTGTAGGAAAGGCGGTAGCTGCCCCTGGCGTAGCCCCCCGAAATAGCCAGGTTGTTAATAGCCGTCCGCCCGGTTTCGTAAAAGTTTTTCAGGTTGTCGGGGTAAGACACAAATGGTGTTGGCGTAATGGGAAGCCCGCCGTGTACATAAATATCGCCCCCGCGGACGGTGCGGCCGTCGGGTAGCTGTACCGGACTGTCGTACTGCTGAATCAGCAGCCCCGCGTCCATGCGCGGGCCGTAACTGTACGAAATATTGTCGTTGATACCCGCCCCGAGGCCGTTAACGTACTTAAATGCCCCGCTATTCCCCTGCCCGTAAATATTCTGAAAGCGGGGTAGCTGAAAAGGCCTTTCGGCGAAAAAGGTACTGTTAAAACTGATGCCCAGGCCTTCACTCCTGGCCCCGGCCCGCTGGGAGCCGTCTTTGGTATTGATGAGGATAACCCCGTTGGAAGCACGGGTACCGTACAGCGCCGCCGCCCCCGGACCTTTCAGAACAGAGACCGAGGCGATATCGTCGGGATTAATTTCCATGGCTCCGTTTCCAAAATCAATCTCCTGAAAGCCGTTGGCGTCGTCGTTCACGACATTGACCAGCGTGGAGTTGTTGATGGGAATGCCGTCTACGACAAAAAGAGGATTATTATTGGTGAAGGACGACTCGCCCCGAATGGTAATTCTGGAAGATGACCCTACGCCCGTCGAGCCGCCGGTTATTGTGACGCCCGCAACTTTTCCGGCCAGATTATCCAGAAAATTGGGCGCCTTTACTTCGCTGATTTGCCGACCTTCCACCTTTTGGATAGCGTAGCCCAGGTTTTTGGAGTTTCGCTCCAATCCCAGCGCCGTCACAACCACCTCATTGAGTGAGATCCCTTCCACCAGCAGTACCGTCAGTTCGTCCTGTCCGGTGTAGGGTACTTCCTGCGTGCGGTAGCCAATGTAGGAGAAGACCACTACATCGTTTTTACTGAGATTGGAAAGAGAAAATCTTCCGTCCGCATCAGTGAGCGTACCCGTCTGGGTACTCCTGACCTGAACACTGACCCCCTCGATGGGTTGTTCGGATGATTTGTCTTTGACCAGACCGGTTAAGGACTGCGCGTAGACGTGAAATTGAACAAAAGCAAGGATAACAGATAGTAATTTTAGCCGCATGCAGATGAGTTTTATAAAGTGAAAGGTAGCCTAAAATGTGATTTAAGGGGATATACGACAGATTTTCCGGCCTGGATTACCGACTCAATCCGAGATACTACCATTTGTAGAGGCTTTTGGTTTTAAACTTCTACAATTACACCCACTCTACTTCTTTATTCTCCAGCGTTACCACCACTCCTTTTACGTTTGGCTGCCCCATGTCCTGGTAGGCTTTCACCAACCGGCGCATTTGTCGGCTGGCGCTCTCGTTCCCGGCTCCGGCCACAAAGTTGGCCAATACGCAGGTACCATCGGCCAGGGTTACGGCTCGGTCAGCGCAGAGCATGCGGCCGCCCGGCAGCAGTAGTTCACGCCGAAGCAGCACCGTGGCACCGGGGTCAAAACAAGGCTGCAGGGACTGCAAACCAAGTACTTCTTCGAGCGAGCGGCGCAGGTACTCGGCATCAACCGACTCAATGATTCCCTCGCTAGAAAGCTTGCGAAGTACCGCGGGTAGTTCCTCCGTTGTCTGCAGGTACGAGAGCGCGTGCCTCATTTTCTGCAGCCAGTCGTTCTTTTTTTCGAAAGTTTCGGTATCAAAGATCCGGTCGGCCAGACGCCGCAGGCGTAGTGACTTGGTGCGGTCGGTACTGATGATCCGGCCGAGGCGGTGGGTTACCGCTCCGTTACTGTTGTGGGCGTGGCGGCACTCGCCGTTCCCCTCCGACAGTACGTACACCGACTGTTCCTCCCGCCAGCCCGGTTCGGCGTCGGGGCGGTTGAGGTAGCTGTACAGCCAGTAGCTTACCCGGCTTTTGGCCCGGCTGCTGTTCCAGTCTTTTTCGCGTTGGGCCAGTATGTACATCCGCTGCACCGGACGGGTAAAGGCCACGTACAACAAATTCAGGTTTTCCAGCAGCGTGCGGGTACTTTCCTCCTGACTTTGTCCGGCCAACGGGGTATGATCCAGTTCTCTGACCACCGACACCACCGAGCTTAGCAATCGCTTCGGGAGGTTTTCTTCGGCTTCTCCCTCCAGTACCAACGCCAATTCTTCATGTTCCAGCCGTTCCAGATCCACCCACAACCTGTCAAGGAGCGGGTTGGGCTTAAAGCCCCAGTTGGCGTAGGGAATGATCACCACCGGGTACTCCAGCCCCTTGGAGCGGTGGATGGTCGTGATCCGCAGGGCGTCGGCGTTGGCCGGAATGGTAATGGACAGCTTGTTTTTGGCCCCATCCCAGTAGGCAAGGAAATCGCCGAGGTGGTTGCTGCGGCGGGTACCAAACTCGAGTACCACGTCCAGAAAACGGAACAGGTACTCGGCATCCAGGCCCGAATCAAAAAGGCTGAAGGCCGTGATCAGTTGTTCGCACAATTCATACACACTCAGCTGCCGCAGGCGAAAAGCGCTCAGCTCCACGCCCTGCTCCCTGAAATAGTCCAGAAAAGAAACCAGACCTTTTTCCGGGCACATCGCCCGGATCTGTTCCTGCTGACTAGCCGAGGGCGACCTGCGGTCCAGGACCCGGTGAAACAGGTAGGCCGCTTCGTAGCGGGCCAGTTTATTATCAGACGTATGAAGTACCTGCATGAAGGCCACCAGCAGATTGACCGGACGGGCGTACGCCAGCGACAGCGAGTCTTCTGAAATAAGCGGGTACCCCTGCTCCCTGAGGGCGTTGGCCAGGTTGGCCGCTTCCTTTTTTTTCCGGCACAGAATGGCAATATCGCGCCAATGGTAGCCGGTACGGCGCAGCTCTTCTACCTGTTCCAGGGTACGGCGGGTCATGGCGTCCTGCTCCCGGGTACTATCGGTCGCGCTGTCCTCTTCGTCCTGCATGTCTACAAACTCCAGCTGCACGTGTCCGCCCGTTTTTACTTCGGATAATATTTTTTGTTTAAATTCCTCATCAAATACCGCATGGACCATCGGCTCCTCCTCCCCTACCAGCTGCGCCAGAAAGCCAAAGAAACCGTTGTTAAACTCCGTGACTTCGCGGTAGCTCCGGCGATTTTCGCGCAGCGTTGACTTACTGAGGTAGTGGTCCAGGCCGATGAGCCGCTCCTCGTTGAACGGATTATCGCCCAGCAGGGAGGCCAGCTCCATCGCCTGGTTCTGCGACAGGTGCAGGATCAGGTCCATATCGCCACCCCGAAATCGGTAGATGGACTGCTTTGCATCGCCCACGATCAGGTTCATGTACCCGGAAGCCAGGGCGTTGTCGATGAGGGGCAGCAGGTTGGCGAACTGGAGCTTGGAAGTATCCTGAAACTCATCCACCAGAATATGGTTGTACTTCTCGCCCAACCGTTCAAAAATGAAAGGTACCGGCTCGCGCGCCACGATTTCCATCACGCGCCGGTTAAATTCCGAGATATGTACCTGGTTGTTCTGCCGGAGCAGCGAGTCAAACTCCTTCCGGATCTCGCCCAGCAGCGACAGGTTGTAGAGGTGCTTTTCGAGCTGCTTAAACAGGAAGTACTGCTCACGGTGTTGCAGCTGGTACTTCTGAATGCACAAAAACAGCTCTTCCAGCTTCCCTTTTATTTCGTCAATTTTGGCCTGGGTACCTTTGGATGCCTTGCTACCGTACCATTTGTTATCGTCCAGATTCTTAATGACCGTAGCCGAAGCGTCGGCTTTTTTGGGGTCCCACCAATCAATATTTTCTTCTTCGTCCGGATTAAATTTATTGAAATGCCCGATCAGTCCGCGGGTACCTCCGGCAAAATCACCGGCCTCCAGCCCGTATTTCTGGACCAGGTGGATGGCTTCGCGCGCCATGGTTTTACAATAGCCATCCGCCACGATCGCATCCATGGAGTTTTTCAGCTGTTTCCGGATGGCTACCCAGTCTTTCATAGACAAATTGGTAACCTTCTGCATGGCCAGGTAGCTCTTTTCGTTTAGCAGGTCACCGGCGGCTTCCCGTATCTGGGCGGGCAGACTACCCCAGCTTTTGCCGTCTTCGGCGCTTTCGCGGTAGTAGGTTTCGACAATCTTCGTCAGCGTCTCCTCCCCTTCCTGCCCGATGCGCGCCAGTAGCCGGTCCACCGCCGACGCCAGATGGTCGCTGTCGACCTGGGTTTCAAAGCCAAACGGGATCCCCAGCTCGTCGGTAAAGCTGCTTACCAGCCGCTGCGTAAACTTGTCGATGGTCATAACCGAGAAGTCGGAGTAGCGGTGCAGCAGCTTTACAAATACCTTCTGCGCCCGCAGCGATATCAACTCACAAGCCCCCTCAAAGGTACCTTCACCACTTTGTATGGTGTCCCCGTACAGTTCCGTCACAATATCCCGCATCATCGGGTGCTGGCGTCCTTCCTCCGTCCCGAAAAGCCGCAGCATGCTCAGGATCCGGTCCTTCATTTCGTTGGCGGCGGCGTTGGTAAAGGTAACGGCCAGTATATGACGGAAATAGGTTTCACTGTTGCTGTGCAGGGCCAGCTTGAGGTACTCCTTCGTGAGGGTGTAGGTTTTGCCCGACCCGGCGGATGAACTATAAATCTTGAACACGGAGAATCTATGGTTGGGTGGTACGAATGGTTAAAGGTAAGCCTATTTGGGAGGATTTGGAAGGGGGGTGAGGTAGAAAAGGCAGGCAATAACACAATGGTACCTTTCTATATCATTGATAAATAACGGTCATTTCAGGTCCTTTACGAATTTTACAAGGGGCTTACTCCCATTTGAAGAAATCCTGACACATACAGCTCCAACTGGTTAGCGTACCAATAACAAATATTTGTAGATTATGAAAAGGACGTAGGTTCTGGAAACTATTCAGGATGAACCCGAAGACTGTTCGGTAGAAGAACACATGGAACGACTACTGGTACTGCAAAAGGTTGAAAAAAGCCAGCAAAAAATAGTAGCCGGTTGTTCCCTCTCCGATAAGGGGTGCATCTTTATCGTAAAAAATAAGGGAATAGTAAAAACAAGAAGTGTTAGTTATAAATCAAAGGCATAATTTTTTCCTACTATCATTCAATCAAACCAGGACAATCCTTTTTCAGAAGCGGAGAAGGTGGTAAATTCCATCCGACCAAAACAGTCAAAAGGCCATCCATATAAATTGTCTGACCACTACCAATGACTAATCCTGACTACCAGCCCGAGGGCGATATGCGATCCAATACCCAGCGTAGTGCCCTCCGGCCAGTATCAGTGCCTGAATCCGTATCGGGCCAGAATCAATACTCTTTTTTAGCCGGTGGGGGTGAAATGGGCACCCTGACTCGTCAGCACGACTGGGCTAACACTTCCTTAGGCACACCGGACCAGTGGCCTTACAGCCTGCGCGTTTCGGTTAGCAATTTGCTCCGTGCCAGCATGCCTATGCTGGTATTGTGGGGAGAGGATCACCTCTGCTTTTACAACGATGCTGTCATTCCCAGTCTGGGGCCGGAAAATCACCCTGCACTGGGCAAACCAGCCCGGGAAGTATGGGGGAAAGGCTGGGACTTTGTGGGGCCCCTGCTGGAAAAGGTGCTACTAACAGGGGAACCAGTATCCAATCAGGATGCCCCCGTGACCTTCCACCGCCACGGCCAGATCGAAGAGGCCTACTGGACTTTTTCGTACAGTCAGGTGCTGAACGACGAAGGTACACCTGGAGGGGTACTGGTCTCTTGTCTGGAAACGACCGAGACCGTAAGGGCTCGTCGGGATCTTGAAGAAAGTCAGCAACAGCTACTATACCTTTTTGAGCAGTCGCTGGTAGGTATTGCCTTCCTGGAGGGAGATGATCTTGTCTTCCAAATGGCCAATCTGTTCTATGGCCAGCTGGTGGACCGGTCTCCGGAGCAACTCCTGGGCAAGCCCCTGCAGGAGGCCCTGCCCGAACTGGCCGCACAGGGTTTTGAAGCCCTGCTCCTGAATATACTAGCGACTGGTGTTCCCTATATGGTCAACGAGGTTGAGGTAGAACTCATCCGGAACAACCAGCCTGAAACTATCTATGTTGATTTGACCTATCAGCCACGGCGGGAAACGGCCCATGGTCCCGTCAAGGGTATCCTGGTAGTGGCCACTGAAGTGACCCAGCAAGTGCAGTCTCGTCAGGCACTGAACGCCGAGCAAACCCGGCTCAACACGATCTTACGGGAAATACCGGTTGGTATTCTGATTGCCAATCCGAATGGCGAGCTGATCTACGGGAATCCACAGGTGGAGCAGATCTTCCGTCATCCTTTTCGGGTCAGTAAAGATATTGAAGCCTATAAAAATTGGGCTTTGTATGACCCCCAGACCGGCGAACCGTTTCCATTGGAAGCCATGCCGATGGTTCGGACCCTGTTCCATGGGGAAACCGTAGTCGGGGTGGAGATGAAACTCATGCGAGGGGATGGCAGCTGGGGCTACGCCAGTGTCAATACCGTACCCATTTATGACGAACAGGGGCAAATACTGTATGGGGTTTCTGCCTTTGTTGATATTACTGAGCGCAAGCAGACCGAAGAGGCCCTTCGCCTGAGCGAAGGACGGCTACGGGCCGTACTGGAAAGCATTTCCGATGCCCTGTACATTGGTGGGTTGGAAGGCATTACGCTCGTCAATCAGGCGGCCCTTGACCAGCTTGGCTTCACCACTCCTGAGGAGCTCAACCGGCACATTGGTACACTGGCCGAAGAGATTCAGACCCGCGACTGGCAAACCGGCGAGTTTATTCCGGTCGAACGTCAGGCTTTTGCCCTTGCTCTGGGCGGCGAACACGTTGTGCAGGATGTACGGGTCCGGCACCGCCTCAGTGGAGAAGAACGGGTGGTTCGTTGCGCCGCTTCACCCGTGGTAGTGGAGGGTAAGGTGGTGGCAGCAGTGGCCATCAACAGCGACGTATCCAGGCAACGGCAAGCCGAAGAAGCTTTGCGCCAGAGCGAAGAACGCTATCGCCAGCTGTCCAAAGAGCTGGAAAATAGAGTGCAGGCCCGTACAAATGAACTACAAATTGCCAACCTGGATCTAAAACGTTCAAATGCTAATCTACAGCAATTCGCTTACGTAGCCAGCCATGATTTACAGGAACCTCTGCGCAAGATTCAATCGTTTAGTACCCTTTTACAAAAGAAACATAGAACTGAGTTGGGGGCTCAGGGAATAGATATGTTAGGGCGTATCGTGCAAGCTGGTGAGCGAATGTCTATCCTGATTGAGGACCTGCTGATTTACTCCCGTATAGAGACCCGTCAGCAGGCATTGGGTCTGGTGTCGTTGAACAAGGTTATTACTAAGGCGTTACATACCCTGGATTGGCAGATTGAAGAACGAAAGGCCCACATTGAAGTGCCAGATTTACCTGCCATTCATGGCAATGAGTCCCAGCTAGTCCAACTCTTCCAGAATTTGCTTTCCAATGCCATTAAGTTTACCCGGCAGGGGGAAGCTCCTCAAATAGTGCTATCCTGTACCGACCATGAACGGCGTGAATTGCCTATGGAAATGGTAAAAAATAGTACGGCAACCCACTTCCGGCACATCAGCATTCGGGATCAGGGCATAGGGTTTGATACTAAGTACCTGGACCGCATTTTTCAGGTTTTCCAACGGCTACACGGCAAAAATGAGTTTCCAGGAACGGGTGTGGGGCTGGCCATTTGTCAGCGGGTAGTAGAGAACCATGGGGGCAGTATTACGGCCAGTAGCGAACCCGGAAAAGGAGCCACCTTCTCTATTTACCTCCCAATGTGACGATACCTACATAATGGAAGATTTTGTCAGGTGCTTTACAGTCTGACAAGCTGGGTGGCACCGCCCCCCCCGTTAGCCAGGAAGAAATACTCCTCAACTTATAAAGCTGGTCGAAGAGTTAAAAAAGAAAGGGGTAAACTTGAAATCTCTTGCAGAGTTTACCGATACTTGTATAGCTACCGGTAGTCTGGTCTTCCAGTTCAGGTTTATCCTGGCAGAGCAGGAATGCAACATCATTAGGGACCGGACCGGCTGCCGGATTGGCATCTGCCCAATACCCGTCAGCAGCCGGTCCATGGCTGAAAGTGGTCGCTGTTGACCTGGGTTTCGAAGCCAAACGGAATACCTCTGGGTAAACTGCTTAGCTGTCGCTGTGTAAACTTATCGATGGGCATAACCGAATAGTCAACGCTGGGCGGCTGTGGAACGCGGCAATTCAGGCACAATCGGCCCGAGCAGGAGTTTGAGTTGGTTTCGGCTAAGGCATTATACCGGACTTACGCTGCTCCATTACTGCAGGCGGATATTGGCAAATTCTGACCATACAGCTAATCCACCCGCGACTAGTGGTGTACCCGTCAAATCCATTCCAAAGCGTGATAATGACATTTCATTGACCATTTTAGACTATCCATTAAGGCAGACTAGAGTTAGATAAAATGGTAGTGGTATACTTGTCGGCTAAATTAACTTAAACCGTCATGTATAAACCTACTATTACTACCCGCCTTACCGAAACCTACAACGTTTTTTACCCCTTTGCATCGGCCGGAATGGCCTTTGCCGGTACCACACCCGACCTGGCTATTGCCGTATGCAAAGCCGGTGGGATAGGCGCTATTGCTATGGGACCACTCCCCGCGGAGGCCGTCCGATTTCTAATTCGTGAGGTAAAAAAAGCCACGGATCGCCCCTTCCACGTCAACTTCATCACGTTCCTGACCGATGAGGAAAAGATCAGGGTGTGCGTAGAGGAGCAGGTACCCATTGTGTCTTTTCACTGGGGACATCCTCCCAAAGCGTACATTGATAGGCTACACCAAGCAGGCATAAAAGTATGGGAACAGGTAGGCTCGGTAGCCGATGCCCGTAAAGCGGTCGAGGAAGGCATTGACCTGATTATTGCGCAGGGAGCCGAAGCCGGAGGTCACAACTACGGTACCCTGCCCACCTTCGTATTGGTACCTGAGGTGGTGGAAGCTGTAAAGCCCACGCCTGTACTGGCGGCGGGTGGTATCAGCACGGGCCAACAGGTAGCAGCCGCTCTTTGCCTGGGTGCCGTTGGCGTATGGGTGGGTACCCGCCTGCTGGCCAGCCACGAGGCATTTATTCATCCTGATTACAAAAGTCGCCTGACTCAAGCCACCGGAACCGATACCTGTCTGACTTCCATCTTCGGACCGGAAATGGTTGACTTCAATCCAATGCGTGTCCTGAAAAACGGAGTAATCAGGGAGTTCCAGGGCAAGGAACATCTGGTACCTGCTACTACCGAGAACGAACCCGTAATTGGTAAAACGTCCCTGTTCGGACAGGAACAGGCGCTGAAACGCTTTTCCAGCTTTGTCCCTATGCCGACCACCGAAGGCAACCTGGAAGAGATGGCCCTCCTGGCTGGGCAGGGTGTAGGGCTGGTACAGGATATCCAATCGATAGAAACCATCATTACGACCATGATGGAGGTAGCCGCCCAAACTATCTCCTCGATCACGGTAAAGCAAGGCGGTAGCTTCTAATGAATTATTCATTAATTCGACTTTCGTGCTAGTACTACTAACAGATAGCAATCGGTAAGTATATTAAAAAGGGACTCTTTGGAGTCCTTTTTTAATAGAAAAACAGATGTACGGCTTATGATATTAGCGTCTGCCTACCCGGCCTGATAGATCGTTTCGCCATTATTGGTGTTTTACTAACAACACTTTTAGCATTTACCTCTTTGGAGCACTTTCCAGTTCCCCATAAGTCCTTATTAAAATTAGTTTTTTTTAACTATCAATCCCGCTTCCGGATAAGCCCTTCCTGCACTACGGAGGCCACGAGTTGGCCGTCCTGCGTGAAGACATTGCCCCGCGTAAAACCCCGGGCATTGGAGGCGCTGGGGCTATCGAGGGCATAGAGCAGCCACTCGTCTATGCGGAACGTCCGGTGAAACCACATGGCGTGGTCGAGGCTGGCCAGGAATAGTTCGTTGGGTTTGACCTGTTCCCAGTGCGGGAGCGTTGCGGTGGTCAGCAGGTTATAGTCGGAGGCATAGGCCAGGATAGCCTGGTGCAGCCGGATGTCGTCGGGCAGGGTACCTTTGGATTTTATCCAGACGTGACGGAAGGGAGGGTACCCTTTACCGGATAACGGATTTAGTTTTTCGACGGGGCGAAATTCCAGCGGACGGGGAAAGGTCAGACTGCGGTATATTTCGGGGGCGGCGTCTTTGAATACTTCAGCCAATTTTTCGTCCGACTCCAGCGTATCCGGCATAGGTACGTTGGGCATACTGATTTGGTGCTCCAGGCCTTCCTGCACCGATTGAAACGAAGCGCCCATACTGAAAATGGCGGCACCTTTCTGAATAGCAATTACGCGTCGGGTGGTAAAACTACCCCCATCGCGTATGCGGTCGACATCGTAAATAATGGGCTGATTGATATCTCCGGCCAGAATAAAGTAGGCGTGCATGGAGTGGACCAGGCGGCCTTCGGGTACGGTCTGGTAGCAGGCCTGCAGGGCCTGCGCCAGTACCTGTCCACCGAAAACCCGCTTCCAGGGCGCTTTATAGTTCTCGCCCCGGAATATATTCTCCTCAATTTTTTCGAGGGTGAGCAAATCGGTCAGTTCCCGGACATTATCCATGCGGTTTATCTTTTTTTGGGTAAGGTTGATGATGGTACCAGCTTTTAATTGGTCGTCAAGATAAGAACCTTCTCTGGTTTTCGCCAATCGTATAGACCGGAGTCAATGCCGAAAATAGAGATCCGGTACCTATGGCCCAGGTACCTGCTTGGCACTCTTTAAGTACCTGGACAGTCGTTAAAAACTGAAATGGGTAAAAGGTTCAGAGTCCTGAATCTTCGATTTAGCGGATGAACTATATATCTTGAACACAGGTACTCAATGATTGGGTGGAAAGGAAGGTTAATAATGCTGTTCCTGTGCGGTACCCGCAGCTCTCTCTTCCTACATGAGCTACGAGAAAGTCAGGAAAGTTAGGGACGAGATAGGTTATTTGTATAGTGCCAGATGTGGAGATGCTATTGGCGCTTTTTGGTAATAACAGAATAGTGGTATAACTTATCCAGGGGGTGTATTAAGTACTATTCTGAGGGTCGCTTTTTGAAATTGTAGATAAAACTGAGCATATAATAATTCCCCAGCGTATTCCTGGACACCTGCTCGACATAATTCAGAGTAGCCGTCTGGGTGACTCCTGTATCCCGGTTCAGCGCATTAATGGCTGATAACCTCAATTCCCCTTTACTATCCTTTAATATAGATCTGGAAAGGCCAAAATTTAGGATAGGTACGGCCCGGTCAAAACCAGTATTGGCATTTCTGAACTTGCTATAATCAAACTCAGCTGTAAAATCGAAATAGTTTAAAAAATGCAGCGTAACATCTGACATATAAGCAGTATTCACAAAATACTGACCCTGATTACTGTTTAGCTCATATTCTGAGCTGGTGGCTGATAGACGAGCTCGCAGACTCAGATCAATATAATCGTCATAGGTGAAGCTATAGCCCATATTCCCTCCGAAAGATTGCTGATTTATTGCTCCCATAACTCCATTCAACAAGTTGAGGCTTTTGCCCTGACGAAAGTAAGGTCCCAGGTTCAACCGGCTGTGATATTTTTTTACCGGCACCCCCAGAGTCAGACTGACCCCACCCTGATAGCTCTGAGGTACATTTATGTACTGAGTAGTTCGTACCTGTCTATCGTCAATAGTTACAGCTGCTACAATTGGGTTAGTTGTATAAGTATAGTTAACAAGACCTGATAAAAACAAGCCACTTTTCCTAATAAATGTATTGTAGGCCAGTCTTCCACGATGTGAATATTCAGGTCGAAGCTCTGGGTTGCCGATGTACAGGTTAAGCGGATCGTATCGCGATACTACGGGCTGGAGCTGGTTGATTGTTGGCTCTCTGACGGAAGTCGTATAATTAAGACTTATCCGGCTGGTCTTATTTAAACGAACATTTACGCGGGCTTCGGGTAGGATGTTTTGAAAGCTTCGTTTTACCAGGTCACCTTCCGATAGAATCCTGCGGGTTAGTACCGATTGTTGCATAGTAGTACCCATTGAGAAGGTAAATTTTTCTCCGGCAAGACGGTAAGACAGCCCTAGCTGCTGGTACAGAAAACCTGTGCTAAACCGGTTGCTTTGTTCGGTATTGAACAGAAGAGTTTCATTCTGAATATCATAAACAGCCAGGTCTGATTCGGAGGCCCGGTTTGTTATATTATAACTGGCTTGCAGGTATTGCTTCTTGCTGATAGGCTCCGTATAGGCAAAGCGCGATGAAAAATTCAGATTACTATTTTCCTGCTCATTTCGCTGATGGACTAGCTCTTCGTCCCCATCATTAAATCGGGTAAATGACTCTGAGCGTCCCAGAGCAGCTGCCTGATACGCTGATACCTGATTCGAAACCGTAAAGAGCCTGCCGGTTTTGCGGAAACGATGGCCATAAAATAAGTTAGCATTGAAGTTAAGGTTCTGATTACGGGTGTTGGCGGTTCGCTCCCCTGCGTTCACCAGGGTATCAGCCACAGAAAAGGACTGTCGGCTGCTGCGGTTGTAGTGGTCTGAATTTGATAAACTTAATGTAGTGTTTAGCCTGACATTATTCCTGGCACCTTTATGTTCTAACCCGGCAGTGGCATTATGCCTGCCTGTGGTGTGTTGTTGCCGACTATTCTCGAAGTAATCAGCCGTTCCTCCGGGCAGGAAGTTTTGCCGGGTCAGGTCCGTCAGCATAGTAGCATTGGTATAGTTGAGTCTGTAGCTGCCGTGAATACGGGTTATTCGGGAAAGTTGTCTGGAGAAGGTAGCACCTCCGGAGTGGGTGGTTGATATTCCTCCGGTTCCACCCCCACCCATACCGTCAGCTGAAAGTCCCTGATTGTTTACGTTGTTGCTCCTGGCTACTATAGCTAACTGGTTGCCATTCCCAAAACGGTTGTAATTGCCCTGGGCCATATACCGGCCAGAGGTACCTACCCCTGCCATGGCCTTTCCAAAGCCCATGTTGCGCCGGTCTTTTTTCAGCTGCAGATTAATTACTTTCTCCCGCTGTCCATCTTCAATACCCGAAAACTGCGCTTCCTCAGACTTGCCATCTATGACCTGTACCTTGTCAATGGCGTCGGCGGGTAGATTCCTGGTGGCCATTTCCAGATCCCCCCCAAAGAACTCCTTTCCGTCAACAAATATGCGGGTTACTTCCTCACCCTGCACCCGTATGCTTCCATCGCGCTCTACTTCTACCCCGGGTAGCTTTTTCAGAAGCTGTTCCACATTAGCATTGGCGCGCGTGCCGTATGAACCGGCATTATATTCAACGGTATCTTTTTTTACAACGATTGCTTCCAGCTGGCCCTTTACCGCTACTTCTGCCAATTGAATAGCATCCGGCTGGAGCACTATGGTGCCTACATGGAGTGTATCAGATGTGGAAGAGATGGATAAATTTTTGAAATAAGTGGTGTACCCCACAAAAGAGACTTTCAACAGATAGTCTCTTTTCTCACTAGTAATCAGGCTAAACTGTCCGGAAGTATCGGTAAGTGTGCTGGTAACCAGGGAGGAATCGGAGATTTGCAATAATAGTACCGTAGCAGCGGGTAGCCCACTGCTTTGCTCATCTGTTATTCTACCCTGAACAACAGGGCTTTGAGCAAAAGCTATCTGCTCTATTACCAACAGTAAGAATAACAACAGAATTTTCATTGCACCCCCCTTTCTTGCCCAATAGTTAGAAGTACTGTTCCTAAAATAACAATGCCCTGCGATAAAAGTACCGCAGGGCATTGTCTTGTTTTAAACAGCAACCCGTGGCGTTGCTCTGATTTATTAACGCTTAGTATTAACAATTCCCCTGATTAAAGGGCAAATTGTTTATAGCTTATGATTATCTGCCGCGTCGGAAATTCACGTTCTGAACAAGAACTTGACCACTTAAAATACCAACAACGATCTGATTATCATTGATGATATCTGCTTCCCGCAACAAGTTGTTCAGCACATTATCAATCTGAATATCAACAATCAAACCATTCAAGATCTCGATGTTAGCGTTATTAAGAACATTCTGAACATCTACCACATCAGTAACCGTAATATCGCCAATTGTAATAACATCCTGAATCGTAACATTCGTTAGCTGAATGTTGGCAGCAATAAGAGCGTTCTGAAGCGTAGTTAAATTACCTGCGACTTGTTCAGCCGTAGTGGTTTTCTTCTGAGCTTGAGCTACATTGCTAGTTCCTACCGCGAGGAACAGTGCAATCATTAACGATGCGAAAATCATTCTCACTTTTTTCATAACCTCTACCATTTTGTTTGTAAAAAATTAAAAAAATTAAATGTATCCATTAGTACATTACTACTTGGAATACACAGACACTAACAGCAGCCTAGGTTAAAGGTTCTAAAAAAAAGTATAATCAGGTAGTTATACTTAATCACCAGCCCGTAGTACTACTTAATTAAAAAGTCAACGCCAAGTACTTAGCCTAATCGCCTGACTTGTAAACAGTTAACAATGCTTGCCTTTCCATAAGCAATTGAAATATAACGACTTGAAGTACTTTAAATCCCTGTTTAAAATTGCTGAAAGTCGCGTAGGGAATCTTTCCTTAAATACTTACAAATAACCATATTGAAGTCCTGGCTTCTGGCTATTCAGTAATCGTTCACTATCTTCTTGCAAAGGCCACCAGTGGTTGCTCATTATTTTTCCTTACAGGTACTACCCATTACATTTCTGGAAGTAATCAACCTTGGTGCCAGGTGCCGCTGTTGGCTGGTTTTTCCTGCGAGGTACTCGCGGCTCCCTCCAGCATGTGCTAAAAGGAAGTTAGAAAAGTAAGAGATCAGTTATTTTTTTTCGTGCTTGATGGGCGGCATCTTTTATTTATATTGTAGGCAGCAATGTTGACAATGGCAAACCTTATCCTCTATAACTATTAACCATGCTAATTAAAATTACATATCTATTTATACCATTTATACTATATAGTTGCAATTCAAGCGATAAGCTTACAGAACAGAAAGATTCCAAATCCAAACTATCAATGGAAAAAGTATATGGAGAATATTATTATCCGGGTAATGAAATCTCATTAGACCTTACTCCTCCAAATAAATTCCTTCTAGGTAAGCAAGACTCCCATGGAGACGTTGTTGATATGAATATTTTTTCTGAGGGAACTTTCAACTTAGAAGATAATACAATTATTCTTTCTGACTCTACAACTCAAAAAAACATGCTGTTACAATGGCTTAATGAAGAAAAGTTAATAGCAATTAAAATAGACTCTGTAATGACCGGCCAAACTTTTTTGGTTTGGAATAAACTATATCCTAATGGAGGAGTAAAATATTCTGGAGGCTGGGAAAACGGCAAAAAGGAGGGTATCTGGCAATTTTATGATGAAAAGGGCCAATCGATTAACATGATACTCTATAGCAATGATAGTATTGTAGACAAAGACTTCAAGTATAAAGATTAGAAAAACTTTTATTTGTGGGTTTATCCGGACAGGTAAAATTTTACACCCTCTGCGGTGTCCGCACCCTTAGTTTACACCTCCCTCAGTCCCTACGGCAGCAGACCGTTCCTTAAAAAGTGCTCTTTACAACAAAATTCAGGCATCACTATCAAGAAAATAATACATTTGTAAAGGTGCTCGAAAAAGGTACTTCAACGGTCAGAAACCCCGCCTGCGGGTACCTAAACCCTGACCAGAAGCCGACAAAACAACAGGAGCAAGCGATAAGCAATGTCTGGTTTAGAACAGCTATACAGCAAGTACCGGTCCATAGTCGGCTACGGCCTACTGATGGGCGGGCTGATCTTTGCCCTGAAATGGCTCCAGTGGAAATTCCTGATTGAGGATACCTCCACCGAAATGTACACCGGCCTTATTGCCGTTTTCTTTACTCTGGTGGGAATTGCCGTAGCCTCTCAACTGACCAGGAGCCACATCAAGACCGTAGTAGTGGAGAAGGAAGTATTTCTTAACGCGCCGGAGGAATTTATCATCAACGAAGCCGAACTCAAAAAACTGGAGCTGACCAACCGGGAGTACGAGGTTTTGCAGCAACTGGCGCAGGGACACAGCAACGCTGAAATTGCCGAGAATCTATTTCTGTCTTTAAGTACCGTGAAAACGCACCTGTCTAACCTGTTTGTAAAAATGGAGGTAAAAAACCGGACGCAGGCGCTGGAAAAAGCCAAACGCCTGAAGATAACACCCTGAGCCACCCCCTACTTTAGGATGAATTGTACAGGATAGGCACAATTGGTACTTTAGTATGAAGGCGAAAAGCCCCCTCGAAACTAAGATTGTCAAAAAAACTAAACTCTATGCAACGTACTGTATCAACTTACGGATTAGTGCTGGGTACCATCCTGGCCGCCCAGATGGTCTACATGGTAAGCCTGGTGTATTCCAATCCTGATTTTGTGGGCAACGACCTGGTAGGCTATGCCGCCATGATCATCGTGTTTTCCCTGTCCTTCTTCGGCATCAGAAACTACCGCGACAAGCAACCCGGCGGTACCATATCGTTTGGAAGAGCTTTTAAAATGGGCGCTCTGATTGCACTGATAGGTTCTACTATGTACGTGGTGACCTGGCTGTTTTACTACTACCTGTTCGTCCCGGATTTTATGGACAAATACACGCTGCACGTCCTGACTACCGCCACCGAAGAGGGAGCCACCGCGGCCGAGCTGGCGGCCAAACAAAGCGAAATGGACCAGTATAAGGAACTATACAAAAGCCCGCTAATGGTAATCCTGATGACGTATGCGGAAGTACTTCCCGTAGGCCTGGTGGTGGCCTTAATTAGTGCATTATTTTTGAAGAAAAAACCAAACCTTCAAACTACTCCCCTTAATTAGTAACAATGCCACGTATTATTTACCTGCTCCTGCCCTTCCTGTTTATTGGCTCTATTTACCCATCCGCTGGTCAGGTCGCTCCGGTGTACACCTCCGAAAACCTGGTCGTGCAGAAAGTAGCCGACCATGTGTACCAGCATATCTCGTACCTCCAGACCCAGAGCTTTGGAAAAGTAGAGTGCAACGGCATGGTTGTCGTAAACAAAAAGGAAGCGCTGGTATTTGATACGCCCAGCAATAGTAAGGCAACCCAGGAACTAATCAAATGGGTGCAGGACCAGCTTCACTGCCGGATCAGGGCCATAGTACCTACCCATTTCCACGACGACTGCCTCGGCGGTCTGGACGAGTTTCATAAACAGCAGGTACCTTCTTACGCCAGCCAGCGTACCATCGAACAGGCTAAAGCCAATAACCTACCCGTACCTCAGCATGGCTTTGACACCAAACAGGAACTCAAAGTAGGTTCGAAGAAAGTGGTAGTAGAGTACTTTGGCGAAGGACACACCCGCGACAATGTAGTGGCGTACTTTCCGGCGGAGAAGGTACTCTTTGGAGGCTGCCTGATTAAGGAAACCGGGGCTACCAAAGGGTACCTCGGAGACGCTAATACAAATGAATGGTCGGCGACGGTAACCAGGCTGAAACAAAAGTACTCTGAAATCAAGTTAGTCATTCCCGGCCACGGCAAACCTGGCAGTACTGAACTGCTGGACTACACCATTGGTTTATTCAAAGCCGAATAAACCACCACAGCGAAGCGACAGGAACCGGGCAATTGGGAATATCAGGGCAATTTTCTAAATTGTCCCGGTTAATCCACCCTGATACGCTACCGATGAGAAAATACTTTGGTCTGATAGTCCCTTTTTTATTTATTGTTTATATCGCTAATGAGCTTCGGCTGGATAGTAAGCACCCCGATGGCGATACCAGCAAGCTGTACTTACAGGTAGGGGTACTGGTGTTTGCCATCGGGCTTTTTGTGTATCGGTTAGTAATGCTGGGGAGAAGATCCGAGTAAATAACCTTTCCATAAACTTATGTTTACGCCAATAGGTGCGGTGACTGCTGATGCCCGTTGAGGGTACCTGTATCTCCTGGGAAATTTTGATTTTTAGCTGCTCAATAGAGTCGCTACACTACTGGTGTTTTTTATGAAAATTGTTTCGCTGAGCCAATTCGTCGTACTAGCCACCATAGGCCTGGTATTCATTTTTATTACGTAAAAAATACACGAATCTGGTGAGAAGCAGGCCGTAGTCCAACGAAACAACCCGTTGATTAAGATGCCCATCACTGGTAGGTTTAACGGTCTGGGTACTCTGCGAAGCCCTAACAAGATTTATGTCCGGCACCAGGGAAACGAGTATACCCTCATCAGCCCGAACCGGCATTTCCGGCAAACCAAACGGGCGGACAGCATAGAAGTTCATTTTGATCCGGAACAGAATATAGCGGTACTTCCTGAAATAGATGTGACCGGTCCCTATCCCCTCCTTATAGTACTTGCTTTGTTTTCATTATTCCTGATAGGTTATACCTTTGTTATGTACAGGCGAAATACGGCAAGAAAGGAAACTTCCACTTCCTAGTGGCAGGTCTTTCTAACCTTACCAAAAACCTCTACTAACTTTTCGTTATGTCCCCGGCTGTTCTTTGGCAAGCAGGCCACGGGGGATATTAGCGTAGTACCAGCCGGGCATAGATAGGATAGTGATCTGAATGGATATAAGGTAGCTTTTTCAGTTCGAGCAGGGCAAATTCTTTGGTTACGAAGAAATGGTCCAGGGGCCATCTCTGAAGGTACGACCTGGCCTTGAACGAGTTGTACAACCCCCTTCCGAGCCGAACATTCCCGAGCTTTCCGCTGGCTTCAAACATACGGGTAGTCTGTGACCAGGAGACATCATTAAAGTCGCCGGCTACTACTGATGGTAGGGTACCTTTTGCTACCATGTCACCCACCTGCCGCAGGGCCGCTCCTTTTTCTCCCAGCCCATCCGGGTATTTCTCGCTGGGAACGGGAGCAACCGGGTGCATTCCGTGAAACCGAAAGCTCCGGTGGCCGGGTAGCGTTACCCTGGCGTGAAAAGAAGGTACTTTGTCCTTTTCCAAAAACCGGATCTCTTTCTCTTCCAGCGGTAAGCGTGAGTAAAGCGCTATTCCGTAGGCATTGTCGAGGGGATATTCCATGACGTACGGGTAGTCGTCTTTCAGGACTTTCAGCTGGTCAACCCACCATTCGTCTACTTCCATGGTCAGCACCATATCCGGGTTCACCTCCCGGACTACCCTTAAAAAATTCTGGGGCTGGCGGTTAGTCATGAGTACATTAGCTACAACTATCCCCACCTCATGGGGCTTGGATGTACTGTCTGTGGTAGCGTCGGGGACTACCTCTTGGCCCAGCCAGTAGGGCATCAGGTAGGTAGACTGAATCACAATGGTTCCCACCAGGCCGGCGACCAGCAACCAGGCCGACAGCTGCCAATCCTTCTTTAACAGACAAAAAGCCAGTAGACAGACCACAGCCAGCACCAGGTACTGTAATCGGGGAAAGTCAAGTACCTGAAAGTACCATCGGGTAAGGCTGCCAGACAGGGACAGTATACTCATAAGAATAACCAGCGAACTTATACAGATCAGCAGATACTGGACAATATGTCGGAGTTGTTTCATGGGTATTATATTGCTTTTCCTCTTTTCAGGCACCCTTATTAAACTACCTGCTGCTATAATAACACCTGCTCCGTGTAGCATTGTTTAGAGGGGAAGCCAACGGAAGAGATTCTGTCCCGGGCGACTCCCGCTTCCCTGACCTGGTACCATTGGAAAGGATAAGTACCCCTGCCGCAGCTCCTAACAAAACCACCCCAAGGGAGTTCATTACCTAACCACCCGGCCTGCACCCGCAGTGTAAGAAGCCGTTGTAGCTCGTATGAATCTACCCGACGCCCCTGTTCCGAGTAATCCAAAGCAGCGCAGCCGATACCGCATCCTGTACCAGCTGGAGTCCTGGCTGGAAGGTCCCATGTTTATCCTGGCACTGGTCTGGCTCTGGCTTTTCGGAAAGGAGTTGCTTGGCAGTCTGTCTCCTTTGGAAGAAAAACTGGGAGTAGCTATCTGGATCTTGTTCATTGTGGAGTTTCTTTTGAAGGTATTTCTGGCTCCCCGAAAAGGAAAGTACATCCGGCAGAACTGGCTCACACTGCTAGCCCTGGTGATTCCGGCTTTCCGGGCTTTCCGGCTGGTGAACGCTATCCGGGTACTGCGGGTTAGCCGGGTGGCCACCACCACGCGTTTTGTGCGGGCGCTGACCTCAACCAAGCGCTTCCTGACGGACCTGGAAGAGGTACAGGGGCCGACCCCCATACCCGAAGTGCACGTGGGACTTCTGGTTATGCACCGGGCCTCCGCCAACCGGGACGATCTGCTGGCCTTTACCGAGCAGCTGGCGCAGGATGTACAGCCAGAAATAACCGCTGCCACCGGCATTAAGTGGTTTTTCCACTTCACCGATCCGGCGCCCATGAGCGGAAGTGATACCCGCCAACCCTCCGACTTTCTGGATGAGGCCAGCCTTCACATGGCTGAGGGGCCCTACGACCTGATTATAGTGGTAACAGATGTGGCCCTGATTTCACGAAAAAAGCACGTAGAGCCGGCTCTTACCTCCCTGGTGAGCCGCGTTTCTGTGATTTCTACCCGCAAACTTATTTCCTCACCCCGGGGAAAACCGGTACGAAAGCTGGCATCCGAATCGGTACGCTGGAATGCGGCCCTGCTGTTGCTGCATGTATTGGGGCATCTGAATGGGCTGGATCATAAGCCGAGGCGAAAGAGTCCGCTCATGGCACCTTTTATATTTCGGGAAGATCTGGGCACAATTCCGGCCTTTACGAAGAGCGAACGAAACAAACTGCACAAACGGGCAGGCCGATTTCCGGAACGCGAACTCCGGGGAGGCAACTGGCTGGACAGTCTTATTTTCCATGTACTTGCGGCCTTCCGGCACCCCATGGATATTGTGCGTCCCCTGTTGCGGAACTGGGCGATTTTTTTACCCCTGTCCCTGCCGGGACTGGCGACCGCCGCCGTTGCCCCTTCCTTTGTGCTGATCTTTACCGCCGAAATCTGGGATGCCGGGCTGAACATGGATATGGCCACTGTCGCGCTGTACGCGCTGATCAGTATCCTGGTGGCCAGCTACTACCTGATACGGGTGCAGTCGCTGTTTCTGCCCCGAAAAGAAAAAAAGCTCCTGACGGAACATCTGGCCGTAGCTAATACTGTTATTTACCTGAGCGTGCTGCTGGCTTGTATTGGTTTGTTCCTGCTGGTGACCGGACTGATGCTGCTCATTGTGCTGTACATTTTTCCCGAAAGTCTGATGAAAACCTGGCCTACCCTACTGGACCAACCCAATATTGACACGGCTGCTAAAATCAAACTGGCCGCCTTCATCAGTACCTTTGGTGTTACGACCGGAGCGCTGGCCGGTGGCCTTGAAAACCGAACCCTGATCCGGCACCTGGCCCTGTTTGAAAATAAACCCTGATTTTTTGGTATCTCTTCTGCGTACGGTGCGCCTGGCTACTCCAAAACAGTAGTTCCTTTTTAGTAAGTACTTCTCAGTGCAGGTACTGATTTTTAAGCAGTAATATATAGATAACCAGGCCCATGATCAAAAACTGCCCAAAATAGGAAAAGGTATATATCAGAATTCCTTTCCAGAGGCCGGATAACCACATTAAGTTATAGAACTGCTTATAGGTACGACAAAAGCTGGCGATGGCAAGTACAATGGAAATTGAATCGGTACCTAAGGCAGACACCTTAAAGATGATAAGCAACAGGAGTACCAGTGCATTGATGGTGTTGATCTGTGACATGGAAAATACCAGTATCGTAAAGTGTTCCGCGTAGTTTTCTTTGCGTTTCCTGTTAAACAACCATCCGGAAAAAGCGTAAATAGGCAAGGCCATAAACGTAATAATATTCATGTAATTCCTTAAAAACAGGTTAAAGTCGGCCATCCCTTTTTGCATGAATTCGGGCATTCTGGTTGAAGTACCTGAGCTGTAACTATTCAGGTTCTCGAAGAAATGGGACCGGCTCATCAAAAAGATAACTATACCTACACTGAAGATCAGGTACTGGTAGGGGTTGAAGATTTTCCTTTTTCCGTTGATAAATTCATAAGCCATGATACCCGGCGCAAGAATTACCCGGGTCCGAAAGGAAAAAATGCCCTTATCGGCATGCAGAAAAACATGGACAATATCGTGCACTACATAGTGTACCGTAATGCGATGAGCTGCTTTATGACCACAATTATTACAAAACGCTGTGGTAAAAGTTTCACCACAGTTCTTACATACAAGCTCCTGATCGGTACTTACCAGATGATCTATCATAATACTCTTTTTTGTGGAGAGGTAGGGATCCGTAAAATCGACTGTTATTGACCAACATAATAAATTTACTGGTTCTCCCACATCAGAGTTGTTGCCCCGCTGGCGTCGTTTCCAAAAAAGCGAAACTACCGTAGCTCTCCCGACAGGATACAACCAAAAGTCCGATTCCCCGGCTCATTAGTAACTGACAGACCTATTTTTTCATAAAAATCGATGGCAACTAACAGAGAATTAGCCTGTTATTTTTTCGCTTTTCTGTCTACTTTTGAAGAGTACATTTAACCTGTTAGCCATTCTATGCAACCTACCCGATTACCTTCGCTCCTGTTGCTGCTCTTTGCAGTACTAACTACTGCCCCCACGCTGCTCGCCCAGCCGAACAACACCCAGCCAAATCCCGTATATTCTCCGGAGGTAGAAGAGCGCATCCGGCGCGTAGAGCAAAGCCTGGGCGAAGCCATCAAAATAGATGATGCTCCGGTGGTACTACAGGAGCGGATGCAGAAATACAAAGTACCGGGGGTGAGTATTGCCGTTATCAAAGACCACAAACTGGACTGGGCGCGGGGCTACGGCTTTGCCGATAAGGAACAAACTACTCCCGTCACCCCACAAACCCTTTTTCAGGCGGCTTCCATCAGTAAATCGCTCAATGCGGTGGGGGTACTGAAACTGGTGCAGGACAAAAAAGTGGATCTGGATACAGATATAAATACCTACCTCAGCAGCTGGAAATTCCCGTACGACAGCAGCAAAGGCAAAAAACCCATTACGCTCCGGCACTTGCTCAGCCATACCGCTGGTACGTCGGTGCACGGTTTCCGGGGCTATGCCGCCGGTGAAAAGGTACCCACCGTCATACAGGTCTTAAACGGCGAATCCCCGGCCAACAGCCAACCCGTACGGTCCCTTTTTGACGCAGGCACCAAAACGCAGTACTCGGGTGGAGGTACCACTATTTCCCAACTGGTGGTCATGGACAAGACCGGTCTTCCCTACGACCGCTACGCGCAGCAACAGGTACTTGATCCGCTGGGTATGACCAGCAGCTTTTATACCATACCGCCCCCCGCCAACAAAGTACCGCTGCTTTCGACCGGCTACCGGGGTGACGGCAATCCGGTGGTGGGTAAGTACCACCAGTATCCCGAGCAGGGAGCCGCCGCCCTCTGGACCAGCCCGACCGACCTAAGCCAGTACATTATCGAAATGCAGCTGGCCAGCGCCGGTACCTCCGCCAAAGTACTAAACCGCGAACTGACCACCACCATGCTTACCCCCATTATGAATGAAGCCGCCCTGGGGGTATTTATCAGAAAGGCAGGCAACGACAGGTACTTTGGGCATAGCGGAGCAAACGAGGGCTTCCGCTGCGCCTACCTGGGGAGCCTGGAAGGTGGCAACGGCGTAGTTGTAATGGTCAATTCAGACAACGGTGCCATTATCGACGAAATCATCAACAGCGTGGCGACGGTTTACAATTGGAAGGACTTTTACAACCCCGTGGTCCGGCGGGTAGTAACAGTCCCGGACGAGGTACTGGATACCTACGTGGGCGAGTATGAACTGAATCCGCAGTTTAGAGTAAAAATCGTTCGGGAAGGGCATGGGTTGAAAGTCCAGGCCACCAACCAACCGGTATTTGATCTGTTCGCCGAAGCACCCAACAAGTTTTTCCTTAAGGCCTTTGATGCGCAGATTGAATTCGTGAAGGATGATTCCAATAAAATCAGCTCGATACTCATGCACCAAAACGGTCAGGCCCGGCCGGCGCAACGGGTGAAGTAAGTAGTCGGGAAATGGGGTATAGCGGGAGAACGCAGCAAGATGCGATAAACCGGCCTTTCAACCAATTTGATTTCTCCCCCTTCATCCCCAATAAAGCACAGAGGTTTTCCTTTGTGCTTTATTCTATGTTTCTATTTACCCAATTAAAGTACCTAACTCCGTCCGCAAGCAAACAATTGGCTTGCGGGATTAATTATTGTATCCAATCAGTCTGGAACAACACTCCTGCCCTATGTCTAAAAACGCCTTTAATTACTCCCTGGACTTTGATACAACTGACTTCCGAAAGCAGCCGGAACTGTACCGGATCGGCGTGGGCGAGCAGGGGGTACTGCTGGTACAACCCTACAAGTCGGAGTTGCTCCCCCACTGGAAATTCAAAACCGAGGCCGTTGCCAGCGAGTCGGCCCGGAAAATCTATGAACTATTTGAGCAGTACCTGAAAGACGAAGATTTTGTGGGAGCGGATATGGCCCGGAAGTACCTGCAGATGGGCTTTACCCGCGCCCGTCGCTACGCAAATCATAAAAGTGGAAGGAAGTATTCTATAGGCGAAGCAGATAAAACTCAGGGACTGACCTATCCGTATTCGTCGGGGAGTAAGAACAAAGGAAATGAGGTACTTGCCCCCGAAGAAGATGCCCTGACCAACGAGAAGGCCCGGGCTGCGGCCGTATTCAAAACCTACTGGTTTCAGGCAAAAAACCATCCGGACTACCTCAACCAGAAAGCAGCGTTCCGAAAAAAATACTACCACTAAAGCCAGGCTGGTAACCGGGTACTTGGGTACCTTTTTGCCCGAAAGGCTGCTTCAGCAGTGACAGCAGCCGGGTGGGTATGGGATTTTAAGTGTCCTGAGAAAATACATTCCGGATGGAGCTTTACATCACACTTGGTATTATTATCATTGGTATCTTTTTGTTTGTTAAGGAGTACTTTACCATTGATACTACTTCCCTCCTCATTATGGCCTTATTCATTGTGACGGGCATACTCAGTCCGGAGGAAGGCTTTTCGGGCTTTATTCACCCGGCTACCATTACGCTGGGCTGTATGTTCGTCATCAGTTCGGCCATATTTAAATCCGGGATCATTGATGGGCTTAGTCACCGGATTATTCAACTGGCCAAAATCCATTATTCCGTAGCCTTGCTGGTTTTTTGTTTGGTTACCTCCCTGCTGTCCGCCTTTATCAATGATTCGGCGGTGGTGGCAGTAATGATTCCGATGGCCATGCTGGTTTGTAAAGAAACCGGTATTAATCCCTCCAAGCTGTTGATTCCTATTTCCTTTGCGGCCTGCCTGGGCGGTGCCTGCACCCTGGTGGGTACCGGCACCAATATCCTGGTCAGCAGCTATGCGGCAAAAAGCGGGCTGGAGAACTTTGGCATGTTTGACCTGACTAAAGCGGCCGTGTTTCTGGCCGGTATTGGGTTTGCTTATATTTATTTTGTGGCGCCATACCTGCTGCCCCGAAGAACCGGAAATTATAAAGAGCAAACCCTGGTGCAGGAAGCCGAAAAATATACAACTGAAATTATTCTTTCGGAGGAAAGTACCGATATCAATAAAAAAATAAGCGAGACCAAGCTCACCACGCAATTCAAAGGACACGTACTTGCCATAATTCGGGGCAGCCGGAACATTCGGTATATATCGCCGGATATGCTGTTGCTGGCGGACGATATTTTGAAAGTACACATCAGTCCGGATGACCTCATTAGCCTCAAGGACACCAAAGGCTATACCGTAAAAGGGGACAAGTTTGTAGGAAACATGGCCAATACGGAGGAGCCCGGTTCCGGGGAAATAAAGGATATGTCCAATGAGAAAAAGATGTACGAGGTACTTATCCCGGTGGGGTCTGAGCTGGCTGGCAAGTCGGTGCAGGAGCTGAACTTCCGGGATGTATACCAAGCCTCGGTACTGGCCTTACGCCACCGCAACGAAACCGTGTACCAAAACCTCAACGAGATAAAAATAAAGGAGGGAGATATGCTCCTGATATTTGCTTCGGAGAAAGAACTGGCCCGGCTAACCTCCCAGCGGCTGGTATATATTTTTTCTAATTATGAGAAGAAAACCGTCGACTACCGAAAAGCAATTCCGGCCCTGCTCATTGCGGTGGGGGTAGTAACGTCAGCGGCGCTAAATCTGACCACTCTTCTGATGAGTGCCATGATTGGTTGCCTGCTGCTGGTTACCACGGCCATTCTAAAACCCAATGAAGCCTACGAGGCCATAAACTGGAGGGTCATATTTATGATAGCCGGGGTACTTTCAATGGGATTCGCCCTTGAAAAAACGGGTGGATCTAAACTAATATCGGGCTATATATTTGAAACCATGGGGGGACGGGACCCCCGGATAACCCTGAGCCTCATCTTTCTGATTACCTTCCTCTCCACCAATATTTTGTCCGGAAAGGCAACGGCGGCCCTCATGACTCCTATCGTTATCAGTCTGGCCGGGGCTCTTCAGGTGAGCGAGCGCCCTTTTTTGGTCGCCGTTATGTTTGCCTGCGCGTTTACTTTCATGACACCCCTGGCTAACCCTACCAATACGATGGTATACGCTCCCGGAAATTACCGGTTTAATGATTATCTTAAGGTAGGTACCCCCCTGAACATCATAATCTGGCTGGCGGCAACTTTTATTATTCCATTATTTTTTCCATTTTAAAACCATGAGAAGAAATATAAGACAACTGATTCGGTTCACGTATGACTATAAAAACAAGGAAGCCATAATCCTGCGTGACCACCTGGCTATGGAGCGCACCAAACTGGCCAACGAAAGAACCTTGCTCGCCTACGTACGCACCTCGCTCTACCTGCTGCTGGGGGGTACCGCCCTGCTGGGCCTTAAAGATTTCGAAGACCTGAAATACATTGGGTACATATCCCTCATTCTGAGTATTGTTATGGTAGTAATAGGTCTGGTGCGTTTTTATCAGTTGAAAAGACAGCTCAAGCGATTTTATCATAAATTGGAAGAACCCGCTCCGGAATCCCAGGAAACTAACGCCAGCTCAACCTAAATGGAGTTGCGTTTATTCAATACCGCTGAATTAGCTTTTAAAAATTAGGTACTTAATTTTTCAGGTTCAAGTCTTCCATGTCGGCTTACCTGTATGTAAAGCCGTTTATTTTTCTAAGTTTTTCTACCAGAATTCACCCGGTTCCCAATAAAAAAGAGCAAGCCCCGGGGCCTGCTCCACTATTTTCACAACGGGAAAAAGGATTATAGATTTAACCGGATTCCGCCCGAAATATTAGGACTTATATACAGCGGCCGTGGAATAACCTCGACGAAAGCACCACCTTCCAGAAAAACCGACAGGCGACCGTCGGGCAGGTAGTACTCTAGCCCACCAACACCCGATCCACCCAGGGAAATGCTTTGCTCATAGCCACCACTCAGGCGGTTGGGGTAGTACCTCCGGCTGTTGACCTGCCCGCCCAAACCGTAGTAAAAGTGTACCAGTTCGGAGTTAAACAGAGGGTAGTGCCACAGGTAGTGGGCCTGTACCGATAGCCCCGCGTTGCGGTACTGTCCCTGCCGGTAGTCGCGGTTGTTGCCCACTATACCCCCGTAGGTACCTACGGTCACGTCAAAAGCATTGATATTGTTGAAGTACTTACGGACGTTGAAGCCGGTTGGTTCTCCCAGCTTGAAGCCAACGGCCCAGTTGTCGTACTGAGCGTGCGCCAGCTGAATACTAAACAGACAAATTAGGGTAAAGAGTACTTTTTTCATAATAAAGCTGTTTCTGTTTTGACTATGACATCCAATCACGCTTTAACCACTACGCTGCTACGGTCTTTTGCTGGTATTTTTTGAGGGTTTCAACCAGCGTTTCATTTTCCTGGCGGGTACCTACCGTTATTCGCAGACAACCTTCGCACAAGATAACACGGGAACGGTCCCGGACAATGATTTTTTCGCTGAGCAGGTAATTCATGACCTCTTTGGCTTCGTCAAACTGGACCAGCAGGAAATTGGCGTCGGAAGGGTGTACCTTCTTTACTAACGGCAGCCCGGTCAGCATTGTTCGCAGCAAATCGCGTTCGTGCAGTACTTCCCGTACCATTTGGTTTTTGTTTTCTACTTCGTCAAGTGCGTTCAGGAGCAGCTGCTGAGTAGGTCCGCTGATGTTGTAGGGGGGCTTTATTTTGTTCAGAATCCGGATGAGTTCTTCGGAGGCAAAACACATACCCAACCGGAGGGAGGCCAGGCCCCAGGCTTTGGAAAATGTCTGCAGTACCACCAGGTTAGGGTACTCGTCGAGGTGCCGGGTCCAGGATTCAGTAGAAGCAAAATCAATGTAAGCTTCGTCCACTACCACCAGGCCGTTAAACTCTTTCAATAAAGTAAAAACGGCGTCAGCCTGTACCAGATTAGCGGTCGGGTTATTGGGTGAACATACCCAGACTATTTTCGTTTCGGGGGTAATAGCTGCGAGTACTGCCTCCGTATCCACCATAAAATCGGGAGTGAGAGGTACTTTGGTGATAGGTACATCATTGATCGAAGCGCTTACTTCGTACATCCCGTAGGTAGGAGGCATGATCAGGATACGGTCCTGACCCGGTGTACAGCTGGCCCGAACCAGCAAATCAATGGGCTCGTCGCTGCCGTTGCCCAAAAACAGCTGCGCGGGACGTACTCCTTTGAGGGGTGCCAGTTTATGTTTTATGTCGGCCTGGTAAGGATCGGGATACCGGTTATAGGATTCGGCCACTACCGAGCCAATGGGGTTTTCGTTGGCATCCAGAAAAATGCCCTCAGTACCCGTATATTCATCCCTGGCCGAAGAATAGGGCGTCAGGGTCAGGATGTGCGGCCGGATGATACTGCTTAAACTGAAATTCTTATCCATAGGTACATAATCGTTCGTCAATAGTGAAGGGCTCAATATGGACTATTTTTACTGATTTCATGGCCCCGTGCGCAGGGTTAATGATATAGTTATATTCCAAAGGTACAACAACTGAGGGTACCTTCAGGAGCAGGGTTTTATTTTCATCCAGCCAGCGGTTCCCTGCCTCCTCGGTCCAGGTCCGCTGGCTTGGCCAGTCATCCGGAAATTCTTCCAGTTGCCGGCAAAGTACTTCATCGGGCAGGTGAATGACCACCATCACATAATCATCTGGGGGTGGGGTTTCTTCCAGATGTACCAGTTTCTCCAGCAAGGCCAGCGAACGGCATGACGCGGTGTACAAGGCATACCGTCCCGCACTGTTCCAGCGCCCTCCATTCTTAAATGCCTCGGTTCCCTCCAAATCGTTCCGATGAGGATATCGCGTAATTCTGAATAATTCCATAGGTCAAAATGCGGCCGGATGGCACTACATTTCTTCCAGAGACCTCAGCCGGATACTTACCGCCCGCTTGTGCGCGTGCAGCGACTCGGCCTCAGCCATGGCTTCTACGGTAGGTCCAATGGCCCGGATTCCTTCTTTTGTTATTTGTTGTACGGTTACTTTCTTTACAAAACTGTCCAGCGATACCCCACTATACGCCCTGGCGTACCCGTTGGTCGGCAGGGTGTGGTTTGTACCGGAGGCATAGTCCCCGCAGGACTCGGGTGTAAAGTGACCTAAAAAAATCGAACCCGCATTGATGATTCGTTCTGACACTTCCTCGGCGTTCTCTACGCTCAGAATCAGGTGCTCGGCGGCGTACTCATTCAACAAATCTATGGCGTCATCTTCGTTTTCAACCAGGATGGCCTTGCTGTTTTCGATGGCTTTTCGGGCTATGTCACGCCGGGGCAACTCCTCAAGTTGGGTAGTGAGCGCCATGTTGACGCGGGTCACCAGTTTTTTACTGGTCGTAACCAGCAAAACCTGACTGTCTACCCCATGCTCGGCCTGCGAAAGCAGATCCGCCGCCACAAAAGCGGGCTGGGCGGAATCGTCGGCGTAAACGGCTACCTCCGACGGACCGGCCGGCATATCAATGGATACCCCTTCCTTACTGACCAGCATTTTGGCGGCCACCACGTAGGGATTACCCGGACCAAAAATCTTGTAAACTTTGGGCACTGACTCGGTACCGTAGGCCAGGGCGGCAATAGCCTGCGCCCCGCCAATCTGGAAAGCTTTGGTTACGCCTACCAGCCCGGCCGCGTACAGGATAGCCGGGTGGTCGCTGGGGGTACACAGGATAATTTCGCGGCAACCGGCCAGTTGGGCCGGAACGCCCAGCATGAGTACGGTGCTGAATAAGGGCGCGGTACCACCCGGTATATATATGCCTACTTTTTCAATGCCGATGCTTCTTCGCCAGCAGGTTACCCCTGGCATAGTTTCGATTTTTTCAACGGGCTGGTACTGCGCCTCATGAAAACGACGGATATTCTTATAGGCCTGCCGGATGGCTTCTTTCAGGGTTTCATCCAGGCGGGATTCGGCCTGTTCAAACGCTTCTGCCGAAAAGGACAGCTCTGTTAACTCCCGTTTATCAAATTTCAGGGCAAGGTCGCGCAGGGCAGCGTCGCCTTTTTCTTTTACCTGTTGCAGGATTGGCTGAACTACCTGTTCAATATTACCCGATTCGTGCTCCGGACGGGCCAAGAGCTCCGGCCACTGGCTTCGATCAGGAAAGCTTACTATTTTCATACTCTGGAATACAACTGGTTAGGAATCGTGAGCTCTATCAATGCGTTACTCCATTCCGAATCAATGATTATTGGATCATTTTTTCAATCGGAATTACCAGGATACCTTCGGCACCCGCCTGACGAATTTTTTCGATATTTTCCCAAAAATCATTCTCATTTATGACCGAGTGCAACGATACCCAGCCTTCCGTTGCCAACGGAAGCACCGAAGGAGCCTTCATACCGGGCAGGTACTTGGTAATTTCGTCCACGGCCGAGGTAGGGCAATTGAGCAGGATGTACTTATTGTTCTTGGCCTTCTGAACCGACTTGATCCGGAACAGCAGCTGGTCAAGCAAATCCTGCTGACCCGCTGTCAGCTGCCGACTGGCAATCATGACAGCTTCCGAACGAAATATAACCTCTACTTCCTGCAAACCATTGCTCAACAGGGTACTGCCGGAGCTAACGATATCACAAACCGCGTCGGCCAGGCCAATACTGGGGGCTATTTCCACCGAGCCGCTGATTTCGTGAATCTGGGAATTTACGCCGTTTTCGGCCAGGTACTTGCCCAGCAGGCGCGGGTAAGACGTAGCAATACTTTTGCCGTCCAGGTCTTGAATACTATTATACTCTACTCCTCTTGGAATACCAATGGACAACCGGCATTTGGAAAAACCAAGCTTATGTACCGTATTTACACTGCGGTCTGTTTCGCCGGCTACATTTTCCCCCACAATACCCAAATGAGCCACGCCGTCTTCTACGTAGCCGGGTATATCGTCGTCGCGGAGAAAAAGGATCTCCGCCGGAAAATTGGTCGCGGCAGTTTTCAACTTACCGGCTCCGTTGTCAAACCGGATACCGCATTCCTTTATCAATTTAAGAGAATCCTCACTGAGCCGCCCGGACTTTTGTACCGCTATGCGTAGTATTTCATTCATGGATTAATCTATAATAAGTACTATCTCTATGCTTGTATCCTATCAATTAATTCGGTTACCGTACCCGACTGCTGTTCACCCGTCCGCATATTTTTCAGGGTTAATTTCCCCGAACCCATTTCCTCTGACCCAATCAGCACCACAAAGGGTATCTGCTTCCGGTCGGCGTAATCGAGTTGCTTTTTTAACTTTACAGAATCCGGGTACATTTCGGCGTTGAGTCCGGCCTGCCGGAGCTCATGCAGTACCCCTAAACCATAGTGGGCGGCCTGAGCATCGAAATTGGTCAGCATAACGCGGGTAGTAATGGTCTGGTCTTTGGGAAACAGGTCCAGTTCATCCATCACGTCGTAAATACGATCCACCCCCAACGATATTCCTACGCCCGAGAGGCCGGGTACCCCAAAGGTACCCGTCAGGTTGTCGTAGCGCCCGCCCCCACTGATGCTGCCGATCTGTACATTATTGACTTTTACTTCAAATATGGCCCCGGTATAGTACGAAAGCCCCCGCGCCAGGGTTACGTCCAGCTGGGTACGGGGGGTTGTTAGACCAAATCCTTCTGTCATCTGCCAGACTTGTTCCAGCTCCTCAATTCCTTTCAGCGCCGTTTCCGACGCCGACAACCACACCCGAAGCTGAGCAAAAGGAGCGTTTTCGGTGGCCAGGGAAAACATGGGTTCCAGCTTATTAATACTCTCGTCACTGAATCCCCGCTCCCGGAGTTCGGCCAGTACCTTTTCCTTACCTATTTTGTCGAGTTTGTCTACGGCTACGCAAAGGGGACCCTCCTGCCCCGCCGCTCCAATGGCCTCGGCGATTCCGGTCAGAATTTTGCGGTTATTAATTTTTACGGTAAAATCAGTAATCCCCAATCCGGGCAGGATTTCGTGCAGCATCATCACGATTTCGGCTTCACAGAGCAGGGAATCAGTACCTACCACGTCGGCATCGCACTGGTAAAATTCACGGTACCTGCCCTTTTGCGGACGGTCGGCGCGCCAGACAGGCTGCAACTGGTACCGTTTAAAAGGCATGGTCAGGGTACCCCGGTTCATGACCACGTACCGCGCAAAGGGTACGGTCAGGTCATAGCGCAGGCCTTTTTCAGAAATTTTGCCGGTTAGCTGTTTGGTATCCTGTTGCCAGTCCTGCTCGCTGAGCTTTTCGTTATAATTTCCGGAATTAAGTATTTTAAAAAGCAGCTGATCGCCTTCTTCCCCGTACTTTCCCATCAGCACCGACAGGTTCTCAATGGCGGGGGTTTCAAGAGGCTGGAAGCCATACCGCTGGAAGGTGCGCCGGATGGTATCGAAGATAAAGGTGCGCTTTACCATCTGGTCGGGGCCAAAGTCGCGCGTTCCGCGGGCAAGGGATGGTTTACTCATAGGGGAATTTTCACTGTAGCCCGACAACTACCCAACCCGGCAGATCACTGATCCTGACCAGCTGTTAGTACTATCGGTATAAGAATCACTAAGTCAGACAATTAGGCAAAAGCAGGTGCGTAGCGTCCAAAAGATACGCCTCCCGGGCACAAAGGTAGGAGAGGCAGTGCAATTTTTAGGTCTATTTTTTACTTTTTTCCTAAATAAACGCTATTTTTGCGCCTCTTTAACAAAACTTTATAAGACAATGGGAGTAACGGAATTAAAACGTAAAAGCCGTAGAAATAAAGAAACTGCAAAAAATCGGGTGGCCCGGATAAAGGATCTGCTTCGCCGTCCTGAAATCAGGAACGTGGACGTAGAGGCTATCAAAGCCGAGTTCGAAGCTAATAAGAAGTAAGCACGAACGGGAAAAATCCCCAGGCGATACACGGAGTCAAGGCCCTGTCAATTAGTTTTGGTAGGGCTTTTCGCTTTTTTGCCGGGTTTCTTTCTCGCTTCCAGCTCCTTCAGCATTTTGCGGGAGCTTCGACGCAACTCCCGCCGGAAGTCCATCTGTACCCGATAGCGCACGGCTTGCCCGAACAAGGATATGCCCGCATTGATAAGTACCAGACTGTAGGTACCCAGCAGTACCCAGTTGATTGTTGGAGCACCGGTATGCTTGAGATTACTCGCTTCACTAAATACACACAGGCCGTACCCAATCAGCATCAGGCTGACCGGAGCCAGCAGGAGCCATTTGGTGCGGGTTGTCATTTTTTTCAGAAGCTTTTTGCCGGGGGGCCTGGCTTCGGATTTGGGTACTATCATGGTATGCGGCAATTATTTCCTTTTCAAAAATAATCATATTTATTCTTTTATTTAAATAAACCAGCGTCTTTTATGGGCCATAAAAGTACTATTTGCGGGTCTTGACGTACATTTGTACCTAAAACTTTACTTTGAGACCTGATTTAAGGCTCCATCCCCGAAATTCCCCATGAAATCCCTATTTAGTCTGGTGCTTCGGCACGTTCCCCGTCCCTATCTTCAGTTGGTTGGCCACTGGGCGGCCCGGGTACTGGGCGTGTTTTATTCGGGCCAGCAGGTACAGTGTCCGGTTTGTGACCACCGCTACCGCGAGTTTCTGCCGTATGGGCGGGCGGGGCGTGATAACGCGCTTTGCCCCAACTGCCTGGCCCTGGAGCGCCACCGCCTGATGTACCTTTACCTCAAGCGCAAAACCAATTTATTTACCGAAAATCTAAAGGTACTTCATGTAGCCCCAGAATATTGCTTCATTAACCGGTTTGAGTCCATGAAAAACCTGGATTACATAACCGCTGACATTGAATCGCCGCTGGCGAAGGTAAAAATGGATATTCATTCTATCCCTTTTGAGGCCAATACCTTTGATGTGGCCATCTGTAATCACGTTATGGAGCACGTAGATGATTATGTAAAAGCCATGAGTGAGTTGTACCGGGTACTGCGGCCCGGCGGCTGGGCCATTATACAGTCGCCCCAGGACATGGCCCGGGCTACCACCTACGAGGACGCCACTATTACCGACCCGCGCGAACGGGAAAAGCATTTTTGGCAGAACGACCACCTGCGCCTGTTTGGCCGGGACTACGCCTACGAACTGAAAAAAGGTGGTTTTGCCGTAACTGAGGACCGATTTGTGATGGATGAACTCTCCCCGGAGGAGGTGAAGCGTTTTGCCCTGCCGGCCGGTGAAATTATTTACTTCTGCGAAAAGAAATAGGTAGTCGGAAAACAGGTACTTTTAAATAAGACAGAAGGCCGGGGTAGTTTTTGAATTACCCCGGCCTTCTGTTTCTGCTTTCTTCTATTTTCTTCAGAATACCCTTTTTTATTGTTGATACCTACCTTCGAATGAGCCGTAGAAAGCCTTCCCGAATAAAGCCCAGTCCGTAACCAAACAGCTGCACGAAGGCTGCTACCACACTCAGCGCCCCTACCTTCGGGCTTTTGGTTTTGGTGGTAGCATCAAGAAAAACCAGGATTATAAACAAGCCGAGACCACCCAGCGACAGCCAGAAAAACGGCTGAAAGATAAAGTACCACAACGGGATAAACAGACAAAAAAGAACAAAGGCCGACGGGAAAGCATGTACCGGCTTTATCAGGTCAAGGCCGGGGTGCAGTTTATCCAGGATGAACCGGGTGCGGCCAAAGGAATATACCTGACGGAAGAAATCCCGAAAGTTGCCCCGGCGCTTGTGGTACACGTAGGCTTCGGGAATGAGACCCATTCGGTAGTTGTGCTTCTTTAACCGGATGCCCAATTCGATATCTTCGCCCATGTCGCGTTTGGCAAAGCCCCCCGTTTCGCGATAGACCCGCCGCGAAATACCCATATTAAAGCTTCGCGGCTGAAAGGAACCTCCGGCGTTATTTTTCTTTCCTCTGATCCCCCCCGTGGTGAATACCGAAGTCATGGAATAACTAATGGCTTTCTGCAGATCAGAGAAATTTTCATCAGCCGCATCAGGACCTCCGAAAGCATCCAGGAAATCGTTTGTGAGTTGAGCATTTACCGCCTCCAGGTAGTGGGGAGGGATCAGGGTGTCAGAATCAAAGACTATGAAGTAATCTCCGCTTGCCCTTTCAAAACCAACATTCCGGGCAAAGCCCTGTCCGCAGTTCTGAATATAAAAGTACTGGAGCGACAGGCGGTCCCCGAAAGCCTCTACGACAGGCTCCGACTTTAACGCTGAGCCATCCTCAATGACTATCACTTCAAAATTGGTGTACGTCTGTCGGGTCAGGCTTTCCAGCAGTTCCGTCAGTTCATCAGGACGGTTATATACCGGAATTATTATGGAATACTTACGCATATACGTTAGATGTACTAATCGGTCGAATGAGCTGCACCTGAGGTAGCTGGTACTATATAAATTCAGGAAAGAGCAAGGTATAAAAAAACGCCCTCCGACAAAAGCGGAGGGCGGTAATGTCCCTTTTTTCTATATCGTATTTATTTTTAACCCTGTGCCATTACTTCCTTAAGAGCTTCCTCGTTGGCCTTTATGATTTTGTCCAGATGGGGCTCAAGAGCCGTTGACAGGAACAGGCTTTCAAACTGGGATGGGGCTATATACACGCCCCGGTCCAGCATGGCATGAAAGTACTTTCCAAAAAGGGGCAGGTCGGATCCTTTGGCCGAAGGAAAATCTACGACCGGCTGGTTGGTAAAAAATAAAGTAAACATGGACCCGATGTGATTGATGGTATAGTCGAGGCCCAGGCGGTTGAGGGAAGCCTGGAAGCCATCCACAATTTTATTCCCGATTGTTTCCAGACGATTGTACACATCCGGTGTTTCGTTGAGGTAGTGCAGCATGGCCAGCCCGGCCGACATAGCAATGGGGTTACCAGATAAGGTACCGGCCTGGTACACCGGCCCGGCGGGAGACACGCAGTCCATGATTTCTTTGCGGCCCCCGTAGGCTCCAACGGGCATACCTCCGCCAATAATTTTTCCCAGGGTAGTCATGTCAGGAATAACCCCAAACCGCTCCTGCGCTCCGCCTTTGGCCAGGCGAAAGCCCGTCATTACCTCATCAAATATTAGGACTATACCTTCCCGGTCGCAGAGGGTACGCAAGCCTTTGAGAAAGCCATCGGCGGGTAATACGCAGCCCATGTTCCCCACGACGGGTTCCAGGATCAGCGCGGCAATATTTCCCTTATTGGCATCTACGAGTTGTTGTACAGCCGCCAGATCGTTGAAGGGGGCGGTCAGCGTATCGTTGGCGACACCTTTGGTCACCCCGGGACTATCGGGAGTACCTAAGGTTATGGCACCGCTACCGGCGGCTATAAGAAAGCTGTCGCCGTGGCCGTGGTAGCAACCTTCAAATTTTATGATTTTGTCCCGCCCGGTATAACCCCGCGCCACCCGAATGGCCGACATGGTAGCCTCGGTACCCGAGTTAACCATACGTACCTTCTCCACCGATGGTACCATGCTTACTATTAATTCAGCCATTTCCACTTCCTTACGGGTAGGTGCCCCAAAAGAGAAAGAGTGCCTGACGGCATCGAAAACTGCCTTTTCAATAACCTCATGCGCGTGCCCCAGAATCATGGGCCCCCACGAATTAATTAATTCCAGGTAACGGTTGCCGTCTTCATCGTAAATATAGGCTCCCTTGGCTGACTTAATAAAAACCGGCGAACCACCCACTGCTCTAAAAGCCCGAACGGGCGAGTTCACTCCACCGGGAATGTACTGCTGGGCTTTCTTAAATAATTTTAAACTTTCAGTATTATCCATTTTTGAGGGATTAAATCATAACTATAGATCCCGGACGGTTACCTTACCGGTACCCAACGTGAGCCTTCGGCCCGGAGTAAAGGCGATACCTGATTTTCGCGGGACTTGGTAAAATCGAAACCTGATAAGAGGTAATCCTCATCAAACTGCCGGGCTTTCAGCCCCTGAGAGAGCCGGTCTTTGTACTTGGCTATCATACGGCCCAGAAACAGGAGCTGATCATAACCCTGATAAGAATACACGGACGGCAGGGTTTCGGATTGCTCGTAGTAGGCGCGTCGGAAGGCTTTGATGTTATCTTTGGTCAGGTCAATATAATCGGTCTCGAGCAAGTACAGCCTTCCACCGTAGCTGTGCGGCCGCGACCGCTGAAAGTCAAAACTGGTGGCGGTCGCGATTACGGGTACATTAGAAAGGTCTCTTCCATTAAGTACTGAAAACAAGGCTGGTCCGCTTTGCGGATCCGTGGAGGCCAGTACTATATGCGTTGGCTTTTCCCTTTCAAACCGGGACATCCGGGCGTCAATGGTCTCTTTCTGATCGGTAATCCTGACCATTTCAAGTACCTTGCCTCCTTTCTTCTTGATTTCTTCAGTATAGGCAGCTGCCATGGCCGAATCCTTGGAAGTAGTTCCGTAGTACACAGCCGCCGTCAGTCCGGCACTCAGCCTGGCGGCCAATTGGGCAGCCTGGGCCATCTGGTACTCAATGGAGGGACGAGCCAGGTAAGCATTGTTACTGCTGGCCAGTAAGCTTCCGTCCGTTGAAAGTGGATTGACAATCAGTACATCATTCTCCGATGCAAACTTAGAGGCAATCTCGTAAGTATTTGTATACAAGGGGCCAATCAGTAAGTCGGACTGCCGGAACTGGTTATTATTGACCAAATCCCGCATCAGGGCTTCCTCGCTGCCAATATCGTAGGTCTGCAGATTGACCAGGATTCCCTCGTCCTTAAGCTGTTGTTTGGCCAGCAACATACCCTGGTAGTAATCGTAGGCATACTGGTTGGGGCGGGAGCGCCGGGAAGCAGGTACTTCGCCTAACCGGAACGGCAGCATAACCGCCACGTTATAGTACCCTTTTTCCCAGTTTCGGGCGGTTCGGGGGGGGCTTTTCTGGCCCGGTGTCGGGTTCTTGACACTGACCGTTTCGGTACTCTCAATCCCAAACCGGTTGGTTAGCCGGTCCGACAATTCAAGGTCGGCTTTATCGGTCGATTTTTTCTGAATTAGACTCACCAGGGCTACGGCTACTTCCTTATCACCCGCGTTTTGCTTCTGTAGGTTTTTCAGGGCGTTCAGGTCCGTAATCTGCGAAAGGTAGTGTTGCTTCAATCCCTGCACATCCTTTTTCAAACCGGCTTCATCAATCAGCTGCAGGCTTTGCAGGGCTTGCTGGTAATTACCCAAAGCCAGCTGGGTAGCTCCCATCAGGTAATGCGCGTCATTCATTCTTTCCCAGTTGGGATACCGGCTGACCAGTTGCCGCAGCATCAGGTAGCTATCATTATACTTTTTGAGCTGGTAGGCAGCCAGGGCGTAGTAGTAATGGCTGTAAGGTGCGAAACTGGAGGTGGTTCGGGTGAGGGGGGCCAGTCTGTTCATAGCCACCAGGTATTTCCCCTGTTTGTAAAAGTCAATCGCTTCCCTGTAATTCTTTCCACTCTTATCAAAAAGCTGTGCATTGGAAATACTCGACCCGAATACACCCCAAAGGATCAGTAGCAAGAGTATTCTTTTCATAGTGTTGGTGGACTCAGATTAGGTTCAATAGGAGCAAAATAAAAAAATCATGCTTGGAAAAAGAGGGTAACATTTCAGGACTTGAAACGCTACCCTCTTTACATTTCATTTTAGAAGTTGTAACATTTTATTTCTTCTTCCCCGGACGTTTTTCCACTTCAGCCTGCTTCTTCTTGGACTCCTCTGCCGCCTGTAGGGATTTTTCCAGGTACTTCTGGAACTTAGACTGTTTGGGCTTGTCCGCGTTCTTCTTGCGGTTTTCATCCAGAATCTTTTTAATCCTGTCTTCATTCACAAACTTCCGGATTACCAGCTGCTGACCGATGGTTACTACGTTGGACACGAAGTAGTAAAAAGTAAGACCAGCGGGGAAAGAATTCAGCACAAACATAAACATGACCGGCATGAGATAACTCAGGAACTTCATGTTGACGGGTCCCGGCTGGGCGGGGGTCATCTGGTTGTTATAGTAGGCATATCCTATACTGGAAATCGTCATCAGGATGGTAAACAAACTCACGTGGCTGCCGTAAAAGGGAATTGAAAAAGGCAGATTGAGGAAGGAATCATAGGTCGATAAATCATTCGCCCACAGGAAGGACTCCTGCCGCAGTTCGATGAGGTTTGGAAACAGGAAGAACAGCGAGAACAGGATGGGCATGGTAGCCAGTACGGGTACACAACCGCTCAGCGGGCTCACCCCTACCTGCTGGTAGAGTTTCATTTGCTCCTGCTGCTGCTTGGCCATATCGTCGGGGTTCTGCTTCCGGATTTCTTCCAGATCCGGCGCCAGTACCCGCATTTTGGCCATACTCACGTACGACTTGTACGTAAGTGGCGTCAGGATAAGTTTTACGATAAGTACCAGGCAGATAATGAGGATACCGTAGTTGGAGAAAAACCCTTCCAGGAAATTGAACAGGGGTACCAGAAAGTACTTGTTAATTGGCTTCAGGAAGGCGTAGCCAAGGTATACGTTCTCATCAAAATTTTCGGCGGCTACCTCACTGACCAGGTGGTAGTCGTTGGGGCCAATGAAGTACTTGAAGCGGGCCCCAGCCTGCAGGGCAGCAACGGGTATACCGGCCTCTACTTCCATGGTTTTTACAATGTTGCTATCGGCCGGATTCACCAGGGCTTTCATGGAAACACTCTGAAAAGGCTGCTGCCCGGCAATGAGGCCGGTCAGGAAATACTTGTGCTTCAGAGTGAACCATTGTACCGGCTGTTCGGCAACCTGCTCGTCATTACTATCCGGATTCTGGCTCAGGCTGTTCAACTCATCGGTATAATAGTTGATGGTGACGGCTTTCCGGTTTTCGGTCAGGTCATTTTCAAGCTGGAGCATTTCGTTCTGCCAGCCCAGCCGAAGCGTTTTGCCGGGCACGGCCAGTCCGTTGCTCCGGATACCGTAGTCGATGACGTAACCGCTGCCGTGTACTACGTAAGTCTGCTCCACGAACTGGTTGCCCGCCAGGGCCAGCCGGTAAGTAATTACCGCGGAATCGTTTTCGGCCAGGCTGCGGTTGGCAGCGCTGGTTGTAAAGTACAGGTTGGTCAGGTCAATATCGCCCCGCTGGGTGGGTAGCTGCAGGCTGAAATTATTATGATTTTCGGAGATTAGGTACAGCGGTTTCTCGTCGTACGTTTTGTATTTTTTCAACAATACCTCTTTCATTACTCCCCCCTGGCTGGAGAAGGTTACGCGGATATCGTTGGTCTCAATAACTACATCCTGGGCCTCGCCCTGAGCAGCTGCCGCAAATTCACCGTATTGAGCTTTTACCTGATTAGAGTCGGGTTGGGGAGTTGGGGCTACCGGAGCCGTTGCAGAGGGGGTGGTTGGTTGTTGTTGAGCTACCGGTTCTGGTTCTACGGGCTTGGGAACCAGCAGTTGGTAGCCTACCAGCATTAGTAAGATAAGTACTAAGCCAATTACCTGATTTCTTTCCATTCGTAAACAATATCAATATTAAAAAGTAAGTCCCGTACCCTATAAAAGTACGGGACTGCAAAGGTACGGAAGATTTTTGGGATTGAGGTCCTTCCGCGGATGAATGGTAAAATCAATGCATGACCGCCCGCTTTTGCAGGGAATAGGTCAACGCTGATTTTACAAAATGGACAAAAAGCGGATGCGGGTTCATGACGGTACTCTTCAGTTCGGGGTGAAACTGTACCCCCACAAAGAAGGGATGCTCCGGAATTTCCACCATTTCAACCAGGTTGTTTTCGGGGTTAATTCCCGTTCCCAGCATACCGGCCTGTTCGTATTGCTTAAGGTACTCGTTGTTGAATTCGTAGCGGTGGCGGTGGCGTTCGCTTATATTCAGCCGACCGTAAATCCTGTGCGCCAGACTGTCCTTTTTGATTCGACAGGCGTAAGCCCCCAGCCGCATGGTACCTCCCTTATTGGTAATATCTTTCTGCTCGGCCATGAGGTTTATGACCGGATGGGGCGTGTTAGGATTCATTTCTACTGAATGCGCGCCTTCCAGTCCCAGTACGTGCCGGCCGTACTCGATCACGGCCATCTGCATACCCAGGCAAATTCCGAAGAACGGAATACCGTTTTCACGAACGTAACGAATAGCGGCAATCTTCCCTTCAATACCCCGCTCTCCAAAACCCGGAGCCACCAGTACCCCATCCAGGTCCCTGAGTTTTTCCTCCACGTTTTCCGGAGCCAGGCTTTCGGAGTGAATCCACTCTATATTGACCTTGCATTCGTTTTCGGCACCCGCGTGAATAAATGACTCCACAATAGACTTATAGGCGTCGTGCAACTCTACGTACTTACCGACCAGTCCAACCCGAATGGAATCCGACGGGTTTTTTAACTTGGCCAGAAATGATTTCCAGGCGTCCAGGTCGGCATCCTGATCATTATAAATATCCAGCATGTACAACGCCCGCTGATCCAGTCTTTCTTTCCGCATCAGGATGGGTACATCGTAGATCGTTTCCGCATCCATCGCTTCGATGACCGAGCTGGTTTGTACGTTGCAGAACAGGGCTATTTTTTTACGAAGTTCGTTGGGAAGCGGGTGCTCGGTCCGGCAAACCAATATATCCGGCTGCACGCCCGACTCCTGCAGCTCCTTTACCGAGTGCTGGGTAGGTTTAGTCTTTAGCTCACCGGCGGAGCTCAGGTAAGGAATCAGGGTAAGATGTATGACCAGGGTATCGTTTTCGCCGAGTTCAAATTTGATCTGACGTACTGCTTCAATAAAGGGAAGCGATTCAATATCACCCACACACCCACCGATCTCGGTGATTACCACGTCGTAGTCGCCCGTCTGCCCCAGCAGCAGCATATTGTTCTTGATCTCATCGGTAATGTGAGGAATCACCTGTACGGTTTTTCCCAGGAAATCACCCTTCCGCTCCCGCATGATTACATTATAGTAAATACGGCCGGTCGTGATATTATTGGCCTGAGAGGTACGTACGTTGAGGTAACGCTCATAGTGTCCCAGATCAAGATCGGTTTCGGCACCGTCGTCCGTTACGTAACACTCGCCGTGCTCATACGGATTAAGGGTACCTGGATCCACATTGATGTAGGGATCAAACTTCTGAATGGTGACTGATAGTCCTCTGGATTGTAAAAGCTTGGCCAGTGAAGAGGCAATGATGCCTTTACCAAGTGATGAAGTAACGCCGCCCGTAACAAAAATGTACTTAGCGGTCTTTTGCCCTGTCGAAGCCATAAGACTATGCTATTTTACTATGATTACGGGATACAAAGGTACAGGAAAGGCAGGATAGTTCCTGCCTTTCCTGTAAAAATATATTATTCTAAAAACGGCCCGGACCCGGAACTTTTCCTCTTGTCAGGACAAACGGTCTTTAAAGCTCTCGTAGCCGTAGGAGCGCACCAGATGGAAGATACCATCAGGTTTCCAGATACCAATCGAAGGCAGGTTTACCCCGTTGAAGGTGGTAGTTTTGACCATGGTATAATGTATCATATCCTCAAACACCAGCCGGTCGCCTACCCGAAGGGGCTGGTCGAAGGAGTAGTCTCCCATGAAGTCGCCGGCCAGGCAGGTCATGCCGCCGAGGCGGTAGGTAGGCTTACCGGCCTGCGGCTCGTGGTAGGCACCCGATATATAGGGTTTATAAGGCATTTCGAGGGTGTCCGGCATGTGGGCCGCAAAGGATGTATCCAGTATAGCCACCTGAATCCCCTGGCTGTCAAGCACATCCAGTACGGTACTGACCAGTACGCCGGTACGCCAGGCGATGGCCGAGCCGGGTTCCAGAATAACCTCAAGATTATACTTTTCCCGGATTTGCTTTACCAGCTTAATCAGTAAGTCAATATCGTACCCTTGGCGGGTCATGAGGTGCCCGCCACCCATGTTGAGCCACCTGGCCTGGTGAAGCAAGTCGCCAAAGCGAGCTTCCAGGGCTTCCAGCGTGCGCTCTAAGGTAGTTGAGTCATTCTCGCAAAGCGTATGAAAATGAATCCCTTCCAAACCCTCCGGCATCTGGTCGGGCAACTGGTCTCGGGTAACGCCCAGGCGGGAACCGGGTACGCAGGGATTGTACATATCAGTGGCTACTTCCGAGTACTGTGGGTTAACCCGCATCCCGCAGGAAATCCGGCGGTCAGGATGTTGCTTGTTAAACTGCTCCACCCTTTCCCGGAACCGTTCCCACTGACCCAGGGAGTTGAAGGTAATATGGCTGCTGCGTTCCAAAACTTCCCCAAACTCCTGGTCGAGGTAGGCCGGGGCGTAGGTATGCGAGCGGTAGCCGAAATAGTCGTTAATAAGCTTTATTTCGTTCAGTGAACTGGCCGTAGCGCCGCTCAGGTATTCCTTCACAATGGGAAAAGCACTGTACATGGAGAAACCCTTTAGCGCCAGGATTATTTTACATCCGGCGGCCTTTTGTACGCTGTCAATTAGTTGGAGATTTTTGCGCAGGAGCGCTTCTTCCAGTACAAAGCAGGGAGAAGGTACCTGGGTATAATCAATGGGCATTTTTATCCTGTTTATAGAAATGTGTAGTGAGAAACCGTAGTTTTGTCTGCAAATAACGCAATTGTCACCCAACAAATTCACCCCTCATGCCTTTCCTGGTACTTGATATTGAAATGACCGGACCCGAACCGGGCTGGAATGAAATCATTCAAATTGGCGCTGAACTCTTCGATGACCACTGGAAGTCGCTGGGTACCTACCTGCAGAATGTGTACCCGGAAAACGAAGAAGCTTTCACGGCCAAGTCCGAAGAAGTACACGGCCTGTCTATGGATGACCTGGAGGAGGCTCCGATGATTTACGATGTTCTTCCCGAGTTTGAAACCTGGATTCAAACCCGACTGGGCCGGAAGGCCTCACCCGGCCACAGCAGTGCCAACCTGACCGACGTCGTCATCTGCGGACAAAGTGTTATTTATGATATTAACTTCCTGCGCTTCGCCTACCGGCAGGAAAAATTAAAATGGCCTTTTTCCAATAAGCTCATTGACCTGCATACGGTTTCCTATTTGTTCTTCATGATTCTGGAAAAGAACGGGCAGTCGGTACCGCGAGCCCTGAGCCTGGGGGCAGTAGCCAGGTACTTTGGCTTTGAGCGGGAAGAAGAAACCCATAACGCCCTGGAAGATGCCCAGTTGACGGCCCGCTGTTTTAAAGAGTTTTTTAAACTGGTTGAAAAAGTCAAGCTTCTATGATTCACTACAACCCAAAGGAGTGGTACCGTTTCATTTTTCATTTTCACAAGGCAGACACCGTCCGGAAGCTGGCTCCGCTCTTGCTGGCCATTGGGGTGTACTCTACCCTTATTGCCTACCTGATACGGGATGTCTGGGAGTTGGGGGTCAATTCTGACCTGAAGAATATTTCCCTGATGCACTCGCTGCTGGGCTTTGTAATTTCCATGCTGCTGGTATTCAGGACCAATACCGCCTACGACCGCTGGTGGGAAGGCCGCAAGCAGTGGGGAGGATTGGTAAACAGCAGCCGGAACCTGGCTCTGAAAATTAACGGGATGCTGGGTCCTGAGCAAGTTGAGGCGCGGGAGTTTTTCAGGGTCATGATTCCTAATTTCGCCTTTTCCCTCAAAAACCACCTGCGGGCCAGGTACCTGGAACATGAGCTGGAACCTGCCCCTACCTATACCCTTGACCAACTGCACCCGGACCAGCACGTACCTAACCAGTTAGCCGGCCTGCTGATTGCCCGGGTACTTCAATTGCAAAGGCAGGGAGTGCTGTTACCGGAACACCTGCTCCTGCTCAATGACGAGCTACAGTCGCTGACAAACATCAGTGGGGCCTGCGAACGGATCAAAAACACGCCTATTCCTTTCTCTTACAGCTCTTTTCTAAAAAAATTCATTTTTACCTACTGTGTGACCCTACCCCTGGGATACGTCTTTAACCTGGATTACCTGGTGGTACCTTTTGTGATTTTTATTACCTATATACTGGGTAGCCTGGAGGTAATTGCCGAAGAAATTGAGGAGCCGTTCGGAGAAGACGCCAACGACCTTCCCATGGATACCCTGTGTACCAATATACGCAAGGCGGTCCAGGATATTTTTAGCACCGAAACGGTTTCCCTGCCTGTCTGAGCTGCTCTATTTCTTTTTGTAGAATTCTGCCAGCGTCCGCTCGGCTGGCTTGTGCTGCGGGGAGTACCAATCCCGGGCTTTTCGGCCCGGTTCCAGTCCCGGAAACCACTTCCAGACAAAACCTCCGGCCATCCACTCCTGGTTCCACACCTCCTCAAAAAGCGCCCGGTAGGCATCTACCTGTACCTGTTCATTCTCCGGCTGGGTCTGGTCGGTTTCCCAGGGTTTGCGGGCGGCAAAGTCGGCAGAGCGGTAGCCGTATTCGGTAAACAGAATGGGTTTTTGATGTTTCCCCGCGTACGTTGCCAGTTCCTTCAGGTGTTTCTGCCAGCCTTTTTTCAAGTCGGTTACGGTGGGGGACTGCTTGTCTGACAGCGGAAAGTAAGCATCCACCCCAATGTAATCCAGCTGGTCCCAGAAGGGTACATCCTGGTAGGTATCCCAGTTTTCGGCGTAGGTTAGCTTTCCTTTGTATATCTGCTTAATCTCTTTAATAATCCGGAACCAGAACTCGGGCCGCCGGGCCACGAAGGTTTGCATCTCGGTGGCTATGCAGTACATATCCGCCTCGGTGGTTTGGGCTACCCGGGCAAATTCCAGCAGGTACTCGCCATACTCTTTCTCAAAAATCAGCCAGTCAGCGTCCGATTTAAGGTCAAAGTGGCCCGTGAAGCCGCCTCTCCCCATCCAGACGTGCGGCTTAAGCATCACTTTCAGGCCCCGGCTGTGCGCCATCCGTATGGTTTGAATAGTACCCGTGGGGGTTTCTCCCCACCACTTCCACTCGCCGCCTTTCCCGGCATAATGAAAATTCGGTTTGCCCTCTTCCACAAAACCATACGGCATAACCGACACCCATTCGGCGCTTACTTCCCGGACCGGAGCGTACACGGAGTCGGTGACGGAGTCGCGGGGGGCAACCAGAGACACACCCTTGATTTTTTCGCCCCGGTATACATAGGTACTTGTACCGGAGAGGGTACTACAGGCACAGAAAACTCCAAATCCCAGGAGCAGCAGCAGTAGTAGAAAAGCACTACTTTTCATGTTGAAAAAAATGTTAAAAAAAGTTTAAAAGCCCTTCGCGGATAAATTTTATAGTCAATTATAACTATACGGCTGTTTTTTCTCAAAAAGGGTTTAAAAATCAATTGCCTTGGCAACAAAATCTACTCTAAAATGAAAAAACAGGCTTAAAAATGGATATACCCAGCAAATTATTGTAGAAATACCATTTGGAACAGATTTTTTATCTTTATGTGCAAAGAACAAAAGGCTAAAAATAAGTCTATTTCTTGCAAATTAAATTATAAAAGTATATGAAAAATACATCACTCATAGTAATTATAGCCGCCGTTTTTGTATTTGCCGCTACCAGTAGCTACGCTCAGCGTGCTAACCAGGTAGATCCGGGAGTCTCAGTACATAACTACAAGCACCCCAATAAGGCGCAAAAAGCAAAACAACAGGGAGAAGCAACCGGTACCTCGGTACAAGTACCCAGCCTGGGGCTGGTAGAGCGTGTCACCACCGCCCGCGAGCGGGGTCAGGTACGTCACACGCCCAAGTACGCCAATCGTCCGGCGGCCCTAGCGGTACCCGTTTACGGACCGAAGGAGGGAGTGCGTACCAATCCGCTTACATCGCCCCAAAACTATAAAACCAATCCAGCCTCACGGCCCGCTGTGGTCACTCCCAGTGTAGCGAACTTACCCAAAGCTACCAAACAGGCTCAATCAGGTAACTAAGCTGCTGAAATACATACAAACAATAACAAAAATGGGGAAGCCAGTGGCTTCCCCATTTTTGTTACCCCAGAAACTGCCGCAGAAAATTGCGGCTGGTCAGGATAGCGCTCTGGACATCTTCCAGACTACCTTCGTAGGCTTTGTCCTCTACCTCAATGACCACCGGCCCGCGGTAGCGTACATCCGTGAGGGCTGCAAAGAAGGCACGCCAGTTTACGTCGCCCAGGCCGGGTAGCTTGGGCGAGTGGTACTCCAGCGGATTGGCCATAATTCCCACCCGATCCAGTTTGTCGCGGTACAGTTTGACATCTTTCAGGTGAATATGGTGCAGGCGGTCTTTGTACTGGTAAATAGGCTTAATCTCATCCATCATCTGCCAGATCATGTGCGAGGGATCGTAGTTGAGGCCAAGCGCCCGGCTGGGTATTATTTCAAACATACGATCCCACACGGCCGGACTAATGGCCAGATTTTTTCCGCCCGGCCACTCGTCGTTGGTAAAGAACATGGGACAGTTTTCAATCCCGATTTTAATATTGTTTTCCTCCGCTACCTTTACGATACCCGGCCATACATCAGCAAACTGTTTCAGGTTGTCCTGAATACTTCTGGCCGGGTCGCGCCCCACAAAGGTATTGACCACCGGTACCCCCAGTTTCGCTGCCCCCCGGATTACGTGCTTGATGTGCTCAACATAAAATTCGGCTTTGGCCTGGTCGGGGTCGAGTGGATTGGGATAGTATCCTAAGCCCGAAATTGTCACTTTGGATTCACGCAGGGTATAGCGAATGTCCGCGATTTTTTTGTCGGTCAAATCGTCTACATCAATATGGGTAACTCCGGCGTAGCGGCGGTTGTCGGCGTTGCCTTTGGGCCAGCACATGACTTCCACGCACGAAAAACCGTGGTTGGCCGCAAAGCTGACGACGTGTTCAAAACCAAAGTCAGGAAGGATGGCACTTACAAATCCTAATTTGAGCATAGAGAAAAACTTTTATTTCCAGATCTAGAATTCAAAATAAACATTCTTTTAGTAAAAGAGAATCTCTCACCGTTTATCATTGCTTTTTCCAATCGTTTCCGGTTAGGCCCGTGTTGGGGTACCTGCGCAAAGGTTTCCGTTCAGGAAAAACCAGACTTGCTAAATCACTCCCGTCCTTGTAATATTGGCCCCGTGCGTTTACTTTGTGGGTAGTGAAGAACTTATTTTATATACAGGTACAGGTAACCGAAGAGCAAAAAGCCTGCGCCCGCCTACTGGTTGAGCATTCGTTGCGCCACCACCGAACGGCGAATATCTGGGATACCCAAACCGATAAACAGGTACATACCCGCCTGCTCCGCTACACGGGTAGCCTGGGCGAGGTGGTGTTCGCTGATTTGTACCAGCTGCCGCGCCCCCAGCGTTCGTTCGGGGCGGTCAACGGGCAGGACTGGGGGCAGGATTTCCTACTTCGCACCGAAAGTGGTACCTTGAGTCTGGATATAAAATCGATGAAGCGGCGCACGGGCCGTTTGGGGGCCGACTACGTCCTGAATATTCCTTCTTCGCAGTTACATAAGCCAGGATCACGAACAACTCATTACTTTTGTATCTCATTCCATCAGTCGGAGCAACGGGGTACCGTGGCGTCGCTGCTGGGTTTTATTGATAAAATGGAGGTAGAAAAACAGCAGGCAGGTACGCTGTATCCGGCTGGTACCGAACGTCGTCGCATTGACGGAAGCACGTTTCGCTTCGTGGAAGACACCTACGAAATCCTGTTTGGAGATATAAGTTCACCTCTCCTTACCGGCTCTATTCAACAGTGGCCGGGCTACCGCCGCTGCTACCTATTGAAGGCCAAATAAGTTTTTTATTGATTATTTACACCAAGTTACCGACCAATTATTGACCTTATGGCCTCCCTAGTGCGCACTTATAAACAAAAAAAGCTTTTAGGTCAGGTTTATACCCCCGCGCACATAGTCGAAAAAATACTTGATGAAGCAGGATTCGTCCATACATCGGCTTCCGGAAAAACAATTCTGGACCCCGCCTGCGGCGACGGACGTTTTCTGGTGGCCGTTGTAGAACGAATTATTAAGTACTCTCCAACCGATTGTCTTTCCGAAAACCTGCACCAGGTTCATGGCTGGGATATTGACGCGGTAGCACTGGCCCAATGTCGGGAGGCCCTTGATAAACTGGTGGTCCCCCTGGGACTGACCGTGGACTGGAAGTTGTACCAACTCAACGCTTTTGAACAACTTTACCGGAGCCAGCGGTTTGACATCATCGTGGGGAATCCTCCCTACATCCGTATTCAGCACTTACCCGCCGCGCAGCGTACCTACCTCCAGACGCACTACACCTTTTGCCGGTCGGGTTCCACCGATGCCTACGTCGCCTTTTTTGAACTGGCGTCGCGGCTGCTGTCGGAACAGGGTACCTGTGGTTTTATTACGCCAAACTCCTACTTCACCTCCGAAACCGCACGTTCGTTGCGTCAGTACTTTCAGCAGGAGCAAAACCTGAGCCTGATTACCAATTTCGGCTCGGTGAGGGTATTTGAAAATGCAGGTACCTACGCGGCCATCACCATTTTTGGTAGGTCAAGTCAGCCCCATTTTCGGTACGAATGCAGTACGTCAGCCTTTGAATACCAGAGTCGGGTACTCCCCTTTGAAGAGCTGAAGCAGCACGATTTATGGCAGCTTTCCGTAGTACCCAGGGAAAAAATTAAAGGTACCCGGCTGGGCGATCTGTGCCGGATTTCGGTCGGATTGACCACACTGAGCGACAGCGTGTACCTGCTCAAGGTGGAGAATCCCGATGGTAAACTGGTCACGGCAGTCAATAAAAAAGGGGATAGATTTACCATTGAAAAAAAGATTCTTAAACCAATAGTAAAAGCGTCGAGGCTGAAAAACAGTGAGGAGCCAATTCGGGAGTACATCCTGTTTCCGTACCATTCTGATGGCAGCGGAAAGCAGGAAATAATTCCGGAAGCTGACCTTAGGCAATACTATCCCCAGGCCTACCAGTACCTGCTCGACAACCGCGACACCCTGGACCGGCGCGACAACGGAAAGCCCAACACGGTGGCCTGGTATGCCTTTGGGCGTTCACAGAGCCTGGAAACCGCCTTTGGGCCCAAGATTATTTTCTCCCCCATGAACCGGGAGCCCAACTTTATCTGGTACCCTCAGCCCGACAGTACGGTGTACTCGGGGTACTTTATCAAGTTTGAGGGCGATGGCGCGGCATTGGCGCAGGTACTTAATTCAGCCCTCATGGCTGACTATATTGCCACGGCCGGTCGCGATTTCCGGGGGGGCTGGAAAGGGTACAGCAAGAAAATTGTGGAGAACTTCATCGTGCCCGACCGCGAACTGGCCCGACTGCACCTACCCTAATCTATCCGTAAATCAGAAACTCTTTCCTATCCGTCAAAAACAATATCCGGATAGCCGTTGCAGGGATAAAAGTTAAACCTTTTGCCACTACAGCTGCTTTAAAAAGGGTATAACCACACTTAGCAGTATTTGACGATGGAAGAAGCTATTGAAACTAACTGGGATAAATTCTACGCTGCCCTGGATGAGTACTGGGATGCACTCATAGCCGCTATTCCCCGCATCGGCCTGGCCGTTCTGATTGTGGCGCTGGGTATATTGATTGCCGGAGTCATTGGGCGCTTCACCCGCCGCCGGATGCAGGCCCGAACCGAAGACCCTCTGATGAGTACCTTCACGGGCAATGCCGTCAAAGCTATCCTTGTCGTAATTGTATGTATGCTGGCCCTTCACACAGCCGGCCTGAGTGGCATAGCCGGTGGAATACTGGCTACTGCCGGAGCCTCTGCCGTAGTACTTGGTTTTGCCTTTAAGGATATTGGCGAGAATTTCATAGCCGGTATCATTCTGGCATTTAACCGTCCATTCAATGTTAACGATACCATTAAGGTGGGGGACATAATGGGAAAGGTCAAGACCTTGCAGTTCAGATACACCCACATAAAAACCTTCAACGGACAGGATGTGTATATTCCCAATTCAGATGTACTCACTGACCCGGTGACCAACTACACCGAAGATGGCTTTTTTCGCTGGGACTTTGTAGTTGGTATCGCCTACGAAGATGATATCAGCGGTGCTAAGGAAATCATTCAGCGTATCCTGGATACCCATCAGAATATTGTCCATGATGATGTACACGAAAACTTTGTGGCGGAGGACGAACTGGCTGCCAGCACCGTTAATCTGAAAGTTTATTTTTGGGTAGAAACCCTGGACTTCCGACGTGCGGCCCTCATCACCAAGGGGGAAGTAATCAGAAATGTAAAAGTAAGTTTGGAACAGAATGGTTACAGCCTGCCGGCCGATATCCGCGAACTGAAGCTGTATGGTAAAGAAAAAGATTTCCCGGTATCTTTATTCAATAAAGATGGACAGACCAAGGATTTATAAACCAATCGTGGTAGTACTTATAGATAAGTGAATAGAGTTGTAAAGTATGCCATTAGGTTTGTCAGGCTGAGCGGAGTCGAAGCCCGGGCTTCGACTCCGCTCAGCCTGACAAAAGTTTACAAACTAATTCATCTATCAATAATAGACCTTTCCATTTAAGATTCACGGCCCTGTTTTGATTGAACAGCTTAGGATTTTTTAAAATAAATAACCAATGCCGTACCGGTGAGGTTGATAGTATGAACTGAACCAACCTTCCGGGTATCGTATGAAGTCTATAAAACTTTCCATTAAGAATAAAGATGGTGAACCCCTGTCGGCCCGTCTTGAGCTTCCGGCCGGGCGTCAACCCCATAACTTCGCCATATTTGCCCACTGCTTTACCTGTAGCAAAGACCTGCACGCGGTCCGGAATATTAGCCTGGCCCTGACCAACCGTGACTTTGCCGTGGTGAGGTTTGACTTTACGGGGCTGGGCGAAAGCGGAGGAGACTTTTCAGACACCAATTTCTCCCACAACATTGAGGACCTGCTGGTGGTGGGCGAGTACCTGGAAAAGAACTACCAGGCCCCTTCACTCCTGGTAGGCCATTCGCTGGGGGGTGCCGCCGCTATGGTGGCCGGTGCCCAGATGAAATCCATTCGGGCCATTGCTACCATTGGGGCACCTTCCAGTATATCCCATATTACCCACCTTTTCCGGAATGACCTACGTACCATTGAAGCCGAAGGCTACGCGGATGTGTCCATTGGGGGGCGGCCTTTTACCATCAAAAAGCATTTCATTGATGCGCTCGAACAGAAAGACTTGTCCACTATTGTCAGGGAAATGCGGAAACCGTTGCTGATTGCCCACTCTCCGCAGGACAAAATCGTGAACATCCGAAACGCCGCCCAAATCTATAAAGCCGCCCGCCACCCCAAAAGCTTCCTGTCGCTGGACAAGGCCGACCACCTCCTCACCAACGAGGAGGACTCACACTATATGGGAGATGTACTGAGCAGCTGGGCCCGCCGGTACGTTGACCAGCTCCCCAGGGAGCGTACCACCTCCGATGCCGAGGTAGTGGCCCATATTGCCGAGGATAACTATACGACCCAAATCCAGGCGCGGCAGCATACGCTACTGGCCGACGAACCCGAAAGTCTGGGGGGTAATGACCTGGGACCAACCCCTTACGAATTGCTGTCGGCCGGTTTGGGGGCTTGTACCGCCATAACCCTGAAAATGTACGCGGCCCGCCAGAAATGGGACCTTCAGGAAGTATTCGTACATTTGGACTACGACAAAGTACACGCCAAGGACTCAGCCCATACGGAAGTTAATAAAACGCAGAAGATTGACCAGTTTACGCGGGAGATAGAGCTGGTGGGGAACCTGGACGAAAAGCAAAGGGCCCGCCTGCTGGAAATAGCCAATAAATGCCCCGTACACAAAACCCTGCACAACAAAATTGTCATAAAATCTAGCCTAAAAGAGTAACTACATTGCCTTCCATGATTCAATTGAGGCCCGCCTCTGCCGCCGATATTCCTGCCCTGGAAAGCCTTGTATTCAACCACGGTACCAACGAGTGGAACTACCTGCCGGAGGATGGGGTAAAAGCGCATCTGACCGCCCTAACCGACGGCTCGGTTCGGGGCTTTGTGGCCCTGTCCGACGGAGAAATAGTTGGCCTAATGACCTTTCAAACCGGAATTTTTTACCCTGAGTACGAAACAAACCCGGCGGAGGTACATGGGTACGTAGCCGAAGGAGTGGTGCATAGTACTTACGTAGGAAAGGGTATTGGGGTACAGCTGATGCAGGAAGTACTTAATGCCCTGGCACAAGTACCTGTAAAGCATATCTACGCGAAAAGACACGAGGAAAACCCCTACTCGCGACGGCTCCTGGAAAAAACCGGCTTTCAGGAAATTGCTACCTTTTATGACCCGCTTATTCGCCCCACCGGTACCCGCCGCACCACGGTTTGCCGGTTCCTGGTGAAGTAGTTTTTACTTTTTTCAAATTTGATTTTCAGATGCAAATCTGCCCTATTGCTTTGTTCGTCAGGCAAAGAGTATATTTGCTCCTCAGTGGATAAACCTTTTGTCCACACGTTTCCGGACTCAATTCCCTCTCTTATTCATTTAACAAACTACCATGTACAGACTATTACTGGCTGGCTTTCTGGCGGTAAGCCCGGCACTTAGCCATGCGGCCCCGTTGTTGCCCGGTCCCGCCCGGACCGACTCGACCAAAGCCGATTCGGTGGCCAAACCCAAAGCCAAAGAAGCCCCGCTTCCCCTCAAAGCCGAACGTACCCTTGAATTCACCTCCCGCGAAGGTACCTGGATGTCGCTGGATGTGAGTCCGGACGGAAAAACCATTGCCTTTGACCTGTTAGGTGACATTTATACCCTACCGATTGGAGGTGGAAAAGCAACCCGGGTCACCTCCGGGATGTCCTTCGATACCCACCCCCGCTTCAGTCCCGACGGGAAGAAAATCCTGTTTACGTCGGACAAGAGCGGAGCCGAAAACCTGTGGTGGATTGACCTGGTAAAGCAGGACACGGTGCAGGTTACCAAAGACAAAGACCAAAGCTTTTTTGCCGCCGCCTGGACGCCCGACGGGGAATATATTGTAGGGGCGCGGGGTCGGCGCAATATCAAGCTCTACCTCTTTCACCGCAACGGTGGCTCCGGAATAGAAATGATTGAAAAGCCCGAAAAACTTAAGACAATTGACCCGGTGGTGAGTCCGGACGGTCGGTACATCTACTACTCCGAGCGCACCGGTGGCTGGAATTACAACGCCCAGCTCCCTCAGTACCAGATTGGCGTGTATGACCGCGAAAACGGTAAAATGCGGACCATTACCTCGCGCTACGGCTCGGCCTTTACCCCTACCCTGTCCCGTGATGGCAAATGGCTGGTGTATGGTACCCGCTTTGAAGACAAAACGGGCCTCATGATCCGTGACCTCCATACCGGCGACGAACGCTGGCTGGCCTATCCCGTTCAGCGCGACGAACAGGAATCCATTGCCACCATGGGCGTACTGCCCGCCATGAGTTTTACTCCCGACAACCAGGCTGTTCTGGCCTCGTACGGCGGCAAGATTTACCGCATCCCCGTTGCGGGAGGCACCGCCACCGAGATTCCCTTTCAGGCAGATGTCAAGCTGGAACTGGGACCCCAGTTATCGTTTAAGTACCCCATTGAAGACGTAAAAGAGCTGGTAGCTACCCAAATCCGGGACGGGGTACCTTCACCCGATGGAAAGAAACTGGCCTTCACCGCTCTGAACCGTCTATACGTGATGGACCTGCCCAAAGGTACACCCCGGCGATTGACCGGTTTTGATTTTACGGAAGCCCAGCCCGTGTGGTCACCCGATGGCAACGCGGTGGTATTTACTACCTGGAGTAGTGAGGCCGGTGGCCATTTGTATAAAGTGATTGTAACGGGTAAAGCCACCGCGCCCCAGCGACTGACCAAAGTACCTGCGGTTTATACCAATCCGGCCTGGGCTTACAAGCAGGACCGAATTGTTTTCATGCGGGGCAGCTCCGAAAACTATAAGAACTCGGTTTCCCCCGCTGCCGCCGGCGACACGGAAGATCTGGCCTGGATACCCGCTAACGGAGGGGATGTTACCATTATTGAAAAAGCCTTTGGCCGGAGCAATCCGCATTTTACCCGCCACGAAGACCGCATCTACCTGAACAGTGACGAAGGACTGGTATCTATCCGCTGGGATGGTACCGACGAGAAGACGCACCTGAAATTGACGGGGGTTACTACCTTTGGTACTTCATTTCAGGAAGGTACCCACTGCATGCTGCCCGACCACCTGAACGATGCTGCTGAAACGACCAAACCAAGTACCCCCTCGGTTATTCTGATGGCGCCGGAAGGCAATAATGTTCTGGCCAAAATCACCAACGAGTTGTACGTGGTGAATGTACCCAAAGCCGGTAAAACGCCAACGATCTCCGTGTCAGACCCCAAAAATTCAGCTTTCCCGGCCCGGAAAATCACTGAACTGGGGGGCGAGTTTCCGGCCTGGACCGCTAACGGAAAACAGGTGTTTTATTCCCTGGGCCGTAACTTCTTCGTGTATGACCTGAACAAAGCCGGTGCCTACGATGATAGCCTGAAAATTGCGCTGCGCGAGAAAGCCAGGGCCCCCAAAGATACCGCCGCCAAAGCCGAAAAGGTAAAGGAAGAAGAAAAGGACCCGCATTACATAGCGCAGGAATACGAAGTTGCGGTCAAATTCCCGAAAGACCAGCCGACCGGCACCGCCCTGCTGAAAGGAGCCCGGATTATTACTATGAAAGGCGATGAGGTCATTGAAAACGGTGATATACTGATTCAGGACAATCGTATCAAAGCCGTTGGTACCAGTGGTAGTTTGTCAGTACCGCAGGGAGCCACGGTCATTGACGTGGCCGGTAAAACCATTGTGCCGGGGCTGGTCGATACCCACGCCCACATGTGGCCTAACTGGGGACTACACAAAAATCAGGTGTGGATTTACGCGGCGAATCTGGCCTACGGCGTAACCACTACCCGCGACCCCCAAACTGCCACCACCGATGTACTTACCTACAGCGACCTGGTAGAATCCGGCCGTATTGTGGGTCCCCGCGTGTACTCGACTGGCCCGGGGGTAGGTTTCTGGATGTACAATCTCAAAGACCTCGACCATACCAAAAAAGTGCTTCAGCAGTACAGCAAGTACTATAATACCAAGACTATAAAGATGTACCTGGTGGGTAACCGTCAGCACCGTCAGTGGGTGATTATGGCGGCGAAGGAGCAAAAGCTGATGCCAACGACCGAGGGCGGTCTGGACTTTAAACTGAACATGACGCAGTTGCTGGACGGGTACCCCGGCCACGAACATGCTATTCCTATTTATCCGCTCTACAACGACGTAATCAAGACCATCGCCGACGCTAAAATGGCCGTAACGCCTACCCTGCTGGTGTCGTACGGTGGCCCGTGGGCCGAAAACTACTACTACGCTACCGAAAAGCCGTACAACGATGCCAAACTGAAGCGTTTTACGCCCTACGAAGAACTGGCGGAGAAATCGCGGCGGCGGTCGGCCTGGTTTATGGACGAAGAGCACGTATTCAGCAAGCACGCCGAATCCATGAAGAAACTGGTGGAAGCCGGCGGACTCTCAGGCGTTGGTAGCCATGGTCAGCTACAGGGCCTGGGGTACCACTGGGAATTGTGGTCAATACAATCAGGTGGTATGAAGAACCACGACGCCCTCAAGGTGGCTACCATCACCGGAGCTACGGCCCTTGGCCTGGACAAGGACCTGGGTTCCATTGAAAGTGGTAAACTGGCCGACCTGGTTATTATGGATAAAAATCCGCTGGAAAACATCCGGAATACCAACAGTATCAAATTTGTGATGAAGAACGGCCGCCTCTACGAAGGAGAGTCGCTTGATGAGGTGTACCCACGCAAGCAGCCCCTCGACAACACCGAGTGGAAAGCCAAGCAGCCTGGTACCTTGCCGGGGCTGCGTTAAATAAGTTTTTTATTGTTTTGAAAGAAGGGCTGGCTGTGAGGCTGGCCCTTCTTTCATTATCAAACAATTTTTAGCATTCTTCAAAAAACGGTTAGTCAAACCTGCCTAGATGATTTTTGAAAAGTACAATATCCAAATTGGATATTGATTCTTATTTTAGCCAAAATAAAAGCTACCCTCCTCAACCACCTACCATGAGCCGAATTTTTGCAGTTAGTTTTTTCTGCCTACTATGCCTTTCCCTCCCGCTCGCCCTGATTTATAATCGGGGCGTAATCTCATAGCGTCTGCGACGCGACTACTTAACCAAAATATTTTTTATTTGATAGGTACTTCCAAAAAGACAACATTAAGCATGGAACCCAGCATTGAAACCTTAGCCGAAAAGAAACTGGTAGGCAAAAGAGTACGAATGTCTCTGACGGGAAACCGTACCGGTGAACTTTGGAAGAGCTTCCTGCCCCGGCGAAAGGAAATTCAAAACAGCGTAGGTTCAGAACTGTATTCTATGCAGGTATATGAGCCAGGGTACTTCCGGGAATTTAATCCGGCCAAGGAATTTGAAAAATGGGCTGCCGTAGAGGTAACTGACTTCAAAGTTGTCCCTGTGGAGATGGAAACTTTTACACTCCCGCCAGGTCTGTATGCCATTTTTCACTACAAAGGCCTAAGCATCGACACCAGCATTTACCAGTACATCTACACTACCTGGCTGCCAGCCTCTGAGTACCTGTTAGACAACCGGCCCCATTTTGAAGTACTGGGGCAGAAGTACAAGAACGGAGATCCTGACTCGGAAGAGGATATTTGGGTACCTATAAAACTGGGGTAGTAGCCTCAGCTAGCCCGCTCGCCCCGATAAAAATAACCCAGCAGCTATGGTTCAAATAGCTGCCGGGATCATATTACTGCCTATATCGGGCTACAAAAATATCTCTGCCACCCATGGTTGTAAGGGTAGTAGTTCCAAAGGTAGCTGTACCATTAAAACTTCCGGTAACATATAGGTTTCCCGATTCGTCTACTGCAATACCATTGCCTACATCTGTACCGGTCCCTCCGCCAGATCGGGCCCAGATTAGATTTCCATTACTATCAAATTTTCCTACAAAAACATCATCTGAACCATAGTGAACCACTCTAATAGCAGTACCAGGTTCTCCTGATGGCGGAAAAGGATAGTGAGAGAAAGCCAGTTGGGAAGCTGAACTAAAACCTGTCAGATATACATTTCCAGCTTTATCTAGGGCTATATCTTTTCCACCATTATTTATACCAATACTTCCTATTATCTTGGACCACTGGTTTTCTCCATTCGTATTGTACTTGGCAAAATATATATAACTATCGAAACGACCTATCTTGAGTGAACCAGTAACATAGGCATTTCCATTCGCATCAACTGCGATACCAACACCAGATCCATATTCGCCACGCTGAGCCCACAGAATCTCACCGGTGCTGCTGTACTTAGCAATAAAAATAGTAGGGTCACCACTTACTCCTATTTCGGGAAGTGTAATACTGCCGAAGGAAGCAGTAAAACTATAGAACCCCGTTATATAAATAGTACCATTTTTATCTACGGCTATGTCGCCACCCTCGTCACCACCTATACCCCCTGCTTTCTGAGCCCACTGCACATCGCCATTGCTGTTGCACTTCATTACAAAAACGTCACTGCCACCACTGGAAATAAGAGTAGTGGGCCCAAGCGTAGTAGAGCCAAAATAGTACCCCGTCACGTATATATTTCCGGCCTCATCCACCGCAATGCCAGTACCATTTTCACTTATATCAGGGGAATCTGTACTACCTCCTTCGTTTCGGCCCCACTGCGCTTCACCATTGCTGTTAAGTTTGAGTATGTACAAATCGGCCCCTCCCCTTGAATTAAGAATTACAGTACCAAAGGTGATTCTGCCCCGGAAACTCCCGGTGATGTACACGTTACCGTTGGCGTCAACCGCCATACCTCCAATACTGGATGAATTGGTGGCAGTGGGCCGCTGGACCCACTGGATTTCGCCGGCAGGATTGTACTTGGCAATGAAAATAGTAACACCTCCAGCTGGGGAGGTGAGGGATTTAGAGCTAAAGGTGGCGGACTGAGTGAAGTACCCGGCAACGTAAACGTTGCCGTGCTGATCAGTACCCACAAATTCGCCCTGATCAAATCCCTGGCCTCCTGCCTGCCAGGCCATGATATCCTCATTATGAGGTTCCAGACTATGATCTCGACAGCCCGACAGTAGGGCCACGAGTAATGCGGATAGTAGAATAGCCGCGTTTTTCATGATACAGTATATTTAAGTGAAAAGTTGAGTGTTCCGGTCGATATTCGGGTAATTCATTATTCAAAATGGAAATTCAGAATAAGAATAGCTGGGCACATTTTCAGCCAGATAACCTATACACCAAATCAGTTCTCTGCCGAACTGGGCCAGAGAATTAAGGGAGGGCGAGGGCATTGGGTAGGCAAACTGCTTACCAAACTTATAAGAGGGGGTGCTTAGCTAAGAAGTTGTAAATAAGGTGAATATTACTTTGGCAATCAATACTTATATAATAAATTTATTTAACGGTACTTTATTATACGTGTTCTTCTTTTAGCTGGTAGTCATTGTTATAGCAGAAGTGGTAGACTTAGCTAATAATGTTGCTCTATTGGACAAAGCCTGAGCTACTAGTTAGTGGAACTGATGGGTGAATTGTCATACTAAAAAATGTGCTGGTAGTAACTCTCTAGTTTATACGTGCCGGTGCGGACGCTGGCCTAAGAACAGTATGATACTTTTACATTCAGTGAATTACTTATCAAAGAGCAAGTATGGCAGTAGTAGACTTCTTTACCAGAATTAAAAATCAAAAACAGAAATTGTCCGAACAAGAAAACCTTCTGCCGATCAATTGGCATTTGCCAATGCAGTACTTGAAATTAAATTATTAATTCTTAAATTCAGAATAATTACCAACAGATACCTATGCCTTACAACCAGACCCTTGCAGAAAGAGTACGTGAGCAATTAGTCCCACTGACTGATGTTGAAGAAAAAGAAATGATGGGTGGGCTTGCCTTTATGTACAAGGATAAAATGTGTGTGGGAGTAATAAAAGATGACCTATTGTGCCGGATTGATCCTGACTTGTACAAAGAGGTATTGGAAAAGAATGGCTGCCGACCTATGGATTTCACGGGTCGACCCATGAAGGGATGGGTCTTTGTTGACCCGGAAGCTATACGATCCAGAACGGAATTAGAATATTGGATAAAAATGGCCCTTGACTACAACAGTAAAGCCAGGAGTTCAAAAGTAAAAAAGGACAACACCTAAGCGCCCCAGCCAGTGTCCCCACCGGTCAAAGGTTAGGAGCCTTGGTAGTGGACTAAAAATAGTCCACTACCTTCTTCTATTCCTCCGCCCACTGCACCTTCTCTCCCTTTAGGGCCACATGGGTCATAGGGAGGGTGATAGCGTGGGGGAGCCGATAGGAATACCTAAGGAATCAATCTCTGGAAGGTACTTTGAAAACCCAGACGAATAATTTATACGCATCCCCACACTCCAATTTTCCCTACCATTTATCAATAAAGCGCACTTACTTTTCACTTTTCACCAATCATTCCCCAACTTTGCGGTACAGATGCAAAGGCGTCTCCCATTGACCGGCTTACCATTCATGAAAAAAGTATTATTTATTGACCGCGACGGTACTATCATCGTCGAACCTCCTACCGATTTTCAGGTTGACTCCCTCGAGAAACTGGAATTTTTGCCCAAAGCTATTTCCAACCTCCGGCAGATTGCCGAAGAAACCGATTACGAGCTGGTGATGGTCACTAACCAGGATGGTCTGGGTACCGGCTCCTTTCCGGAAGATACCTTCTGGCCCGCCCATAACAAGATGATGCGGACCCTGGCAGGAGAAAATATCCAGTTTTCGGAGGTACTTATCGACCGCTCTTTTCCCCACGAAAACGCCCCTACCCGCAAGCCCGGTACTGCCTTGCTGGCAAAGTACTTTGGCGACGAATACGACCTGTCCAACAGCTATGTAATTGGCGACCGCTATACGGATGTACAACTGGCGGTGAATCTGGGGGCGAAGGCCATTCTTATTGCCCCCAAAGTACCTACCGAGGGGCTGAACGAAGCGCAGCATAAGGCGACTACCCTGGTTACCGACGACTGGGACCTGATTTATGAACACCTGAAACTACCCTCACGGACGGCCTCGGTGGAGCGGAACACCAAAGAAACCCAAATAAAAATCAGCCTGAACCTGGACGGAAGCGGCCGGTCCGACATCCATACCGGTCTGGGATTTTTTGACCATATGCTCGACCAACTGGCCCGCCATTCGGGCGCGGACCTGACCATCCGGGTAGAAGGCGACCTGCACATTGATGAACACCATACCATTGAAGACACCGCCCTGGCCCTGGGTGAAGCCTACCGTCAGGCGTTGGGTGACAAGCGGGGCATCAGCCGGTATGGTTTCCTGCTGCCCATGGATGAAGCCCTGGCTCAGGTAGCCATCGATTTTTCGGGTCGCCCCTGGCTGGTGTGGGACGCGGAGTTTCGCCGGGAAAGAATTGGTGAAATGCCTACGGAGATGTTTCATCACTTTTTTAAATCTTTTTCGGACACTTCGTTATCCAATCTGAATATCAAAGTAGAGGGGCAGAACGAGCACCATAAGATTGAGTCCATATTTAAAGCGTTTGCCAAAGCAATAAAAATGGCGGTACAGCGTGACCTTAAGGCCCTGGATGTACTTCCTTCAACCAAAGGTGTATTATAAAAATTTGGTAAGAAGTTGCGTAAAGAAGCATTTCCCTCTTATTTTTGCAGAAGTTCTTTACCGGAAAACGAATTTGTTATGTTGATGACGATAATTGCTTTGGTGTTCTTTATTACCCTGCTGGGATCGGCCTTTGTTGTAGGCCGTTGGCTCGAAAACCACGAAAGAGGCTACAAGCGGTAAAAATTTTTCGATAAAGGGCCACTTTCCTGGCCCTTTTTTTATTTTTCCCCGACGAAAAAGAGTTAGTTCCTGGTACTTTGGCTCTTTTGGTAGCGGGAGTCAGTTCTAAGGCAGGTCTGGAAAGAAACCTTTCTGAGTTCTACTATTTCCTTAGCCCGCGGGAGGTTTTTATCAATCCGGTCGACGGAAGAGCAAACTTTACTTCTGTTTTAGGGGTTTTTATTGGAAGTCACCGGGACTGAATAGTACATTACAAAACTAATTACGTATATTTGAATACGTCGTTTAACCGCTTTTAGCCTTGTTTAAAAAACTTTTCTTCCTTTTGGCGACTATCTATTTCATCGGTAAAACAACTGGTGTGGTGGATACTTTTTTTGTCGGTGAAGAAACGGTTATTGAGTGTTCGGGCGAATGCGAAAATGAGAAAGAGGAAGTAAAGGAAGGAAGCTATTTTGACAAGCATTTTTTTAATTATGATATACTCCTCCAAAAAAACTATACGTCTGCTCCCATTCCTATTGCCTACTATTTTAATTCAAAATTAATTACCTCTTTGCATGCCAACCAGTTCTCTCCTCCCCCGGAACAGGTTTAGTCTCTCTTTCATTTTTATGTGCTGATAAACAAGAAGTACCTCTGTGGGATTCTTGTAAAGTAGTGAACAGGCAGAAAATAGTGGGCAGGTACTTCTCACTGATTTCCCGGTTATTCCACCCATACCTAACAATTACACAGGTTGTCCGTAACCAGCACTTCCGTTTACTTTTTGATAAAAAAACTTCACAAGTAACCTTATTTAGCAATGGCTTTAGCCTACGCAAACCTTTTTGAGCAAAATAAGAAGTGGGTAGAGGAAATGAATCGCCAAAACCCTGAATTCTTCGCTACCCTGGCCAAAGGACAAAGTCCTCAGTTCCTGTGGATTGGCTGTTCGGATAGCCGGGTACCCGCCAATGAAATTACCGGCACCCTACCCGGTGACATATTTGTACACCGTAACATCGCGAATATGGTGGTACATACCGATATGAACATGCTCAGTGTACTTGACTACTCGGTCAATGTACTGGGGGTAAGACATATCATAGTTTGCGGCCACTACGGATGCGGTGGTGTAGCCGCCGCGCTCGGCAACAAACAGGTAGGCCTGATTGATAACTGGCTGCGCCACATCAAGGATGTGTACCGCCTGCACAAGGAAGAACTGGATACTATCGGGGATACGAAAGAAAAAACGAACAGACTGGTTGAGCTGAACGTACATGAGCAGGTATATGACCTTTCCAAAACCTCAATCGTTCAGAATGCCTGGGCCAGGGGCCAGTTCCTGCAATTGCACGGTTTGGTGTATGACATCGCCAATGGGTACCTGAAAGACCTGAGCGTAACCGTAGGCGATAATAATGAATTAGACAACGTGTATAAATTCGACACCGGGGTCCTTGAATAAGTACCTTAAAATAAATAATTGTAAAAAAACTAGCATTATGTTAGAAAGTAATAAAGGCTTCTTTTCAAATATCAAATCAGATTTACCCGCCGGTCTGGTGGTCTACCTGGTTGCTTTGCCGCTGTGTTTGGGCATTGCCCTTGCTTCAACCGGGCGCCCTGATTTGTTGTTTTCCGGAATTATTGCCGGAGTAATAGGTGGTATAGTAGTAGGTTTTTTAAGTGGCTCACCCCTGGGAGTATCTGGTCCGGCAGCCGGACTGGTAGTAATTGTAGTTAACGCAATCGAATCGCTGGGAAGTTTCGAGTCTTTTCTTGCGGCGGTTTTTCTTGCTGGAATCATCCAATTGGTTGCCGGTTTCTTAAAGGCTGGTGTCTTTGGCTACTATTTCCCGTCATCTGTAATCAAGGGTATGCTTGCAGCAATAGGTATCACACTGATTCTAAAAGAAATACCCCATGCTCTTGGCTATGACAAAGATTTCGTTGGGGACGAGAACTTTAAACAGCTCGATGGTCATAATACATTTACGGAGATCTACTATGCCTTCCGGTTTAGCAGCACAGGAGCTATCATTATTTCAGCCATATCGCTGGCACTTCTGATCGTGTTCGAACAGCCGTTCATGAAACGAATTCAGCTATTTAGGTTTGTACCCGGAGCTCTGTTTGTTGTATTACTGGGAATTCTAATTGAATTGCTGTTTATAAATAACTTTCCGGACCTGGCCCTTACAGGAGAACATATGGTTCAGCTACCGGTAGCGGGTGGTCCTAGTGAGTTTTTTAGCTTTTTCAAGTTTCCCAATTTTTCCGCACTGTCTAATCCGGAAGTATATATAGTGGCTTTCACACTTGCTATAGTGGCAAGCATTGAAACTCTGCTGTGCGTGGAAGCTACCGACAAGCTGGATCCTTACAAAAGAACTACACCAACCAACCGGGAGCTGAAAGCACAAGGTGTTGGCAACATTGTATCCGGTCTGATCGGAGGTTTACCTATTACTCAGGTGATTGTACGAAGCTCGGCCAATATTGGTTCGGGTGGTAAGACCAAGGCAGCTACCATCATACATGGTACTATTCTGCTACTTTCAGCTATTTTTATTCCAAATCTCCTTAATTACATTCCCCTTGCTTCCCTGGCAGCGATATTACTTGTGGTAGGTTATAAGCTTTCCAAGTTTTCGCTTTACCAGGGTATGTACAGGCTGGGCTGGAATCAATTCATTCCTTTTGTGGTGACAGTGGTGGCTATTCTGATGACCGACCTGCTGCGGGGTATCGCAATCGGGATGGTAGTGGCTATTTACTTTATTCTTAGAAAGAATTACGAGCACTCGTACCATTACAACAAAGAGTCCAAGAATGGTGCCGAGGTGATTCATTTGCTGCTGTCGGAAGAAGTAACTTTCCTTAACAAAGGTAGTATCAACCATACTCTGGAGCGGCTTCCTGATGGAGCTTCCATTATCATTGATGGTACAAAATCGGTCCACATTGATTACGATGTTCTGGAAATAATTCAGAACTTCAAGGAGCATACGGCCCCGATGAAGAATATCACGGTAGAAACCCGGGGCATTCCGGACGTAAACAGTGTAGGTGCCCATTAAGAATAATTTCAATCTATTTGAAAAAGCCCCGGCAAAAGTAGTAGTACTTAGCCGGGGCTTCTTCTTTGCCATTAGTTACGCTGCTCTACATATTCCGGCGGTATTGTCCGCCGACCTGGTATAGCGCCGCTGATAACTGCCCCAGAGAACATACCCTGGTTGCCTGCATCAGGCTTTCAAACAGGTTCCCATTGGAAAGGGCGGCCTGCTGCAACTCTTTCAGCTTACGCTGGGCCTCCTCCCGGTTTTTTTCCTGAAAAGCTTTTCGTGAGGCTACCGCATACTGCTTTTCTTCCTCCGATGCCCGAATTACTTCCCGGGGTGTAATCGTGGGAGAGCCTTCCGGGTCCAGAAACGTATTAACACCTATCAGAGGCAAAGTACCGATGTGCTTCTGCATTTCGTAGTACATTGACTCATCCTGAATCTTGCCGCGCTGGTACATCCGCTCCATCGCTCCAAGTACCCCACCCCGTTCATTTAGACTCAGGAACTCCTGGTAAACAGCCTCCTCCACCAGGTCGGTTAGTTCCTCCACTACGAATGAGCCCTGCAACGGATTTTCATTTTTAGTCAAACCAAACTCTTTATTAATAATCAACTGAATGGCCATGGCCCGCCTTACGCTTTCTTCGGTTGGAGTGGTAATGGCTTCGTCGTAGGCATTGGTATGGAGCGAATTACAGTTATCATAAACAGCCAGGAGGGCCTGTAGGGTAGTACGAATATCGTTAAAAGCGATTTCCTGCGCGTGCAGGCTGCGGCCGGACGTCTGGATATGGTATTTGAGTTTCTGACTGCGGTCATTGCCCTTGTACTTATGCTTCATGGCTTTGGCCCAGATCCGCCGCGCTACCCGCCCGAGGACGGTATATTCCGGGTCCATTCCGTTGGAGAAAAAGAAGGAAAGATTGGGGGCAAAATCGTCGATAGGCATCCCCCTCGACAGGTAGTACTCCACAAAGGTAAACCCATTGGACAGCGTAAAGGCCAGCTGGGAGATAGGATTAGCCCCCGCCTCGGCGATGTGGTAACCCGAAATGGACACCGAATAGAAGTTTCGGACCGAATTCCGGATAAAGTACTCCTGAATGTCACCCATCATCCGGAGGGCAAACTCCGTAGAGAATATACAGGTATTCTGGGCCTGATCTTCCTTTAAAATGTCGGCCTGCACCGTACCCCGCACCTGCCGCAACGTATCAGCCTTTATTTTTTCGTACACCTCGGCGGAAAGTACCTTGTCGCCGGTGGTGCCCAGCAGCAGCAGCCCCAGGCTGTTGTTACCTTCGGGTATGGTACCCCGGTACCTAGCTGATTCGGGGGTTTCAAATGGTTGTAACCAACCTTCTTTTATTCCCTGCTCCCTGCCGCCCCGTTCGTTGATGTACAACTCACACTGCTGGTCAATGGCGGCATTCAGAAAGAAACCCAGCAACATGGGCGCGGGACCGTTTATAGTCATGGACACCGAGGTACCAGGGTCACAGAGGTTGAAGCCACTATAAAGTTTCTTGGCGTCGTCGAGGGTGCAGATACTCACGCCGGAGTTGCCCACTTTCCCGTAAATATCCGGCCGCGGGTCGGGGTCTTCACCGTATAGCGTCACCGAATCGAAAGCCGTGGAAAGGCGCTTGGCGGGCATCCCCTGCGATACATAATGGAAACGCCGGTTGGTACGTTCGGCGCCACCTTCGCCGGCAAACATCCGGGTTGGGTCTTCGGAGGCCCGCTTTAGGGGGAATACCCCCGCAGTGTACGGAAACTCGCCCGGCAGGTTTTCGGTCAGCAGCCAACGCAGCAGGTCACCCCAGTCCTGGTAGCGCGGCAAAGCCACCTTGGGTACTTTCAACTTTGACAAGGTCTCCACGTACAAATCCTGCTCAAAAATTTTGCCCCTGACCTGGTACTGGTACTTGTCCTGCTTATATGTGTTCACTATGTCGGGCCAGTCGTGCAGTAATTTCTTGGTTTCGTGGTGCAACCGACTTTCCAGCTCCGTCTGAATCCCTTTAAGTTCGTCAATAGTACCTGACTCCCCGGTTCCTTCCACCAATTTCAAAACGCCATCCAGCTGATACAACTGACGGGCCAGGGTAACCTGTTCTTCTACGAATTGCTGGTAGGTACGGGCATTTTCAACAATTTCGGCCAGGTACCTTACGCGCTCCGGCGCTATGATTGAAGCCTGGGCAGAGGTAATCAGAGAGCTGCTATTCTTTCCAAACACTGTACCCTGCTGCCAGCTTTCCTGCTCGGTTTTTTGGGCAATCAGCTCCATTAGTTTTACGTACAGGGCATGCATGCCGCTGTCGTTAAATTGGGCGGCAATGGTACCATACACAGGTAAGGATTCCTCCTCCGCCTCCCAAAGATTATGGTTGCGCCGGTATTGTTTGCGGACATCACGCAGGGCATCCAGTGAGCCCCGTTTATCAAATTTGTTGATGGCAATCAAATCGGCAAAATCCAGCATATCTATCTTTTCCAGCTGGGTAGCAGCCCCGTACTCGGCCGTCATTACATAAAGGCACAGGTCGGCATAGTCGGTTATTTCGGTATCTGACTGCCCGATCCCCGACGATTCCAGCAGAATTAAATCAAAATGCGCCAGCCGACACACGTCAATGGCGTCACGGACGTGGCGGCTGAGACTCCGGTTGCCACCCCGGGTAGCCAGGGACCGCATGTACACCCGCCCCCCGTGCAGCTCGGGGTTGAGCGAGTTCATCCGGATTCTATCGCCCAGTAAGGCCCCTCCGGACCGGCGTTTGGTGGGGTCCACCGAGATAATGGCTACGGTTTTATCCTGAAAATCCATGAGGAAACGGCGGATGAGCTCATCAACCAGGGATGACTTACCGGCACCACCCGTACCCGTAATCCCAATTACGGGTACCTGCGCTTCGGCCAGCAGCCCGGAGGTAATCTGGTGGAACCGTTGGGACTCGTTTTCGGCTTCGGAAATAAGGCGGGCTATGAGTTTGGCATCCCGGGTTTGGGGTAGTTTTTTAAGCTGTCCGTTCAGTTCCCAGAGGCGCGTCGGGAAATCACATTGCTGAATGAGGTCATTGATCATACCCTGTAGCCCCATCCGGCGGCCATCGTCGGGTGAATAAATGCGGGTGATACCGTAGGCGTGGAGTTCTTCGATTTCGAAGGGCAGAATGGTACCGCCGCCGCCGCCAAACAACCGGATGTATCCGGCCCCCCGCTCCTGTAGCAGGTCATACATGTACTTAAAAAACTCCACGTGCCCTCCCTGGTAGCTGGTGACCGCAATACCCTGTACATCTTCCTGAATAGCGGTTTCAACAATTTCGAGCACCGAGCGGTTGTGGCCCAGGTGAATTACCTCGGCTCCGGAGGACTGCATGAGGCGCCGCATGATGTTAATGGCGGCATCGTGCCCGTCAAAGAGACTTCCCGCCGTTACAATGCGTATAGGGTGGGTGGGGGTATAGGTTATAGCTGGGGAAGGGTTCATACTTTTAAAATTACGTTGAATAGGGTGAGGTACTGGCTAACCCGAAAATTTATTTTTACATTTATTGGTAAGAACCTGAACCTGAATACTTAGGTTTAGTAAAGTTTTGTCTAAAAACGTTTTATGCACGTTTTTTGCTATTTGTACAAGAACCCACTGAAAAAATTCCCTCTACCTGAAAGTAAGAAAAATTATGAGCAAGATTGGAGACAATCCGAAAATTAAGCTTCTTAAGAAAAATGCCCGGCAAAGAAGCCTGCTGGAAAACCTTGAGACAGATGTATCGTCCTACGGAGACATTCACGACCTGATTGACAGTGAATCGTTTGACTACTCCATTGAAGAAAAAAAGGACATCAGGCATCTCAAAGGAAAGTATGAACGGTACCGCCTCGATGCCACCAAAAACGTGGTTTACAAAGATATTCTGACTATTCAGCCCGACGGTAAGGTCATAATCAGGTCCCTGAAAAATATTTATTCCGGGGTTGCCAACTACCTGCTGAACGCTACCCTGCACATTAGCATAAACATGCAGAACGAGGTAACTCCCATTGCTATGAATATGCTTATGTTTGTGGGGCGCAATGACAAGGAGGATATACAATGTATGCACGCCTTGTGCCTGACTACCAATGCTGACAACCAGGCGGCGGTCCAGCACGAGTTATTGATACCCATTCTAAAGCAGGAAACGACAACACTGCCGCAGCGTATTGTCGTTGATTCCCTAGATTTTTATAAATTAAACTACCGGTTACCGGAGTTGATGCGGAGCCTGCAGCAAAGAACCGTTTCGGTACCTACCAAGGTAGACTGGTAGAGACCCGGGTAGGTACTTTACTAATTGGACCGGCCGTCGTCATGCTTTTTCAGTCGCTGTAAGAGCATGTCGTTAAAGGTACGTTCGGCTTTGTAGAGTTCCGCCAGCTGATTAGCCGACAGGACTTTCAGGAACCGCGACTGGTACTCTTTTTCCAGATCCAGTTCTTTCTGTTTGAGTTCCTGTACCTCTTTCAGGTTGGCCAGTACTTCGTCATTGGTAGTACCGGCCTGCCTTTTTTCCACAATAATTTTACGCTGCTGACGGTGTATATCCCGGCGTCTCTGTGAGTATTCATTATAAACCGGCCAAAACTCCGTAGACTGCTCCGAAGTCAGGTTCAGCCGGTTGGTGATAATGGCGGTTTTGGCATCCTGAATACGTTGCATCTCCTCCCGCGGAGGGCGCTGGGCCCAGGAAGCCGTAGCCGAAAGTAGCGATACCAACCCAATCAGGATGAGTCGGCCGCAGCGCGTATTTAGGCGAAATGGTTTCATTTTTTATCGTTTATAAGGTAGTATTTTAAATTGCATCTAGAACCGGAGCCGTATCAATCAACTGCTGACGAATAACTTCTTCATCCAGCCCGTCGAGGTAATTCAGAATAGTGGAGTCGGTAGCAAAGGCCCCCTGTACTACCTGGTGCTCGCTCAGGTCATAGTAGCTGATATCCTGCTGCCCGAGGTACTCGATTATGGCTTCGTCGCTTATCTGACTGAGCGGCTCCTGCCCCAATGGGCCCTGGGTTTCGGGGTAAGTCACCCACACCAGAACCATGATCAGGCTGAGCGCCCCGGCCAGCACCACCGAACGCTGCCACGACCAGCTGATAAGCGGACGGGCACGCTCCGGCTGTACCGGTATACGGGCCTGGATATCCGAAGGTAGTCGTTCAAAGTACCCTTCCGGTACAGTGAATGGCACATTCCGTTCCAGATCATCGAGTCGTATGCGTTTGTCTTTCATGACTTTATTATAGTTTCAATCCTTTGCAGGTAAGACATAATAAGTTCCCCAAAGGTTTAATCGGTGTCGTTTAAAAAGTCTTCTATTTTTTTAACTGCCCAGTGGTAGGAAGCTTTCAAGGCCCCCACCGAGGTACCTGTTATCAGGGAAATTTCTTCGTAAGGCAGGTCTTCGTAGTACTTCAGGTTAAACACCAGTCGCTGCTTCTCGGGTAACTTAAGGAGGGCTTTCTGCAATTTTAACTGTACCTCATCGCCACTTATGCCCGGGTCGGCTTCCAGCTTGTCGCTCAGCTCGCCTTCGACGTCATTAATAGGTACAAAGAAGCGACGGCGCTTTTTATTGAGAAAATTAATGGATTCGTTGCTGGCAATACGGTACAGCCAGGTGTAGAGTTTGGCATCACCCCGAAAATTTTCGAGGGCGGTCCAGGCTTTTATGAATACTTCCTGCGTAATATCATTGGCGTCGTCGTGGTCCACCACCATTTTCCTGACCAGCCAATACACTTTTTGCTGGTACTTGCGCACCAACATATTAAACGCGTTTCGGCGTGTCTCCGGATTTCTATATAATTCTAATAACTCTTCGTCGGACATGCAATCGGCAAGCTGAACTATTCAGTTGAAAGTAAAAATAAGTGGTGAAAACGGTATTCGCTAATTTGGACCCAATACAAAAACTGCGCCTGCCCCTATCGCCTTCACCACTTACCTGTGCTTTTACTTTCTTGAGATAGCCCTTTTGGCGGCAGCTACGATATCTTCGGCAGTCAAGCCGTATTTTTCCATCAGCTGAGCCGGGGAACCACTTTCGCCAAAGCTGTCGTCAACGGCTACGTATTCCTGGGGTACCAGTTTATTCTTAATCAGTACCTGCGCTATACTGTCGCCCAGGCCCCCAAGGCGGTTATGCTCCTCGGCCGAAACGGCGCAGCCGGTCTTGCCAACTGATTGTATAATAGCCTCTTCGTCCAAAGGTTTAATTGTATGAATATTAATGATTTCGGCGCTGATGCCCTCGGCTTCCAGTTGTTCACCCGCCTGTATGGCTTCCCATACCAGGTGCCCGGTCGCGAATATGCTCACGTCGGTACCTTCACTTACCATCCAGGCCTTGCCAATTTCAAACTTCTGGTCGGGATCGGTAAAGATAGGTACTACCGGCCGGCCGAACCGCAGGTATACCGGTCCGTCGTGTTCGGCGATAGCGATGGTGGCTGCCTTGGTCTGGTTAAAATCACAAGGATTTATGACCGTCATGCCCGGCAACATTTTCATCATCCCCAGGTCTTCCAGTATCTGGTGAGTAGCTCCGTCTTCACCCAGCGTAAGGCCGGCGTGGGAAGCGCAAATCTTTACGTTTTTATTCGAGTAGGCTACGCTCTGACGAATCTGGTCGTAAACCCGGCCCGTGGCGAAGTTGGCAAAGGTAGTGGCATAGGGGATTTTTCCGCCGATAGTAAGGCCGGCCGATACGCCAATCATGTTGGCCTCGGAGATACCGCACTGGATAAACCGCTCCGGATTTTCCTTAATGAAGGCATCTAATTTCAGTGAGCCAACCAGGTCAGCACACAGGGCCACAACATCAGGATTTTGCTGACCCAGCTGCTGCATACCGGCCCCAAAACCCGAACGGGTGTCTTTTTTCTCGGTAAATGTATATTTTTTCATTGGGAGTATAGTATTTCAATTTATATAAGTATTTGTGGCGATTATTTTTAATTTTTGAATTAAGTACTTCGCACTAGGACAGTTGGGATGACTCGCTGCATTTTCGACTGAGAATCCATATTTTATCATACGCGCAGTGAATGTGTCTTTTACGCCAATACCTCTATTCTGTTTTTGCAAAAATATATTTTTTAAGGTATCAAAAGGCGAGTTTTCTTCTTCTGGCTTTTCAAACAAAAAATTCTCCTTTAGAAGAATGCTTAGCGTTTCAATATCCGATAGAAACCATGATTCAATTTTCCTAACTGCAACGATGATAACTCTATCCACACCCGTGGTTATTCTGTTTTTGGTGATAGTTATACAGGCATCTTCATCCAAATCTGTTAGTACTATTATCTTTTCCGCTCCATTAGCTTTTAATAAGTCTAACGATTCTCTTAAATTTTCCGGCAGTAAATTCCCACTGCCTTTACTGTCAATGACAGGTCTGATACATTCGATTTTCAGGCGGAGAAGCAATTGCTGGAAGTTAGCTGATTCAATAATCTTCCTTTCGGTTTTGCCTTCGCAAATAAAGCCAACTTTCACCATGGAAGTCCTGCATCAAGAGCATTGGTGAGCCAGGCTTCATCGGCCTTTAAACCAAAGAAATCTCCTTTCTTAAGTTGCTTTACACGTGTTGCTCCCTCCTGTTTATCTACTAATATTAGTTCCTCTTCCCGCAGTTGTCGAACTAGCGTTTGAGAATGCGTATTTAGCCAGATATAATGCCCCCGCTCTTCGCATTTATTCCGAAAGAATTCAACAAACGCCTCAATGGCGTAAGGAGTAAGCCCATTTTCGGGTTCTTCAATACACAAAAACTGGGGACTATCTGACTGTAAGACCGCTGTTAACAAACAAAGGATATTATAGGAACCATTAGAAATCAGATTTTTCCCATAGGGCCTCGAAGTACCTTTTTCGTAAAAGAGAAGAGTGTCTGTACCTCCAACATTATCCGTATAAACTTCAATATTCTCAAATTCAGGAATAAATAGTTGTAGGTACTCCACCATCTCTTCCCTCTTTCTCTCATCCTGCAACAGACGTTTAAGTACCTTTTCAAGGTTAGACCCATCCAGTGCCAGGTTCAAATTATCTTTTATTAAGAATTTTACTTCCTTTCTGTTACCTATAAAGATTCTTGAAAATGCCCTTAACCAAAAGTTATTAATATTATTATGCTCTGGATTGTTGAAATCATGATCCCTCCCAAGCTCTCGCCCCCAGATTGGAGACTCACTAAAATCATATGATGTAATATAGGTACCTATAGTATCTAATGTTAGCGCTACCTCAATAGTTGAATCACTTGCATTCTTAGAAAGTAAGTCCTCTTTGCTGCCGAATAATCTTTGGTAAAGTCCTGGACTAGCTATTGATGCTGCATTGAATTCTAAAGCCTCAAAGATATTTGACTTTCCTACTCCGTTGGCTCCCACAAAAACCGTAAAGGTATTAGGCTCGTCAATTTCCAGATTGACGAGTGACTTGAAGTTTTTGATATGTAGCTTTTTCAACTTCATTTAAGTAGGCCTTTCATGCTTTACTTACATATTTGACCTGCAGTACATGATTATTTAGCTTTTAGTAATCGCCCAAACTTTCGTCCAGCTGCGCCAGGGCGGCCGCCAGTTGCTCATCATTGGGCGCTACGCCGTGCCACTTGTGGCTTCCCATCATGAAGTCCACGCCGTAGCCCATTCCCGTATGCAACAGTACCATCACCGGCTTACCGTGTCCGGCTTTGCTTTTGGCTTCGGTTAATCCTTTCAGAACCGCGGCCATATCATTTCCTTCCACGATTTCCATTACTTCCCAGCCAAAGGCTTTGTACTTCTCGCCCAGGTCGCGGTTATTCATGACCTTCACGGTAGGGCCGTCGATCTGCTGGCCGTTCAGGTCAATGAAGGCAATGAGGTGGTCAACCATGTGGTGCGGGGCAAAAGTAGCCGCTTCCCAAACCTGGCCTTCCTGCTGCTCACCGTCGCCCATGAGGCAGTAAACCAAATGGTCGTCGCCGTTTAGCTTTTTAGCCATAGCCGCGCCAATGGCGACAGACATACCCTGCCCCAGCGAACCGGAGGCAATGCGAATGCCGGGCAGACCTTCGTGCGTAGTGGGGTGTCCCTGCAGGCGGGAGTCCAGCTTGCGGAAGGTAGCCATCTCTTCCGCCGGGAAGTACCCTTTACGCGCCAGCACACTGTACCATACGGGCGATATATGTCCATTAGAAAGGAAGAAAAGGTCTTCGCCGGAACCATCCATGTCAAATACTACCTTGCCATCCGCTTCCTTAAGCTCCATCCGCTCAAAGTACAGGGCCACCAGCAAATCAGTACAGCCCAGCGAGCCACCCGGATGCCCCGACTGGCAGCTGTGTACCATCCTGACGATGTCCCGACGTACCTGGGAGGCTATTTTTTCTAATTGTTCGATTTCCATCTAGGTAAAAAAGAAAGTTAAAAAATTGTATGTAGTTAGATCGCCTGGTTAGAAGTACCTCTAGATTTATTCTCCCAGAATCTGACCGGCGTGGTTTTTGGTATCAACCTTTTGAATAATTTCTTCAATGACACCCTTTTCATCAATGATAAAAGTAGTACGGGTTATTCCCATAAAGGTACGGCCGTACATGCTTTTTTCACCCCAAACCCCGTAGGCTTCCACCATCTGGTGGCCGGTATCAGCCAGCAGCGGAAAGGGCAGGTCAAACTTCTCGGCAAACTTCAGGTGCGACTTTTCGTCGTCCACACTTACTCCCAGTACCGCGTAACCCCGCGCCTGCATGGCCTGGTAGTTATCACGGAGGCTACAGGCCTGGGCGGTACAGCCGGGGGTGTCATCTTTGGGGTAAAAATACAGGACAATTTTTTTGCCGGAAAAGTCGGAAAGTTTTACGGTGTTACCATGCTGGTCTTTGGCTTCAAACTGGGGAGCCGGTTCACCTTGCTGTAGAGTCATTGCTATCTTCTTTTTCGGGTTGAAGCTTTTTTTACAACGGGTTCTGCGATATTGGTCCGCAAGATAGTACTATTTCCTGCTTTGTCCTTTACTTCCAGCACCAACTCCCCCTCAAAGGGCTTGCTTTCGTCCAGTTTCTCCGACCAGATATAGCGGCTCTTGTATTCATAGTTCATTAGGACCCACTCACCGTTTACCTGAGCCCGGAACGAGTCAATCCCCGACATACTATCACCGATAAAGGCCCTGATGCGGTTTTTACTGTGCTCTACCAGCCGTACGTTGGGAGGGGTAAGGTCGGTCTGCAAAATAAAAGTACCCAGCTCACGCGTCTGAAAAGTAACCCGGTCGCCCTGCCAGGTACCTCCCACGTAACTATATCCGCCTTTGTGGTACCGGTACACCTGGGTTCGTTCCTGATTGGTTTCGGGTCCATCGGGCCGGTAGGTTACCCCTATGTAATAGCGCAGGGGAATCTCCGGCTCGTTGATTGTAAGGGTATTATGGCTTTGACGAATGGCCAGATGGAGCGTATCAAACAAACTGGTCGTATCAAATTTTATGGTCCAGCGGTCGGAGGTATAGGTAACCGGCTGACCGGGCAGGATACTCGCTTTGTAAGAAACAGGTACCTCCTTGTCCCCTACCTGTACTGAGTCGGGCAGGTACTTGCGGAGATCGGTCAGGAAAACAGCCGCTCCGTTTATATAGTAGGCGGGCTCTTCCTGTACCCGGCGCCGGTCGGAGTAGAAGTTGGCAAAGGGTTCGGGGCTTCGGTACCCCTGGGCGGTAACTTTCAGTATGTTTTCCTGGGCATCGGTCACTATGGCTACCGGAGCGGCTTCGGTAGTAGCCGCCGGTGTTTCTTCCGCCGCCGACTCGCCCCTGATTGTAAAGCTCAATTGTGACCAATTCTCGAAGGAGTCAAATATCTTGATGCTTACCTCGTGCGTCAGGGTATCCCGAATCTGAAGCTTCCCCCGGTAGCTATCGGTTTTAAAGATTTCAAACAGGTTTCCGTCCGGATGGTAAAGCTTGTAAAAACGCGCGCCGGTTTCCTGCTCGGTTCGGTAGTCAATCAGGTTGTTGTAGTCGCGGGTTGAAAGGCTCGGAAACTTCTCCATGTTGTAGGCGAATATCTCCCTGCCGTCTACTTTTACTTCAATGCAATGCAGCCCGTACCGAAAGCCGGTACCCGACATAAAATCGTAGGCCTGAAGTTCAAGACCGATTTCCCCCGTAGCCCGGATCGTCTGCGGAATGCGGTAGGTACCATTGCTCTGCCGAATGGGTTTGTAGGTTTGCCGGTCAAAGCGGCCGTTGACCCGCGAGTCAATCTTCATGGGACGCAGGGCCAGGTTCAAAAAGGCGGGTGAAGTGTTATCGCGAATTTCCTTAAAGCCAAAAAACAGCGGATTGAGGTAGTTGTTCTGGGAGTCCCTGATTTCGAAGTGCAGGTGCGGACCACCCGACCCGCCCGTGTTTCCCGACAGGGCCATCACTTCCCCCTTTTTAAAGGTAATCTGCCCGGGTTCAGGATACAGGTCAATGGTGAAGCTTTGCTTTTGGTACTGCTGTTCGCGTACATAGTCGGCCAGTTTTTCGCCGAATTTCTGCAGGTGACCGTACACGGTCGTGAGGCCGTTGGGGTGGCGGAGATAAATAACGTTGCCGTAGCCGGTACCCTGCACGGCTACACGGTATACATACCCTTCGGCCGCAGCGTGCACCGAAAGCCCCTCCCGCTGCTGGGTCCGGATATCCAGGCCACCGTGGTAGTGGTTGGTGCGCAGGTCGCCCAGGACTCCCGCCAGGCTGTTGGGCTGACCGGGCATGATCGGGAACATGAAATAATCCTTGGCGTAGGATTGTTTCTGCGCGGTTAAGGTAAAAGGTACTAAACACACTAACGCTACTAAAAATGCAATTCTCCTCACGAACCAGACGTATTATTTTCCTAAAAATTAAATTCTGAAACCAAAACGACTCTTTTCTTATTTTACATCCAGTTCCAGCATGGTTTTTCCTTCCATGGAGGCCACCAGCCGGTCGCCGGGTTGAACGGCAGCAACCCCTTTGGGAGTACCGGTAAAGATAAGGTCTCCGGTTTTCAGGGTGAAGTACTGGGAAACAAACGAAATCAGGTAGTCGATGCGGTAGAGCATCATGGACGTATTACCTTCCTGGCGCGTTTCACCGTTCACCTCCAATCGGAAATTGAGGTCCTGCAGGTCAGCGTAGTCAGCTTTGGAAACAAAGTTCGATACCGGCGCTGAACCGTTAAACGCCTTGGCCAGCTCCCAGGGTAAACCTTTGTTTTTCAACTTCGACTGCAAATCCCGAGCAGTAAAATCAATACCTATACCAATTTCATCGTAGTACTTATGGGCAAATTTTTCCTCGACAAACTTGCCCATTTTATTTATCTTCACCACCACCTCTACTTCGTGATGAACATCCTGCGAAAACTCCGGGTAGTAAAAAGCCTCGCCTGGTTGGAGCAGTGCCGTATCAGGTTTCATAAATATAACGGGGGCATCCGGCTTTTCGTTGTTCAGCTCCTGTATATGCTCAGCATAATTACGTCCTACACATATAATTTTCATGAAAGTACTCTGGGTTTAAGTAGTGGAAGTAAAGGGATCAAACAGCTGGGCAAAGCTACTTATGAATAGCCATAGTGGCATAATTATTTTTATTTTTCTTGACAGCCAATGGGCATTTATTTAGAATCAGGCCGCATTTTTTTCGATTATTCGATCATTAATCACTCATTTCTATGAAAAGAATCTTAATTGCCGCTTTTGCTTCTCTGTTATTTGTGGGAGCTTGCCAGCGGGTACCTTTATCGGGTCGTAATCAACTTATGCTGGTAAGCAGCAAAGATTTACTTCCTATGAGCTTTCAGAGCTACCGCGAGTTTCTGGACACCAGCCAGGTTGTTCGCTCGGGCAATCAGGTACAGCAGGTGCGGCAGGTAGGTCAGCGAATCCAGAGAGCAGTAGAAGATTATATGCGGGAAAACAATCATATGGAGCTCATTGAAGGGTTTCAGTGGGAATTCAATGTAGTAGACAACCCGGCCATAAATGCCTTTTGTATGCCTGGCGGCAAGGTAGTATTCTATACGGGAATCCTGCCGATTTGCCAGAATGATGATGGAATTGCCGTGGTAATGGGGCACGAAATAGCCCACGCCATTGCCAGCCACGGGGCCGAGCGCATGAGTCAGGGGCTGGTGTCACAGGGGGTACTTACGGCCGGACAGGTAGGCCTGGGCGTGGCCATGTCAAACAAACCCCAGCAAACGCAGCAAATCTATAATACCATTTATGGAGTAGCGGCACCAGCGGCAACAGCCATTGGTTACACGCTACCCAATAGCCGGAATCAGGAGTCGGAGGCTGATCACCTCGGACTTGTTTTTATGGCCCGAGCCGGGTACAATCCCGAGGCCGCCGTGGCCTTCTGGCAGCGCATGGATCAGGCCGACAAAGGCCAGCGTCCGCCGCAGTTCCTGTCCACGCACCCTGATCCCAAAAACCGCGTAAGCAACATTCGCCGGTTACTGCCCAAGGCCCAGAAAGAATTTCAGGCCAGCCGGTAGCCGCTGATAATCAACCAGAGAGAAAAAGTAACCAATGACCACCCGTTCGGGTGGTCATTTTTTTGCGCCAAAGGCTACAATTTTTGGGATAAGGATCGTTATTTTTGAAACAAATCACTCCGCTGATCCATGCAACAACCCGTTACGCTACCCTATTGCCTGCTGCTTACCGCTCTGTTTTTTTCCTGCGAAACCCTGCATAAAACGCCTGCTTCCCGTAGTACCAAACGGCCAGCCACCACTACATCGGCCCGGAAGCCGCCTTACTCCAAACCGACAACCGCCCCCACCCGGCCGCGCCCAGCCGGTCCCTACGACCAGAATGTCAGGGACATTGTACGGGTGGCGCGAACCTACACCGGTACTCCCTACCGCTCCGGCGGCAACGACAAGGGCGGCATTGACTGCTCAGGCCTGATTTGTTCGGTTTATACCGAAGTAGGTTTTAAAGTACCCCGAATTTCGTGGCAGCAGTCAGAGTTTGGACGGGAAGTACAGCAGGTAGCGGATATTCGTCCGGGCGACTGGTTGTTTTTTGTACCTGACGCCGGAAAAGAAGGGTACGTGTCCCACGCGGGTATTGTGACAGAAGTACGGGGCCGACAGGAGGTTTTATTTATTCACGCTTCCTCTTCCCGTGGCGTCCGTGAAGACAACCTCTATTCCAACTACTTCAAAAACCGATTCGTGAAAGCGATACGCCCTTTTTAAGTTGAGTTATCTTTACAATCAGGTAGTTGGGTAAGGCTACTTTAAGGAGTGGTTTTGTATATTTACGAAAATCCATAGGGGGATACTTCATTTTGAATTGTCTTTCTGGATAAATACTACATTTCCATCAAACGTCACCTTACCTTCATGGAACAATCTTTAAACCCTACCTGGGTGCCTCCCCAGCCCAAAGAAGTTGCCACCAGTACCCGCCTTGGCCTACCTGCCTACGTATATGCTGTGGTTTTTTCTTCCTTCTGCGTTATCGCCGGTATTATCTGGGATATCTGCTGGCACCGGAGCATCGGTCGCGACGGCCTGTTTTCACCTCCCCACCTGCTGGTTTATTTAGGGGCCATTGTTGCGGGCCTGTTTTCAGGCTATCAGGTACTTAAAACTACTTTTGCGGGAAGTGACACCCAAAAATCCCAGAGTGTTAAAGTCTGGGGCTTTTTCTACAGCTCGCTGGGCGCCTTATTCTGCATTTGGGGGGCCATTGCCATGCTTACCTCCGCTCCCTTCGACGACTGGTGGCACAGTACCTACGGCCTCGACGTTACAATTCTTTCACCACCCCATACCGTGCTGGCGCTGGGAATTATTGGTGTACAATTTGGGGCGATGGTGACGGTACTGGCGCTCCGCAACCAAACCAAACTCTATAACGACTTTACACCCGAAGAACGCCGCAAACGCGATACCCGCATTTACTGGATGTTTGTCCTGTCGGCCGGCTTTCTGCTCTCGATGTGGTTTACGCTCATCTCCGAGGAGTTGGGCAAGTGGAGCTCCCACAACTCCAGCTACTACCAGTTTGCATGCGGAGCCTTTCCTTTATTTCTGCTGGCCTTTGGTCGGGCTATTCCCAACCGCTGGACCATCACTACCTCCACGGCGGTGTATACGGCCATGCTGTGTCTCACGCTATGGATTATCCCCCTCTTTCCGGCCGAGCCCAAACTGGGACCCATCCTCCACCGCATAGATCACTACCAGGGTTTTGAGTTTCCGCTGCTGCTGATCGTACCTGCGCTGGCGATGGACTGGCTATTGATGCGTTATGCCAAATTGAACGACTGGCTGCTGGCCCTGATCGTGGGGGTAGCCTTCTTTGCTATCTTTTTCGTGGTTCACTGGTACTTTGGGGCTTTCCTGATGGAGTCGCCCTACTCACGCAACTGGATCTTTGGTAGTCATTTCTGGTACTTTGGCAATGACCCCAACTGGGAGTACCGCTATAAGTTTGCGCCCTGGACCTTGCAGGAAACCCCGGCCTTGCTCAACGGACTGGCCATAGCGTTGGGATTGGGTATTGTATCTTCCCGGATCGGACTGGCCTGGGGTAACTGGATGAATAAAATACAACGATGAAAAACCTCTTCTTTTTGGTGGGCTTCCTCCTTTGTGCGGTAGCCGCGCAGGCCCACGTTGGTAGTGCAGGTGTACTTTTTCAGGGACAGGCAGGCCCCTATCGGGTTATGGTCAATGTTGAGCCGCCCGATGTTATACCGGGTACGGCCAGGATTACCGTTTTTTCAGAAGGCAACAATATCACCGGCGTACAGGCGCGGCCTATTTACTTCCGTTCCGGTGACGAAGGGGCCCCCTCCTACGACGACATTGCTGCAGTAGCCGGACAGGCCGGGCAGTTTCAGGGTATCGTGTGGCTCATGGAACGGGGCTCATCCAGTGTGCAGATTGAACTAAATGGCAGTCTGGGCAAAGGACAATTAGTAGTACCTATTGTGGCGGTGTCCACCGCGCAGCGCGACATGCCCTCCAGCCTGGGCTGGCTCCTGACGGGCCTGGGGCTGTTTCTGGTGCTGCTGATGGTAACCGCCATTGGTGCCAGTGTCAGCGACGGCCTGCTTACCCCTGGAAAGGTACTTTCTTCCCAGCAAAAACGGAAACGCTGGTTGAACATGGGTATCGCTACCGGGATTTGTGCGTTGATCCTGTACGGAGGTAGCGGCTGGTGGGATAGCTGGGCCGCCGACTACCGTCAGTATATGTACAAACCCTTGCAGGCAACCACAAAAATAAGTACTGAGGAAGGACAACGGATGTTCAACCTACAGATTGATACCACCAACTGGGCCCAAATGCGACGGGGTAGTATGCTAAGTACCCTCGTGCCTGACCACGGCAAGCTGATGCACCTCTTCCTGGTACGGACACCGGGCCTGGATGCTTTCGCCCACCTCCACCCCGAGCGCCGCGATAGCACTACTTTTCAGGCCTATGTACCCAGGCTCCCGGCGGGTAAGTACCTCATGTATGCCGACATCGTGCAGCTCTCGGGCTTTGCCGAAACCATAGTCGATACCGTTGAGATTCCCGATCTTTCTCCCGCTGTCACCGCCCTGAAACGCACCGACGAGGAGGATACCTACGTCGTGACCGATCCGCTGAATGATCCAAAAAAGGTTCCGCTGGACGAAAACGTAGTGGTATGTGGCGCTCCGGGTACCCGTACCAAACTCAAAGACGGCTCCTATGTAGTATGGGAAGGCAAGGCTGGCAATACCTACAAAGCCGGAAAACCCTACCAGCTCAACTTTGAGGTGTTCAACCCTGACGGTACCCCCGCTACGCTGGAACCCTACCTGGGGATGCCGGGGCACGCGGCCATTGTTCGCTCCGACGGCTCGGTGTACATTCACCTGCACCCGGTGGGCACCTACGCCATGGCCGCCGAGCAGACGCTCAAGGGCCGCATCGCCGACACCACCCGTATCTACAAACGCCCTAACCCGCAGGTGTTCCGCGACAGTATTAACCGGTACCTGGCGCACCTGAAAACCCTGCCCTCGGCCGAGCGCGAAGCATTTCTGATGAAGGAAATGGGCATGGAGATGACCGGCAGCACCCACAACGGCGAAGAGCACACCAACCGCATCTCTTTCCCTTACTCCTTCCCAAAGGATGGCCAATACCGTATTTTCTTACAGATCAAGCGCAGCGGTCAGGTTATAACGGGGGTATTTGATGCGAAGGTGAAGGATACGACGACGTTGTAGATTGCTTGTACTTATTAACAACTACTTAGTTAAAATAACATAAAAATTCTACTGTCGTGCCTGTTTCTGCTCGCTGTTTTGGGTACTTTCTCCTATACCGCTGCTCCAAAGTACCTGGATACTAGTGCTCCGGAAGAATACACAGGTACCTATCAGTTTAAAAACAATGAGTTCCTCACCAACTTTGTGGTAAAGGTGTCGGAAGGAGATTTGTACGGCGAGGCCGATGGCCATGGCTCCAACAAGCTTCTTCCCCAGGACCAGCCCGGTGTTTTCAAATCCACCAGTCAGTACGGTTCGATTATTACTTTCAGGCGCGACCCCTCCACCCGCAAGGTAGTGGGCCTGGTACTCCGTATTATGGATACCGACATGGAAGCGGAGTGAAAAGAGTAGTTGCTCAGGTACCACTACCAAGATTTGGGTAGTGGTACCTTTATTAGATTATTGATAGATGAATTAGTTTGTAAACTTTTGTCAGGCTGAGCGGAGTCGAAGCCCGGGCTTCGACTCCGCTCAGCCTGACAAACCTAATGGCATACTTTACAACTCTATTCACTTATCTATAATAAGTTTCATTTCTAAAGATTCTTCACAGGCTGCTATACTGAGCAATTCAAATCAGCAAGAAAAACGCTAATCCTCTCTCCTACTCAAACCAGAACCTGGAAATTGAAGCACGGGCGCTCCCCCCACTCACATCAGGTACTATCGCTAGCTCCACTACCCTTACCCCATCCAGATAAACTGTAAAGGTTTCCTTTTCCTCAATGGAAGATTCCGGGCTGAAGTTATATTGCTGTCGTACAATTTCGCGCTCGGCGGGTCCTGCTTCCGGCGACCACCGTAGTACAAATTCCTGCGTTCGTGCCTGCTGCTGCTCTTCCTTAAAGAGCAAATGAATTGTGTTGACCCGCTGCGGCTCATCAAAAATGATCCGGATGGTTTGTTTACCTGCTTTGGCGGCTCGCCATCCGGCCGACGGAGCCGTCAATTCAAACGCTGCCTCAATGGGGAAGGCTTCCTCCTCAGACGTAACTTCCACCTGCGCCAGACTCTGTACGTCCAGCCACTTCCCCTCATTAGAAAGTACGTTTTCCTGTTCCTGCACTATTATTCTTTTTCGCATACCGATTCGTGGTTATAAGCCTTACTGTTTCTGTTCTCAGAGGCTAGTACCTAGTAAAGAAAAAAACGGCCAAATGGTTTAAAGAGTAGCGCAGCATTCGGTTTGGAGTCAAGCGCCCGGGTACCTACCTTTTGCAACTAAAAGTATTCTTAACCAGCCACCAGGCAATCAATTGCATCCCAAGCCGACAAATAGCCAGCCGTTGGCTTGGTCGTTGGGTACTTTCCCGGAGATAGATATTTTCGTGCCTGTCGATTACCTTTACTATTATTCATTTTACACAATACGCTACATTTACCCCAAGTACCTATGAAAAAATTAACACTACTTCTGCTCCTGATCTGGTCCGCCGCGCAAAGCCAGTCCGTAACAACCAACAATAACTCTGCTCCTCATAAAGTGGAGGATTACGCTGGTACTTACCAGTTTAAGGATAATGAGTACCTGACAAATTTTGTGGTAAAAGTGACCGACGGAGCATTGTACGGCGAAGCTGATGGCAACGGTGCCAACAAACTCCTGCCTCAGGACCAGCCGGATGTTTTTAAATCCACCAGTCAGTACGGTTCGATCATTACCTTCAGGCGCGACCCCACTTCCAAAAAAGTCACTGGTCTGGTACTTCGCATTATGGATACGGATATGGTTGCGGAGAGAAAGGAATAACGGTTTGTTTTTTCGATTCAGGAAATTTCAATTGCGAAAGGTACCTGCATTTTCTTTCCTGGAACTTATCTCGGCTACCTACCTATGTTTACGTTGGATAAGAAGTACCTTTCCTTCACCATTGCGCTTTTTATTACCGAAATCCTGATTGCCCTGTACCTCAATGACAGAGTCATCAGGCCGTACGGGGGCGACTACCTGGTGGTCATACTGGTTTATTGCTTTATACGGGCTTTATTCAGGGTGTCGGTGAGTGGGGCAGCCCTGCTGGCCCTCCTGCTCGCTTACCTGATCGAGTTTTTACAATCTGTTAATTTTGTGGCGCTGCTGGGACTTCAGAACCACGGCCTCGCTGCGGTAGTACTGGGTCATCAATTTGAATGGATGGACATGCTGGCATATACCCTGGGAATTGCCACCGTACTCGTACTGGAAAAAGTACCAATTAATAGGTGATTGTCAGCGGTAAACCAAAAGTCGCTGACTGAACTGGTACAATATTAGCAGGTACTTATACATAAATTCTGCCAACTCATGCCCGATACATTTAATCTGAATCGATTCCTGACCGCCCAGAAAAACGAGTATTCCACGGCTTTACAGGAAATCAGAAACGGCCGCAAGCGGAGCCACTGGATGTGGTTTATATTTCCTCAGGTACTTGGACTGGGCCAAACCGAGACTTCAAGGTACTACGCCATCAGGAGTGAGGAAGAGGCCACGGCCTATCTGAACCATCTGGTACTGGGCCAGCGATTACTGGAAATTTCTGAAGCATTACTTTCCATAAAAGATAAAACTGCTACGGAAGTTCTGGGGTATCCCGACGATCTGAAATTAAAATCGAGTATGACTTTATTCAGTATAGTGAGCGATAGGCATTCCATTTTTGAGCGGGTACTTGACCGGTACTTCGGGGGAGAAAAAGATCAAAAGACCGTACAAATCCTGGATCGGATGAAAGATCACTAGTACCTTCCCTACTCTTTACCAGCTCTTCAAAAAAAATTTCTTCTCTGCGCTTGCTCTTACTGAAAACATCCTTAACTTTGAATCTCAAAGTACTTTGGTATGACAGATCAACACGAGCAACTCAGCACCCTTCAGGAGATCCGTAACATTATGGATCGTTCCTCCCGCTTTAACTCCCTGAGCGGGCTATCCGGTATTTTGGCGGGTATCAGTGGCCTGGCAGGCGCCGGAGTCGTAGCGTGGTACCTTGCCAGCCACAATCTGGTATACCGCGACCTGTATAGTGCTGTACCCGTAGCCGGAGTAGGCGAATTCGTTACTGTTTCGGCAATGGTGGTACTGATCCTGGCCATAAGCTCTGTCGTTTACCTTTCCTATCTTAAAGCCCAAAAAACGAAGCAATCAGTCTCGCACAGTCAGGGGCAGCGAATGGTGAGTAATCTTTTTATTCCGTTAGGGGTGGGTGGTCTTTTTTGTCTGGTACTGATTTACCACGGTATCCTGTACCTGGTGGCACCTGCCATGCTCATTTTCTACGGCCTTTCCCTGATCAACGCCAGCAAGTACACCTTCCTCGAAATTCGCTATCTGGGTATTTGTGAAACCGTACTTGGGCTGGTGGCCTGTTTCTTTATTGAGTATGGTCTACTTGCCTGGGCGCTGGGCTTCGGGATACTTAATATAGTCTTTGGGGCACTAATTTATTCAAGATACGAAAAGGTATAACCAACCGGCTACCTGTAGGTAGCTGGTACTTTAAAAGCAATAGAACCCACGAACCAGTTTGGAATGGATAATGTGAAGGGGTACCTGAAAGAAATAAACAAGGATTTTGAAAGCAGGGCCCGCCTTGGTATAATGTCGGTGTTGATGGTAGAAGAAGGCGTAGATTTTAACTTTCTGAAAGAAACCCTGCAGCTTACCGACGGCAACCTGGCCAGCCACTTAAGGGCGCTGGAAGAGGCCGCCTACCTGCGGGTGGAGAAGCAGTTTATCGGCCGTAAGCCCAATACCCGTTATTCCGCTACCGCCGAAGGGAAAGAGGCCTTTAAGAACCACCTGGATGCCCTGGAACGCCTGATTATGGATAATAGAGCACAGTAACTATTTTTTTAACCATTTACTTTGAATTTCAAAGTACTTTATAATTAAAAAAACAAACATGGAAACTGAAATAACGTACGGAAATAACCCCAGAAACAGGCTAATTCACCCCAAATCATTAGGAACCCGCGCGCTGCAGGGCGCCGGAATAGCCTTTATCTTGCTCATCCTCTTTTTTACGATTGGAGGCGATATTAACCCGGGTAGTAAAGCATGGATACTACTGCCCCTCATCACGGTAACTATCGGAGGCGCGGCTGGTGGAATCATCTACTACCTACTGGACTCCCTGCGGTACCAGGGTGGTCGTAAAAAGTACCTTGCGAACCTACTGAGCCTGTTAGCGTACATTCTGTTCGTGATGGTAACTTTTGTGCTGGGCATGAACGGGCCAAATTAAAAGTACTCTACCGAACGACGGAAGCATCCGCCCCGGCAGCCCATTGACAGGTTCAGGCCCTGCCCCCGACCTGCTGAGTAGCTACGTAAAAACCGAAAAATCAAACCGTATTTCAAATTGTATCCTGGTATTAACTATCCAACTTTTAACGAGAAAGATTTATGAATAACACCGCAAATGTTCCGACAAGTGTTTTGAATCTACTAGGCTGGCTGTTTGGCCTCGCTGTTTTGGCCATCGGCCTAGTAAATACGTTTTGGGGAAATGATCCGGGTTTTGGAATTTTCCTACTTCTCCTGGCTTTCGTCTACTTTCCTCCGGCCAATGCGATTCTCAAGGAAATGACCGGTTTTTCCATTCCTGGAATACTAAAAGTCCTCCTGGGCATTTTTATCATCTGGGCATCCTTGGGTGTGGGCGAATTGTTCGAAAAGATAGACCTCATGATGATAAATTTATAATTCTTCATCCTACCGCCAGGTTTGAAGATATGTTCAACAAAATGGTCAGGAAACAGCAGCAAATGCAGCCACCTATGCTTCTAAATCCGAAACAGAACATAAGGCAGCCCAGCCACCTAAAAAACTTGTTTTTTGTCCATTTACTTTGAATTTCAAAGTACTTTATTATAATCAATAAGGACTTAATTGGCGGGAACAAACAAATTAATTTACTCTAAAACTCAAATTAAAATGGCGAAGATTCATAAAATCCGCAAAGAAGCCAGGAAGTTACCCACGAGTGGCTTACCCAGTACCTATCAAAATAAAGGGCCCCGATTAGGCAAGCCAGTTTGCGCAGTTCAGGCAATAAAAAAGGTATTCTTCACCACTCCAAACGGCCGGTATGGCCTGCTCAGATCTATCGGCGGGAAGTCTACGGCGAAACGCTTTCCCCTTTTGGTATCTTTGGCGGTTATCATCTCTCTTTTCGGCTCAACCACTTACGCGCAGGACAAGACCAACGAGGTTAACAAAATATTTGGCTGGGCTACGCCAGCCACGCCCGGGTGCGTATGCGCAGTTTCTCAGAACGGCAAAATAGTGGTAAATCGTGCGTACGGCCTTGCCGATCTGGAACGAAACGTACCATTGGCCCAAAACTCGGTCTTTGATATCGGATCGGTGCGTAAGCAGTTTATCGCGGCGGCGGTCCTCCTCCTCGTCGAAGAGAAGCAGCTTTCAATTTCCGAAGACATCCGCAAGTATATTCCCGAATTGCCTGACTATGGCCAAAAGATCACGTTAGACCACCTGCTCACTCATACCAGCGGCCTCCGCGACTGGACCGGATTGTTGCCGCTTGCGAACGGAAAACCAGACGCCTCGACCCTTATCCTGCGTCAGCGCGTCCTCAATTTCGCCCCCGGCGAGGAATGGTCGTATTCGAACAGCGGCTACGTGTTGCTGACAGAAATTGTGGCACGTACCACCGGAAAACCGTTTGCTGAATTCGCCCGTAAGTACCTGTTCGAGCCGCTCGGGATGAAATCGACCACCTATGTTACCGAAATGACGGATGTAGTTAAGGATCGTGCCCTCGGTTACGAGAAGAAAAAAGACGGCTGGAAGCTTGACATGTACCTGGGTAACGACCGCGGCGGCGGTGCCATACTCAGCACGGCAGAAGACCTCCTGATCTGGAACGAAGCTCTGACAAATAATCGGCTTGGTACTTCTGTCAGCGAAAAGCTGCAGGAACCATCAAAACTTAACAACGGAAGGAAGCTCGACTACGCCCGTGGCCTGTTCCTGGACACCTATAAAGGAACCAGAGAGGTGGCGCATTCCGGTGGCGCGGCCGGGTACCATTCCTGGCTGGGCCGCTTTCCGGAGCAGGGAGTTTCCATCGCGGTGCTGTGCAATTCAGACGCCATGCCCACCACGGCGCTCGCGCACCGCCTAGCAGATCAGTTTCTGCCTGCCACAAGTACTCCAGACCCCCTGGCGGGGCCGCCGCCTGCTATCACCGAAGATGCACTACCTGACGTGAACAAAAAGGCAGGACTGTTCATCAACGAGCAAACCAACGAAACGATGCGCCTGGTTGTGGATAGAGGCAGGTTCCGCATTGCCGGCGGCCCCGGTCTGGTGCCGGTGACCAAAGACCACTTCCGTCGCTGGGGTGCATTCCCGCAGTTCATGTCACAAGATGAATTCGAATTGCACTTCCTCTCCCCTGATCGGTTCGAATTGAAGTCCATGGAGGGCAAGGTGACACAGTACCACCGGGCCCAGCCCTATAAGCCAACCGCTGCCGATCTGCAGTCTTTAGCGGGACGATACACCAGCGACGAAATCGGCGCATTCTTCGATATTGCCCCCGGAAAAGACGGTTTGATGGGCCGTGCCAACGATGCACCGGGTGAAGGGTTCCTGTTAAGTCCCGTTTATCGTGACACCTATCAACTAGGAGGAGTAACCGTACGCTTCCTGCGCGACAAAGCGGGAAAGGTAGTAGCGCTTAACTACAGCAATCCGGTGGTCCGCAACATCAAGTTTACCCGATTGGGCGGCCTTACCAGTCGCTAAGTGCGCCCGAGGGGAAGTTGAGGTTTACCAAGAGCCTGGCTTCCTGCCGCAGAAGACCGGAGGCTTCGCCCCACCAGATCTAATAAAGTACCTTGGATATCCCTTTTTACATTTGATTAACCAATAAAAAACACTTTTTATGTTATGAAAAACGAAATCCTAGATAATCTGGACAAACCCCAGGAATTGGAAAAGTTGTACCGGGGGAACAAACCTGGCTTCCGGCAGGAGTTTAACAACCTGTATCCCCAGCTCAGCGAAAGCACAACCGCCCATTTCTGGAACGCCCGGCTCAACTTCCAGGAAAAGGAGATAAACTGGGGAGCAGGCAGGGATCTGCTATTTGTAATTTTGGCCGTTTTGCTGGCAGGTACCCTGGCCAGGGTACCCCTATTTTCTCCGGTCAGCGAAGACTTTTTTTACCCAAGAAACATTGGCTTTATCGTGTTCCCTTGGCTGGCTGTCTACTTTGCCCGAAAAAACAGTTTGTCCGTCAGGAAAATGGTAGTAGTGGGCGGCCTGTTTCTGGTCGCTGTACTCTACATCAATCTGCTTCCCGATAATCCTAAGAGTGATACCCTGGTATTGGCCTGTCTGCATCTGCTCCTGTTTCTATGGTCGGTACTGGCGGTATCCTTTGTAGGAGGACAATTCAGTGCAAGTGATAACCGGCTCAATTTCCTTAGGTATAATGGCGATCTGATTGTGGTGTGTGCCCTGTTAGGAATAGCCGGAGTACTGATGTCGGGCATCACCATCGGGCTGTTTTCGCTGATCAACCTCAAAATTGAAGAATTCTACTTTCAAAACATTGCCATTTACGGACTGGCTGCTTTACCCATCGTTGGCACCTACCTCACCCAGACTAATCCTCAGTTGGTCAACCGGATTTCGCCCCTGATAGCCCGGTTGTTCAGTCCGCTGGTACTGGTTATGCTGCTGGTGTACCTGACGGCAATCCTATATACCGGAAAAGATCCGTACAATGACCGGGAGTTTTTACTTATTTTTAACGCTTTGCTGGTGGGGGTCATGGCACTAATCTTCTTTTCGGTAGCCGAAGGAGCCCGGGCATCGCGAAACAGGGCCGAAATAGTGGTATTATTTCTTCTTTCCATGATTACCATCATCGTAAATGGCATTGCGCTGTCGGCAATACTATTCAGAATTACGGAATGGGGCTTAACTCCCAACCGGGCGGCTGTACTGGGTGGTAATATCCTGATCCTGATCAACCTGCTGCTCATAGCCGGGACGTTGGTACGGGTACTAACCCGAAATGCCAGCCTATCGGATGTAGGTAAAGCAATTACAGCCTACCTGCCTGTTTATTGGGTGTGGGCGGCCCTTGTCACTTTTCTGTTTCCGCTGCTATTTGGTTTCAGGTAGTATCCCTACCAACCGGGATGAAAAAACTGCGCATCAGAACATTGGGAAGTTTTGATGCGCAGTTTTCTAAGTAAATAATTTTACATTTATCCCGAAGTACACCTGGGGTGGAGGTGAGTTAGAAAGACACGTGTAATCTCATTTCGTAAACCACTTCTAACCAGAAATTACTATGCCAACCAAAGGACAAGTACTTACCAATCCGACTACGGGTGATGTATTCGATTTTATTGAAACCGCGAAGGACTCAAATGGCGAAAGAGTTACCATCAAATCCAGCCTGAAAGGAAAGGGCGTTCTGGTGCCCGATCATTTTCATGTACTGCAGGATGAAAGCTTTGAGATTCTTTCGGGAAAACTAACCGTCCGGATGGACGGCGGAGAACGGGTATTTTCGGCCGGTGAAAAAGTAACCCTGCCCAAAAACAAAGCCCACAACCATTTTAACAGTGAAGATGAACCCGTCATCTACATTCATACTACCTCCCCGGCGCTGGACTTTGATTACTTTATTGAGAATCTGGTAGGTTTGGCCAGCGACGGCAAAATGAAGAATGGAAAAATAGGGCTGGTGCAGCAGCTGGTTACTCTAAAATACACCGACAGTAAAGCCTATCTGGCCGACCTGCCGGTTGGTATTCAAAATACCCTGATGAACGTAGTGGCCCCAATGGCTCGGCTTGTGGGTTACCGGCTATTTATAAAAAGTACTCAGGGATTGAGAAGTAAAAGCAAGAACAGGTACCACTTTCCCGATTGTGGTTCCAACCAGTTCGGAGAACGCCGCTAACGCCGCTAACCCCGATTTGTAATCGGGCGTTAACTCCGATAGCGTTTTTAACGCGTCTAAAACCAATACCGCGTTGAAAACGCTATTCGATATAAGCTCTGAATTGAAATCGGGGCGAGCAAAAGAAGTATCGGGGCTGACAGAAAAATCAAAATAACCAGTCCTAATCAAAACAAACCCCTCACCTTTTCAAAAGATAAATCCTTGTAATTTTCAATGTACAGGTCGCAGGGAGGTAGCTCTTCGCGGCGGTGGGAGGTAAGTACCCCTACCACCTTCATCCCCGCATTGATAGCCGCCGACACGCCCGAATAGGAATCTTCAAACACGACGCATTGCTCCGGCGCTACCCCCAGATTTGCCGCCGAGGTCAGGTACACTTCCGGATCAGGTTTGTGCTTGCTGACGTTTTCACTAGCCAGGATGGACTCCATCTTTTCGCGCAGGGCCAGTTTGTCAATAATCAATTCCAGATTGGCATAGGGGGCCGAGGTAGCGACTCCGGTTTTTACGCCGTGGGCCTTCAGCTCACTGACAAATTCCAGCAGTCCACCAATGGGTTCAATATAGGGCTCGTAGATGGTACGGAACAGGCTTTCCTTTTCGTCTTCCAGCTGTTTGAATTCTTCCCCCACTACCTCCCTTTGCAGAAAATGACTGAGAATATAGCTGTTGCTCTTGCCAAACATATGTTGGGCAAACTCTTCGTCGGTGGGTGACAAGTCTCTTTTCGAAAAAAATTGTCTGAACGCCTGGGAATGGTACGGATTGGTATGGCAAATAACGCCATCCATGTCAAATAGTACTGCAATTGTGTTTTCCATGCCCCAAAATTACGGTAAAAAAAAGGTTTCGCCCAGCCTTAAGGTAGAACGAAACCTGTAATGATTATAGAAGTACGGTAAATTTTACTCCCAAACTACCTCAATGGCCTGGTCTTTCAGGTCAATGGTAGTGTACTGCTCGCCATTCTGGCGCTTCAGCGAAACTACCCCATTCTGTACCCTGGCCACCTGCTGCGAAATCACATCTTTCTTATTTTTCTTCCGATACACCACCACCAGGCTCTCGGAAGTCGTAACCGGTACATCAATGGCTTTGCCGTCGGCTTTCAGGCTGGTACCAGTAGCGGGCAGATACGGTGCTTTTGCCAGTGCCAGTGCCCGGGAAGCCAAAGGTACTCCGTAGCCTACATAGTTGTTGCCGTAGGGATACAGGTGCGCCGACTTTTCGATCAGTTCCATTAACTCCTTGTTGGTCAGCTCGGGATGGGCCTGTATCAGGCAGGCGGCAAAGCCTGTGATAACCGGCGCCGACAACGAAGTACCGTACAGGGAAAAGCAGGAAACGTTGGGCTTCAGGTACGGCAAAAACTCCGGCCCGATGCTGCTGTAACCAATCTTGTTCCAGAGCCGCTGGTTGGTAGCGCCAATCGAAAGGATGCCTTTGGCATCAGCCGGCGTAGAAATAATCCGCCAGTTTTTGTCTTCGCCTTCGTTACCGGCCGACACCACCACCAGAATCCCCTTTTTATCGGCGGCCATTTGCGCAGCCCGGCTGATGGCGCTGGTCTTGCCGTCCATCTGGCTGGGCTGGTAATTTTCTTTGGGGTCCGAAAAGCCACGAGCATAGCCCAGTGAGGTATTAATCAAACGTACACCCAGGCTGTCCATCCATTCCATGGCCGCAATCCAGTTATCCTCCTCACCCCGCCATTCGCGGAGGGAGTAATCGGTCCGGGCCAGGTAAAACTTTGAATCCATGGCCATTCCGTACTGGATATTATCGTTTTTATCCATTCCCCCGATGGCCGCCATCACCTCGGTACCGTGTACGTCGGAAAAAGATTCGGCGGTACTGTAGAGCATGGTGGCCGGACGGTCGGGTTTTACGTAGTCGCGGATTCCCAGTACCCGCTTATCCGAAAAGATATCCCGCAGGGCAAAGGAAGAATCAGCCCCGTAAAAACCAGCGTCAATAATGCCAACGGTCACGTCTTTTCCCGTAAAGCCGGACTGGAGAAATGCCTCAGACTGTACCTGGGCCATGACCGGAGCCAACTGCGCTTTTTCGACCGGTTGGGTACGGGCAATATAAAAACCGGAATTCATAGGTACTACGTCGGTGACGAAGGGCAGCCGGGATACCTGGTAGGCCTGCTCGGTCGTCAGCGTAGCCGACACGGCGTTCAGCCACTTGGAGCGGTTAATGACTTTTACCGATGAGTTGGCGAGCTCCCTTTCGTAGGCTTGCTGTACCGGAAGGTCGGTTTCGTCAGAAAGGGCCAGCCCCATCAGCTTGCGGTTCTGGATGGTAGTTTCGGAAATGGCCGGTTTATCCGTTGGATTTTTATCTTTAAGGTATATCCAGTACTTGGGTTGAGCCGAAACAAGAAATGGAAAAAATAACAATAAGGCGATGCACTTGGCTTTCATGCGGGCTGGTAATTAGTTGGGGAAGTTTTATAATTTTGGTCAAACGAAAGTTTTAATCTAAGTCAGAATCCTGGAGGGGCGGTACTACTCCCGGGTAGTAAACCAACTACTGACATTCATTAAAGTTGTTAAACGTAATTAAATATTTATTTCGTCAAAAGTATTCCACTTAAATAAAATACCATGCGCTATCAATCCATTGACAAAGCCCTCTATATAGAAAACCGCCGTCGGTTGGCCGGTCTGCTGAAATCCAGGTCACTGGTCATCCTTAATGCCAACGATATAATGCCCACCAATGCCGACGGCACCATGGGTTTTAAACAAAATACGGACCTGCTTTATTTGTCCGGAATAGACCAGGAAGAAACCAGGCTGCTGCTTTTCCCCGAACATCCCGACGAGAAAATGCGGGAAGTACTTTTCCTGCGTGAAACCAATGAATACATCGCCGTCTGGGAAGGTGAAAAGCTAACCAAAGAGCAGGCCCGGGAGGTATCTGGAATCCAAACGGTATTCTGGACACAAGAATTTGAAACGGTTTTCAGAAACATTGTTTTTGAGGCCGAGCATGTTTACCTCAATACCAACGAACATACCCGCAACGATTCCCCGGTGCAAACCCGTGACACCCGCTACATCCGGGAATTCCGGGATAAGTACCCCCTGCACCAGCTAGAGCGCCTGGCCCCTCTGATGCACTACCTGCGGGCCATCAAGCAACCCCAGGAAATAGCCCTGCTGCAGGAAGCCTGCGACATTACCCGCGCCGGATTTATACGGCTTTTAAAATTTGTAAAACCAGGGGTGATGGAGTACGAACTGGAAGCAGAACTGCTGCACGAATTTGTAAGGAGCCGCTCCCGCGGTTTCGCTTACACGCCGATTATCGCCTCGGGTGCCAATGCCTGCGTACTCCATTATATCCAAAACAACCAACCCTGTAAGGACGGGGATGTACTACTGCTGGACGTAGCGGCTGAATATGCCAACTACAATGCCGACCTGACCCGCTCCATTCCGGTCAACGGGCGGTTTACCGAGCGGCAGCGGGCGGTATACGATGCGGTACTGCGGGTGTTTAAAGCGGCCAGGTCCATGCTGGTACCCGGCAATATCTGGGACGACTACCACCAGGAAGTAGGCAAGGTTATGGAAAGCGAGCTCATCGGGCTGGGGCTGCTTACCAAAGAAGCCATCGAAAAACAGGACCCCGAACTTCCCGCCTACAAGAAGTACTTCCCGCACGGCACCTCCCATTTCCTGGGCCTCGACGTTCACGATGTAGGCAACAAGTACCGGCGCTTTGAGCCGGGTATGGTATTTACCTGCGAGCCGGGTATTTATATACGCGAAGAAGGTCTGGGTATCCGGCTGGAGAATGATATTCTGATTACGGCCGACGGCAACAAGGACCTGATGGCCCATATCCCCATGGAGGCCGAGGAAATAGAAGAAATTATGAACAGCTAAGGGAGCAGCAGCAGGTACATTTTTTATAATGTATATATTGGTATGGTCGGCCAGGTACCTACAGGAGCCAGGCCGGTACGTTTGGTACCTACTACGACACATCAAACATGTATTTATCATCGGAAGATTTAATTAAATTAGTATTGGCACTACTAATTGGAGCCGTGGTCGGGCTTGAAAGGGAGTACCGAAGTAAATCGGCCGGACTGCGTACCATGATCCTGATTGCCCTGGGATCAACCCTTTTTACCATTTTATCCATAAAAGTAAGTCTGGACGCGGGCCGAATCGCGGCCAATGTCATCACGGGAATTGGTTTTATAGGGGGAGGTATCATCTTCCGGGAGCATAACCAGGTTGTGGGCCTTACAACGGCGGCGGCGGTATGGGTAACTGCCGCCATGGGAATGGCTATCGGGGCGGGCTACTACGAACTTTCCATCCTTACCTTTGGGCTGGTTATCCTGTCCCTGGTTGCCCTGATTCCCCTGCAAAACATCATGAAAACCCGGAATCAGATCCGGAACTACCGTATCGTGACCAGGTACCAGCAAAAGACCCTCAAGCGCTACGAAGATCTTTTCCGGGAATACGAAATGTACGTCATGCGCGGCAAACAAAACCGAAAAGGAGACCGAATCTCAGGAAACTGGACCTTGCAAGGTACCGAAAAACAGCACGAAAAACTGACCAGGTACCTGCTCAATGACTCGGAGGTCCTAGAGTTTGATTTTTAGAATGAGCAAAGTCATGGGGCACCGCTACCTTTGTACGTAGTTTTGGGTGTAAATTGCAGTCCAGGAAACGCATCACCGCCAGAAATCGTTATCCGCGTATAATCCTAAACCATAGCTTTAAGTACTATGTCTGGTCTTATTCTTAACGATACACTTTGGGAGGTACTTGCCGTACACCTTACTCTCTCCGAGCAGCAGTGGTTGAAGGAAAAAGGAGCCACCCCGCCCCGGGAGCTGATGACTGCCTTTGTGGCCGCTCCGCGGTTTCTTTCCAAGCGCACAATTCAAACTGATGTCAACCATAGCCTCGAAATCAGTAAACTCCTGCCCGGCTTTTCCATTGAAGGCTGGAATGTGGTACGTCTGAGTCGGGTGTGGCTGCTTACCTGCCTGGACGTGGCTGAGCGGGAGGCGTACATCCTGCCTATTGAAACCTTATTTGATACGGCCGAAATGAATGAACTGGTAGCGCTTTACTCGGCTCTGCCCCTGCTGGAGTACCCCGAGCAGTGGCTGTTCCGGGCGACCGATGCCGTGCGCTCCAACATGGGTGTTGTATTGGACTCCATAGCCCTGAACAACCCCTACCCTGCCCGCTTCTTTACCGAATCGGCCTGGAACCAGCTCGTGCTGAAGGTTATTTTTAACGACAAGCCGATTCACCAGATCGTGGGACTCGACGAACGAACCAATGAGCCCCTGGCCCGTACCCTCTCCGACTTCGCCCATGAACGCTGGGCCGCCGGTCGTAAGGTAGCGCCCCAGGTGTGGCGGTTGGTGAGTAAATATATGGATGAGGCACTTTTAAAGGATATGGAGCATCTTTTCAAGTCCAGCCAGCCCTACGACCAGGCCGCGGCAGCGCTGGCCTGCCACCATTCCGATTATGAACCTGCCCGACGGCTGCTTGCCTCCCACCCCGAACTGGAAAAATCAGTACAACATGGTACCCTGACCTGGGCCCAACTTGAATTTACCGACCTAAACACCTATGTGTAATCATAAAGAAGTACAACAAAACCCCTCGCATTTTGAGGAAACCGAAGGAGTAGCTACCCACTGCGACCTGGGCTGGAACGACTACCAGGAACTTATTCGGGGAATGCGGTTTTTTGATCCGCACATTCACATGACCTCCCGTACCACCGACGACTACCAGGCCATGGCCGACGCGGGAATTGTAGCGCTCATTGAACCGGCTTTCTGGCTGGGGCAGCCGCGCACGGGACTTTCTACTTTTAAGGATTATTACAGCAGCCTGGTGGGCTGGGAGCGATTCCGGTCGTCGCAGTTTGGCATAAAACACTACTGTACCATTGGACTAAATTCCCGCGAAGCCAATAACGAACCCCTGGCCGAACAGGTCATGGAAATTCTGCCCCTATTCCTCTACAAGGAAGGAGTGGTGGGGGTAGGGGAAATTGGCTTTGACGACCAAACCGCCGCGGAAGAAAAGTACTACCGTGCGCAGCTTGAGCTGGCCAAATCAGCCCGGCTTCCCGTACAGGTACATACACCCCACCGCGACAAAAAGCAGGGTACCGAGCGCAGCATGGCCATAGCGCTGGAACACGGCCTTGACCCCTCCTGGGTTATTATTGACCACAACAACGAAGAAACTGTAAAGAGCGTACTGGACCAGGGCTTTTGGGCGGCCTTTACTATTTACCCATTTACCAAAATGGGCAATGAACGCATGGTAAAGGTAGTGGAGCAGTACGGCCCGGAGCGTATTATGGTCAATTCAGCCGCCGACTGGGGCATCTCTGATCCACTGGCTATTCCCAAAACCGCCGCTCTGATGAAAATGAACCAGATTTCGGACGAGGCCATTCGCCTGGTGACTTACCAGAATGCCATCGAAGCCTTCGGTCTGAGTGGTCAGATTGATACCGCTGATTTTGAGAATGGAGTGGAAGTAGACCAAAACCAGAAGTACAACGGGAACACCATTTTGCGGGGTGGGCAGCAACCCCGCACAGCCAAAGACTCCTTAGTAATCCGGTAAGGTGGGTAATCTGAAAGCATACCTGCAGCTGACACGTCCGGCCAATCTGGTCACGGCACTGGCCGATATCCTGGCCGGAGTAGCCATCGCCCAGTTTACGTTCTATTCACCCTATTTGGTACCCGGCTCCTTACTGCTGGCCACGCTTGGCTTGTACGGGGGTGGCGTAGTGATGAACGACGTGTTTGATGCTGAACTGGATGCCGTTGAACGTCCCGAACGCCCCATTCCCAGCGGCAGGGTCAGTCTGGGTTCCGCTACTACTTTGGGAGTAATGCTACTGCTGGCGGGAATCGCCTTTGCCGCTTTGTACAGTCCGCTTAGTGCATCTATTGCCGCTCTGGTGGCCGTTGGAGCCTTGGTTTATGACAAATGGGCGAAGCACAGCGCCCTGCTGGGTCCTTTGACCATGGGCCTATGCCGGGGTGGTAACCTGTTATTAGGTATAAGCTCCGTTCCCCAGGCTCTCTACGACTGGGGCTTTCTGGCCCTGGTCCCGGTGGTTTATATCGGAGCCATTACCCTCATTAGTCAGGACGAAGTGCACGGCGGAAAACGTCGTACCTTGTACATTGCCGCCAGCCTGTACCTGCTGGTCCACCTGGTTCAGCTGGCTGTTTCTTTTACAAAAGGGAATCTCCTGCTGACTGCCCCCCTGGTGGCCCTGCACGCCTGGATGATAGGACGCCCGCTACTGGTTGCGATAAAAAACCCCGTTGGCCCCCTGATAGGGAAAGCTGTAAAAGCAGGGGTAATTTCCCTGATAATCATGAATGCCGCCTGGTGTATGGCCTTTGGCAACTGGCACCTGGCATTGATTGGCATACTCCTTTTACCAATATCTTTAAAATTAGCGCGTATTTTTGCTGTGACTTAGCGTCCGAAACCCACTTATGCAAACCCTAAAACAACAATTTCAGGTAGAATACACCTATTCCATATTTTTTACAAAAGGGCTGTTCTCCCCCCGGAATACCGCTTTGAGTGACTTTCTGCGCGCCTACGGCGAAGCCGGATTCAAACGGAAGGCACTGGTAGTACTGGACGACGGCCTCATGGAACCCTACCCCAACCTCATCGACGATATTACCAATTACTTTGCCGACCTCACCGATACGATACAGTTAGTACCTTCTCTCATGATTCTTCCCGGTGGGGAAGCCTGTAAAAATGATCCTTCCCTGTTTGAACGCCTGGTGCAGGCCGTTGACACTTCGGGTATTGACCGTCATTCGTTCATTATTGCCGTAGGAGGTGGGGCCTTGCTGGACCTGGTGGGTTATGCCGCGGCGGTGTCGCACCGGGGGGTAAAGCATATCCGCATACCTACAACAGTACTTTCGCAGAATGACTCGGGCGTGGGGGTAAAAAATGGAATAAACTACCAGGGCAAAAAAAACTTCCTGGGGTCGTTTGCCCCCCCGGTGGCCGTTTTTAATGACAGCAATTTCCTGAAGAGCCTGGCAGACCGCGACTGGCGGGCCGGTATGTCCGAAGCCATTAAAGTGGCTCTTATCAAAGACCAGGCTTTCTTTGAATGGATGGAAAATAACGCGCTGGCGCTGGCCCAGCGGGACGAAGCGGCCATGGAGTACCTGATTCACCGCTGTGCTGAAATGCACGTTGAGCACATTCGCAGTGGCGACCCGTTTGAGTTTGGTTCGTCGCGCCCGCTGGATTTTGGTCACTGGGCGGCGCATAAACTGGAGTACCTCACCAATTTTTCCATTCGCCACGGCGAGGCAGTAGCGATTGGGATTGCACTGGATAGCGTGTACTCCGTTAAGGTGGGGTTACTTTCCGAAGAGGCGCTGCAGCGTATCCTGAACCTGATACACCAGCTGGGATTTGAACTATACCACCCCGCGCTTTCTGAGAACGACAAAGAGTTGCTCCGGGCGGGGCTGCACGAGTTTCAGGAGCACCTGGGCGGCCGCCTGACCATTATGCTCCTGAAGGCTATTGGACAAGGCGTGGAGGTACACCAGATGGATGCCGAACTCATTGCTGATTCCGTTGACTACCTCGAAACCTTTAATTCTTCTCTGGTATGAAAACGCCTTTTGGACACCTGACCTACTGCAGCAATATTCACCCCGGCGAACACTGGGAAGACCATTTCCGGGCGTTGCGGGACAATATCCCTTATATCCGGCAGGAACTGGCTCCCGATCAGCCTTTTGCGCTGGGTTTACGCCTGGCGAATGAGGCTTCCCTTGAGCTGGAAAATCCCGAACGCCTGGCTGAGTTTAAAACCTGGTTGCGGGAGCAATGGGTATACGTGTTTACAATGAATGGTTTCCCCTACGGAGGCTTTCATGATACCCGGGTCAAGGACAACGTCCACAGTCCCGACTGGACCACCACCGAGCGTACCCAGTATACAATACGACTCTTTAAAATCCTGTCCCAGCTTCTGCCGGACGGTATGGAAGGCGGGGTATCAACCTCACCCCTATCCTACCGCTTCTGGTGGAAAAACGAGACGGAGACCCGCAATGCTATTGAAACGGCAACGAATAATATTCTCCTGATTGCGGAAAACCTGGTAGAAATACGCCAGGAAACAGGCAAGGTCATGCACCTGGACATTGAGCCCGAACCCGACGGATTACTCGAAAATTCGGAAGAGTTTGTGGCCTGGTACCGCGACTTTTTGCTGCCAATGGGGATTCCTTATTTACAAAAAAAGTTTGACTTCGACGAGGAGGAAGCCCGGGAGGCCCTGCTTACCCACATCCAGCTGTGCTACGATATATGCCACTTTGCCGTGGGTTACGAAGAGCCGCAGGACGTCCTGGACCGGCTGGCTACCGTGGGCATACGGGTGGGAAAAATACAGATAAGCTCAGCGGTGAAGATGGATCTGGAGAGCGCGAGCGAAGAAAAAATTGAGGCTATCCGTGCCTTTGATGAACCCGTGTACCTGCACCAGGTAGTGGCCCGAACCCCGGAGGGTACCTTCCGGAAGTACCCCGACTTACCCGAAGCCCTGGCCGACTGGAAGCAGCAACATAATGAATGGCGGATACACTTCCATGTACCTCTGTTTGTAGATACCTACGGCTCACTGGAATCAACGCAGCAAGATATTATCAATACTCTGGCTGTTCATAAACTACGCCCCTTTACCCAACACCTGGAAGTAGAAACCTACACCTGGGGGGTACTTCCGGAGGAAATTCAAAAACCAATTGGTGAATCCATTGTTCGGGAGATGAAGTGGGTAAAAAATGGGTTAAACGAAGAGTAAAGTACTATGCAGAAGACGGTTGTTATTGATATAGTGGGACTCAGCGCCAACCTGATTGGAGAATATACTCCATTTCTGAAGGAGTACCTTCGGGGCCGGTACCTGACCCCTATCAAGCCGGTTCTTCCTGCGGTAACTACCACCGCCCAAAGCTGCTATGTTACGGGTAGGTGGCCGACCGAAAATGGCATTGTGGGTAATGGCTGGTACGACCGGGAAGATGCCGAGGTAAAATTCTGGAAGCAGTCTAACAAACTGGTGCAGGGTGAAAAAATCTGGGAGGCGGCCCGGAAACTTGACCCTTCCTTTACCTGCTCCAAAATGTTTTGGTGGTACAATATGTACTCCACCGCCGACTACTCCGTTACGCCCCGTCCCCAGTACCACGCCGATGGCGTTAAGGCTCCGGACTGTTATGCCCAGCCCGCTAGCCTGCGTGATGAACTTCAGAGTGAGCTGGGGCAGTTTCCGCTTTTCAATTTCTGGGGGCCCACTGCCAATATCAAATCATCCAAATGGATTGCGGACGCTTCCATCTGGGTGGATAAAAAATACGACCCTACCCTTACGCTCATCTACCTGCCCCACCTGGACTATTGCCTTCAGAAGTTCGGGGACGATTTCTCTAAAATCCACCAGGAATTAGGCGAAGTTGATGGACTGGTTGCTGACTTGGTGCGGCACTACGAAGCCCGAAATACCCGTATAATTCTGCTTTCCGAATACGGAATAAACCCCGTCAGCCGCCCCATCCATATTAACCGCATTCTGCGGGAGGAAGGTACCATTGCGGTCCGGAACGAGCGCTGGTACGAACTGCTCGACGCCGGTGCCTCACCGGCCTTCGCCACCGCCGACCACCAGGTTGCGCACGTTTATATCAATGACCCAACGGTGAAGGAAAAGGTTAAAAAGCGTCTACAGCAAACCCCGGGAATAGCCCTGGTACTGGATGAAGAAGGAAAACAGATCTACCATATCGACCACGAAAGAGCCGGTGACCTGGTAGTTGTGGCCGAACCGGATAGCTGGTTTACCTACTACTACTGGCTCGATGACGCAAAAGCTCCCGACTACGCCAAGCTGGTGGATATTCACCGGAAACCCGGTTATGACCCCGTCGAGATGTTCATGGACCCCAAAAACCCCCTGATTAAGCTGCGGGCCGGGTACAAGTTAGGCCGAAAATTAATGGGTTTCAGGTACCTCATGGATGTTATTCCGCTGGATGCCACCTTAATAAAAGGCTCCCACGGCAGTCCGCTGGTACCGCGCGAGTACTACCCGGTCTGCATCACCAGCGACCCGCTACCGCAGGCGGAACTGGAAGCAACCGAAGTATATGATATAATCTGGAATCACCTTCAGTAGGTGGTAGTACCACTGTCGCCAAAGTACCCCGCCAGCTCTACTACGGCGTAGCCGATCATAATCAGGCACAGGATTACTTCCATGACCATGCCGGTCAGAAAGCCCAGAAAAGAACCTAGGGCGGCCTTGAAGGCCACTTTCCGGGTGGAGCCTCCAATTAATTCCCCAAAAAGCGCCCCCAGAAAAGTACCCAGAAAAATACCAATACCGGGTAACACAAAAAAACCAATCACCAACCCCACCACGGCCCCGATACTGCCGTAACGGGTACCTCCAAACTTTTTAGCCCCCCAGATAGGAATAAAATAATCCAGGGCCGCAATGAGAACGGTAAGGAGGCCCAGTCCAACCAGAACAGCGGTACTGAATTCGGTATAGGAACTGAAATGAAGCAGCAAGAGTCCCCCAAAACTGAGCGAGGGGCCGGGGGTAGGCAAAACTGCCCCGGCCAGTCCGCCGAATAAACAAATCAGACCCAGAACGAGTAATATAGTATCCATGATTAACGGTATTTATTGAATTGGATTTACTAAAAAAACCATGCGTCATTCTATCTTTGCCCACCTGTTAGGGTTCAAAAGCTAATCGGGAAGATGGACCACCTGTATTATTTGGATTTAAATTCACTCAATTAACATATCATGTCTAAAGTACTCATTATAGGAGCCGGAGGTGTAGGGAGTGTGGTCGCGCACAAATGTGCCATGAACAGCCACGTATTCACCAGTATTTTACTGGCCAGCCGTACCAAAGCCAAATGTGATAAAATAGCCGCCGAAATCAAAGAAATGCACGGTGTGGATATCTCAACGGCTCAGGTAGATGCCGACATAGTAGCCGAAACGGTCATGCTCATCAAGCAGTTTCAGCCCGTGATGGTGATCAACGTGGCCCTGCCCTATCAGGACCTGACCATTATGGATGCCTGTCTGGCTACGGGTGTTCACTACCTCGATACGGCCAACTATGAGCCCAAGGACGTAGCCAAGTTTGAGTACAGCTGGCAGTGGGCCTACCAGGACAAATTTAAGGAAGCCGGATTAATGGCCCTGCTGGGGTGCGGATTTGACCCCGGTGTAACGCAGGTTTTTACGGCCTACGCCGCCAGGCACCACTTCGACGAAATGCACTACCTCGACATCGTAGACTGCAACGCCGGCGACCACGGTAAAGCCTTTGCCACCAACTTTAATCCTGAGATTAATATCCGCGAGATTACCCAGCCCGGCCGCTACTGGGAAAACGGTGAGTGGGTCGAGATTCCGGCCATGTCCATTCATAAACCTATTGACTACCCCAGCATCGGCGAAAAGGAAAGTTATGTCCTGTATCACGAGGAGCTGGAGTCGCTGGTAAAGCACTTCCCTACCCTCAAGCGGGCCCGCTTCTGGATGACCTTCGGCCAACAGTATATTACGCACCTCAATGTACTGGAGAACGTAGGCATGACCAGCATACAGCCCATCAATTTTAAAGGCGTAGATATAGTACCCCTTGAATTCCTGAAAGCGGTACTACCGGCCCCCGAATCCCTGGGTGAAAACTACAAGGGGCAGACTTCCATTGGTTGCCAGATCAGGGGAATCAAGGACGGAGAAGAAAAGACCTACTACGTCTGGAACAACTGCGACCATGCCGAATGCTGGCGCGAAGTACGGTCGCAGGCCGTGAGCTACACCACCGGCGTACCAGCTATGATTGGCGCCATGCTCATGCTCACCGAGCCCGACTGGATGAAACCGGGCGTATGGAACTGCGAGCAGCTGAATCCGGACCCGTTCATGGAAAAACTTATTCTGCACGGGCTACCCTGGAATGAGCGCATCAACCTGCCACTCCCCCACGAGTACCCGGCTTAAACTATCAGGTACTTCAACAGGAAAGCCCCGGTACATGCCGGGGCTTTCCTGTTGGGGAATCCAGCGTTTTATTTTTAGAAGTACTAATTACCCTCCCCGAAAAATTAACTAATGAGCAAGGACTATATTGAAGGGCAAGAGTATACCAACGAAAATTTCACCGAAAAACGCCTCCCGAGGGCAGAATACGAAAACTGCACTTTTACCGGCTGCACCTTCTCAAATTCCGACCTTTCCGGTATTGAGTTTCTGACCTGCCAGTTCGAGAATTGTGACCTTAGTATGGCCCGGCTAAAAGGTACTGCTTTCAAAGAGGTAACATTCAGGGGCTGTAAGCTATTCGGGCTTCGCTTCGACGATTGTACCAGATTCCTGCTTTCCTTCCGGTTTGAGAACTGTCTGCTCAATTTTTCATCTTTTTATAGTTTAAAGCTGAAAAAAATTCGCTTCACGGACTGCCGACTCGAAGAGGTAGATTTTGTAGAGGCTGACCTGACTGGGGCTGCCTTCCTTAATTGTGACCTCAACCGGGCCGTGTTCAGGAGTACCATTCTGGAAGGAGCGGACTTTCGTTCTGCATATAACTTCTCCATTGATCCCGAAGCCAACCGGATCGGCAAAGCCAGATTTGCGCTGCACAGCGTGGCGGGGCTTTTGGATAAGTACAACATTAGCATCGAGTAACCTGGATAAAAGAAGAGCCCGGCTGGTGGCCGGGCTTCTTCCTGTTTCTTGAAAATTATTCTTTATAATCAAAATTGTTTTGGCCTCAGCTTCTGACTTGCAAGCTCAGCTACTTCACTGATTCGTTTCTGTCTGGTCTCTGGTCGTTTAGCAAGAACAATCCATTGCAGGATATTTTTTCGGACTGACTTGCTTAAACCCAGAAAGTACTCTTCTGAACCTGGTTTGCTTTTGAATGCCTCAGCCAGGTCTTTGGGAATTATCAACTCCTCTACCTCGTCCAGAATCGCCCATGAACCATTGCCTTTTGCCGTTGCAATAGAGTCCAAACCGGCCTGGGTCATTAATCCATTGTCTATGAATCGCTGTACTTTTTCCTTATTAATCTTCGACCAGACGCTATTGGGCTTCCGCTTGCAGAAAAACTGCCTATATTTTTCTGCATCAACGGGCAAAGCTTTACTATCAATCCAGCCAAAGCATAGTGCTTCGTCTACGGCTTCACTCCAGGAGATAGTTGGCAGGCCGGATTTCATTTTGTAGTACACCAGCCAGACGGACTGCTTTACCCTATGATTTTCTTCCAGCCATTGTCGCCAGTCTTGTCGGCTTGTGGGGCAAAAAGTGTCTATTTCTGTATTCTTCATAGTTACTTCACAAATCCCTGGTAATAATAATATTCCAAAAACAAAGGGATCACAGCAAATGCGGGTAAAAGACTAAACCAGTAAAAGGCTGCCAATTGACTAATCATGTTGTAGTTGCTTAAAATGTACACTACAAATCTGGATTAGTCAACTGACAGCCTTATGTCAGGAGTACTTCAGGAATCTGAAAGATTTTAAAAATACTGCTATTAAGTCATACTATTTGGATTTATAAAGGGTCCTTCCGGCCATTAGGATAGCTATATCTACTTGTTAAAGGCAATCCGGTAGATGGTACCATTCATGTCATCAGAGACATAAAGCGAACCGTCGGGTCCCTGGGCCAGACCGCACGGACGGTGCTGAACCGGGCCGCTGGGCTTCGCCAGGTCAATACCCGCGAAATTGTCCGCGAATATCTCCCACTTGCCGGCAGGCTTTCCGTTTTTGAAGGGCACAAAAGCCACAAAGTACCCCTGCTTCAGCTCGGCATTCTGGCCGTGGAAGGCGACAAAGGCGCCGTCTTTGTAGCGGGCCGGAAACTGGTTGCCGGTATAAAACAGCAGGCCATTGGGCCCCAGGTGCGCCGGAAAACCAACTACTGGATTGATTGCTTTTTCTCCCCCGGTTTTCTTGCCGTCGCCGCCGTACTCGGGCGCCAGTATTTTCTTTTTCTGAATATGATCGTAGTAGATGTAAGGCCAACCGGCGTCGTCACCCTGGCGCAGCTCGTACATGGCTTCGGATGGCAGGATGGTGCTTTGCTGCGGGGTGAAGTGCTGCGGATAAAAATCGTGGAACTGCCCGCGGCCGTGGTGCATCACAAACAGGGTGTTGGTCTTCCTGTTCCAGTCCAGGCCTACAGTATTTTTCAGACCCGTGGCGTAGCGCTGGCCATCTTTCTGGGTCTGATTCAGTTGGTCGGCCCGAAAACGCCAGATGCCCCCTACGGTATCCAGCAGGGTACAGGGCATCATACCCTTACCGGTACCGGTTTCACGGCAGGCATCGTTAGATGAACCAATATTGACGTAAATATACCCCTTGTCATCCAGGGCAATAGACTTGGAGTTATCACGGCCGGTATCTACCATACCCGTTACAATGGTTTCGGGTTGGTCGGTATTGATGATTTCCTCTTTTTCATTGAGCTTGTAGCGGTAAATGGCGCTGTTGGAGGATGTATACAGGTACCCGTTTTTGATAAAAATACCCGTACCCTTGTAGTCACCAAAGCCGGTCACCTCTTCGGGTACTCCATCTTTATTGGCGTCGCGGAGGCGGTAAAGGCCCTTGCCGTCTTTTAATTTGGATAGTTTTACGTAGATATCTCCTCCCCTGGAAACCACCATGTGCCGGGCTCCAACCAATTCCTCGGCCACAATAGTAGTCGTAAAGCCAGCAGGTACCTTAATGGAGGCAGCCAATTTGGGATTATCGGTTTTTGGTTTCGACGAAGGTACTTCGCCGGTAAAAGCCAGTAATGAGGTGATCCCTGCCAGGGCGGCAGTTATACATAAAGGACGAAAAAAATTTTGCATGGAGTTGGAATAAAAATAAGGTAGTGACAGACTAAGTTTTAAAGCCGCTCAGGCAGCTCGTATACTTATCGGTCCGGTCAAAAATGTACTTGTTCCCTTAATTTTCTATGGGAAGTACGATCCGGAAGGTGGCTCCCTCATTGGGCTTTCCTTCGGCCGCAAGGTAACCTTGGTGGTTTTCCACCACCTTCTGTACAATGGCCAGACCGACACCGGTACCCTGGTACTCGGACCGACCGTGCAGGCGCTGGAAAACCTGGAAGATCCGCTCGGTGTACCTGGGGTCAAAACCAATGCCATTATCCTTTACCTCAACGCAGGCAAATAGCTTGTGGTAATCGCTGACAGCGACCAGCTCTCTGAGTTGGTTTCCCTGCATAATCTGGCCGTTAATTGTGATTAGCAGCGGTCGGGTTTTATGCGAGAATTTAAGCGAGTTACTCAATAAATTCTGGAAAAGCTGTCTCAACTGGGTGAGCTCACCGGTAATTACCGGAAGATTTTCAAAAGTGATCTGCGCCTTTTTCTCCTGAATTGCCGTTTCCATGTCGGTTGTAATCTCGGAAAGCAGACGGGCCAGATCCACTTCCTGACTTTTGGGTTTTTTGGAAGAGATTCTGGAATAAGCCAGTAAATCGCGGATCAGCGTCTGCATGCGTCCGGCCGACTTTTGCATTCTTAAAATAATATCGGCCCCACTTTCATCGAGTTGGGCAGCGTGCTTTTTAACCAAAATATCACCAAAAGCCTGAATCTTGCGTAAGGGCTCCTGGAGATCATGGGAAGCCACATAGGCAAACTTTTCCAGGTTAGCATTGGATTTGCGCAGATCCTCCACCAGGGCTTCAGCTTGTAGCTGTACCTGCTTGAGGCGGGTATAGTTACTGCCCGTAATCAGCAGAAACTCATTAATTTTGGTCACTTTAACATCAACCCAGTCGTCAAAGCCATCGTTATTATAATGAAAATCAAACTGGCAGCCTTCCCCCGATTCGAATACCTTCCGATAGGTGTCAAACAGGCCGTTGGTCTGGTACCCGGGAATCCATTGGCTTAACCTGGTCCCTATAATTTCGCTTCTTTGTTGACCAATGGCCTGGGCGTAGGCCTGGTTTGCGGTATGAAAGCTGAAATCAATGATTTGTTCGCCTTCGTCATATACCGGACCCAGCAGACCAACGGAAATCTGGACAGTATCAATTATTTTCTGCAGACGCTCCTCGGAGTCTTTTAATGCCTGCTCGTTTCGCTTGGCTTTGGTAAAATTATCAAACGAAACTACCAGTCCTTCGCCATGCCGGGAAGCCACCAGGCGAATCCAGGCCCTGTTTTTCCCTTTGTAAGTATAGGAAAACTCCCCTTGCAGGTAGGGTTCGGTGGTAAGTACCTTATGAAAAGCGGCAAACAGTTCTGTGTTTCTATAACCAGGCAGCAGCTCACTCAATAATTTTCCAGTTGCCATTTTGGCCACGATACCAATCTGGGTTTTGGAGGCTTTATTGACAACCTTTACCACAAAATCAGAAAGAGTACCATCCGAATTATTAACAGGTAGTAAATGGGCAACTCCCGAAGGTACCACATCCAGCATGTTTTGGATGAAACTGGCCTGCTGCCACACCTCAATCAGGGCTTTTTTACTCTCGGTACTATCCGTTATAAAGAGTACTATGCCATCATTGAGACGGCTGACGTATATCTGGAACCAACTACCCTGTTCGAACCGGTCGAGGTCGTAAAAGATTTCGTACTGAAGGGGTAAGCCTGTCTTCACTACCTGACAGTAGGCTGAAAAAATAGTAGTACCTACGGTAGGAATCACTACTTTTTTCAAACCAGGGAAGAGGCCCAGCAGCGTTTCTCCCACCATTTCATCATTGGCGTAACCATTGATCTGGGAGGCTTCCTGATTGACGAGGGTAATCCTGAAATCTACAATTTCCCCCTGTTCACCAGGTACGGTTTCACAAATCATAATACCACTCAGGGAGGCTTCGAACTCCCTAGCGGGTATTTCAGTAGTTTTGGCGGTATCGGGGGTAGTAGTATCTTTCTGTTCCTGCCACTCCACCTCTGTGATGGTCGTAACCAGGGTATCCTGGTCACGCCGGGCTATGGTGACTTTGTGTAGTCCTCTTCTCTCCGGCAGTACCATTTCCCCCTGGTATTCCTCACCCGTTTCTACTACTTTCCTATAAAGTTGGGTTAGGGAGTCAGCTTTCGCCAGTGGCAGCCAGGCATTTATGGCATCTTTTTCGTCCGCTCCGGAGCCAGGGTGTAGTACTTCCTGCCTTTCCAGGACAGGTTCAAAGTCAACGGCCTGCCCGGTAACGTCCCGAACTACCCGATATACAATGAAATTGGGGGGAGCGGCTGGTAGCTGAGGTTCCTGCCAGACAACGGGTTGAATGTTGCGGTGAGGCTTTTTTACAAGTTCCGCTTTTCTCCGGGCTGTTTCCTGCTCGGTTACGTCAGTCGCCATGAGCATTACGCCTTCTACAACACCTTCCTCATCCAGTATGGGCTGGTAGGTCAGCTGAAAACATTGCTCCTCCGGTTTCCCCTGCCGTAGGGTCGTATACAGGTACTGATTAACTATACGTGGCTGGCCAGTCTGTAGTACCTGGTTTAGGTCAGCTCTGAAATTGGGATTTGCTGACGGTACTTCGGTGAAAGCTTGTAAGGGGTGCTTTTCCGGACTTACACCAAAAAGTTGCTGGTACTTATCGTTGCAAAATTCAATATGGTGATCAGGTCCCCTGAATACTGCGATTGCAGAAGGTACCTGCCTGAACAAGCTATAACACTGGATATCAGAAGTTCCACCAACCATACCTTGAATTAATTAAAATTCCGGGACACAAATACCACCTTCAAACCTTCGGTTAATTCCTGCAAAATTTTTGAAGTAAACTTTTATCAGCGCCCCTACGTCCAAACTAATCCATCCAGTTGGCCGACGTTTCTGTATGAAAAGCCTTACTTCTGTAAAGCTACTTTTGTTAGGTATAACTTCCACCTATATTTCTTAAGTTATTTAAAAAAACATCTCATCAAACACGCCAGCACACCGGGCAAAATGCAATTTATGACCAATGAAACATTAAACTTATTCTTTTTTTTTGATTTTTTCCCAAATTTGAAAGTACTACCTTCTTACCAACTCCTTTTAAATTACTATTCTGCTTTCTGATTATGAACAAATCTCTGTTTTTTCTGCTTTGGGTACTCTTTCCATTTCAGTTGCTGGCCCAGCAAAGTACTGTGTTTGATAATTTGGGCCTTAAAAGTACCATTCTCAACAAAGAAAAGAAGTTCGCGCTGTACCTGCCGGCGGGCTACGAAACTTCCAGCCGCCGTTATCCGGTCGTGTACCTGCTCCACGGCGGGGGCGACGACCAAACGGGATGGCTGCAGTTCGGGGAAATGCAGCGGATCGTAGATAAAGGGATTCGGGAAGGTACCATAGCGCCGATGATTGTGGTGATGCCCGATGCTGAAATGACTTACTACCTCAATAACCGCGAGGGTAAGTACCAGTTTGAGGATTTTTTCATCAAAGAACTTATTCCGCACATTGAAAAGAATTATCGTTGCCATACCAAAAAGGAATACCGGGCGGTAGCCGGGCTTTCAATGGGGGGCTTTGGCTCCCTGCTGTACTCGCTGCACCACCCCGACATGTTTGCGGCCTGCGCGGCTATGAGTGCGGCCGTTCGGAGCGACGAAGAAATCAACGCATTGTCGCATCAGGAATTTTTGCGGCGGTACCGTACCGCTCTTGGTGAAGTAAAAGAAGGGGAAAACCGTATTTCAGAGTACTGGAATAAGAACAGTATTCTGTACCTGATGCAGCAGTTGCCCGACGAACGAAAGAAAGATGTACGCTTTTATCTGGACTGCGGAGACGACGATTTCTTGTACAAAGGCAATTCAACGTTGCACATTTTAATGAGAGATCGGAACGTTCCGCACGAATATAGGGTTAGAAATGGAGGACATACCTGGGAATACTGGCGTACGGGCCTACCCGACGCGCTGGAGTTTATCAGTCAGAGTTTTCATCGGTAAAAAGGTTTTGCCAAAAACTGCCGACTGCCTTTGGGGCCAGGTCTAAACCCAAAAAGCATGAAATATACAATATTGATCATAGCGATGGGCGTGTTGGCCGGATGCAATCAGCCAACCACCGACACCCGGAACGAAGAAGAAAATAGTGTAGTAAGTCAGGCTTCTTACACCGAAGAAACAACTACCGCATCGGTCGTTCCTGTTTCGAAAAAGGATAAGTACCGCAGGGGTACTACCAGTCGGGCAGAACTGGTCAAATATGCCAAGTTATTCTACGGCGTACCTTACTTATACGGTTCAACCGATCCCAACGCTGGTTTCGACTGCTCCGGGTTTATTAACTATGTATACAATCATTTTGGCATAAATGTACCCCGGTCTTCCGCCGATTTTACAAATGTAGGCACCCAGGTCACTGTGGCCGACGCCACCCCCGGTGACCTTATCCTGTTTACGGGCACCGACTCCACCAACCGTACGGTAGGTCATATTGGTATAGTGGTTAAAAACAACGCCGAAGGATTGGAATTTATTCATTCTTCGTCAGGAAAGCAGTACGGCGTAACCATCAATCCGCTGGCTGGCTACTACGAGGGACGCTTTGTAAAAGTGATCCGGCTCATCTAGATTTAAAATCTATTCTTGTTTTAAGTACCTCCCCGGCAGCATAGCCGGGGAGGTACTTTTTTTATATTTTCGCGCTTAATAAACAAAACCAAATAAATAAAACAAATAGGAGTAGTAATCCGTAGTTGGTATTAGAAAGAATGGTTTTAGGTAATGATGTAGGAATTGCTTTCACTAAACTACTTTGTATGGATTCGCTGCACCCAAATTTTAGCATAACCGAAATAATTGAGGAAGCACAAGTCGCTGAAAAATTCATAAATCCGTTACCAAGAGCTGTTCTACGCCCCAACACCTTTCTCATGCTGGATGGCGAATGGCGGTTTTCGATGGACGCCGAAGACCACGGACTAAACGAGGGGTGGCATCTGGGACACAAGTTCGACCATACGGCCCAATGGCCGGGTTCGGTGGAGGAGCACCTGGCTCTGGCCAAGGGTATTCACCGCGACAGCCCCACCTGGCATGATAAGGTAGTGGTGTGGTACGAGCGGGAATTTCCCCTCCCCAAGCGCGACAAAAGTCTTTCCCACTCCATGTTTCAGCTTACTTTCGGGGCTTGTGGCTACGAAACCCGGGTCTGGCTTAACGGCCGTCCCCTTAGTACCATCGAGGGCGAGGTAGTACACTATGGCGAATACACCTCTTTTTCCTACGAACTTAGCGAAGAGTATCTTCAGCCCGTCAATAGACTGACGGTGCGCATCGCCGACTCCATGGACTCGGAGATACCCCGCGGCAAACAGGAGTCTCACGTTTATAAAAGGGGGGGGATCTGGTACCAGACCTACACCGGAGCGGTACGGAGCGTATGGCTTGAGGCGGTAGAACGCAACCGGCTTCGCTCCCGCGTCGGGGTGGTAAGTCACGTAGAAGACTCCCTGGTCCGTTTCAACCTTACAACCCGTATTCATGATCCGGGCCAGTACACACTCCGCCTGAATGTATATGAACAAAACCAGGCTAGTGACAAACCCATTGCGACTTCGGATTATCCCCTCAAACTGGAAGCCGGACAAAAACAGCAGCGGGTGGTACTTGAGGTACCCGAGGCGCAGCTTTGGAGTCCCGAAAATCCGGTACTGTACCGACTGGTGGCTCAGCTCATTGACGTTGATGGTTACGAAGCAGAGATTGAGGCGCATTTTGGTCTGCGAAAAATTGAAGCCCGGGGCCGCTACGTATACCTTAACAACCAGGCTATCTATCTGGACGGTATCCTGTACCAGCCCGGTACTGCCAACTTCGAAGAAATGAAGCTGCACATGCACGCCATGAAAGAGCTGGGTTGTAATCTGGTGCGGGTACATATTGCCGGCGTTGACCCCCGTATATACAGCCTCGCCGACGAGTTAGGGCTGTTATTGTGGGTTGAAGTACCCAGCCCGCACAGTAGTACGCGCCTGAGCCGCGAAAACCACCGGGCAGAGCTGTTGCGGATGCTGGCCCTGCTTGAAACCAACCCTTCGGTGGTTATCTGGAGCCTTTATAACGAAGACTGGGGCGCTCAGGATATTGCAACCAACCCTGAAACCCGGAAGTACATCATTGACATGTACCACTACATGCACATAGCCTACCCGCAGTTTCTGGTCGTGGACAACGACGGCTGGCAGCATATTTCTTACCTGGGGCGCCTGAAGTCGGACCTGCTCACGGCCCACCTCTACACGCCCGACCTGGAACGCTGGCGGGTGGTACTTGACATGCTCGTGAACGGAGAAACCGAGGGTGTAGCGGCCTTTCCGCTGGTTGTAGGAGATCCATTTTTTTACCGTAAACAAATTCCCCTCATTGTAAGTGAGTGGGGGGGCTTTGGCTTTGCCGACTACGGTGGCCCGAACGACCTGGAAGACCGCGCCGAGCGCATTCGTCAGTTTAAGCTGGAATTACGAAAACGTGCCATCGCGGGTGATATTTATACCCAGGCTACCAATATCGAGGATGAGCGAAACGGCTTACTGGATATTCAGACGGGTGAGCTGTTTGTACCGGCTGGTATTCTGGCTTCGCCCAAACCGGACCAGTAACATCTGGTACTCCTAATAAACAGGAAAGCCCCGGACCATCCGGGGCTTTCCTGTTCAAGACCTTCCTTCCGCTACTCAGGCAGGGGCCTTACCATAATATCCTTAAAATATACTACACTCTTGGGGTCGTGACCCTGCAGGGCAAAGGTACCTTTGTCAATGAGCCTTTTCTCGTTGCCTTTGTTGCGCTCTACGCCCACAGGTTCGGTATATTCCACTACTGTTTTGTCATTGATTTTGATGGTTACCTTGTTACCCTGCACTATTATATGCTCGGTGTACCATTCATTGTCCTTTACGTGAACTTCCTTTACATCATCAAAAGCGTACAGAGAACCCGTACGGCGCCAGTCGGTGTGGGAGTTATTCACCTGTACTTCGTACCCTTTGGCGGGCCAGCCGTCCTCCTGGTAGTCGGTATGAAAGTAAATTCCGGAATTGGAGCCGGGGGTAGTCATTACCTGAGCTTTAAACTCAAAATTTTTGAAGGAGTGGTTATTTACCGGCCCCTCATAAAACAGGTGAGCCCGGGGTCCGGCCACCATTATGGTCCCGTCTTTCACACTGAAGGTACTTTCATTGGCCCCTACTTTCCATCCATTCAGGGATTTTCCGTCAAAAAGTGGGATCCATCCGTCTTTTTGCTTTTTTTGCGCGAATGTCACGCAGGTTGTCAGTAACAGCAACAATACACTTTGGTACAAGGTCCTTTTCATGAGCATGTAGGAATTGGGGTTAGTAGCTATTTGGTTAAGTACTCTTTTTAGGTAATGATTCAAACAAAACAATCCGGGGAACCAGGGCCGGGAAAAACCTCAGCCGATTCAACGCCTGTCTTTTCAGTTTGACTACCTATTATTCATATAAAACAAAAAATAAGTTAAAGCTACTGTTCCCAATTATCCAATGAAAAAGATACTTATCGGTAACCTCCTTTCCCTTATCCTCGCAGTACCCCTGTCAGCGGCATTGGCTCAATCCCAGAAAACTCCCCCGTCCAAAAAAGCTGAGGGCGTACCTACGGCGGGCAACCCCATTTTTCCGGGCTGGTACGCTGACCCCGAGGGAATTATCTTTAACAATACGTACTGGATTTATCCTACCTATTCGGCCCCCTACAAGGAGCAGGTATTCATGGATGCCTTTTCCTCCCCCGACCTTATTACCTGGACCAAGCACAGCCGGATTATTGATACTACCCAAATAAAATGGGCCAAGCGGGCTATGTGGGCCCCGGCAATTATCGAAAAAGGGAACAGGTACTATCTGTTTTTTGGAGCCAATGATATTCAGAGTAACGAAGAGCGGGGTGGCATTGGGGTAGCGGTGGCCGACCAACCCGCGGGACCATTCAAAGACCATCTTGGAAAGCCTCTGATTGACAAATTCCATAACGGTGCCCAGCCCATAGATCAGTTTGTGTTCAAAGACCAGGATGGGCAGTATTATATGCTGTACGGCGGCTGGCGGCATTGCAACATAGCGAAGTTGAATAATGACTTTACCGGCTTTGTACCCTTTGATGACGGTACTACCTTCAAAGAAATCACCCCGGAAGGCTACGTAGAAGGACCGTTTATGTTCCGTCGGAACGGCAAGTACTATTTTATGTGGTCGGAAGGTGGCTGGACCGGCCCCAACTATTCGGTTGCCTACGCCATAGCCGACTCGCCTTTTGGCCCCTTCCAGCGCATTGGCAAAATACTCCAGCAGGACCCAGGCATCGCGACCGGAGCCGGGCACCATTCGGTCATTCATGTACCCGAAAAAGACCTCTGGTACGTTGTGTACCACCGGAGGCCCCTGACCGAAACCGACGCCAACCACCGGGTAACCTGTATGGACGAAATGACCTTTAACGCGGAAGGTTTGATAAATCCGGTCAGGATAACCAACGAGGGAGTAGCCCGACAGCCCCTGAAATAGGGTTTAGGGCCGGGCAAACAATAGCCGGAACATGTGGTTAATCATTAGTTATCAATCAATGATTAAAATCCACATAGACATGAAATGTACACCCGCACTGGTTTGCTGCTTTTGGGTAAGCCTTACGCTCCTCGCCTGTAATAATAAGGAGGAAAAGAAGGAAGAAGCCGCCGCCGCTGGCCCAACCGTAGTCCAAACGGCCGTTGACACCCTGACCTTACCTGCCCCCTACGCGACCGAATCCGTAAAAAACAATCCGGATGTAAAAGGCTGGTCTGAGGGCCAGAAACCCACGGCTCCGGCGGGTTTCGTAGTTACCAAATACGCCGGTGACCTCAAGCACCCGCGCTGGTCCTACGTAGCGCCCAACGGCGATGTATTTGTCGTTGAATCCGACGACAAAGGAAAAAGTGCCAACCGGATTACGCTCTTTCGCGACCCGAACAACGACGGTAAGCCCGACCAGCGGCATGTGTTTATGGAAGACTTGAATCAGCCTTTCGGTATGCTGGTGTTAAATAATTTTTTCTACGTGGCCAATACCGATGGGCTGATGCGCTACCCCTACAAGCCGGGGCAGACCAAGCTGGAAAGTAAGGGTGAAAAAATACTGGAGCTGCCAGCCGGGGGCTACAACCACCACTGGACCCGCAACCTCCTGGCCAGCCCCGACGGCAGTAAAATTTATGTTTCGGTGGGTTCAGCCAGCAACGTGGGGGAATACGGCATGGACGAAGAAAAACGTCGGGCGAATATCCTGCAGATTAACCCGGACGGCAGTGGGGAAAAGATTTACGCCAGTGGCCTGCGCAATCCGGTTGGGATGGACTGGGCACCCGGCAGCAATGTACTCTGGACATCGGTCAACGAACGCGACAAACTGGGCGACAACCTGGTACCTGACTACCTGACGAGCGTTAAGGAAGGTGGCTTTTACGGCTGGCCCTACTCCTATTTTGGACAAATCGTGGACCCCCGCCGAAAAGACGAGCGCCCTGACCTGGTGCAGAAAGCCATAGTACCGGAGGTACCGCTGGGTTCGCACACAGCTTCGCTGGGACTAACCTTCTACGATAAGGAGAGTTTTCCGTCCAGGTACCGCAATGGCGCCTTTGTTGGCCAGCATGGTTCCTGGAACAGCTCCACTCCCGTTGGGTATAAGGTAGTATTTGTTCCCTTCAGCAACGGAAAACCTTCAAGTAAACCTGAGGATTTTCTGACGGGTTTTATAGCTAACAAGCAGGAGCCCGAAGTGTACGGACGTCCCGTCGGGGTGACGGTTTTACCGGATGGCTCGCTGCTGGTCAATGACGATGCCGGCAACACCCTGTGGCGCGTTAGTACTCAATGAAATTAAGTACCTAAGCCTTAAAATAGATCTGCCTTTCCTGGCGGGTCTTGCAAACAAAAATGAGAGACGCAGGTATTGCGTCTCTCATTTTTATATGGTGTTATAATCATGATTACCCAGCATTTGGGAAAATACCGAAATTATCAATCCTCCGAAATCAGGCGAATGCCGTGCTCTTGTATCTGGATCAGGCCACTTTTGTATAGACTACCGATGGCTTTCTTAAAGGTTTTTTTACTCATTTCAAGCCGCTGTTTAATTTCCTCCGGTGAGCTGTTATCTGACAGGTTCAGGTAGCCACCCTCCTTCTTGAGTTCGTCCAGAATGCGCTGCGAATTGGGCTCTACGCTCTCGTATCCCTGTTTTTCGAGGCTGATATCGAGCTTATTTTCGTCCCGGACCCGCTTCACATAAGCCTTCATTTTGTCCCCGATATTCACCTGCCGGAACAGCTCATTTTCGTAAATAAGCCCCTTGTGAAAGTGATTCACGATAACGTTGTACCCCAGGTCCGTTCTATCCCAGATAATAACATCTACCTCATCGCCTTCGTCTACAATCAGGCGACTATTGTCCAGGTACCGGCCGATTTTGGTGGAAGCGGAAAGGCGGGAAGTTTTGCGGTCGAGGTACAGGTACACCAGGTGCCAGTCACCTACCCGCATCTGACCACTCTGTTCGCGGTAAGGCACAAACAGGTCTTTTTCGAGCCCCCAGTCCATAAAGGCTCCGTATTCATTCACATCCTTTACCTGAAGAAAAGCAAACTCATTCCGAATTAGTTTGGGGGTTTCGGTGGTAGCTACCGGGCGGTCTTCTGAATCGTTGTAGACGAATACCCTCACCTCCTGGTCTACCTCCATATCGTCGGTGATGTACTTGTTTGGGAGCAGTACCTCCTCCCCCTCCACATCGCCCAGAAAAAAGCCGACACTCGTCCGGCGCAGAATGGTCAGGGTATTGTATTTTCCTATGAAAAGCATGTTGCCTAAGTTATTTGCAGGGAAATACCCGGCCGGGTACTTCATTGAGTCACCTACCCTGACCAGGCTGATTGTTTTTTCTACGGGGGAAAGAAAGATTTTAACAGAACCCCGGGCAAAAGTACAAACCTCTCCTTAAAAATATGGAGATTATGAAACTTCGCTCAATTGTGAAAGTAAACCTACCGTGAGTGCCAGGCTACTGGCAGGTCTCATTCGGGGTACTATCTTCGCCGGCGGGGTGGGTTAATGAGCGAGTCCACCGAATACTTACCACCTCCCAGAATTAAAAGGGTTAAATAAATAAGAATGTACAGCAGAAGCAGCTCCTTGCGGCCGAAAGGGTCGTCGCGATGGGCAACAAAAGCAGCTACTGAACAACTGATAATGAGCGGAATGGAGGCCAGACGGGTACCTAATCCCAAAAAAATCAGCAATGAACAGATGGCTTCGGAAAATGTGACCAGGATAAAAGAAGGAGTTGAACCTATACCAAGCGGATCTCCGAATTGCGTTTCACCTTCAATCAGTCTCAGTAATTTGGGTATCCCGTGTGTCCACATCAGCGCCGCCACGCCAATTCGCATAAAGGCCAGCCACACATGTACCGCTTCGTTACTGAAATTAGTTGAAAATAGTCTTTTCATGAGTTTTGTTGGGTTTAAGAGTGTAAAAACTACTGCTGAATATTCGTTCGATTGTACACATCAATCCGTTCACTACTCTAAGTACTTCAGTCTTTCCCGTTTGGTTTTGGATTGTTGGTCTTTTCCTGAAAAAGTAAATCCAAAGTACTATTTACTTTACATTAATAAATCCCCGGCATGAACCGTCGTCAGTTTTTAGTACTTACATCCGCTTTGGCCAGCCAGTCGGCCTGGGCCAGGACCCAACCCAAACCCTCCGGATTGCCCCTGTGGCGGGGGGTAAATCTGCTGGAGAAATTCAACCACAACCAGAACCGTCCATTTCAGGAACGTCATTTCCGCTGGCTAAACGACTGGGGCTTCAATTTCGTGCGCCTGCCGATGTCGTACCAGTGCTGGTCAAAGCCTGACCCGGCGGTGTGGTTGGAGATGGACGAAAAGGTACTGCGGGAAATAGACCAGGCGGTGGAGTGGGGACAGAAGTACAACGTCCACGTTAATCTGAACCTGCACCGCATTCCCGGTTACTGTGTCAACCCGCCCGCGGAGCCGCTCAATTTATGGAAAGACGAAACCGCCCAGAAAGCGGCTGTCCACCATTGGCAGACCCTGGCCCGCCGGTACAAATCGTTGTCCAATAACGATGTCAGCTTTGACCTGATCAATGAGCCGCCTAATATTCCCGAGGAAGATTACGCCCAGGTAGTACGTATATTGGTAAAAGGAATCCGGGAAATATCGCCCGACCGCCTGATCATAGCCGACGGTATTCGCTGGGGTACCGGTCCGGTGCATAGCATCGCCGACCTGAACGTGGGCCAAAGTACCCGCGGCTATAATCCCATGCAGGTAAGCCACTACCACGCCAACTGGGTCAACGGCAGTGACAAGTACCCCACCCCGCAGTGGCCGACGCAGCTCGGCGAAACCACCTGGAATAAGGACCTGCTGCGGGAACGTTACATCAAGCCCTGGAAAGAACTGGAAGCCAAAGGGGTAGGTATACACGTGGGCGAATGGGGCGCTTACAACAAAACCCCGCACGAGGTAGCCCTGCGCTGGATGGAAGACAACCTGCAACTATGGAAGGAAGCGGGCTGGGGCTGGGCCATCTGGAACCTCGAAGGTGCCTTTGGCTTTGTAAACAGCGGACGTACTGATGTAGCCTACGAGGACTTTGAAGGCTTTAAACTGGACCGCAAAATGCTGGAACTCCTCCGGAGGTACTAAATACGTTTACCCTGCGGGTAGTTCAGGATTCGGGAGCAAGTACCCTCAAAAGGGTCTGGCATTTTAGCTCGGTTTCTTCCCATTCCCGCTGCGGCTCAGAGTCTTCGGTAATACCGGCACCGGCAAAGACCGTCGCTACGCCACCGGCCAGCCGCATAGTACGCAGGTTCACAAACAGGTGTGACTCCCCCTCAACATTGACCGGCCCCAGGTACCCGCTGTACAAGCTCCGGTCGTACCCTTCCTTAGCAGTGAGAAAACGGAGGGCCGGTTCTTTGGGCATTCCACACACGGCCGAAGTGGGGTGCAGCAGCCGGAGCATGGTAGTACCTAGTTCGGGAAAGTTTACGACTCCCGTGTCAACTTCAAAATCGGTACGGAGGTGGTACAGGTTACCGGCCAGTACGGTTTTGGGGCCTTTTTCTAGGTACTCCCGCAATCTGATTTTTTTAAAGCATTCTACGATGTACCGGCTTACCAGGGCCTGCTCTTCAATTTCCTTTTGTCCCCAACGCACTTCCCCTTTGGGCAGCAGGGTACCGGCCTCGGTTCGGGCTACCTGGGTTCCGGCCAGGGAGGCAGTTCGAAATAGTCCCCCGGCATCCTGCGATACCAGCGTTTCCGGACTGGCTCCCAGCCACACTTCCTGCTGCTCTGGCAGGTACACCAGCGATACAAACGCGGCCGGATAGGTACTAGTGAGCCTGGTAAAGGCTTTGACCGGACGAAAATCGTCGGTGTAGGTCAGCACCCGGGTTCGGGAAAGTACTACCTTGTCGAACTGCTTTTGCCGGATAGCTTCAACCGCCTGCACAACGGCCCCCTGGAAAGATTCTTTCTGAATGTCCTTATTGGTTGGAACGGGGTGCAGCCAGGTACTTTGGGCGGTGGCATCGGCTGTTTTTTGCCTTCGGGCGGTCTCGGCGGCGTTGTAAAACTTTTTTACCGATGGATGCTCTTCTCCCAATCGGTTTTCTGCTACCTGTACAGGTCCCTCGGGCAGGAGCAGGAACTGAATATCGCCTTCAATAAAAAATACTTCATTCCTGGCGTTGGTTGCAAACGGACTCACCATGAAGCCGGAAGGCAGCGTATCCAGGTCCGGTTGGCGATGGTTAACCCCCTCCGATACGGAAATCAGTAACCGAATTTTTTCCTGGTTGGGCAGGCGCCACAAAGCCGCCGGAAAGCCCAGACTCCGGGCCGCTTCCCAAAGCACTTCGGCCTGGTAGCCCAGGCTGGTTATACTACAATCCGCAGGTTGGCTATCAATCATTCGTACTTTGTTCAATTGGTTGGGAGGGCAATGCACCGGCAACTCTACTGGCTAATCCATTCAGCTACTTTCCCCGCTTCTATGCCCGAATATGTAACATTCTGTGAAGCACTTTTTGTTTCATTTCAGGCACGATTTGCCTCCACTACCGCAATGGTAAGACGGCTGATACAAACCAGCTTCCCTTCCTCGTTGGTAATCCGGATTTCCCACAAATGCGTGGTTCGTCCCACGTGAATAGGGGTTACTTTCCCGTACACATAGCCCGAACTTACCGGCCGGATATGGTTGGCATTGATTTCCAGCCCAACGGCCCGCTGGTTCTCCCGATCCTTCAGGCAGAGGTACGAAGCCACACTTCCCAGCGACTCCGCCAGTACCACCGAAGCCCCACCGTGAAGAATACCAAAGGGCTGGTGGGTCCGATGATCTACGGGCATCCGGGCCACGATATAGTCGTCGCCTACCTCCGTATATTCTATACCCAAATGACCCGCGATAGTTTTTTTATCAAGGGAGTGCAGGAAATCTATTGATACAGAAGTAGTAAACATTTCTAAAAATTATCTAAATTTGTATTCGCCAAGTAAGCAAATAATCGGCATTTACACAAACCCTCCCTATTAAAAATACAAAATTTTGAAAAATAAATCCATATACCTGATTCGTCACGGAGAGACCGACTACAACCGCAATGGTGTAGTACAGGGTTGCCTGATAGATGCCGACCTGAACAGCTGGGGCCTTGCCCAGGCGCAGGCATTTTTTGACACCTATCAGCACGTTCCTTTTGATAAAATTTATACCTCGGCGCTCAAACGTACCAAGCAGTCGGTGCAGGGTTTTATTGACATGGGAATTCCGTACGAGGCCCACGCCGGCCTTAACGAAATCAGCTGGGGTAACCGCGAAGGCCGCACCCCCAACACCATGGATAATGACTACTACCGCAACCTGGTACTTTCGTGGCGAAACGGCCAGTTCGACCTTGCTTCCGAAGACGGTGAGAGCCCGGTTCAGGTGCAGAAACGGCAGCTACCGGTAATTGATCTGATTCTTTCGCGCCCCCAGGAACGCACCATCCTGATTGCCATGCACGGCCGGGCCATTCGTATCTTACTGGCTACCCTGTTCAGTGAATCACTGAGCGAGATGGACCGCTACGAGCACAGCAACCTGTGCCTCTACAAGCTGAATTATTCGTACAAGGATAAACGTTTTTCCCTGGAAGTCTCGAATGATATTACCCATCTGCTCACGATTGAGATCCCCCAAAACTTCTAGAAACCGCTTGTGTACAGTGAATCCCTTTGGTGTAATTACTCCCTCCGGTGTGGCGGTAAGTTTTTACATTGAGTAAAATTTATTTAATTTTAAAAACGGGCATTCTGATTTTTTCAGCAATTTCCCTGCATTCCTACTGCAACTACCATTGGCTACATCCATGTCCAAAACCCGCATATACTGGACGCTTCAAATAGCCGGCTGGACAGCCCTCATTATGTATGAGAATATCCTGTACTCGCTGAGTTATGGATTTGAGGAAGATACTTTATATTCGGGTATTGCCAATATACTGTTGGGTATTACCCTGACCCACAGCTACCGGCTGGTGATCCGGCGCTGGAACTGGTCGGCCCTGCCTATGCACAAGCTGGTGTTTCGGGTGGGTCTTTCGGTACTGGTACTGGGGCTGATCATGACGGCGGTAAACCTGCCGCTGGACCGGGAAATCCTGGCCGAAAACCTGGTTAACCAGCCGTTTGTGTTCTGGGGGTACTTCTCGACCTGGTGTAAAAACCTGCTGGCCTGGATCCTGTCCTACACCGTTTACCACTACGTGGAGCAGAACCGCCTGGCTGAACTCGAGAAAATCATGCTGAAAACATCCATGCGCGAAGCCGAAGCCAAGGTACTTCGTTCGCAGTTGAATCCGCACTTTACCTTCAACGCGCTGAACAGTATCCGGGCGTTGGTTTCAGAAAATCCGGCCAAGGCCCAGCACAGTATTACGCAGTTATCCAATATTTTACGAAATTCGCTGCTGGCTGACCGCCGCAAAACCGTAGAGCTGCGCGAAGAGCTGAAGACCGTTGAAGATTACCTGGAACTGGAAAAGGTACGCTACGAGGAACGCCTCCAGTACAGCATCCAGGCCGAGCCGCAGAGTGTGTTCTGGCAAGTACCTCCCATGATGCTGCAAACGCTGGTCGAAAATGGCATCAAACACGGGGTATCCAAGGTAATGGGGGGCGGTTTTCTGGAAGTAGTGACTACCATTGAAAACAATACCCTCGTTATCAAAATCAGGAATACCGGTACCATCGGGGCGATTGATCCCCTGGGTAATACCGATTCGGGGGGCGTGGGCTTGCAGAATACGGCGGAAAGGCTGTCCATATTATACGGAAAAGATGCCCGGTTCCGGCTGGTGCAGGAAGCTGAAAATAAGGTGTGCGCGGAAGTAATAATACCCATGCTGTCGGATGGCCTGCAGCGCTATTCGGACGAAAAAGCCGTGACCCCGCAGGAACAGTAGACAACCACTAACAATCACCTGTCCCAAACATAAATTAGAACTAAATCGTACCTGCCATGAGAACGCTTATCGTTGACGACGAACGCCTAGCCCGTAATGAATTAAAACGTTTACTGGAAAATTATTCCAAAATTGAAATTGTAGGGGAAGCATCCAACGCCGACGAAGCCCTGGTACTTATTGATGAGCTGCAGCCCGAACTCTTGTTCCTGGATATTCAAATGCCCGGAAAAAATGGCTTTGAACTACTTACTGCCATTGAAGGAAAAGCGCCCGAGGTAATATTTACGACGGCCTACGATGAGTACGCTATCAAAGCGTTTGAATTTAACGCCCTTGACTACCTGCTCAAGCCTATTGATACCGACCGACTGCGCGATGCCATAAACCGGGTTGAAGAAAACCAGGCTCCCGCCGAATCCCATGAAACCTCCTCCCACGAGCGTACGGATAAGGTTTTGGGCGAAAATGACCAGGTATTTGTAAAAGACGGCGAAAAGTGCTGGTTTGTAAAACTCAGCAAAATCCGGTTGTTTGAGTCAATGGGCAACTACGTCCGGCTGCACTTTGATGACCAGAAACCACTGGTCCTTAAATCATTGAATAGTCTGGAAGAACGCCTTGATCCGAACACCTATTTCCGGGCCAACCGTAAGCATATAATAAATTTGCAATGGATTGAAAAAATTGAACCCTGGTTTAGTGGTGGCCTGCTGGTAACTTTACAGGGTGGTGATCGCATTGAGATTTCACGCCGCCAGGCTATCCGCTTTAAAGAACTAATGAGTCTGTAGACGGGTAAGAAAAGGTGTGTAGGTAAATAGTTACTAATGAAAAACAACGAAATCGGTTTCTTTTTCCTTTTAATAATAGTATTGGCAGCCTGTTCGACTACCAATACTGAGAATTCGGTGCAGAGTCCTGATGCCGGAAATTTAAACTTTGAAAATGCCAGTTACCAGGAAAGCCAGTTTGGTAGCTGTGACACCACCGGCGGGGTAAGTATCCAGATCAGGTACCTGGAACCGGGGGCAAACGAAGACGGTGAACCGGAAAAAACGGGGCAGAACGTTAGTACCTTTATCAGGAGTTCAATGGTTCACCTGATAAATTCTTATACCGACAGTACCTACCTTCAGGCGACCCCCAAAGCAAGTACCCACATCCCGGAGGCATTTGAGGCATTTGCCAGGAATTACCGTCAGTTTAAGAGCGAGTTTCCGGAGTCCTTGGGTTGCTGGACCATTGAGCTGAATGGAGATACCGTCATGACAACCCCCAAAATTGTCGTGTACCAGCTGGACCAGTACTCCTTTACCGGAGGCGCTCATCCTAATACCTACACCGGCTTTTATATTTTTGATAAGAACGGTCGCCCAAAACAGCTGACTAGCTTTATAAAGGATACGACCCAGCTTTTGGAAAGGGCCGAAGTTGCCTTCCGGGAACTGGAAAAAGTACCTGACAGAGCCAGTTTACAGGAAGTAGGGTACTTCCTGCCGGGCAATCAGTTTTTTTTGCCGGCCAATATGGCCTTTACGCGGGAAGGGGTACTATTTTTATATAATCCTTACGAAATTGCCGCCTATGCCCGGGGGCCCATTCAGTTTATCATTCCCTACTCCCGGTTAACGGACATTATTCATCAGGACCTTATTTTCTGATCGTCAGAAGAGACCTTCGTCGGCAAAGCTGTAGTAGCCATTATCCGTAAAAATCAGATGATCCAGAACGGGCAGGTCCAGTACCCGGCCGGCCTCTTTTAGTTTACGGGTCAAGTCTTTATCAGCCTGGCTGGGGGTATGATTGCCGGAGGGGTGATTGTGAAAAAGAATAATGGAGCTGGCCAGTTGCTCCAGCGCATGTTTAAAAATCAGCTTGGGGTCCGCTACGGTACCTGCTACCCCACCGGTACTGATCTGAACGGGCCGCAGGACGTCGTTGGCCCGGTTGAGCAGCAGAATCCAAAACTCTTCGTGGGGTTTGTCGAGCAGGTAAGGTTTCATTTCTTCGTAGGCATCGTGGGAGCTTTGAATCCGGCGGCGACGCTGAACTTCGGCCTCCTTTCTTCGTCTTCCCAACTCGAGGGCGGCTACAATGGTTATGGCCTTGGCCTCCCCGATTCCTTTGATTTTTTTCAGTTCATTGACTCCCTGCCGGGCCAGTTCGTTGAGGTTATTACTGGCCGAGCCCAGAATACTTTTGGCCACATCCACCGCCGACTGCTCCACAGTACCTGAGCCAATCAGGATAGCAACTAGTTCAGCGTCGGTCAGGGCTGCTTTGCCCCGCTGCAGGAGCTTTTCGCGCGGCCGGTCTTCCTCCGCCCAGCTCAGGATTTTGCGGGAAGGCTGGTAACTGTTTTCTGCCATAATCCTCATTAATTTGGGTGGGATGGTACTAAACGCCTAACTCGGTCAGGGCCGCGCGCGCTTTATTATCAATGCTGTTTTTGTACTCGTGCTTTTTATAGGTCATAGCCAGGCGAAAAGAAGTTATCGCCTGTTCGCGTTGCCGCTTTTCCCGGTAAATATAGCCCAGCTGCAAAGCCGACGAAGCCCCAAAGTACAGATTTGTATTCCGGGTAAGCTGCACACAGCGGTTAAAATACGCCACCGCCTGCTCATCCTGCCCCATTTTCTGTAAAACCCGGCCTTTGCGGTAGTTGTATTCGGCCCGGTCACTCACCGAGCTGAACTCCTCTTCCCGATAGGGTTCCAGCTCCTTCCAGGCTTCCTTAAGGTACCCGCCATCGGTAGCATACCGTACCTTGAAAAGCACTTTCTGCTCATCAGGTACCTGGCCTGCCAGGTACCTTTCCGCAAACCGCATGGCATACTGATCCGACTCCACGATGGTACTTCCCGCTTTTTTTACTTTGGCCAAAAAACCTTCCGGATCGCCCGCTTTACCCGAAAGCCACTGGCAAAGAAACAGCTTAAAATAGCTATCCTTTAAAAAATTAAAACCTTTGAAGTCGCGCTGAAACCGTGTATAGGCCACCGAGGCCTGCTTGTATTCGCCTTTTTGCAACAGAATTTCCCCCCGCATGTAGGAAAGAAACGGGAAGTCGAGGTAGGCGGCTCCCGTCGGGGCTTTGTTTAATATAGCCAGCGCTTCTTCACTGCGGCCTTCTTTCATCAGGACGGATGCTCCAAAAAAATGCAGTAGCAGGTTGTCGGGGTGCTGGGCAGGTAGTTGCCGGAGCGCCTGCAGCTGAGGGGGACTTAACTGCAGGGTAAAGGCATGTAGCAGCAAGTCAATAAGATGCGTTTCCTGCCGGAAAAAAGCATCTTTCTGCTGAACCAGCTGCAGCTCTCGTAAGCCTTCCCGGACATTTCCTTTCAGCCCCAGGATTTTTGTGACCCAGGTGTAGTTTTCCGGAACGGAGCCAATAAGTACGTGCAGGAGACCGAGCGATTTGTAGGTAGGTACAAATTGGGGGAATTTTTTGCTGTTTTCATCCAGCAGACGGTAGGCCCTAATAATATCCCAGCAGGCACTAACTTCATTTCCGAATTTGAGCTTGGCAAACGCCCAATGCAACCGGACTTCGGCCATCAGCAACCGCTGAAACGGCGAACTGTCCGGCAGGCGGGAAAGCTCCGTGAGCCGGAGGTCCTCCTTAGGGGATAACCGGTTAAAAGCGTTCCGGTCCTCGGTGATGAGCAGGTAATACATATCCGCGTAATTGTCGAGGTACGCCAGCACACCGTTGCCCGGCTGAAGGCGGCGTTCCTGCTCAATAAGTTCGCGGGCTTCGTCCAGCCGTAGCTTCTGGATTTCGAAGTAGGCCAGCTGCAAGCGGGGTGTAAAGTTAAAAGCCGATTCTAAGCTCACGTCTTCGGCCCGGCCAGGACTGGCCCCGCCCGGTCCGGCCATCAGGCTGAACAGGAGCACAAAAAAGGAGAAGCCGCACAGGTACTTTATCATTTATTATTACCGATAGTTCATGCTTATATACGACATACCTACCTATATAGTTTAAGAATACACCCCTTGCAAAAGTAAAAAAGGCTGCCCGGAAGGCAACCTTTTCAAAATGACGGACGAGTAAAGACTACCGGCGGTTGCTGGCGGGCTCTACACTTTCCACATCGGCGAATATGCGCCCGCAGTGCTCACAAACGATAATTTTTTTGTGCTCACGAATATCAGCCTGACGTTGGGGAGGTACTATGTTAAAGCAACCCCCGCAAGCCCCGCGCGATACGGGTACTACGGCTAATCCGTTCATGGAGTTGTTCCGGATTTTATCGTAAGACTTTAGCAGGCGGTCTTCAATTTTCTTTATATGCTTTTCCCGCTCCGCGATGAGCTGGTTTTCTTCTTCCTGACTTTCGCCGGTAATGACCGACAGCTCCTGCTTCTTCACTTTCAGGTCTTCATTCCGCTCGTTGAGAGTAGCCTTGGTCCGGTCGGCGTCTTCCTCAATCAAACGAATGCGCGCGCGGGCTTCGTTGATCTTTTTATCGGCCAGCTGCATATCCAGCTCCTGTAGTTCAATCTCCTTGGTGATAGCATCGTACTCCCGGTTATTGCGGACGTTCATCTGCTGGTCCTTGTACTTGGCAATCAACCTTTCTGAATCTTTCTGAGAAGCTTTCAGATTATCAATTTCCGAATTCAGCGCATCTATTTCACTTTTAAACTTATTCATCCGGGTTTCGAAACCAATGATTTCATCTTCCAGATCCCGGACTTCTTCGGGCAGGTCACCGCGAATTTTTAAGATTTCATCTAGCTTTGAATCAATATCCTGTAGCTTCAGGAGAGAGTCTAATTTTTGAGCGATTGTGCTTTCCATGTATGTCGTTTACGGACTGTTTCAGTGGCAATTTGGGAATATCCGGCAATTTTACATAAAATACCTGACCGGATTTGTATTTACTTCGGATAAACAAAGTGCAAAATTACCAAATTTTTCGGATAAATACTTGTATAGTACTTCTTTCGTATTGACTTCGCTTTCGTAGTGCCCGATATCGCAAATCAGAATCCGGTTTTCGGCGTCGAAGAACTCGTGGTACTTATAGTCGGCCGTTACAAAAGCGTCGGCACCAGCCCGTATCGCATCAGGCAAAAGAAAACTGCCTACCCCACCGCACACCGCCACCCGCCGGATCTGATCGTGTACCGGTTCGGTATGTTTGACCACCGGTGTCTGCATGTTTTTCTTAAGCATGGTCAGAAAGTCCGTAGCTGTCATGGGGTCGGGTAGCTCTCCCACCGCTCCGATCCCCACCTCCTGATTTTCGTTTTCCAGAGCACTCAGGTAATAGGCTACTTCTTCGTAGGGATGCGCCTGACGCATAGCCCGTACTACGGCCTGTTCCAGGTAAGCTGGTAATAGTACCTCCACGCGGTTTTCCTGCACTTCCTCATCCTTGCCCCGTTCGCCGGTAGTAGGGTTGGCTTCTTCTGAAGGCCGGAAGGTACCGGTGCCACTAGTCCGGAAGCTGCACCGGCTGTACTCGCCGATCTGACCGGCCCCAGCGCCGTATACCGCCTCAAGTACCTGCTGCGTATGGTCGGCCGGCACAAAGAAGGTCAGTTTCATCAGTAGTTGCTTCTTCGGCGCCAGTATCCGGATATGCTGAAGTCCCAGCCGATTGGCCAGCGCCCAGTTTACTCCATTGACTACACTATCCAGATTGGTATGAACCGAGTATATTGCTACGTCGTTTTTAATGGCTTTAATAACGGTCCGCTCCACATAAGTACGCCCGGTCAGCTTTTTTAGTCCCTTGAACACGATGGGATGGTGCGCCACAATTACATTGCAGCCCCGTTGGATGGCCTCGTCCACCACAGCTTCCGTTGAATCCAGGGTCAATAGTACACCCTTCACCTGCGCAGTCGGATCACCTACCAGCAGCCCGGCGTTGTCGTAGCTTTCCTGGTAGGCCGGTGGAGCCAGTCGTTCAAGTTGACGAATTACATCTTTGAGTTGGGTCATGTGGCGGAGATTGGTACCGCCCAAAATTACAAAACAGCCACGCGCAAAAAAAATGCCTACTGACAATCAGTAGCTTCAAAACTTTAATCAACTTTTTTTGGGTGGAGGCTTGCGTGGTATTATCCTGCCCCCTACTTTTGCACCACGATTTCAAAGAAACAACGGCGAAATCAATCACAATTAGTACTCTGGTCCGGTAGTTCAGTTGGTTAGAATACATGCCTGTCACGCATGGGGTCGCGGGTTCGAGTCCCGTCCGGACCGCCAGAATTAAAAGCCTGATAATCAACAGATTGTCAGGCTTTTTTGTTTTGTTTTCACTTGTTTTCAAAAACCTTGATTCTTTCTAATACACCATTGGTCTTCCACTGATCAAAATAGTAATATACTGCTTGCCAATGTGGCCATTGAGAAGGCAAGTTACGCCATTGACAGCCTGTACGGGTAATGTATAGTAAGGCGTTCATCACTTACCTCAGATCTAGCCGTCTTTTTCGTTTTAAAGCAAAAAAAGGTGAAATTGCATCCCACTGGGGATCGCAGGGCGGCCTGTGCCGTCAGTTCACAAAACTGTTTGGTCATTTCTTTATAGTTTGGTCACTACAAAGGTGCTACGATCCTCAGTTCATTTCAATTCCCCAACACGCCTTTAGTATAATTTTATAATCAAAGCGATGTAATAATAAGGCCTTTTCACTAAATATTCCTTATGGTTTATATGACCATTTATTTTATAATTTTTTGGCCGTTTTAATAAACGACCGCTACTCCTACAGGTACTGCATCTACCCATTGTTTATGTTGCCATGTAAAATAACAAAGTGTAATTTATTCGCACTTGTTGAGTTACGTAAACAAAATGATTAAGATTGGATACGCCCGCTTTTCAACGGCTGCGGCCGACCGTCCAAGAGCAGAACCTGGACATGCAGCTGGATGCCCGGGCAAGGTGACGTACTGGTAGTATACCAAAGGGACTCAGCAAGAGAAACCATAAGATTGCTCCCGAGTAAGGGAGCTGTACGAGCGTAACACGAGTAGTACGAAGGCCATCAGGGAGATGTTCCAGATCAAAAGCCAACCCACGCACTATAAGATTCTGCCATAAGTCGGTGCGGATGTGAAGGGATTTCTCAAAAGGAGTGAATATGAACTGAACAGTAGTGGCATCATGCCTTTCTCAGGGCGGTGGAAAGGTATGTTCCCACCGCCCTGAGAAAGGCAAAAGTAAACCCATTGCACACTATAATAATATTGGTATAGTTTGTGCTTAGTAAATACGTAAAACCGTTGACCTGGACGTATAGTCAAAAGCCCATTCCTCTAAAAAAGTATTTTACCATATACACACAATAATTTTTTATGCTACATTTGGCTGCATAACATCCTCACTGTGACACGCAACTATATCCACCCTGCCACGGCTGCCCGCTCAGCCAGTGTGGTAAAAGCCCCGGCTTTACCCTTTTCTGTGCTGCCCCCGCTACACCTGTGGCCTGGCCGCTACGCCCGCTGCTCAACAATTACTACCATTCCTGACCCGGGCTCAATCACTTTTCAAGCTGAACTTTACCTGTTCCGGCTGAAAGTACCACAGTCCGTTTCCCGTTGAAGTACCTGCTAGCTGAGCCTGCCTCAGGATGCCTGTTGATAACTATTTACCCGATTCTGTCATTTCTTACCCTCAGTGACTGCTTTATGAAAAAAGCTCTACGCCTCATTCCCGGATTTATCCTGCTGTTATCATTTCTGCCTTTCCTGGCTGTTGGCCAAACACTCATCCCCAACACCACGCCCGTGACAGAAAACTTTGACGGCATCGGCAGCAGCAACACCGCCTCGCTTCCCGCCCACTGGAAGATGTCTGCCGCCGGGGCGGGCAGTTCGGCCGTCTGGAGCTTGCCTGCTAATCTTAGCTCTGCCACAGAAGCCGCCAGCAGCGGTACTCCCAGCGCGGGCGGGCGCTACAACTGGGGCAGCTCTTCTTCCGAGCGGGCCATCGGCTTTATGACCAGTGGCTCCTACTCGAGTCCCAACGCTATCCTGGCTCACTACCGCAACACCACCGGAGCAGCCATCACCTCGCTTGCGGTCAGCTACCAAATTGAGCAGTATGTACAGAATACCTCTGCGGCCACCGTTGACTTTTTCTACTCCACCGACGGAAGCAACTGGTTTCCCCTGCCTACCGGGCAAGTCGCCTTTTCGACGGCGGGCAGCAGCTATACTTTTGGGACTCCGGCCACCCAGGCGCGAAGCGTCTACATCAACAGTCTGAATATCGCTAACAACGGCGATATCTACCTGCGGTGGCTCTTCACTACCCAGACCACCAACTCCCAGGGGCTGGGCCTGGATGGGGTGTCGGTAACGGCCAATGCCGCTACCCCGGCTCTGGCGGCGGACCTGGGCGATGTGGTCTTAGATACCAACAGCGACACCAAGGCCAATCCCGGCGAGACCATCACCTACCGCGATACGCTCAGTAACACCGGCAGCGGACAGGCAGAAGGCGTAACACTTTCCAACCCCGCCCCCACCGGCACCACCTATACCACCGGCTCGCTGAAATCCTCAGCCCTGGCCCGCGATGACTACTTCACCACCAGCCCCGGCACGCCTATTACCAGCGCCGCCAGCCTGAACGTACTGACCAACGACTACGGCCTGCCGGGAATAACGGTGGTATCCTACGGAACAGTAGCTTCGGGAGGAACGACCACCACCGCCGGTTCGGTGGGTGCTACCACGGCCGGGGGGCAGATTACCATATCGGAGGCGGGACTCATCACCAGCTACACACCCCCCGCTGACTTCACGGGCGTGGACCAGTTCATGTACGTGGCCCGGGCGGCGGCTGATTTGCCCACCAGCGAGGCCACCGTCAGCATTACCCTGCCCGATATTTTCTTCACCGTAGCCACCGTTGATCCGGCCTGTACTGACCAGACCAATGGCAGCCTGACCATCAGCGCCAGCGGCGGCATCGGCACGCTCACCTACTCCAAAGACGGAGCCGGGGGGATTTTCCAGGCGTCCAATGTATTCTCCGGCCTGGGTGCGGGTACCTATACCCTGGCCGTCAAAGATGCCAGCGGCCACATCAAGACCGGCAGTGCCACCCTGACTAACCCGCTCCTCATCACCGTCAGTGGCACGACTCCGCTCAGCCTGGTCTATAACCAAGCCATGAGCCCGGTGACCTATACCAAAACCAACGGGACAGGCAGCCCGGCTACGCCCTGGTCGGCCACGGGCCTGCCCGCGGGAGTCTCCATCAATGCCGCCAGCGGAGAGCTTTCGGGAACGCCCACAGCCACCGGCAGCTACAACGCCACTATCACCTACACCGACGCCAACGGCTGCACCGGCACCCTGAATATAGTCGTGAACGTGGCCCCCAACCTGTCCAACGACACTTATGCCGCCGTTGGAAATACCCAGCTGGTGGCGGATGGACAGTCTACCCCGGCCACGCCCTTTACGACCAGCGCCACCAACATTCGGGGTAACGATGCTTCCGACGCAGCCATCGCCATTACCGCCGTGACCAACGTGGCCACCAGCGGCGGAGGCTCCATTACAATGGATAACACGGGTAAGTTTATTTACACGCCCCCGCTGAACGCGTTCGTGCCCGGCACCGACAGCTACACCTACACGGGTACTTCCAATGGTGTATCGGCCACGGCTACGATCACCTTCAACCTCTCCGATATGGTCTGGTACGTGAAGGCCGGGGGCGCGGCGGGTGACGGGCGCTCCAATACCCCGCTCAACGCCCTGCCGGGCGGCACGCTGGGCAGCAGTGGTCACTACATCTACGTGCAGAAGGAAACCAGCGGCACCACCGGCGGAGGCCTCAGCCTGCAGGCCAGCCAGCGGCTGCTGGGAGCGGGTGCAACCCTGACGGTAGGCGCTTTGACCATTACGGGCGTAGCCGACAATACCCCCACGCTGGCCGGAGGCCTTACCCTGGCTAATTCGGTGGTGGTTAACGGCATCGACATGAACACCGGCAGCAACAGCCCGCTCACGGCCTCGGGCGCTACCAGTGTGGACGTAACTATCCGGAGCATGAGCAGCAGCGGCGCGGCCAATGCGCTCACGCTAACCAACACCACCGGCACGGTGAGCATTGGCGGCGGCACGCAGAGCTCCACCACCGGTGCTACCTTTAATATCAGCGGGGGCAGCGTAGGGGTTACCTACGGTGGGGGCGTGAGCCAGGCGGCCAATGCCGCGGTGGTCAATGTGGCCGGCGGCCATACCGGAACGCTTACCTTTAACACGGGCACCCTGAGCGCCACCAATGGCACCGGCCTGCAGTTCACCAATGCCGATGGTACTTACAACTTCAACGGCACCACCACGCTCAACGGTGGTGATGCCGGTATTGACATCCTGAGTGGTTCGGCCGGTACCTTCTCCTTCGGTACGGGTACGGCCATTACCAGCCCCAGCGGCACGGCCTTCTCCATGAGTAGTAGCAATGCCTCGGGCACCTACAGTGGAAGCATTAGTGACAATACTGGCTATGCGGTAGACATAGATAACCACGACAGCAACACCTTCACCTTCCAGACCGGGAATATAGCTTCTACCGGAACGGGTCTCCGGGTACGTAACAGCAACGGGGGCGTCATCAACTTCAACAACCCTCTGAAGACCTTGACAACGGGTACCTCCGTGGCCGTTGACCTAAACACCAGCAACGTGGGTGGTACTATAAACTTTGGAAGTGGAGGATTGCAGATAACCACCACCTCCGGGGCCGGATTTAGTGCGACCGGAGGGGGCACGGTGAATATCACCACCGGCACTAACACTAACACCATCTCGTCAGGTACAGGTACGGCTCTCAACATATCGAATACAACTATCGGGGCGAGTGGGCTCACCTTTAGAAGTATTTCTGCTAATGGTGCCACAAATGGAATTGTTCTAAATAATACTGGAAATGGAAGCTTTAGTGTCATTGGAGACGGCTCATCAGATGCTGCAAACACAACCAGAGGAAGAACTACTGCGAAGTCAGGTGGAGGAACTTTAGTTCTTGGTTCAGGAGGTACTTTGTCTAGCACAACCGGTGCTGCGATTTCACTGGAAAATACCGGCGGTGTAATCCTTAGAAATATATTAATACAAAATGGAGGATCAAATGGCATAACTGCCACGTCGGTGACTGGGCTAAATATTGATAATGTGCAGGTAACTGGAAAAGCCTTTGGTTATGGGCTGCGTGCAAGCAGTAGTAGCGCAATTTCTATTATACATAGTGAATTTACGAGCAATGCTTCAGATGCTGCTACTGTGCCTGCAGCCGATATCCGCAATGTTGCTTTTGATAATGTAACTGGTACGCATACCGTAACAACCAGTTTGTTTCAAAATGCTGCCGAGCATGTTTTTGTCCTTAAAAATACCTCTGGTACAACTACATTTAATTTGACTAACTGCACCTTCAGTGGTGCACAGGCAGGAGATGGTCTCCAAGTTCTTGCATACGGATCATCAAACATAACCGCGAATATTCAAAACATTACTAGTTCAGGTAATTCAGCTTTTGGATTTGATTCGGGAACTGAAACTACACAAAGCAGTACCTTAAACCTTACGGTTAACGCAAGCACCTTTTCAAATAACTTCGTTGGTCTATCTGTCGCCCATGGTTCAAGCGGTACAAATACATTTAGTATTACTAACAATAATTTCCAAACGAATGTAGCCTCTAGTTCTCAGGCACTTAATATAAATAGGTTGGGAGGAGCTTCCTTTACAAATTTTGGCCTGTTTAGTGGCACTATATCAGGAAATACTATTGGTACTACAGGTGTAGAGAATTCGGGCTCTGCCGTAGGTGATGGTATTACTGTTAAGACTAACGGAAATGGTGGAATTACAAGACTGGCTATTTTAAATAATACTATCAGGCGGTTTGGCCAGCATGGGATTGCTGTTTCTGCTCGTGATGCTACGAATGGGCACACCCTTGAAGCAAGAATTCAGGGAAATAATATTGCTGAGGGTAGAGCAAGTTCACTCGATGGAATTAACGTAGGAATGGGTGCTCTAAATACTGATATATTAACAATGTGTTTAAATATAACAGGCAACGTAGTTACCAATGCTGTTCGAACTGGTATACGAGTTAGAAGTTCAGGATTGCCAGCGGCCGTGATTACACTTACAATGCCTTCTTATGATGGTACAGGAGCAACCTATTTTGCAGCCAATAATCCAGCAGCTACAGGAGCTGTTAGCAATTCAAATTTTAGCAATGCTTCTGGTACAACTTCGGCAGGAAACTGTAATACACCCTAGCGTTAGAAGTAAAAACTAAAACCAAAGACTGGTAATATAAAAACCATTGAAAGACCTTTTATGAACCATACTCTACTGTTGAAGAACCTCCTGCTGCTGATGCTGGCTTTTGTGAGCCTGAACGCTCAGGCGCAAACCATACCGTCCATTGGCACCATTCCTCCCGGCAAAAGCCTGATCATCGTCTATGATGTGACCATCAACAACGGCACCACGCAGGTATCCAACCAGGGCACTGTCAGCGGTACCAACTTTAACCCCTTTCTCACCAATGACCCCAAAACCCTGACGGCAAACGACGCCACGGTGACCGAGGTCGTGTCATTGGGGCCGGAAAGACTGTACGTCAATGCCAGCGCCACCGGCTCGGGCACCGGTCTGGACTGGGCCAACGCCTTCACCGACCTGCAAAGCGCCCTGGGCTACCCCGAAAGCGCCAGCCTGAAAGAGATATGGGTAGCCCAAGGTACCTACTACCCCAGCACTACCGACCGGATGGCATCGTTTGTGATGAAAAACGGGGTGGCCATCTACGGGGGCTTCCCCACTACGGGCACGCCCACCCTGACCGAGCGGGACTGGGTGGCCTACCCCACCATTCTGTCGGGTGATATTAACAAGAATAACGAATTAGATGCAGCCGACAGCGAGCATGTAATCTATAATAATTTTTCCGAAAGCAACCCGCTGACCAGCAGTGCGGTGCTGGATGGCTTCACCATTACCGGAGGATATGCCAGTAGTTCGGGCAGTGGTGGCGGTATGGAAAACAGATACGCTTCTCCCACGCTGACCAACTGCAGCTTTACCGGCAATAGGGCTACTGGTAACGCAGCCTACGGCGGGGGCATGTATAACGAAAGGTCTTCTCCCACGCTGACCAACTGCAGCTTTGCCGGGAATAGTGCTAATGGAACCAGTGGCCGTGGCGGGGGCATGTATAACACCAGTTCTTCTCCCACGCTGATCAATTGCAGCTTTGCCGGGAATAGTGCTAATGCTGGTGCCCTTGGCTATGGCGGGGGCATGTATAACATTAGTTCTTCTCCCACTCTGACCAACTGCAGCTTTGCCGGGAATAGTGCTAATGGAACCAATGGCCGTGGCGGGGGCATGTATAACACCAGTTCTTCTCCCACGCTGACCAACTGCAGCTTTGCCGGAAATAATGCTAAGGGCAGCAGTTCTGCCTACGGCGGGGGCATGTATAATGCATTTTCTTCTCCCACGCTGACCAACTGCAGCTTTGCCGGGAATAGGGTTAATGGTGGCGATGGCGGGGGTATGTATAACCTTAATTCTTCTCCCACGCTGACCAACTGCATCCTCTGGGGCAACAGCGCGGATGGCAATCCAGAAATTTCCGGTTCTGTCACCCTTAACTATTCACTGGTTAAAGGCCTTAACCCAGGCGGCACCAACCTGGATGGTACTAATCCGGCCAATGACCCCTTATTTCTCTCGCCGCCCAATGCCGCCAATGCACCCACCACAGCGGGCAACCTGCGGCTCTCGGCCTGCTCGCCGGCCATCAACGCGGGCGACAACGCCGCCGACCTGGACGGTCCCACGCGGACCTGGGACGGCGCTGAGATCGGTACCGGAACGGCCACCATCGCCAACATCCTGACCGACCTGGCCGGCAAAGACCGCATTTACGCCAATGGTATCATTGACCTGGGCGCCTACGAGTACCAGGGCGAGCCCAGCCAGCCGCTGTCCATCACGACCCAGCCTCTGGCCAGCGCCACCGTCTGCGCGGGCAGTGGGGCAGAGGCATCCGTGGTGGTAACGGGTACGGTTACCTCCTACCAGTGGTACAAAGGTAATCTGGCTGTGGACGGCCAGACTACAGCCACCCTTTCGTTGACCAACGTGCAGACCACTGATGGTGGTAGCTACACCCTGCAAATCAACGGTGCCTGCGACACGTTGACCTCTCAGGCCTTTGTGCTCACGGTAGATCCCGCCTCCGTGGGAGGAACGGCAACCGCCACATCCGCCACTGTCTGCACTGGCACGGGAACTACTATTACCCTGTCGGGCCAAACTGGAACCATTCAGTGGCAGAGCAGCACCACCAACAACGGCAGTGACTGGGCCAACATCAACGGACAGACCAGCGCCACCCTTTCCACCGGCAATCTCACCGCTACTACCTACTACCGCGCTGTACTGACCAGTGGCGTTTGTAGTACAGCTACATCTACCACTGCATCCGTTACGGTCAGTCCCAATTTAGAAGGAGGTACAGCAACCGCTACGGCCTCGACAGTCTGCACCGGCACGGGTACTACCATCACCCTTTCGGGCCACACCGGCAACATCCAGTGGCAAAGCAGTAGCACCAACAACGGCAGCGACTGGGCTAACATCAGTGGTCAGACCACAGCTACCCTTTCCACTGGCAATCTGACGGCCACCACCTACTACCGCGCGGTACTGACCAGCGGTGCGTGCCCGACGGCCTTCTCTTCGGTGGCGACGGTAACGGTAAGTCCTGTCTCCGTAGGAGGTACCGCTGCGGCTACGGCCGCTACCGTCTGCACCGGCACAGGTACAACTATTACCCTTTCGAGCCACACCGGCAGCATCCAGTGGCAAAGTAGCACCACCAACAACGGCACCGACTGGGCTAACATCAGCGGCCAGACCACCGCCAGCCTTTCCACCGGCAACCTGACGGCAACTACCTACTTCCGCGCCCTGGTCACCAGCGGCAGCTGTACAGCAGCTAACTCCTCAGTAGCTACCGTCACGGTGACGCCTGTGACAGCAGCTACGGTAAGTGGTACCACTACGGTCAATCAGAACGCTACGGCTCCCACTCTGACTTTTACCGTCACCGGCGGCACAGCCCCTTACACCTTCCACTACACCCTCAACAGCGGCAGCCAGACCCAACTGGCTACTACCGGTGTAGCTACGACGGCTACGCTCACCCAGCCTACCTCTACCGTGGGCAGCTATGTCTACGCGCTGGTGAAGGTAGTGGATGCCAACGGCTGTGAGTTTGTGCCCACCTCCGCCCAGACCGCCACTATCACCGTGGGCTCCGACCTGACGGCCAGCATCAACGGCAGCACCGCCGTCTGTAAGGATGCTACTGCTCCGACTCTAATCTTTACGGCCACC
>NZ_DASYHI010000015.1:0-475050 GCF_035998675.1 Telluribacter sp.
TTGTCAGCAAGGATTTCCTGGATAACTTGCCAGGCGGAATCAGTCAGGTCTGTGGGGTACATCTTTGGTCGGATTAACCCACAAGATAGGCTGATTCTGCCTTTTTTGACCCTTTATACCTTATTTTTAAACAGGTTCTAAAAGGTCTATTGGGCTCAATAAAATCTAAGTCCTAATTACCAACGTACCAAGCCTGCCACTAACATTGTGGCTGGACATTAAGCATTCAGCTTAAAATCGCTATTTTGCTTTTGTGGTTAATTGAAACGGAAGGTTTTCAATTGCCACAACTTCATAAACACTTTAACGTTGCAACTTTTGATGCTCGAAACTATCTGTATACGTTGATCCCCCTTTTGCATTCCTCTTATTTTCTGTTCAGTAGGCTGCTTAGCATATCATCAAATTCACGGTCAGTCATGGTTTTTCGCATGGAGAGTAATTCTTCTGCCATATACCCAGCTGCATATCTTGTTTCCGGCTGCTCCGTGGTAATCACTTCTTTTATTAGGTTAGCTATCAGTTTAGGTTCTCCGGCTGTACTGTCATCCATCGATTTAATCATTTTGGCAAAGTCTTCCGTCATTTGCTTATATCTTCCTTGTCCCGACACTTTCAGCAAATTTTCAGTTGCTATATTAGCCCATTCTGTTTTGATGGCGCCTGGTTCTATCACAATTACATCTACACCAAATTGCTTTACTTCATTACGTAAGCTATCACTTAACGCTTCAAAAGCAAATTTACTCGCATGATACCATGCTCCTAATGGTAAGGCGAATTTACCACTGATAGAAGAAATGTTAACAATTTTACCAAAATGATGGTCAATCATGGACGGCAGAACTAATTGTATTAGTCTTGCTGCACCGAACACATTAACTTCCATCTGGTATTTTGCCTCTGACATAGGAACCTCTTCAACAGCACCGTAAGCACCAAAGCCCGCATTGTTAATCAATACATCAATTCTGCCTTCTGCTTTTAAAATACTATTTACACCGGCTACCATTGATTGTTCATTGGTAACATCCATCTGAAGCACCCTTACTCCTGATGCCTCTATGTCACTCATTTTATCAAACCTGCGCGCTGCACCATACACTACATTCCCAGCTTGCAACAATTGTTTTGCTGCTTCTTTACCGATACCGGCAGATGCACCGGTTATTAATATTACTTTGTTCATTCTCATTTCATTTTATGAAGCAAAGGCCACACCGTTATAAAATTATAAGTTTTTTGTAAGATTCAATTTTGTTTAGGTGAGGGGATTAATAAAATTTGAACTCAATTTTTTGTTTGAGCCTTTTTTTAGAAATAAATAAATGTCCGACTGTTTGGATTCAGCCTGTATGATTAAAACTGCAACCAACAGCGTATTTGCAAAAAAACGGCTACATAGCTATCTTTAAGTAAAAAAATGAATTTGGCAGTAGAAAGTTGGTAGTGGTAAATACTAAGGTGATTTAGATTTATTGTAGTAATTGATGAAGTTAAGAGTTCGAGCAAAATGACTGTCATCCGTTTTGGCAAATGCTAATGTTTTCCGAGTCAGATGCGGCTGGCGTTGCCTGAGAGTATTGCGGTCCGCCGCCGCGGTTGAATCTTTCGATGTGAGCGGTACCACCTGCTTTCTGGTGATGCCTCTGAGCAGGAATAACGCTTTTGTAAACAGGATACAGATCTGTAAAGAAGATAGCATTTTGTTGGTAATAAAATGGTAAGCTCTCCCAAAGTAACTGTCCACAGTACTCACTGCGATCACCAGTAGCAAGGCCAACTATTTGGCCGCTTCTACGCTCGAAAGCTAGCCAAATCCAGGTTTTAATCTGCTTACTGCCAACGAAGGACCGCGACGGCGGACCGGTACATTTCATCCACTTCAATAACAGGTACGGCAACGGCGGTATCTACTTGGACATAAAGGGAGTGACCTACCGCAGCGGCGGCCGCTTTTTTTTCGCTAGCTTTATAATTGTAGGGCGACTTACACCCGTCACGCGTTGAATACCACGTAGAGAGGTCCGTTCTAACAAGAGCTTTTCCACCTGCTCATAGCGTTCGGCTCGCTGTTGAGCTACGTTACTGATGGTACCATACTTATTGCAGTCCTTGCAGTGGTATTTAGCCTTGCCGGAAGTGGAATGGCCATTCTTCCGTAAGTTCAAGCTGCCGCAGCGCTGGCACTTACAATGGGTGGTTTCACTTATCATAAGCCAAATATAACAAATCACCCCTTAAATTATCACTACCACAAAGTTAATGAAGCAGCAGAACATATAATACCGCTTCTTCGCAAATATGTTCTCCGTTGCGACGCAATAGGGAGGGGGAATGCAGACGGCCAGTTTTTGACTAATCTTCGCAGGCGATTGGTTCCACGGAGGTAGCGAAGTTAGTCAAAAACCATGATAAAAGTCTTCGCAAATCGAGGATTTGCAAAATATTTTATCATTCTGGCCAAAGAGAGAGGCTGGCAGCTTTTTCTACCCTCCCTACTTTGTACAACTGGCAAATTGGCGAAATTGCCTCGCTTTCAACTTCATTTACGCTCCGCAACTTCGCCAATTTGCCGAGCGTTAGCCGCAATGCCGCGCGGACAGAGTAGTGGCCACCGCGCATTGGCACATTTGCTTGCCACACCTTCCATCGCGACACCAAAGCAAGCAAAAGAGCTAATTCTTCCTGCCCGCACAAGCAATCTGGATATGAACATAGGTGACAGCTTACTGAAGAGAAAAATAGAGGGACAGCAATTCCAGATCACGCTTAATAATAAATATATTAACCTAGCCAATTCATGCAACATTTTAAATACATACCTGTCTAATCTCCTATGGTGGACAAAGCAGAAACAAATAATCCAACAGACCAATACTTGATTGAAAAGATTTTGAGTGGAAACACCAAAACTTTTGAGATTATTATAAACAACACAAAGGGTCTGGTTGCCCAAATTGCATTCAAAATGATAAGCAATGACGAAGATCGAAGGGATATTGCACAGGAAGTATATCTGAAAGCATTTAAGGACTTGCCCAACTTCAGATTTCGTTCTAAACTATCAACTTGGATTGGGCAGATTACATACAACACCTGCTTAAACTATCTCGAAAAGAAAAAATTGGTTCTTCTTGATATTAGCGACAATGATGCGCATGATGAAGTATTGGATGTATTCAGTAATAAGTTCAATTTGGAATCAATCAGTGAGACAGAGTCTCGATTTTTTGAAAAAGAGGTTTCAGAGATATTCAAACTTGAAATCGAAAAGCTGCCGCCAGTTTACAAAACCTTAATTACACTGTATCATAATGAAGAATTGAGCTATGAAGAAATAATCCAGATCACGGGGCTACCGGAAGGAACAGCAAAAAATTATCTTTTCAGAGCAAGGAAATATTTAAAGAAACAAATACTTCGAAAATATAAAAGGGGCGATCTATGACAGATGAACACATTTCCGATAACGATATTCAACAGTACGTTTTGGATAAACCTAACTGTACGAATGCTATCATTGAACATGTGGATATATGCCCCAGTTGCAAGGCAAAAGCTCATATATACCAGTTATTGTTTTCAGCAATTAAGCATCAATCAAAACCAATCTTTGAATTCGATTTGGCTGGTTTGGTTTTGTCTTGTATAACGAATCATAAGCCAGCAAACTCCAAGGCTACTTCTCTTGTCTGGCCTTTTGCATTTTTTGGAGTCTGTTCCATTTGTGCTATCGGCTATCTATTTGGTCAACATTTGATTAACATGTTTTTAAGCATTCCTTCCATATCAATGTATTTGGTGTTTACAGCAGCAATTACATTGATGTGCTTTCAGGGCATTGAAATGATCACAAAATATAAAAAGAAAATAAACAAACTGGATTTCGGTTGATTACACTGCAACATTAAACACCTGAACCAGTCTAATTAAAAAACAGAAAATAAAGCGACAAACATGAAAAAGACACTATGTATCGTAACCATGGCAACAATTTCATTTATGGCAATTGCCCAAGAAAACAATCCTACCCAAGGAATGAGTGTTAGTGAGGATATATTCAATATTAGTGCTACCATTTTTGTAGTCATTCTCGTAATGATTTTTATTCTTTCCATTCTGAAGCGAATGCTGGATTATCGTCTTAAGAACAAGATTGCTGATAAAGGGGTATCCGAAAATATAGCTTCATCCATACTGCAATCGGATACAAAAGAAGATGGTGCCATCAATATTAAATGGTTTTCCATTCTAGCTGGTATCGGTATCGGATTAACTATTATCAATTATACATTACCATTGGGTATCCACTCTTTGGCCGTCATGTCGTTTAGTATTGCTCTGAGTTTTCTGGGCTATCATTATTACCTGAAACAATCCACTAAATAGATCACTAAACTTTAATCAAAAATGAAACAACCAATAATTACCCAAATCTGGGCATGGAAACGTATTGTCTTATTCTTTGTCATCGTGGTATGCCAATCTACGAATGCACAACAAACTTTACCAATGATAAGGGCGCACACCAAAACTGTTGACATAAGGGACGGGGCCGTTTTTCAAAAGGGTATATGGAATCTGACACCTGAAGCTAAGCCTGACATCTATTATGCACTTTTGCCTGAAAAAGAAAGGAAGATAACGTTCTATACAGATATAGACTCCATTTCTTTTGATGTAAAATCTGGTTTCACTTATGATTTCATTATTCTGCTAAATAACAAAGATACCTGCTACACACAGATAAATTCTGTACCAAAGGAGAAAATTGAAGTTGCTACTATTGATCCGGAACTGCTGAAAAAAGACTTTACTTTTCTTAAGGAAGCCTTACTGCAAGAACATGGTGGTTTGCTCCGATACCAAAACAGGAATGAGTTTACCCAATTGTCTGACAGCTTGTTTCGCACTCTTGATCATCCAATGAACCAATTTGAATTTGGAACATTGATCAGATTTTTCCTGAGTTTTGTTAAAGATGGACATACCGGAAGCAGTTTGCCTTCCGAATTAATGCAATATTATGCTAGGCATGTTAGAATGTTCCCGATTCAACTCTACTTTATGGATGAAAGGGCATTTGTGCTTTGCAGTGAATTCGATGAACTACCTTCTGGAACAAAGTTGCTCTCGATTGACGGCAAACCAATCAATGACATTCGTAAGGAGTTGTTTCGCTACTTATCATCGGATGGAAAGATTGAAACGAAAAAATATTGGACACTGAACAGGGACGCTTTCCCTTTTCTTTATAGTTGGATTTTCGGGATAAAATCCGGCCATACCATCACATACAAGACCCAAACGGGGTTAGTGGAAAACACGCATCTTAATGCTGATTTCATCAAGGAATCATGTGTCCCAAATAGACACAATGATGGCAAATACCTGCAACTGGACTACAAATCAGGGAACATTGCTGTTCTTACCATCAAAACTTTTAGTAGCGAACGACTCAGACAGACGAATGAGGATCTTGTGAGGTTCTTACAAATGAGTTTTAAAGAGATTCAAAATAAAAAAGTAAATAAATTGATTATTGATTTGCGCAATAATAGTGGCGGTGATGACCAATATGGCGCTTTGCTTTATTCCTACTTAACAAATAGGCCATTCAATTACTTCGCTTCTATTGAGTCCAATACTAAAAAGCTTGCGATAAGTGACCATCCTGGCCTGGATGTACAACAACCCAGCATGGATAATTTTAAAGGAAAAGTTCTTTTCATTATTAATGGTTTGTCTTTTTCAACAGCATCGGATATTTGCGCCATTGCAAAAAGTGACAATAGAGGAAAATTTGTAGGTGAGGAGACAGGAGGTGGCTACTATGGCAATACATCCGGAGAGACTTTTAGAACGACCCTACCAAACAGTAAAGTTAATATTTCCATTCCTAAGTATAAATATAGTAATGCAGTTAAGAAAGCCAAGTATCCGGACAGAGGAATAATCCCGGATTACGTTGTGATTCCAAGTATTAGTGACATAATTAATGGTAAGGACGTTCAGCTTGAATACGCTCTGGGGCTGACAAAGAAATAAGATCATCCTTCGAACAACCACACCAATGCTAGTGCCGCGCATGCTGACACACATCCAACGCACTGGCATCCGTGTGGTTAAGATTGTCCAAGTGCGGCACAGTGCATAACAAAATATTTATGCCAGCTTGGGGTTCAGTGTTGGTATCAAGTTTTGTTTTCTTAATTTCGTTCAGCAACGAGGGACAAAGACGCACTTCGTAAACCCAAGCCGTCATAAACACAAACGTTAGCTGTAACCCTAACAAAAGAGGCTGCCGACAGACATCATCCAGGCACAGCTTGACCACAAAAAGCTATACCAGCATTTCAATATTTAAGTAAGGAATAATACATATGTTAATAGAAACCTTAAAAGCACTGTTCACCAGAGACTTAAAAAAGTTACAAACCGAAGTAGAACTGTACAAGAAGGAAGAACACCTGTGGAAGATTGAAGGATCCATTGCTAACTCAGCGGGAAACCTTTGCCTGCATTTAGTGGGCAACCTCAATACGTACATAGGAAAGGAGCTCGGGAAAACTGACTATATAAGAAACAGAGAATTAGAGTTTTCCTTAAAAGATGTTCCCCGGGAGGAATTGCTCAACATGATTGACAACACCATTGAGGTAGTTAACTATTCACTGGATAGCCTGGATGAAGGGGCTCTGGCAAATGAGTATCCTGTAGTAGTATTTGAACAGAAAACATCTACTGAATACTTGTTGGTGCATTTGGCTACTCACCTAACCTATCACCTAGGACAGGTAAACTATCATAGGAGGCTAATTGATATATAAGGACGCTTACAACACAGTATCTGCAAGATACCGGTTCCTACTCTGATTTCACATTTGGAATACTACTAAGTAAAAGGAAGTGAAATCAACCTCTCCCCTACCCCCGAATCAGCGCGTTTTCTACTTCGTGCTTGTATAGCTTGCCAATAGGAAGCTCTTTCTTGCCCAGCTCTACGTGCGTGGCGGTAAAGCTGGTAACCTTGTCGAGCGAAACCAGGAAGCTACGGTGAATACGCCGGAACGAACGCTCGGGCAGCATGTCTTCGACCGAAGAAATGGGTTGTTTGGTAATGAGTTGTCCGTCGGTTGTTACAATCCTTACGTAGTCTTTGAGGCTTTCAACATAGCAGATATCATCCAGGTACACCTTGACCATCTTGCGGTCGACCCGAAAGTACAGGAATTCGGAGCGGGTACTTTTGTCGGGTACCGGCCGGGCCGCAGGCGCGGATTGAGGTACCTCTTTGCCGTAGTAGACTTTATCGACGGCTTTCAGAAAACGGTCAAAGGAAAAAGGCTTCAGGAGGTAGTCGACCGCGTCCAGGTCAAAGCCTTCGATGGCGTATTCGCTGAATGCCGTGGTAAAAATAACCTTCGGCGGATTTTTCAGCGAGCGCATCAGGTCGGTACCCCGTAGCTGGGGCATCTGGATGTCGAGAAACAGGAGGTCAACGCTCTGCTGCTGAATCTGATGAAACGCCTCCAGCGCGTGCGAGCACTCCCCCACCAGCCGCAGCGAAGGTACGGCCCGCAGGTAGGTCTTGATTACCTCCCGCGCGGGCGGCTCATCGTCCACAATCAGACAGCGGACTGGTTCATGCAAATTCATAACTATCAGGTTTACGCTCGTCGGCAGGTACCTCGGCAGCTTCATCCAACGCAATTTTCAAAAATACCACAAAGGTATCTTCCCCTTCGGTTATTTTCAGGGTAAAGCGGTTGGGGTACAGCAATTCCAGCCGTTTCTGTACATTGGCCAGGCCTATTCCCGAATCGGCAGGCCGGGTACTTTCCGTCCAGACCGGATTTATTACTTTAAAAGCCAGCTCATTACCGGTCACGCTGGCCGAAATAGAAATCCAGGCCTGGTCCAGTAGCTGACTGGTACCGTGTTTGAAAGCATTTTCGACAAAGGGCAGCAGAACAAGGGGAGCCACCCTATGGGTATCCTGCACGCCGGTTACCGTAAAAGAAACATCCAGCCGCTGGCCGTACCGCAGCTTTTCCAGCTCTACGTACGATTCCAGCATAAGTACTTCCTTCGACAGCGGTACCTGCGTACCACTGCATTCGTAAAGCATGTACCGCAGCAGGCCCGACAGCTTAAGTACTATATCGCCGCTTTGCCCGGAGCCGCTTACAATGTGGCCGTAGAGGTTGTTGAGGGTATTGAAGAGAAAATGCGGGTGGAGCTGGCCTTTCAGCATGGTAAGCTCGGCGTTTAGCTTTTCGCGCTTCAGGGTTTCGTTCTCTATTTTCTTCTGGTACCAGAACTTCAGCAGCTTGATAGTACCCGTAAAGCCGGTGGTGGTGTTGGTTCCGCGCAGGCCGGCCATGAGCCCATAAAACATATTTGACATCGGATTGGGGAGCCCCATGCTGACGCGGAGCGGTTCCACAAACCAGGCCGTAAAAAAGTGAGATACCAGAGCCGCCAGCAAAATACTGACTACCATTAGTAAAACCGCCATCAGGTAGCGCGAACGCAGCAGGTAATGCGGGATGATCCAGTAGATAAGGGCGTAGCCCATGCCGATATGAATGGGCATATAAATAAGCGCTTCCCAAAAAGAGCTTACGTAGGCTACTTCGGGGCCAATACTGACAAATTTCTGGGCGTAGATGTACGTAAAGAATAAGAGCCAGGACAGCCAGAACAGCCCGTGCCGGGTCAGGACGTACTTCCGCTGGTTGGAGAAAATAAGTGTTTCGAGCATATTTTGACCCTTTGTTAACCAAAAATACAACTATCCGCCACTCGAAATACTCCTTTACCTACTTTATCGACAAATGGAAGTTTTTGGACGACGAAAGGCATTCGTAGCTGCCAGCCGGACGAGTAGCTACCTGCACCACCGGACGGTCTACTTCCTGTGCGCGGCTTATTGATTACAACTAGCTTTGAACCATACTTTAAAACCATCAAAGCCATGAAAAATTTAATCAGAACCTTTTTTTGCCTGAGCCTGCTATTGGGGTTCGGCGGTACCAACGGCCAGGCCCGGCCCACCTCCAGCAACTACCACTGGGTTGTGGAGGTAAGTACTTCCGGTGTACCGGCTTCCACCTTCCGCATTTATCACCAGCAGCACCAGCTCGTCTACGAAGAGACTCTAAAAGACCAAAACCTGGACATTCGTAAACGGAGTACCCGCCGTAAGCTGGACAAAGCCCTGCGTACCTACGTTGCTTCGGCCCGGCAGCTGGCCCGGCTCAACCAGAAAAATCTGCTGCAATCGCTGGCGGTTCGCTAAGGTACCTCCTACTGGCACCTAGCCTACTGGCAGGCCAATGGTAATTGAATTTTGGGATTTAATAGTAAAAAAAGCCTCCCCTCAGGTAGAAGGGAGGCTTTTTCGTATCGTAGACTATTCTCTATTCCATAAAAATCATTGGTCCTAAGCCGCCAGCAGCAGATTAGCTACCTTACACGACCGCCAGTCCAGACGCTGGGCGTCAAAGTAGGTAAGTACCGTTGGCTGAGGCTCCCGTTCGCTTTTGGGCGTATACTCCTTCGATAGCAGGTTCAGCTGAAGGGTACCTGCCGCTGGCCGAAACGAGCCGTCTTTCTTTTTGTACAAAAAGGCTACTATGCCTTCGTTCATGGCCACCCGCAATTTGTGCGACGCCCAGGCTTTACGAAGGGCTTCCGCAAAACTGGTACATTCCGGCCGGATGGCCCAGGCCGTTGTAAATAATTCTGTTCTGTTTACTGGCATTTTATCTTTCATAGCTGGTTGTATTAATACGACTTAGTGGTCGGTTTTTGTCTATATAAAAAACAAAATATACCCTGGAATAATTTCAAAAATCCAGGGTATATCGATACTATGTAACACAATTAATCAACTAACTTTCAATGGGTTAATCCCCATTTATATAATCAGTCAATGCCTTTTCACTTCTTTCCCAATACAGTAATTGTGAAGGTATTCCGAGTAGCGCTAACGGTGGTTTTGTCTAATTTTGGATAGGTGCATTGGTCCATCATCCGGTGCCAGTTGGCGTTACGCTCGTCCCCGTTTATACTTACAATAAAAATCCCGCCTTCGACCAGGTAGAGGTTGAAACGATCCAGAACCGCCTCCACCGACTTGGCGTAGTAAATGGCTTCGTTAATGATAATGCAGTCGAAGGTAGTATCCGGCTCGTAGAGATTCATGTCCGCCACCAGGTACTTCGTTTTCTCATCCTCGTTTTTCTTCCCCCTTTCAATGGCCACATCCGATACATCCGTCGAGTAGTACAGGCTATACTTGGTTTTATCGAATCGCTGCTGCAGGTACCCTTCCCCCGCCCCTATCTCCAGGATTTTCCCGTTGGGCTTCAGGTACTGCGCGTAACCTGCAATGACACTGAACCGCGCCAGCTCATTTATGTCGCCCAGGGTTGTCCATTTCCCCTGGCTATACTGGTAGTTCCAGCGGTCGCGGTCCTGGCGTAATACTTTCCGCTTGAAAAGGTCTTCGGCGGTTTGAAAAAATTGACTCATGGTATACTTCAGGTTTAACAGGTACTACGAAATATTTTCTTCCTCTTTACAAAAAGGAAAGTTTTAAAACAGGCGTCCGTAAGTGACTTTTCTGGCAAAAGTTCTCAGGGAATCAGTACCCCGGATATCAATCCGGTTTATTTCAAACAGGTTACGGGGTACAGCCGGATTGATCCGGTTGCCAATCCGGAAGGCGGCTTCTATGGCGTGTTCCCTGAACAGGTGGAGCATCTGCTGGTATACTTTCGGGTCGGCAGGACGCCGCCCGTACGGGTACGCCAGCGCCCTGACAAACAAAAGATTATGTGCTCTAAAAAATTGGAGGCTGGCGTCAAGATCCTGCGCTATTTCGTCGGGCCGTAGGTACTGGTAGTTAAGGTGCCGGTGCGTATGCAGGCCCAACTGAAAAATCCGTGGGTCCAGATTTCGTAACTGCTCGGCCGATAGCAGAGGTTCGGCCGGATTGTCCCAGCTTGAGGAAGCCCCGACGTAGGCCGTGGGTACAAAAATGGCCGCTTTGGCACCAAACTCTTTCAGCAGTGGGTAGGCGTGCGATAGTACCGACGCGTAAGCGTCATCAAAGGTCAGCAACACCGGACGAGCCGGCAGAATGAGGCCGTGATGGATGTGGTCCAGCCAGTCCTGCAGCGAAATAAACTGGTAACCGCGCCCGGCCAGCAGGCTCAGCTGATTCCGAAACTGCCCGGTAGTAACGGTCAGGAAGTCGGACCGTCCCTCATCCAGCTTGTGGTACATCAGTACCCGTACCCTACTTCCCCAAAGCCAGTTCCAGAACATAGGGTGGTTGGGAAGTAGCAACGGAAGCCTGCTGATGCAGCTCAACCAGCTTGGTGTATTTGGTCATGGTATATATAGAGACATAGAAAGCCCACAAAAAGCCTTCATAGCCATCCAGAATGCCCAGGCGCAGGAAGTAAATCTTGAAAAAGGTTAACGGGAATCGCAGCAGGGCTTTGAGCCGGGTGGCTCGCTTTCCCTGGGCATACAAACCCGCGGCCGCTGCGGTAGAGTACCGGTCTATCTTAAAAAGATGCTCCGCCAGGCTCTCAAAGCTATAATGATACACCCGGTTAGACAGGGTACTTACTTTTCCCTTCACCTGCACTTTTTCGTGAACACTGTCTCTGGTAAAGGTACCTGCCTGCCGGTTAAATAAGCGAAGAAACCGTTTGTTGTATTCGCCCGAATACCGAAGTAACCGCCCCAGGTAAACCAGCGAAATCGGGAAGGTATAGCCCTGGCAGTCGGGTACTTGCCGAAACAGGCTTTGTATTTCATCCGCCAATTCGGCAGATACTACTTCATCGGCATCAATTGAAAGAATCCAGTCGTGGGATGCCTTCGCTACCGCGTAGCATTTCTGACTCCCGTACCCATCAAAAGCCCGGTAGTAAGCCCGCGCGCCCGCATCTTCAGCTACCTTTATGGTACCGTCGGTACTACCTGAGTCCACTACCACAATTTCATCGGCCCAACTAACCGACTTTAGCGTTTGAGCCAGCACATGAGCCTCGTTGTAAGTAATAATAACAACGCTGATTGGAGTCATACGCGTACTACTTGGGGTTTAGGAATAAGTCAAATTATGTTTCGTAAACTGCTGTATTATAAATACGCTACCCGACAACCACGCCTTCGCTCTCTCTTCCGGTATCAAATGACAGCATGGCATTTGTATCTGAATTACAAAATTCAGATACTGACATTAGAATAGCCTTAAAAGCAGCTTAGAAAAAAATTAAATTTAATAGGTATATCCTATTTGGTAGGGTAATTGTACTAGTAAGAAAACCCGGAGAAGTAGCCATTCCGTATTAAACCATAGCTTATAGAATGTGTCTAATCGGTATACAAAATTGATACAGCCATGAACTCGATAGCCATTATTCGTCAGTACAGTGTACAGAAAACCAGGTCGGGGAAGAAGGAGACTATCTATACCGCTGAACCTTTCGAAAACCTCACCAAGAAGTACTACTACGTGAAAACGTTGAGCTAAGATCGCGCCCGTCTCCACCGAAGTACCACTCAGGCAGCCGCTTCCCAAGGCTCTTTACAATGGATCACTGGTACGGGAAGAAAATATATATTAGCAGGTACCTAAACAGGTACCTGTTTCTGTTTTAACTTTTTGGGGTACCGCCGGGCGGGGAAGAAAAAAAATCATTGGGGGAAGTAACCAAGTTTACTTTCCGGTTAGTAATTTTATCGGGTAATTGATTTGCTAGTTACCCTCATGAACGAATACCACTCCTCTCTACATTTACCCATCAGGTTTATCTTATTCCTGGCGGGTCTTTTTCTGGTACTCCGGCTGCTGTGCTGGTTTCAGAATATTTCACTACATGCACTGGCCCCTCTGGTCGACGGCTACATCCTTTTTGTTGTCGGTCTGCTGCTCGCCCACTACATTGACGACTACTTTGGATTTATTCCCCGGATTTCCAAAAAGTAGGATTTTAGGGTACTGAGGTGCTGGTTCACAAGCCTTTTTCTGTTTAGCGGCTGGATATATTATTTTTCCAGGTACCTTTCAAAATTGAAGATATAAAAACACAAAAGCCACTTACTACCGAAGCGTAAGTGGCTTTTTCAACGTGGGCCCACCTGGGATCGAACCAGGCACCTACTGATTATGAGTCGTAGGTATAGCTTTTTCGATTCTCATCATCCCTTTATTGATACTTTGTATATCTACTGACTATTAGCTATTTATACCCAATCTATTTATTGATCTTTATTGCTTTTATGCGCTGAATCATTAACTTTGTAATGCACATTGTAATGCACAAAGGTTAATTATGAAGACGGCAACGGTAACTTTATTCCATGACAAGAGGCGGGGCGATAATTCCATTAAGCTGTATCTGACTTTTGAGCGTAAGCAGCGTCTTTATGCCACAGGCTTCAAAATTGAGTCCGATACCTGGGAGCGGTTAAAGAACAACGCGGAAAGGGATAAGCCAGACGGCAAGATTAAGGATGAGGAGTTTCTAAGCCTGTGGTCAGCACTATGGAACCGGCCCGATAAGTACGACGACCGAAAGCCATTAGGTGTTGTTCATGTCGCCAGGAACATTGCCGCGCAACTTGGAGCCAACTTTACTTTTGATCGGTTTAAAGAACTACTCGACAGCTACGGTAAGGAGGAGCAGGCTACGGACGCCAGCGACCTCATAGCAGCACTTAATTTTAAAGCTGAGGACATGAAGAGGCAGGGGCGTGTTAGTAATGGCATTAACTACGGCCTGGTAGCTAAATCTCTTAACCGGTTCATTGAATCTCTTACCAATGAAGACCGTAAAGAACTAGGGCTTCCCGTAATCCCCCTACGGTCCAGAAGGGCAGAACCTGCACCTACCCCACCCCTACAATTTAAGCACGTTACAAATGAGTTTCTGACCTTGTATGAACAGTGGATGCTTTCACATGGCAAGTCTGCACAGGACCCTAAAAAAGCCTCAACAGGTACCACCCCTACCACCGTCGGTATTTATTGCCGTCACCTCCGTTCCGTATTTAACGATGCAATGGAAGCAGGTGTAGTTTCCCGGGACGAATACCCGTTCGGAAAGAACCGGTATGTCATACCTGCCGGAAAGAATACCAAGAAAGCTTTAAGTAAAGAGGAGGTCCGAAAGATTATCAACTACGAATGTAAGCCTGAAACTTTGGAGCAGCGGGGCCGTGACCTATGGGTTTTCTCCTACCTCAGCAATGGGATGAACATGGCCGACATCTGTACACTACGCTGGAAGGATATTGACCTGAAAGAGCAAACATTAACCTTTATACGTCAGAAGACTTCACGAAGTCGTAAGGGAAACCAGACAAAGGTAAAAGTAGTACTCAATGTCGAAACAATGGCTATCCTGGAACGGTGGGGAACTACGCCCCGTTCTGGCACCGCTTATGTGTTCCCGTTCCTTAGTAATGATATGACTCCCGACCGTCAGTTAAAGGTGGTTCAGAATGTTACGAAAGTGACCAATATCCATATCAAGCGGATTGCCAAAGCTGTCGGTATTACTGCTGAGGTAACAACCTATGCCGCCCGACACTCCTTTGCTACGATCCTGCTCCAGTCAGAGGCCCCACTTGCTTTTATATCGCAGTCCCTGGGTCATACTAACATCAAAACAACTGAATCGTACCTGGGGAGCTTCGATGATGAGAAGACCCGGAAGTACCTGGAAGCACTGCTATAAGGGCCATAATGAAAAGATTACCTACTAACAACACGGAAAAAATAAGGGCGAAATGAACTACAAAACCTCCTACTTTGAACAGCTAACAAAAGAAGCGACAACGATTGAAGTAGATTACCAGATGAATGATCGATGGGGTAATCCAATATACGATGAAAAGAGGGAGGAGTATGCACTTGAGATGCTTATCAGAGCCAGTAAGTATAGTTCAAAAAAAAATGGAAACAGCAGCGACTACGATGTTTACATCAATGAAATTGCACAGCATACACTAAGTGAATTAATCTTACTTCCCGATGAGGTAGTACTACGTATTATCAAGCGCCTACAACAGATTGACAAACATATCAATGACGCGTGGAAAGTTCTTTTCGAGTACTGGGAGAAGTGGAATAATGACAATTTTAGTTCTTTTGATTTTGAGTGGAAGTTCTTCCACTTGTTCAATATTCCTATTACCCGCTCTACTGGGGTAGGAGAAGACCCTAACTTCGACAAAGGAAAGACCACCGATAGTTTTTTTTGGGATCTACATGATGCTATGATGTATAAGCAGGGGGCAGTAAAATGGGTATTGTGGTATTTGAAAGAGCAGATGGGTATACCCCATGAAGAGGATGAGCAGGACCCGAAAGATAGTAAACAGCCAAGTCCAGACAATAGCATAGGAAAGCAGCAGATTAAAAACCAAGACGTCTTTGCTCTACTCTGCCACTACCTGAAAGATGAAATTGATTATAAAGAATTGGCAAGTCAATATGAAATGCCCCTAACAGATAAGCAAATGCAAGTAATTGAATACTATCATTACCCGTCAAATAGGACTGGAGTAAATGGCAGGAAGAAGCATAAAGCCCGGATTAAGGATTTTGAGAACCTAATTCAACTGCTATGTGAAAGAGGTGATGGATGCCGCACTCAAAAAGCAAAAGAGGATTATTCAGTCTATTTAGAAAACCATGAAAGAGGTGATGAATAAAGAAATATAGAAAGAAACCGGTTAAATCCGGATTTAACCGGATAGCCTTTTTCGGCTACTGCACCTTTGCTTATCACTATTTAACAAGCAAAGACGATGCACCAACCTACATTTGACCAACTCCCCCGCGCCGTTCAAAACCTCGGTGAACGGCTGGCTGGAATCGAGCAGTTGCTCGCCACCTACCTTTCGGCGCCTTCTACTAACGCCACCGCTTCTGATGAGTACATGGGCATTAAGGATGCCGCGTTGACTCTCAACGTATCACAGCAGACTGTTTACCAGAACATCCGGAAGATACCGCACGTAAAGCGGTTTGGTAAGCTGTACTTTAAGCGGTCGGACCTTATTGCTTACCTGGAAGATGGAGCCGCTTTAAATAAGAAAGGAGGTAAGCAATGATGACGCCCAATCACCAACAGCCTACCCCCGGACAAGGACCTAATAAAGATACACAATCTGCCTCACAATTAAAAAAGGTAAGAGACCATTTGAAGGCAAATACCGCGTCTCGCTTTATGGTTGCCGTTGATACCGGAATACCTATCCAAAATGTATGTCGGTATGTAAAGACCTTAGCCGACCATAATAACGTAGCCATTGCCAAAATGGGTAAGTGTAGAATAACAGGAGAATGGGTGGAGTTTTTGACTACCGACCAAACGAAGTTCCCAAAGCCAACTCAAACCGCCCTCTTCTGATATGGAATTAAGACCCTCATTTAAATTCGATATGGACGGTATTGGTCAGACGATTCAGGAAGACGCCGCCAAACACCAGGAAGCCTTTGCAGTAGGAAGTTTAAGCCATGCCGAGATACTGGAACTCCTACTGGAAGAGGTAACACGGGTTGACTTTTTGCGCATAGCCTGCCCGGAAGCCTTGGAACGGGAAGAGCTACGGGATGCCAGGCACACCACCGGGCCTGATGGCCAACTGATACCCAATCCGGCATTTACCCCAGAACAGGCCGAAAGGCTGGAAGAGCTTAACGACAGGAAGCTTACAGTTAACCAGAAGCAGATGAAGGTTATTGTAGTGGATGAGCTGCAAAAGGTAGCCAAGCGCAACCGCTGGAACCTCTGCCAGAACCACGGCTTTGTATACCTCTACAATGGATGTTATTGGAAGCGGCTGGACAAAGATGAACTGGAATCCTTTTTGGGAAAAGTAGCCCGAAAGATGGGCGTTAACTGGATTGATGCCAAAGAGGCAACCTTTAAGCGGCTGCTACTTGAACAATTCTTCTCCGACGCTCAGTTATCAAGGCCAATACCAACCAACGGTCAGGTACTTATTAACTTCCAGAACGGTACGCTTGAAATAAACAAAGGGAAGCACATATTTCGGGGCTTTAACCCTACTGATTTCCTTACTCATCAGCTGCCTTTTGCCTATGACCCAAAAGCCACCGCGCCAAAGTGGAGTGCCTTTCTCAACGAAGTACTTCCTGATGTTACCCGCCAAATGGTTTTAGCTGAGTTTCTGGGGCATGTTTTTGTAAAGGATCGCAGCTTAAAGCCCGAGAAAGCCCTTTTGTTGCTAGGGGAAGGGGCTAACGGAAAGTCAGTATGCTACGAAGTGACTTACGCTGTTTTTGGGGGTAGTGAGAATGTTTCCGGGTATTCTCTCGAAACGCTTTCAAGTGTAGAGCGGGGCGGCTCAGCCAGGGCCAATATCGACCACAAGCTAATAAACTACGGAAGTGAGCTGAGTACCCGGATTGACCCTAATCAGGCTAAGGCTCTTATTTCAGGAGAACCCATAGAAGCCCGGCAGCTTTATCAGCAGCCGTACATGATGGAGGACTACGCGAAACTCATGTTCAACTGCAACCAGCTTCCCAAAGACACAGAGCAGACCAATGCTTTTTTTAGACGATTCATTATCATCCCTTTTGATGTAATCATTTCTGAAGGGAAGCAGGATAAGGGACTGGCTGTAAAGATTATCAATTCTGAACTACCAGGCGTCTTTAACTGGATAATGCAGGGATTAGAACGGTACCTGGAGCAAAAGGGGCACTTCACCGATTGCGAGGCCGCACAAAAGCAACTTGAACAGTATCGGCTGGAATCCGATAGTGTGAAGATGTTCCTGCACGATAACGGGTATACTTCCTGCCCGGAGCAGTGGAGAGCCCTTAAAGAACTCTACACCGATTACCGGGCCTTCTGTATTGAGGACGGATTTAAGCCCGTACAGAAGACGAATTTCAAGAAGCGGCTTATTAACTCCGGGATTTTGGTTGATGGTCGTATTAATCGGGTATACCTTAAACAGGATTCTTCCCTCCTGTAAAAAAAATGTTTTTTGCGCGCTCACCTGATTCACCTTTTTCACCGGGTGGGCGCTGAAATCTTTTACCTCAATAAAACCAACTACCACCATGCAAACCTCTGTTAAGTACATACGAACCGAAACCATTGAAGAGGAAATTAGCCCCGCCCGGATCAACATCAAATTTACGAGCATTGAGTTCATAATGCCTAATGGGGCGATCCGAAAGGCTTCCGTAGCAATAGGACAAGACAACTACGCCATTATTGAGAATGGCAAACTCAGGTTCAAAAAGGAATTGGACTTGCTTTAAGCCAGCCGCCAAAGTGAATTTGGTGAATTTAGTGAAACCGGGAAAAACATTTTTTTTCATGCCTACTGACTACCGCTTCCAGCTTAAGCCCTATAAGACACCCAGCGACCGGGGTACCTGCCCTAACTCTCACTGCGGGGCTAAACGTTCCTTCTCACCTTATATTGATACCCAGACAGGCGAAACCCTTCCAGAGCAGTACGGCCGATGTAATAGAGCCGATCAATGCGGCTACCACCTGAACCCTTATAAAGACGGGTACGCCAGGATGATCTATACTAAGGAACGGGGAGAGAACATAAGCTGGAAGCCAAAGTCAATAACTTACACAAAGCCCCAACCCAAACCCAAAGTAGATATACCCGTTGAGGTATTTAAAGACAGCCTCACGGGTTTTGAGCAGAACCAGTTTATCTCCTATCTCCTGACCCTCTACCCGGATGAGGTAGTAAAACAGCTTATAGAGGCCTACTACATAGGTTCTGCCGGACGCTGGGAAGGAGATACGCTATTTTGGTTTATCAGCCAGCAAGGCCGAATCAGAGCAGGACAGGTAAAGCAGTTTGACAGCTCAGGGCATACCCGCAAGTATACCGGACGGGAAGGGGAACGCAAGAGCTGCACCACCTGGATTCATAGTGTACTTCGATACCGATGCCAGCAGAAGGGCGACGCGTTACCGGACTGGCTTAATGCTTACATAGAGCAGCCTGGGCGGGTAGATTGCTTATTTGGGGAACACTTGCTGAACAGGTACCCAGATAGACCAGTAGCTTTATTTGAGGCTCCTAAAACGGCTGTAATGGCTACTCCCTTCTTTGAGCAGTATGTCTGTTTGGCTACGGGCAGTCTGTCTTACCTGACGCAGGAAAGACTACAAGCATTACGGGGCCGGAACGTGGTACTCTACCCGGACTTATCAGCCGATGGAGGGGCGTTTGCTGCATGGACCGCAAAGGCGCAACAGTATGCAGAAATAGCCCGTTTCCGGGTATCTACCTTGCTGGAAGAAGATCACACCATTACGGACAAGCAACGGGAAAGCGGCTACGACATGGCTGATTACATAGCCGATCGAATCGGACAAACACAGGCCGCAGTGTGCTTGCCTCAGCCAGCCGAAGAGGAACCAGAACCACTCCCGCCGGGCGTTCACACACTTACAAACTGGTTAGGTGCCCGCTACCAAATTGAGATAAATCAGAACGGCTACCCAACCTTGTTTGATGAGAAATAGGCCCACAGCGGTCTACTTTTCAGCTCTTATAGATTTTACAATTCGGGCCGGAAAGTATTACTCAATTGAAGGATTCTTATAATAGGTTTGGAGATAAATAAACAACTACTTTTTTTGAAGTTCAAGGTAAGAGGCTGCGACTCCCTCTAATTCCTTACTGAATTTGTAAATGTCGTCCAATGATGAAATTTCAGACTTAGTCTCCTTCTTGTCCTCATCGAATGTACCTATGTACTTCTTTGTCTGGCCATTCAGGTATAGGCGGCAGATTGGACGGCGGTTGTTGTCATCCAGAAAGATGGCAAAGTAGGAGAGCGCATCCCTATGAGTAATGCGCTGTGCAGGGACGTTGGGGCGAAGTATAGAACGAACAATATAAAACCCTTCTAATTCCTCCCCTGTAGTCACTATATCTCTTTCAGGAGCAGCGTTGAAGCTTGCGGGTAATATTACTGTCTCTACCGAAGGCTTTGCATCCTCTCCACCACTTGCCGGAACCGGTACGGCTTCGGTAGTTATAGCTGACTTCAACCTATCGTTTATGGTATCATTAATAAGATTGGCTATTGTACGTTTTACCAGGGGGCGAAATCCTTCTAAAACTTTGGCAGTAACAACCGAGGGATAGACTTGCTTCACAAAATATCTTACAAACTCATCATTGGGTTCGTGAAATTCCTGCTGTACAAGCTTCCTGATTTCGTTGGTATACTTTAGCTCACTGGCAGACTGATAAAGGCTATCAATATTAAAGTACTCCCTGTGAAACTCTTTCAACTTTTCGATCTGCCCATCCTTAATTTCTTCAAGATTGAACTCAAAGAAAGGCTTTTCATCCATCTTGTTTAGCTCTATCAAGTCAGTGTAAAACCTATAAACAAGACCATTAGTAAGAAGGGCGAACTTTGCTTTGGATACATGGAAGTATCTGAGCAGCTGCCCATCATGTATATCCAACTTCTGTTTCCAATGCTTACATTCTACCAGTATTACTGGATTATTGTCCTGGAAAATAGCATAATCAATCTTTTCCCCTTTTTTGGTTCCTATATCACAAATGTACTCTGGCACTACCTCAAGGGGGTTAAATACATCATACCCTAATACCTGTAAGAAGGGCATAATAAAGGCGTTTTTAGTGGCTTCTTCGGTAAGTATATTATCCTTAAGCTTTGTTACGCGGTCGCTTAGTTTACGCACTTGATCCTTGAAATCCATAGTAGAAGTGTTTGAGTGTATGAGAAATAGTAGAGGTCTAATGTAAAGAATTAGCTTAGGAAAGGCCAAAATCCTCTGATTTAAAAGACAAAAATTTATCTAACGGTATACTCAGATCGAAAATAGCCTCGTTGCATACCCCCCCCCGCCGCACATTTTAGCACAATACGTGCTTTATTGGAGGGTAGTAAACGGGCGGTTGCATTTGATACCCCCCCTACTCTATTCTGACACGGTACGCGTAGGGTTAGGGCTGCGGTATACAGAAGATGCGCCGTGAAGTTTTGACCCACCCCCGGGGAGGGGTACCCGAAAAGTCTAAGACCTGACGGTTGTATACCGATGCTCCAACCTCGCTCGTATTGTGCTAAAATTCAGGGTAGGGGGTATGCAACCGCCTATTCTTGATTAAACTGGTAGCGGTCAGCTCTATCAATCAAATTAATTGCTTCGTAATAAGCATCTGCCTCTGCCTCTGTTGGTTTACGGGTATGCTTTGGTTCGTTTAGTAGTGGTGATTGTGCGAGGGTCCTGCGGCATTCAGAAAGTCCCATAACTATCTCCTTCGCCTCCTCATCTTGGAAGGGCTTTAAAACAAAAAGTGCCTCATCGATCAGGCGTAACACATTGCTTGTGGTGTAGTCATTGGTGCTGTAAAAATCTATCAGAGATAGCCTCCTCTGTATCTCCGATAATTGCTCTGACTTATTCATAAAAATAGATTTTAGTTATAGCCGTTATTAGCTACAACCTATCAAGCTAAAACCTATTGTAACGGTTCCGGATTCATGGCACATGTTGCGTAAGCAAAACAGAATAACGAACCTTTTTCAGCCTCCATGCCCCATGTACAAGGAAAATGGGGGTTAGAACCCGTCTACTTCTTTCGGGAATACACTTACATAAGCTAACGCTCCCTTGCCAGATCCGGTCTCTGTTTTCAGAAGAACACCGTTCACGTAGACGCTGGCCGTTACCTCCCCTTTAGTGTCGTAGCTGTTCATGGCGGAGAGGTTGATATAAGTATCCCCGGTAGCCCTTAGTTTTTTAAAGAGGTTGCCATGATTATCGAGCTTCACATCCCCGCCGGTAGCATTGGTGTAGCGCACATCGCAACCATCACACTCGACCTGATATGTTATTTCATAAACTTTACTTCCGCTGGCGTGACGTACGGATTCGGCGTATAGGATGAAACCTCCAATTAGTAGGGCGGCCACAGCATAAATCTTTACTTTATCCTTGGCTAATCCCAGGATAGCAAATATGGCAATACCTATCAGAATAAAAGACAGAAACAGGCGGGGAGTAAAGAAAGCAAAAATAGCGATGATCAGGGCTACCATACCGCGAAAGGAGCTGGTATTGTCATTCATAGCGAGTGGGTTAAGGTGAGGTAAACAATTTCAGTCCAATGGTAAAAGAAAGCAGCGTAGGAAGCAGAAAATTTTATCTAACGGTAAGCTGTAGATGCCGTATACCCTCACCTCCGGCCTTTCGTGTATTGCCGTGAAGGATAAACCCCCAAATACATCAACTTTGGAATAATAAAAATGCGGCAGTGGAGTAGCGGGACGCTTGGAATATTGAGTAGAATTCTTAGTTTTGTAGTGTCCAATTCACTCTAAGGCCGCGAGGCCGCAATACTTATTGTCGGCATTTTTTGTGCCTATACTTTCTTGTTTATACACCGATGAACGGTGTTGTAACTACCGTACAAGGTTTGAAGACCTTGGCCCTTAGAGTGGGTTGGACATACGGCAAGTGCAGCACCGTTTTTTGTTGCATGAAATTAACTGTCCAAATAACTCTATGTCAACTCCCAAACAACGCGTCAACCTATCCGGGTTGGCCTCTCCCGTCCGCCTGGACCCGGAGACAGTGCAAGCACTAATCAATGAGTTTTTTAGCTACTATGGAGGCTCTGCCGAGGTAGAAAACACCCTTTGGGCTATGTTCTCAGGTAGCATCTCTAATTCGGATATGCCTACCGATTCCACCCAAAATGGCAATCAGGCTTTTCTCTACCGGATGCTACTCGACCTGGTACGAGAACTGGAAAAGTTCAAGGAAAACACCATTACGGACCTGACCCAGAACTAATTTTTGCCACCTAAAAACTAAAACAAAATGATACAGAACAAAATACAATCGTACTTCTATGTACGCCCATCCTCAATTGAGGGTAAGCGCGGCACCCTCTATGTTCGTGTAAAATTCCCTTTAAATGGAAAGTGTCAGGCAATGACCTCTTCAATTAGGGCAATAGAGATGTATGCGGAAGAATTTGATATGAAGGCCAAGGAGCCAAAACCAGGGAGTCGGCACTACCATGACGTCAAGAAGCTAATTCAGGGAGTAAGCGACGGAGTGGTAAGGGTCTTTGAAGACCGCATGATTACACGTAAGGCTTTCACCATGGACGACCTGAAAAGCGTGATAGAGGAGGTCTCTTTTCAAATTAACAACCCAGGTCTACCCTATAATTTCAGGACACTACCGGATGTATTTCAATCCTTTATGGTTGAGCAATCTAAGGTGGTAGGGTCTCTTATCAGCAAAGGTACCTACGATTTAAGGGGTCGTAACCTTAAGACCGTACAGAAGGTGCTTGAAAAGCTCGATTATAGCGCCATGCCGATCAGCTATTACGAGACAGACCACATAGAGCAAATACAGTTATGTATGCTGGAAGAGGGGAAAAAGAAGAGTTTCGTTGGCCGGGTTATGCAGGTAGTCAATATGACACTCAAGTATGCTGTGGCAAAGAAGTACGCTGCCAAAAACCCTTATGAAGACCTGAAAAAGATAAGGATCGATAAAACTCCTAATCCAATATGGTTGGAGCCGCACGAGCTGGAAGCCTGGTGGGAACTCGATTTGACTGACAACCCCGTGGCGGAGAAAATCAGGGATGCTTTTTACTTCTGTAGCTTTACGGGTCTTGCTATTGGAGATTACGAACTACTAAATCCGAAAACCCAGCAAAAGCAAATTGAAGACGCACGAAGCCCCCGTTTTATTGAGCCCGGGGAAATAGTAGAGACACGGGCGGGGCGTATGCTGATGGGAAGGAGAAAGAAGACCGGCACACAATACCGGGTACCCCTGAGAGCGGAGGTAGAGGAGGTTATTGAAAAATATGGAGGACTAGGTATGCTCCCTTTTAATCTGCCCACGTCCGGCAAGTTGCTGGAACTGATCGCCAAGGCGGCTGGAGTCAAAAAGAAGAAAATGAGCTTTCACATGGCCAGGAAGACGTTTGCTAATTACCTGATAAATGTTGCTCGTATCAAGCCTTACTACGCCATTGAAATAATGGGCTGGAAGAAGATTGAAGAGGCGGCCCCTTATACCCGCGTAAGTGATGAAACCCTGGCCAGTCAGCTACCGCAGGATACAAGTGCATGCAACACCCAGGCACCGCCACAGGTAAGAACAGAAGCAGTAGAGCGCCACGGAGTCTTCACCATTCACAGAACCGGTTCCTGATCATCCAAAAGCGGGGGTTTACTCCTTTTACTAAAAACTTAGTAAAAGGCAATTACGCTACCGCCCTAAGTTTTCTAAACTCCTAAAAAAGGATTCAAAGGCGGGTAAAATTAGTTTTCAGTGTCAATCATTGTAGGTACGGGAGGTAGGTAAAAAAGACTTACCTCTCGTTCTAACCTGTGGGGTAAGACAGCCGGACGAGGTTATCATTATCCTTACGGTACACACCCGTACGCAATGTAGCGCAGATCAGTAAAATAAGGGGTTAACCTTTTGGCCCACCCCTTAATCACCTCCACTACACCAATGCTTACTAATCCCGGGGCCATCCAAATCTCCTAATAAGCATCTTTTCGGCGGGGGTCATCAGGTGAGGGAACATTCTTATTTCCGTCTCCCTCTCCGAGAGTCCCCGACGGAAAATATCGGTAGGAAAGGAAAGTATGTGATACCTTTGAACGTTACCTATCGTGCCGAATAAAAGCAGTTTAGGTAGGCGCAGCTCATTTAACACCCTGCTACGGGAGGATATTGTAACTACGAGCCCGTTAGTCGTTACCGTACACCAATCAGGCTTATCAAGAATATCCTCTATGGTAATAATAAGCTCCGGTGGGTTGGTGGTAGCCAGGTAGCTGGTAAGGTCTATTGTTTCCCTAAACAGCGAGTCCTCCCTAAGATCCAAGGTGGGTAGTCCTTCAAACCATGGATACTGTGTAATAAGGGTAGCCGCTTCAAGTGTTTCAACCTCCTCAACCCCCATCCTGCCTGACGGGACACTACCCGCGTCCGGTTCCTCCGATGGCAGTACTACACCGCCCCCTCCCTCTTCGTCTATTAGTATACGGCCGTTCCGGCTTGGCCGGGTAGAGTCGCGTACCTTCGTTACTTTCGTTAGGGTTGTCTCAAGGTAGCGTAGCTCTACCGCCGTTACCCTTGCCCTTCGCAGGTGATCAGTCCACTCCCACCGCGTTACCTTATAGAGGTCCGTACCCTCTCCCTGATCAGCGAACCGGAGCAGATTTAAAAAGGAAGGGTTGAATCCGCTCTTTACCACGATGTCACACTCTACCATCTTCATAGGTTGGTGTAGCATGGCCAGGCGGTCAGCCAACATCAGCCACATGATACCATTGGCTTCTGTGCGGTTGTGTCGCTTCCAACTACTGGTAGGCGCTCCCGTATCGGTTAACACCATAGTACCCGTAAAGCCAGGCAAATAGTCAGCTGTCATTAGCTCTACCGACTCCCCTTCGTCTTCCAGTACGCTCTCAGTCTGTAGGGTAAGCTCGTACTCGTTATCCTCTGCCTCCCTGACAGGCTGCGCTCTGAAACCGTACCACTTCACAAACGGACCTGAACCACGGGCTACCTTGTTAAGTACCTGATAAAGCCTGATTTCCAGATTTGTGTATAAAGGTGGAGTTATCCCCAAAGTCTGGAGCTGGCGGATGTTATGAGCAATATTCAGAATACCGGTATCTACCTCAACCTCTATCGTTCCCGGCTCAGTGCTGACCCCATCGCGGCTCGAAGTAAGTACAGAAGGGGGAAACTTAACGCAGCGCCACTCTTTGCGCCAAACTCCCTCAACATCTAACCAACGCTCTTGTGTACCATCCGCAGTAGTCGCACGAATGCCCATAATTACCTCTATAAAATCGCCATCAATAGGCGCTGAGGTAGAATACGAGCCCTTTATGGTCAGCTTCTTAGTGTAGCGCCCAAAGAAGACGGGAGGGGATTTAAAGTACTTTGTTGGCTGGTATAGATAGGTATAGGTAGTCTTATTGGAAAGGGTGTGCTTAAACTCGTACACTACGTCACTAAACTTTATACTCCCGTCCAACCGCAGGAAGTTAGGTAATAGAGCTGGGTTGCTGCTAATCTGTACCCCGCTGGGTACCTCCCCTACATTAGTCCATCCGACAAAAGCCCCTGCGGATGTGTGACGCAGCTCCCCGTTCGGCATCATGTTAGCGTAGGGGGCCAGGTTGGCCACTGCCTTGTATCGCTTCACCGGAGGCAATACTCCGATAACGCCACCATCCATAGAAAGAGCGACAGGAGCGGCCCCGTTCACCTGGTAAACCATAGGTGGGTTAAGAAGCGGTGTGTGGCTGTATACCCCGTTTACGTAGGCAATGTAGGCGCTCGCTCCCTGAGCTAAATCTGATAGGGACCTGATCCGCCACTCCTGATTGTATTGGAACAGCTCAGCGTTAAAGTGGTTGAGTATGTCCTCTAACACATCATAGGCGTAAAGGCGTTGTTGCTCCCCGTTATAGTAGCGGTCAGTGTCAAAGCCTACCTCATCAAGTACCCGCTCCGAGGGTTCCAGAGAGTTCTCCCGGGTTAATACGGTGGCCAGTATTGGGAAGTCGTGACCCGTCAGCAACAGACACTCGTGCAGAATGGCAATTGCGCTTTTGGTGGTCGTGCTGGTAATGGTTGGCTTGTAGCGGATCTTCCGTAGGTGGGACAAGCCGCAGGAAGCAGTAAGTGTTACCTCATGGGGTGGCTTATTATAAGGCTTATGTCCATTATAGGGTTCCACCCATCCGGAGAAGTCTGTTACCCCGCTCCCCCGGCTAACAATCTCAACCCGCCACTCCTGACGGTCGCTAAGAAACTCGGTAACGTTCAGCTGGTAAGGTACATTGAGCTGAATAGTAACAATCGAAGACACAATAGGCTTCTCAAAAAGCATGTCACTATCCCCCTTTTCATACGAAACCGGAGTAGAACCCGTATTCCACTCAATTACCTCGCCTTCGTACCCCTCTTTTGAGAAGCGGATTTCTTTTTCTTCATCAATTACGGTCCTGTACGTAGCGATATACTTAACACCAAAAGCCATTGTATTTCATGTTTTGTTCAGAGGGCTAACAGAGGGTCGAAACCCTTAGGGAAGATAGTTTAAAAACCCAAGAAAACCCATATTTTGGCGATAAATTATCTACGATGATGGGCCATTATCAGGTAGAATTTGCTATATTTAGGTAAAACACCACTACCTACTATGGCAGATAAATTCAGAGACCAATTAGAGCTAAACGAGCTAAACCTCCTGTTGGCTATTCGGGACATGGGCCTCGAGGAGCTTATTGCCCGCTACATCCACTCCCGGACGGGCCAGCGGACAAGTATAACCGATTTCCCGGAAGAGGTATTCTGCGCTGTTACAGCGTTAAGGGTAGCTATTGAGGATAATTGCAGTAGCGGGCCGGACCTGTGGACGGAGCTGTTAGATAAATACCTGGAAGACAAGTAACGGCAATGGGTACACTTACAACCCGCCAGGCTCCCTCTATCTACCTGCCTCGGCTCAATACCCTGAAAGAGCAGTACAACGCGACCAAATACCCCAACGTGGCACAAACCCGGGGCTTCTACGCTAAGAAGTACAGCGATAACTCCAGTAATGCTCTGACGGCCGCAATCGTGGCTTACCTCAACCTTACCGGCGGGTACGCTACCAGGCAACAGAGCATGGGAGTAAAGCGAAAGGTAAAAGGCCGGGAAATCTGGACACCGGGTACTACCCGGACCGGCGCCACCGACGTACAGGGTATGTACCAGGGACGCTCCCTACAGATAGAGGTAAAGTACGGCCGTGACCGGATGAGTGAAGCCCAAAAGAAGACCGCTGCGCACGTAACCAGGGCGGGCGGGGTGCATATCGTGGCCAGGACGTTCGATGGCTTTATAGAGCAGTTTACAGCGGCGTTCGGGCTTGCTGATCAGGAGTTATTTGTATTGCGCTGTCCGGTTGAGGAGGATGAGGAAAAGCTGAGTTGTTATCAGTCTACCGAATATTTACTATAGAGGATTGACTACGTGTTAGGATATGTAGGCTTATGGTGAAACCCCATCGGCGTACATATCCCCTATTTTACTATACTCTTCTTCGGTGACTTGTGTAGCCTTACAATCTTTATCACAAATGAATAGACTCTTTTTTAAGGATACGGATGCGAATTTACCCGCTTTTTTATCCTTAACATTGCGTATGTCATAGTGGCACTTGTCGCCTGACGAACTTTCGGTCGGTTCTATTTCTACACCCTCAAAGCCTTCTGCGGCCTTCAATTCCGCATCATCAATTAACCAATACATTATTGGTGTTGCAACTGTTGAGATATAGAAGCATTTTATGTGTTGGCAAATGCTTGATGAGGTTTCCTCGGCGCATTTTGCATCGAAGACGGATATCCCGCCGTGATAGCTAGTGAAGCATTCACTAGTAAAACGTTGTTTTGAAACTGAATATTTTCTAATGTGTAGGGTTCTAATGAATTCCATTGGGCTCGAGACACCATATTTAGTTTAGAATGCAATGATGGCAATAAGACATTCTCGTCTTCTTCAAGAGTTTCAAAATCATGTCCTTTTCCTCTTTCCAGTACATAGTCAAGTGATAAATCGGGATTTATAGTCACCTCTAAAAAAATATCAGATTCAACTGACTTAAAAAAGTTCAGTATAATCCCACCATTCGTTTTAGGCATTACCTCCACCTTAAGTGTTAGCAATTTGCCAAGAGAGTATATTTGCTTTGCCTTATTAACAACCATCTCAGACACAGGAACACCTTGCCCATAATCCCAGCCCTCTTGAAGTGTTTTCAGATCTTCAATGGCCTTATGTATTAAATCAGGCTTATTTTCCAAGGGCCCAATGTATGCAAAAGCATTGTTAGGACCGATAAATTTAACCATTGGGTTCATATCTCAAAAGTTTCTTCGTCAGGAAGCGCCGAGTTGGCGATATCCTGCATTACCATTATTGTATGATTGGTTTTTGCCTCAAAACCGCTAATCAATGCTCCTAAACTCTCATGAAGCGATTTAGCGGTTGTAAAAGACATATTAAGCACACTATGGGGGGCTCCATTCTGCATAAGGAGAATGTACATGTCCGCCTGGCTATGCCCATTTATAAACCCATTAATGTACAATTTTAGTATGTCAGGATTTTTAAATGATTCGGCCACAAGGTTAGATATTTTTTCCTTTTCAGGTTTGCTATTCCTTTGGGTCCTGGCCTTTTTGGGTTGCATAGTTTATAAAATCAAATGATTTTTTAATGATCTACTTATTAGATAACATCAAAAGATGTTCCAAGTTTCTCTACAACTATTTTAATTGTCAATAAATAATACATGAATCTCCATAAAAGGCGGTTAAATGGCAATCAATATCTGAGGAGAGCTAGGTATAGGTAGTTATGTCAATAAGATGATGCTCTTGATTCTATACTCTATTGTCTACTTCTAGGAAATAAATAAAAGTCTGCCATGAATGATATTCACAATAGTACTGTTGAGGTAGGATCAAAGCGGGCCGCCTCCAGTGCCTTACTTACCTGAACAGGCAGATACGTAAAGAAGTCCACCCCTGCCGCCTTCTCTATGGCTCCCGGCGTAGTCACAAAGCTACCCCAGCTCTTATTATTGACCGCACTAGCTACGTTAGGAAAATCCACCGCAATAACTGGGGTAGAGGCATTGATTTGCTCTATACCTCCACCGCCAGGGATAGCCACGATGACCTTATAGTTTCGAGCCGGAACATTGATACTATTCCGGATGGTGTTCTTACTCCCGGCGCTCCCTTCCCCGCCTGTGCCGTATACACCCGCCACAATAAACAATCTATACCCCTTGCCTACTAAGTCCCGGCAATAGTCTTCCAAACGCGCCCACGCCTCTCTATTAAGCTGCGGAGCCTGCGGGATGATGTTTGTCATCAGGAAGGTAGCAGCGTTGCTCTGATCGGAATTGGTTCGGTCTGCTGATGGGCAGAGGTGCCCCCCATCAAATCCGCTATTGGTGTAGTCGCTTATCACAACCCGGTACCAGCCAGCAGGAAGCGCCGGGTTCGGACGAAAGTTGTCTTGCCTATCGCTACTACCAATCCAATCATTCGAAAGCTCCCAGGCTACCCAATTCGCATGCCGCTTGCTACGATTGTAGGAAAGGGCGTACTCCTCTTTTAGCATCAGGTAATTATCAGGTGTAGTGGTATCAGCTTTGGCGGCAGTAGGGTTGCCAAGGCTAAGGTGGATACTTTCAATCTCAGGGACAGGCGTAACATTCCCCTCTTTCTTACATGCTGCCGTTATCCGCAGCAGAAAAATTACCTTAAAGGATTCTTCATTATAGCCCTGTTTTACTTTATCCGGCGTAGATGCAATGCACATTGTAATGCACAAAGAAAAAAAGCACTTAGCAATAAATTGTTAAGTGCTTGATTTTCAACGTGGGCCCACCTGGGATCGAACCAGGCACCTACTGATTATGAGTCAGTTGCTCTAACCGAATGAGCTATAGGCCCAACTCCTGACGAGTTTGAGGTACAAAATTAGGCATTCGTTCTAAATCTGCAAAGCATCTTTGGATAATAAATAGCGGGGTCAGCGCCTGGTTTATTATTTTTGCAAAAAAACTGCTTTGAATAAACGAAAGATAGTCAACGATCCGGTCTACGGCTTTATCACCATTCCCTCCGGTTTACTGTTTGACCTGGTAGAGCACCCGTACTTTCAGCGGTTGCGTCGTATAAAGCAGCTGGGCATTGCGGAGTATGTGTATCCGGGCGCGCTGCATACCCGCTTTCACCACGCCCTGGGGGCCATGCACCTGATGGGACAGGCGCTGAGTACTCTCCAGAACAAAGGCCACCTGATCCGGGAGGCCGAATGCGAAGCCGCCCAGGCGGCGATACTGCTGCACGACATTGGGCACGGCCCTTTTTCCCACGTACTGGAAAGTACCCTGCTGTCGGAGGTGGCGCACGAGCAGGTTTCGCTGCTGATGATGCACGACCTCAACCGCCAGTTGGGCGACCGCCTCGACCTGGCCATCCAGATGTTCGAGGGTACCTACCCGCGTCCGTTTTTTCACCAGATGATTTCCAGTCAGCTGGACATGGACCGCATGGACTACCTCAACCGCGACTGCTTCTATACCGGCGTTACCGAGGGGGCCATCGGAGCCGACCGCCTCATCAAAATGCTGGACCTGAGCAATGACCGGCTGGTGGTGGAAGAAAAAGGGGTACTTAGTATTGAGAATTTCCTGAACTCCCGCCGCCTGATGTACTGGCAGGTATACCTGCACAAGACCTCCCTTTGCGCCGAGGCCATGCTCTCGCAGATTATCCGTCGCGCCCGCCAGCTGACCCAGGAGGGACAAACGGTATTTGCTACGCCGAGCCTGGCTCTTTTCCTGAAAAACAAGCTGACATTTGATGACTTTGTGAGCCGACCCGACTACCTGCTGGCCTTTATCCGGCTCGATGACTACGACATCTGGACTTCGGTAAAAGTGTGGGCCCAGCACAATGACCCCGTTCTTTCGGTGCTGTGTACCATGCTGCTCAACCGGCGGCTGTTCAAGGTTCTGTTCCTGACGCAGCCTTCCGAAGAAAACGTGGTAGCTCCCCTGCGCGAAGACTTGTTGCGGAAGGGCATACCCGAAGACCAGCTCTCGTACTTCCTGGTGGAGGGCCAGACCACCAACGCGGCCTATGTGGAAGAAGGTGAACAAATTAAGATAAAACTAAAAAACGGTAATGTAGTGAATATCACCGAGGCTTCGGACCTGCCTACCATAAAAGCGTTAAGTAAGATTGTCCGGAAGTATTACGTATGTTGGGCTAAAAATGTATCTTTGCGGCAATAGCTATGCCGTTCAATCAGTGCTATGCAGCCGAAGTCCCCTCTTTTGCTTTGTATTAGATCCTACTTAACGGCAACACCACAATCAGCAAGAATTGTATGGAATTTACTGTCAGGGATATAGCCCGGATGCTTAACGGAACCGTAGTAGGTGATGAAAACGCCCTGATCCGTTCGGCAGCTAAAATCGAGGAAGGGCAGCCCGGTTGTATCTCTTTTTTAGCCAACCCAAAGTACGAACAGTACCTCTATAGTACCCGCTCTACCGCCGTTATTGTAAATAATGGCTTTGAGCCCCGCCAGGCGGTGGCTTCGTCCCTTATTTATGTCGGTAACGCCTACTTAGCCTTTACCCAACTGCTCGAACAATACCAGAAGCTGACCGCTCAGGGAAAGCAGGGGGTAGAGCAGCCCAGCCATCTGGGCGAAGGCAGCAGCATGGGCCAAGGAGGCTACCGGGGCGCTTTTTCCTATATTGGAAACAACTGCCGGTTAGGTAACAACGTCAAGATTTACCCTAATACTTACATTGGGGATGGAGTCAGTATTGGTGATAATACGGTGATTCATCCGGGCGTACGCATTTATGCCCGCACGGTAATCGGGCGGAATTGCACTATCTTTGCCAATGCCGTCATCGGGAGCGATGGATTTGGTTTTGCCCCCCAGCCCGACGGCTCTTACAAGACCATTCCGCAACTGGGAAATGTGGTACTGGAAGATGACGTACGGGTAGGAGCCAACACCACCATTGACTGCGCGACCATGGGTTCTACCATTATCCGGCAGGGTGTAAAACTCGACAACCACGTGCAGTTAGCGCATAACGTGGAAGTGGGCAAAAATACTGTCATTGCGGCGCAGGCCGGCGTATCCGGCTCGACCAGGATCGGGGAGCAGTGCGTCATAGGCGGGCAGGTAGGCATAGCCGGTCACCTGACGCTGGCCAACCGAACCAAAATAGGTGCCCAGTCGGGTCTGGGAAAAACTATAAAAACCGAAGGGGTGTCCCTGAGTGGCTCTCCCGCTTATGACTTAAGCTCACACTTACGCGCACTGGCCGCTTTAAAACGCCTGCCCGACCTGGAAAAGCGCCTCCTGGAACTCGAACGATCTCATCAGCATTCCGAAAAATAGGGCTAGATACCCTCTACCATAGTTAAAGATTGTAGTTTTATACAACACGAATGAACGAAAAACAACAGACCATCAGGAAAGCCGTGTCGGTGTCGGGCGTAGGCCTGCACACGGGCGTAACGGCCACGATGACCTTCGTACCGGCTGCGGCCAATCATGGGTATAAGTTTCAACGCGTCGACCTGCCCGGTCAGCCCATCGTAGACGCCGACGTTGACAATGTAGTAGATATTTCACGCGGTACTACCCTGGAACAGAACGGAGCCCGGATTCACACCGTAGAGCATACCCTGGCTGCGCTGGTAGGTTTAGAAATTGATAATGTGCTGATCCAGTTGGATGGCCCCGAGCCTCCCATTATGGATGGGAGTTCGATAAAATTTGTGGACGCGCTGGAAGAGGCAGGTATTGAAGAGCAGAATGCCTACCGCAACTACTTTGAAGTACCGGAGTACGTCCACTACAAGAACGAGGAAAAAGATATAGAACTGGCCGCGCTGCCCCTGTCTGACTACCGCCTGACGGTGATGGTCGATTATAATTCAAAGGTAATCAGCAGCCAGCATGCTTCTCTGAACGACATCCGGCTGTTTAAGCAGGATATTGCCCGCAGTCGTACCTTCTGCTTTTTGCACGAGCTGGAAATGCTGCACAAGCAGAACCTGATCAAGGGCGGCGACCTGACCAACGCGATTGTCATAGTTGACCGGGATGTCCAGGAAGATGAATTGAACAATCTCGCCAAGCTACTCAACAAGCCCCAGGTGAGCGTCAACGAAACCAAGGGTATCCTGAACAACGTTGACCTGCACTACCCCAACGAAATGGCCCGGCACAAGCTGCTGGACCTGATTGGTGACCTGGCGCTGATAGGCCGGCCGCTCAAGGCCCAGATCCTGGCGGCCCGCTCGGGGCACGCCGCCAACGTAGAACTGGCCCGCAAAATCAAGAAACTGATAAAGTCCGGAAAGGGTGACCTGCCCCAGTACGATCCTAACAAGGCACCCGTGCTGGATATTAACCAGATAGCCCAGCTTTTGCCCCACCGCTACCCCTTCCAGTTGATTGACAAGATTATCGCGCTGGACGAAATGAGTGTGGTAGGTACCAAGAACGTAACCATGAATGAGCAGTTTTTCCTGGGGCACTTCCCCGGAAATCCGGTTATGCCGGGCGTACTTCAGCTGGAAGCCATGGCACAAACGGGAGGAATACTGGTACTGAGTACAGTACCCGATCCCGAAAACTACTGGCCCTACCTGATTGGCATCGAAAATTGCCGCTTCCGCCGTAATGTGGTACCGGGTGATACGGTCATTTTTAAGTGCATATTTACCTCCCCCATGAAGCGCGGCATTGTAAAAATGAGCGGACGTGGCTACGTAAGCGGCCAACTGGTATGCGAAGCGGACATGATAGCAAGTCTTGTTAAGAAAAAATGATACAGCCCTTAGCATATATCCATCCCGAAGCCAAAATCGCCCGCAATGTGGTGGTGGAACCATTCGCTATGATCCATAAAGATGTGGAAATAGACGAAGGTACCTGGGTGGGGTCGCACGCGGTAATAAACGAAGGCGCCCGCATTGGCAAAAACTGCCGGATTTTCCCCGGAGCGGTTATTTCGGCCATTCCGCAGGATCTTAAATACAACGACGAGTACACTCTGACGCTCATCGGGGACAATACTACCATCCGGGAATACGCTACCATCAGCCGCGGTACCGAACAGCACTGGAAGACCGAAATAGGCAGCAACTGTCTTATTATGGCCTATGCCCACATTGCGCACGATTGTGTAATAGGCGATAGTTGTATCATTGGAAACAACGTACAGATGGCCGGTCACGTTCACGTGGACAACTGGGCCATTGTGAGCGCCATCAGTGCCGTGCATCAGTTTGTTAAGATTGGTACCCACGCCTTTATATCGGGAGGCTCGCTGGTACGCAAGGATGTACCCCCTTTTACCAAAGCCGCCCGCGAACCCATATCCTACGCCGGTATTAACTCGGTAGGATTGCGCCGCCGCGGATACAGCAGCGAAAAGATTACCGAGATCCAGAACGTGTACCGGTACATTTATATGAAAGGTCTTAACAATGCTGATGCCCTCAACCTCATCGAGCTGGAACTACCCGCCTCCGACGAACGTGACGAGATTGTTCACTTTATCCGTTCTTCCGAACGGGGTATCATGAAAAGTCCCCTTCAGGTCAACGGCAGCGGAGAAGAACAGTGACCAATGACCAATGACCAGTGACCAATAACCAATGATCAATTACCAGTGAGCTGGCAGTGATAGATACTAATTGAAGAATCCGCTAAGTACTATGATTGTAGTCTTAGCGGATTCTTTATTTTTTATACCAGGCCCATTCTCCGAAAGACTAAGGATTGGTGTACCCTCCTACCTACAAAGAAGTACCTAATCTGCGAAAAATTAGATAGTGCTCATTGATTACTGGTCACTGGTACCTGATCATTGGTCACTGAAAACTACTTCCGGTAGTCCAAAGCCGGGGGACGGTTTCCCAGCAAAGCTTCGTATTTAAAATTTTTGCCCCGCTTCTGCTCAAACTCCGCTTTGGCCTCGCTTAGTAGTTTAGGGTTCTGGAATAAATCAATGGCGGTGAGCGCCAGGGTCTGGGCGGCCACCAGCATCCCTTTGCGGCCAATACTGGTACCTCCGGCGGCCACGGCCTGCCAGCTGTGCGCGGCGGTACCCGGTACCCAGGTAGCGGTACGCAGCCCCACGGTAGGTACCGTCCAGCTTACGTCTCCCACATCCGTCGACCCCATACCGGTACGTTCCAGGGCGTAGGGTTGCACCGTAGCCGCCGAACTAATGGCGGGGGCATTGGGACCAAAGGAAGGATGAATTTGCCGCGCAAAAGCCAGTTCAGATTCATCATACTTTATCCCTCCCACTTTTCTCAGATTGGCATCCATCACCTTGGCCAGGGCGTCCAGCGGTAGCAGCTCGTGTACACCGCCAATTATTTCGTGCTCCACCGAAGTACCCGTACCCAGGGCTGCCCCTTCCGAGGCCTTCACCATCCGGGCCCACATATCCTTTACTACCTCCCGGTTGGGGTGCCGGGCGTAGTAGTATACTTCGGCGTAGTCGGGTACTACGTTGGGGGCTTTGCCTCCGCTGGTAATGATGTAATGAATACGGCCGTCGGCGGGTATATGCTCCCGCATCATGTTGATCATAAAATTCATAGCCTCTACCCCGTCCAGCGCCGAGCGCCCCCGCTCCGGTGAGGCGGCGGCGTGGGCCGCTACACCCCGAAAACGAAACTTGGCCGAGATATTGGCCAGCGACGAACTGGCCGCCGCGCTGTTGTCGGAGCCGGGATGCCAGTGCAGCACCGCATCTACCCCATCAAACAGTCCCTCCCGTACCATGTATACTTTTCCCGAACCCCCTTCTTCGGCCGGGGTACCGTACAATTTGATAGTACCGGGGTGCTTATTGGCTACGAGCCAGTTTTTGGTGGCAACAGCCGAGGCTACCGAGCCTACTCCGAACAGGTGGTGCCCGCAGGCGTGTCCGGCGGCTCCTTCTTTCAGTGCTTTCTGGGTCGGTTTTGCTTCCTGCGAGAGTCCCGGCAGCGCGTCATATTCGGCCAATATACCAATAACGGGCTGGCCCTGACCAAAAGTGGCTACAAAGGCCGTGGGGATACCGGCTACACCCGCTTGTACGGTAAATCCTTCCTGACGGAGCATATTCTGTAGCAGGGCAGAGCTTTTTTCCTCCTGGTACCCGACCTCCGCAAAATTCCAGATCTGTTGGGCCGCGTCACCGTACTTCATTTCGTTCTGGCGCAGTTCTTTCAACACACTTTCCGTCGGGGCCTGTCCCAGGGCACCAAAGGAGGCAAATAAAGCGGCTCCCAGGAGCCATTCTTTTCCGTTTTTCATACCGGGTTCTATTCTTAGTTTAGGTTTACCGGTCTAAAATAAGGATTCTCCGTAACTTCGTGCCAATATTTCCAGAACTTTGACCATAGCCTTCCCCTAAAGTGCAAATCATAGCAAAAGAAGCCGGAAAAAAATTTGTGACGGAATGGATTGTCAGGCGGGTAGACCTGAACCTGCACACCGGCCAGAGCTACACCCTGGTGGGCCCCAACGGCAGCGGCAAGTCTACGCTCATCCAGCTCCTGACCGGCAGCGTACCCGTTTCCGAAGGTACCATACAGTACCTGACCGCGGAGGGAAAAGAACTGGAGGCTGACCATTGGTACAGGTACATAGTACTGGCGGCCCCCTACCTGGAAGTTATTGAGGAATTTACGCTGCGCGAACTCGTGGAATTTCACAAAAAGTTCAAGCCTTTCAAAAATGGTCTTTCGGCGGCCGACTTTGAGGAATTTGTGCAGCTGTCACACGCCAGAAACAAGATTATCCGGCATTTTTCGTCGGGTATGAAGCAGCGGGTACGGCTGGGGCTGGCGTTTCAGTCGGATGTACCGGTGGTATTTCTGGACGAACCTACCTCCAATCTCGACGCCCAGGGCGTACAGTGGTACCTCGACCACGTGGTTCCCCTCACCGAGCGGCAATTGGTGGTCATTGGGTCCAACCAGCCGCAGGAATACGAGTTCTGTAAAAATATCATTTCGGTTTCCGGGTTCAAACAGAAGTAGTTCCAACCTTTTCCCCCGCTTTTAAGTCTACTTGTGTAAATTGGCAGAACGGTTTGAGTAATATAGCTTTCTATGAAAAAAAGTTTACAACGTTTCGGTCTTATTGGCTTGATAATCTGGTGTACGGTAGGTGGGGTAGTAGCCGAAGGCCTGCGTTTTGTCCAGAACCGGGGGCAGTGGGATAAGGATGTCCTGTACCGAGCCGAGCTACCCGGCGGATTTTTATTCCTGAAAAAACAATCGCTCGTTTACGTCCTTTACGACGCCCGGCAGGTTGCGGCCCGGCACGCCAGCACGCCCCTGCCGGAAGAGAGCCAACCGGCGGCTCGGGCCACCATACGGGCCCACGGGGTTGAAGTCCACTTTGAAGGCAGCAGCCCCACGGTTACCCACAGCAGCCAGCACCCCCACCCCGGTCGCTACAGTTATTTCCTCGGCAACGACCCCAGCCGCTGGGCGGGTGAGGTTTCTGCCTTTGGAGAAGTACTTTACAAGAATCTGTACCCGGGCGTTGACCTTAAAATATTTGCCTACCAGGCTACCCTTAAATACGAATTTATCGTGCAGCCCGGCGCGGACGCTTCGCGCATCCGGATGCGGTACGAAGGAGCCACCGGCCTTTCGACCAACGAGTACGGCCAGGTAGTGGTAGAGACCAGCGTCGGACAGTTTAAGGAAGCCAAACCCTACTCTTTTCAGGAAATTAAGCAGCGTACGCAGGAAGTAGAAAGCCGGTTTATTCTGGAAGACAAAAAACTCCGCTTTTCCCTACCCAAAGACTACGACCACACGCAGCCCCTGACCATTGACCCGGAACTGATTTTCTCTAGCTACTCGGGGGCGCAGTCCGACAACTGGGGGCATACCGCCACCTACGACGCCGACGGGCACCTGTACTCGGGAGGTACCGTATTCGGAGCCGGTTTTCCGGTCATGACGGGCGCTTTCCAGGTACAGTTTGGTGGTCAGGTTGACGTAGCCCTGATGAAATTCAGTCCGGATGGGACCAAACTCCTTTATGGTACTTTCCTGGGGGGCGGCAGTACCGATATTCCCAACAGCCTTATCGTCAACAGCAAGGGCGAACTGCTGGTGTACGGTACTACCTCGTCCATTAACCTGCCCACGACGCAGTCAGCTTTTCAGCGCATCTACGGCGGAGGAGCCGGAATCATCCCCATCAGCGGACTTGAACTGCCCAACGGAAGCGATATTTTTGTAGCCCGGTTTAGTTCAGATGGCAAACAGTTGCTTGGCTCAACCTACGTAGGCGGCAAGGGCAACGACGGACTCAGTAGTGTCAATACGGTTGAAATCCGCAACTACGGCGACAGCTTCCGGGGAGAAATAGTGGTGGATAAGGATGATAATGTACTGGTGGTTTCTTCTAGTAATTCTGAAAACTTTCCCCTGAAAAACCCCGTGCAAAGTCAGCTTAAAGGCCTTCAGGATGCCGTGCTGTTGCAGCTATCACCCGACCTGGGTACCCTGCAGTGGAGCACCTACTTTGGTGGCAGCAATTTTGACGCATCTTTTTCCCTGAAACCTACTCCTGCGGGCGACCTATACATTACCGGTATTACCAAAAGCCCCGACCTGGCTGTCAACCCTGGAGCCTACCAGGGGCAGCTGAAAGGCTCAGAAGATGCTTTTGTGGCCCACTTTAAAGATAAAAAACTGGTACAGGTCAGCTACCTGGGTACCGAGGCTGCCGACGGCGCTTACCTCCTCGACCTGGACCCGAGCGGCAACGTACACGTGCTGGGCCTCACCCGCGGCGAGTACCCGGTTTCTTCCGGGGTGTACAGCAATGACCGCGGCGGGCAGTTTGTACACGCGCTTGACCCCACCCTTTCGCGCACCATATTCTCGACGGTCATTGGCTCCGGTCGCGGGGTACCTGACATTTCCCCGACGGCTTTTCTGGTCAATGAGTGCGGCAATATTTATATAGCGGGTTGGGGCGGAGCCGTCAACGTGCTGACCAACCATAATCAGTCCAGCAGCACCAACGGCATGCCCATTACTCCCGATGCCCTCCAAAAGACCACCAACGGCAGTAACTTCTACGTAGCCATTCTGGAAACCGGCGCTAAGTCGCTCCTGTATGGTACCTACTTCGGCAGCGTAAGTCACGCCAATCCCGACCTCGACCGCGGCGACCACGTAGACGGGGGTACCAGTCGTTTTAATAAAAACGGTGTCATTTACCACGCTACCTGCGCCTGCGGAGGTACCCGTTTTCCCACTACCCCGCAAGCCTGGTCGAAGACCAACCTGAGCCCCAACTGCAACAACGCCGCCTTCAAAATTGACATTGACCTACTCAAAGCCGACTTCGATGTGTACGAAGGTACCAAAAAAGACGTGGTGCAGGGCTGCGCGCCCCTGGCGCTTAACTTCGTCAATACCAGCGTCGGGGGAGTAGAATACATCTGGCAGGTCAATGGCAACGGTTTTTCAAGGGATGCCAAACAATCGGATTTTACCTTTGAGAAAGCCGGGGAATATACCATTACGCTACAGGCCTTTAACCGCCTCACCTGCAAGCGCGTGGATATTGCCACAAAGAAAATAAAAGTAACAAGCCTGAATGTACTGGTAGATGGCGACACGACAGTTTGTAAAAATACGCCGGTACCGCTCAAGGTGTCGGGTGGTACGCAGTACAAATGGACGCCCGCCCTGGTACTTAACAACCCGACAAGTACCAACCCGATTGCGACCGTAGCCCAAACCACCGAGTTTCAGGTGGAGGTAAAGGACGAATCGGGCTGCGTGGTCACCAAAAAGGTTACCGTTACCATCGACGACAGCAAGTCCGACTTTACCGCCAGCCAGGATACCACCATCTGCGCCGGACAGTTGGTAGTACTGAATGTGGGTGGCTCTGCCCAGAAGTACCGCTGGTCGCCTCCCGCTACCCTGAGCGACACCGTAGGTACCCGGGTTACGGCCAAACCGGGGCAAACGGTTACCTATACCGTCGAAGGCCAGTACGCCGACGGCTGCCGTCCCCAGAAAAAGATTACCGTCACCATCAACGATGACAAACCTGACTTCGCGGTGTCGCCCGATACGCTGGTTTGCGCGGGGCAGGCGGTAGTACTAAAGGCGTCAGGTAAGGCCGTGAAGTACAACTGGTTCGTTGAGAATGCCTCCGCCCCTACTCCGGGCTCCTCAATTACCGTAAATCCTACCAAGACGACCACCTACCTCGTTGAAGGTGAATACGCCGACGGCTGCCATCCTAAAAAAATGGTGACCATACAGGTAGACCGGACCCACGAACCTGCCTTTGAGATCAGTCGCTCGGGAGCGGCCTGTAACGAGCCTGTCACCTACCAGTTCCTGAACCAGACCAGCAACGCCGAGCGTTATGAGTGGAACGTGGGTACCGGCACCGGCTTCAATTCCCAAAACGTGGAGAGCCTGGTGTATGACCCCGCTGGTACCTATACCGTCACCCTGACGGTATATAACAAGGCGGGTTGCGCCTTGTCCGTTTCCAAAAACCTGGTGGCCGAGCCGCCGCTGATTTTACCCAACGTCATTACGCCCAACGGCGACGGTAAAAACGATACCTTTGTGGTACCGGTGGCTAACTCGGCGCTGGAAATCTATAACCGCTGGGGCAAGCGCCTGCTGCGCTCGGAAGACTATAAAAATGACTGGGGTGCCAACGTGACCAATGGTACCTACCTGTACGAAATCACCACCCCAGGGGGAAGCCGTTGCAAGGGCTGGGTACAGGTACTTGAGTAATTATTTGCAGAGACGCAAAATTTTGCGCCGCTGCGTGGGCTATTTTCCTATTATATGTGTTATTGAAAATAAATAGCTTCAAACTAGTAGCTAACAACCTAACAGCTAATACCTATGAAAAACCTGCTTACCCTACTTCTCTGCCTCTCCCTGGTCGGCTACGCCCAGGCGCAGGAGCACTTTGGCAAGAAAATCAGCGACAGCGGAGCCGTTACGGCCGCTGCTTTACCCACTAAAATGGGTACTAAAGAAGCAATGAAAACGAAAGTAACGGGTACTGTTGAGTCGGTATGCCAGGCCAAGGGCTGCTGGATGAAGGTAAAGATGGACAACGGCGAAAGCATGCGCGTGACCTTTAAAGACTACGGTTTTTTTGTACCCAAAGACATTGCTGGTAAAACAGTGGTATTTGAAGGAGAAGCCAAAAAGAGCGTAACGCCGGTTTCGGAGCTACGCCACTACGCCGAAGACGCCGGCAAGAGCAAGGAAGAAATTGCCAAGATCACCGAGCCCAAAAATGAACTGGCTTTTGTGGCCGATGGGGTGATTGTGAAGTAACTACCTCATCGCGGCGGCGGACCGTCCCAACCCTTCTCCTTCAAGGAGAAGGGCTATAAGAGAAGTACAGGCTCCCCTTCTCCTTTGAGGAGAAGGGGCCGGGGGATGAGGTTACCTCCACCACGCCTTATCCGGCAGTGGCTGCCCCAGTACTACCGGTTCGCCAATCTGCGGAGTAGCTATGGGGAGCCCTACTTCATGCGCCCGCTTCGTCACCCGCTCAATGGGCTCCGTCCAGGGGTGCAGGGCCAGCGTGAATTTCCCCCAGTGTACCGGTAGCAGTACCTTGGCCCGTAGCTCCTGCGCGGCTTGTACCGTTTCTTCGGGCATCATGTGGATGTACTTCCAATAAGCGTTGTACTGACCGTTTTCCAGGATGGCCAGGTCAAAGGGACCGTGCTTCTCCCCTATCTCTTTAAAGTGCTTATCATAGCCCGAGTCGCCGCCGACGTAGATTTTATGCTGCGGAGCTTCCAGAATGAAGGAGGACCAAAGCGTTTGATTCCGCTTGAATTTTCGGCCGGAGAAGTGCCGCGCTGGTGCCGAAATAATCCATAGCGAATCATCCAGCTGCTTTTCCTCGTTCCAGTCCAGCTCGGTTAGTTTTTCAGCCGGGTACCCCCAGTGCTCCAGGTGCGCCCCCACGCCCAGTCCCGTTACTACCTGTTTTACCTTAGACAGTAGCTTCACTAGTGTAGAGTGGTCGAGGTGGTCATAGTGGTCGTGGGTCAGCAGCAGCAGGTCTATGTCCGGAAAGTCTTCCACCGAGTACACATTGCTGCCGGGGTAGTTTTTGCCGAAGAATTGGACCGGCGAAGCGTAGCCGCTCAGTACCGGATCTACCAGGATATTCTTACCAGCCAGCCGGATAAAGTAGGACGAGTGCCCCAGCCACACCACTGTCGGCTGCTCAGACTCTATGTTTTTTAGATTTGTACTAACCGAGGGTAGTGAATCCAGCGGCTCTTTTCCCTCCACTTTCTTCATGTAGCTTTTCAGGATGTCCCAGTAAGTAACGCCTTCGGCCAGGTCGGGCGTGGGGCTTTGGTTCTGGAAGGCGCCGTCGCGGTAGTTGGGAGATTTTTGAATGCGTTCGAGGCGCGCGCCGGAAGGCGCTTTTCCAAATTGTTTCTGCTGCATGAAAAGGAGGACAACTAGTGTGAGTACAAGAGCAGTGCCCAAAAGGCCTGCTACAATTTTTATAAGTAAACGCATTGATAAGGTTAATAAATTATAACCACAGAGGCTTATAGAATTACATGAACGGAGTACTCCCCTTTGCTCTTACTCTTAACTTAATTAAGCTCATCTATGGCCTTAGTATATAGGCGCCAAGCCCTTTACTAGCAAAGGCTCGTGGGGACACTAGCCATGGTAAGGAACATAGGCCTACAGTAAAGGAAAGCTAAAAGCTAACGGCTTACAGCTAACACCTATTTGCTCCCTACAACCTACTCAATAACTCCCCCGCCCGCTTTAACGTTTCATCATCCTTGGCAAAACAGAAACGAAGTACCTTATAGTCGTTCTTCTGGTTATAGAATACCGACACCGGTATGGACGCTACACCAATCTCCTTCGTCCACCGCACCGCCAGATCGTAATCATATTCCTGCGTCATATCGCCGTAGTATACCGTCTGGAAGAAGGTACCCTGTGAAGGCGTAAACTGGAATCGGGAATCCTTGATGGCTTCCAGAAAAAGGTCACGCTTGCGCTGGTAAAAATCGGAAAGTTCGAGGTAGTACTCCGGCTTTTTCAGAAAATCGGCCAGGGCGTACTGCATGGGCGTCATGGTACTGAATGTCACGAACTGGTGTATTTTCCGAAACTCTGCCGACAGTTCCTTCGGTGCCAGACAGTACCCGATTTTCCAGCCCGTCACGTGGTAGGTCTTGCCAAACGAGCCGCAGATAAACGTCCGCTCCTGCAGTACCGGATGCGATAGGAGCGACTGGTGCCGCTGCCCGTCAAACACAATATGCTCGTACACCTCATCGCTCACCAGCAGTATATCCGTTCCCCGCACCAGGGCCTCCAACTGGTCCAAATCCTCCCGCGTCAGTACCTTTCCGATGGGGTTGTGGGGCGTATTAATCATGATCAACCGGGTCTTATCAGTCACTTTCTGCCGTACCTCCTCCCAGTCGATCTGGTACCCATTGGCGGGCGTGAGGGTAATATATACCGGTACGCCGCCGCTCAGCTCAATGGCCGGCACGTAGCTGTCGTAGGCCGGTTCAAATACTAGTACTTCGTCGCCCGGCCGCACCACCGCCGTCACCGCCGCGTAGATCGCCTCCGTCGCCCCCGACACAATGGTCACCTCCTGCTCGGGGTGGTAGGCCAGGCCGTAGTGGTCGTAGGTTTTCTGCGCCAGCGACTCCCGCAACGCCGGTACCCCGCTCATGGGCGCGTACTGGTTGAAACCCTTTTTCATGTATTGGTTCACCAGCTCCACCAGCTCCGGCGAGCAGTCAAAGCTCGGAAAGCCCTGTGATAGATTCAGCGCCCCCACATCCGCCGCCAGTTTGGACATGACCGTAAAGATAGTGGTACCTACATTAGGGAGTTTGGACTGGAGCCGGAGCGCGGACTGAGTTGGCATGTTCGGGTTGATTAAGGTACTTGTACGGAAAGCGAAGATAGGGAAAAGTAAAGTCAATTATTGATTACTCCATCCACCACCAAATACAGCATGATTTATTGATAAGGCTCTTTCCGAAACAGCAACAGACCGGTGCGCCCATCAAAGGCGAAGTCGACTTCGTACCCCTCGGCCGATATCCCTTTGCGGATAAAAGATACCATCCGCTCTTCGTCTTCCACTAAAAGTACTTTCATGAAACACCATGGGTTGCGTATACGCCTTTGCTGATAATAGCTTAAGCAGGTACTACCAGGGGTTGTTTTACTCCGAAGAGCCTGAGGCCACTTTAGCTCCGCTCGTACCTGGTCAGTCTGCAAAGATACTCAAGATTACATTTTTGGTGGGAGGCATTTATTATGAAAAACCAAACTGCTATCTTACCTCTTGAATTAGGCCGTACTTACCCCCAAACTAGCATACAATGACCGCAGAAAGCCAGAACGTCGAATGGAAGAGCTCCTGGCACAATGACTACCTGAAATGGATATGTGGCTTTGCCAATGCTCATGGTGGTACGATCTATATCGGTAAAAATGATGAGGGACAGACCGTAGGCCTACCTGACGCAAGAGAACTTTTGGAAACCCTGCCTACAAAGATCAGGGATGTGCTGGGCATAGTTTGTGATGTAAACCTGCAAAGTGAGAATGGATTGAATTTTATTGAAATCATTACCAAACCGTATTCCGTCCCGGTCTCACTGAGGGGCCGGTACTACTACCGTTCCGGAAGTACTAAGGTAGAGTTGACAGGAAACGAACTTAATGATTTCCTGCTCCGAAAAACGGGCAAAACCTGGGATGATGTAGTGGAAGAAAGTGCCACCCTGGCGGATATTGATGAAACGAGTATCAGACAATTCCTTTACGATGCCGGAACAAGTGGCCGGATGCCGGATGTGAGCGGCTTATCAACTTTGGAAATACTGGATAAGCTGCGGCTTGTCCAGGGCGATAAGATTAAACGAGCAGCAATTATACTCTTTGGCAAAGATCCGAATAGGTTCTACCCAAATGTACTGGTCAAGATAGGCCGCTTCACGGGCAAGGATGAAGATCTGACGTTTCAGGAAGTCGAAGAAGGCAACTTAATCCAGCTATTCCGGACTATTCCGGAGCAGCTCAACCGAAAGTTTCTCACCAGACAGATTGACTTTATGGGCTTGCAGCGCGTCGAACGGGGAGAATATCCGGTAGCAGCCATTCGGGAGATGTTACTCAATGCGCTGGTCCACCGCAACTACATGGGAAGCTCCGTTCAGCTACGTGTATATGACCACAAGCTTACCCTCTGGAATGAAGGCAGCCTGCCCGAAGGCCTGGACGCTGAGGCCCTAAAAAGAACCCACAGCTCCCGTCCCCGCAACCTCATCATTGCCGATGCATGCTTCAAAGCGGGTTATATTGACACATGGGGCCGGGGTACCCTAAAGATTTATAACTCCTGTAAGGAAGCAGGTCTACCCGAGCCCGCAATACAACCCATGGATGGGGGTGTGCTGGTGTCGCTTTACAAGGACCACCTCAATGAGGAACAACTAAAAAAGCTCGGCTTGAATGAGCGGCAAATAAAGGCAGTGCAGTTTGTAAAGGAGAATCAGAAGATTACTAATGCTGAATTTCAGAGGTTATTCGATGTCGGTAGAAGTACTGCAACAAGGGATTTAAAAGAGTTAGTCGAAAAAGGTGTTTTCAAACATCCTAAAATAAAAGGAGCAGGTGCCTTTTATGAATTTTGAATTGCGCCATAATTGCGCCAATTGCGCCATAATGGGGTCACAAAAGAGCAACCTAACTCGGGCGAGCAGTCGAAGCTAGGATAGCCCTGCGAAAGGTCAAGCGCCCTTGTATCCGCCGCCAGTTTGAAGATAACCAGAAAATGCTGGTACTTACTTGTGGGAGTTCAGATCTTTAAGAAAATGATGCCTGTTTAAAGCCCAAGCATCTTTTTACCTAATTTATTTATGCAGAAAGTATAACATAAAAAGTGCAACAATTAATTGTAAAAGTTCAAATAAATACAAAAACTACTGCAAAACTTGCGTATATTTATGAGTTGGCAGTAATTTTTTGGTGACGCCGTTTCCAATTCAAAGTATAGACACAAACCTCATGACAGATTGGTATAGACGTAAATCATGGACACAAACTGACCAAGAAGAATTCTTCAAAAAACTTAATAGGGCAAGGAAAGATGGTCGAGCCCAATACTTAAAAGTCCAGGCTATTGAATTAGTTCAAACCGAAGACAAAGACCTTTTGAAAGTTGCGGAAGATTTATTGAATAAAATGTTGACCGAATATCCCGAGGACAACTTCAATAAAGGTTCCGCCCTGCATACTTTGGGGGACATTTACAAGCTTCGTGACAATTATAAAAAGGCAATTGATTACTATAAGCAAGCAGTAGATTTTGAGAAATTTTATCCGAACGTGATAACTCAAGCTTTCTTGAACTATTCGGAGTTAATCGTCAAAACGGGTGACATAGCATCATTTGATGAAGTTGAACAAATATTGCGACAGCGACAAGAAGGGCTAATGTTTCCAATAGAGAAATACAAAGTGAACTCGCTTCTATCAATCATTTGCAAGCACAAAAACAATTCCGACGAAGCAAAGCGTTTAGCTGACTTAGCAGAACACAGTGCAAATGTCGAGACTTCAGGACTTCGATACCACAAGTATTTGGGGGTAGTGAAAGACCGTGACAATTGGTTGGACAAACAAGTTCAGGGTGACTAAAACTACTGCCAACAAGGGTATTTGCAATAGCAGGGCGGAAAGTTGTAAACTTCGGCTGCCGTTCGCTGTTGTGCCACATATCCGGGCTGGACTTAATCTATTTGGCTATTGAACATATTTTGTACATTAGTTTTTCAATCGGCATTTGTTTCGGCGGACGGAACTCGGAAGCCCCTGCCATCGCAAATACCTAACGTTATAGGCATCTATTTTCCCTAACGCCTCTCTTACCACCACCACAGCGTCCGAAGTACCTCACCCCTTTGGCTTCCGCCAATCAAGATTCTGCAACAGAAACACCCGCGCCGTGTGCAGGTTGCGGTACCGGTTACCGGCGGAGAGCTGCTGAAATACATTCATGTAGCCCGTCTGTAGCGTAGTGTGGCGCCCCAGCTGGTAACCCAGCCCGACAAAGAAGCGGTTCTGGTCGAAGTAGTTGTAGACGACCTTGCGGCCAATGTTGAGGTGGACCTCGTCGTTGAGTACCAGCGACAGGCCGCCGGGGGTAAAGCCTTTTTTGGTAAGGGGAAAAGCCGCCAGCAGGTTGTAGCGGACGCGGGTACCGTAGGTATAGCCGTCGGCCAGTTCGCTGTCGTTCAGGATGCGACGGCGGTAGCGTTCTTCTAGCCTAATCCACTGCGTGAGGCGGCTTTTGGGGCCGTTGTTGTGCCACTGGATCTGCTGCCAGGGCCGGTGCTCGGGCTGGGAAATGTGGGCGTGGCCTTCGGCCGGAAAATGGTTGATAAAGGCGTAGCCCGCCGTGAGTTTGGTGTGGTCGTTGAGGTAGTACATCAGCCCAACCCGCACAATGCTGCTCGATAGACCACTGACCAGGTCCTCTTTGGTCCGCAGGTGTACATCCGTCCAGAGTCCCCACTGGTCCGAGAGGCGGGCCTGGGCCAGGTACGCGGTCCAGAGCTGGGTGCTTTCGTTGATTTGCTTTACGGGTTGGGCCATTACGGCCACCGAAAAAAGTAGCAGGGACAGGATAGTAAGTGCTTGTTTCTTCATAAAATCTAGTTTTTACGTGGTTTCGCGGATTACTTTCCGCTAAGTACCTGACAAATTAGCGGTACTTTACTGCTATTTCCAAATAGGGACCGGAGAGGGGAGGGACCCGAATCCTCCTGACAAGTCTTGCGGACCTGCGCCTCGCCACTCAGCCACCCGGTTGGAGAGTCTGTAAGTACCCGAGTCAGAAAGGTACCTGGTCACAATTTGTAGGTAATGGGTTAGAAATTGTACCGCAGGGTAGTACCGAAGGTCCGCTGGTCGCCCAGTACCGCCGCGTAGTGACCCGCACTACCGGCCGCCGGCAGGAGCTGTTCAAAATAATCCTGATTCAGCAGATTACGGGACCACAGCAGAATAGACACCCCATTGGAGGCCCGGAACCCCACCCGACCGTTCACCAGCGCGTAACCGTCTATGTTCAGGTACTTGGACGGTGAGGCGCTCGACGAAAACGAGGAGCGGTAGTAGGTATCCAGCGCCAGGAAGTACCGGCCTTTCAGGCTAATCATTTTTCCGGCTCCCGACACCTCACCCCCCAGGGAACCGGCCCATTTGGAAATACCGGGCAGGGCGCTACCCGAAATATCCTTGTAGGCTGATTCGCCCCCCACTTCCTCGAGAGGGACCGGCGCGTTGGTGAAGGAGAGGTACTTGCCGTCGGTGTAGGCCAGCGCTCCGTTGAAGGAGAAATTAGAATTGACCCGGATGTTTCCGTCCAGCTCCACCCCAAGTACCCGCACCCGCTCGGCGTTGGCCAGGTACCCCCGGTTAACGCCCACCTCGGCGGTTTGCACCTGCGTCTGGTAATCCTTTATATCCGTGTTGTGTACCACCAGGTTCAGGGTAGACTGGGCCGAGGGGCGGGTCTTGATACCGGCCTCAAAGTGTGTTACGTACTCAGGTTTGACCCGCGCCAGGTCTGTTAGTACCTGTCCGTTGGCCGTTGGCAGTCCGCCCAGATTTACCCCCACCGGCTTGTAGCTGTTGGAGTAGGTGGCGAAGGTATTGAACTGACCGGAAGCTTTGTAGGCTACGGTCAACTGGCCCGAGAAGTTGTTTTCCCTCACGTTGGCATTAAAAGCCTGGTTGGTATACACCGCGTTCTTGATAGCCAGCAGGGCCGGATCGGTGGTTGGCAGGCCACCGTAGGTTTCGCGTTTGTAATCCACATCCTTCTGGTCGTAGTTGAAGCGTATACCCGGCAGCAGGTGAAGTTTGTCGGTAAGGGCCCAGTCCAATTGACCAAATACCGCCCCTCCGAAAGACTGCAGCCGGGAGGTAGTCCGGATGCCGTAGCCGTCCAGCAGCCCCGGTGTCTGCCAGAGCGGGCTCGTCGAACTTTGCGCAAACCGCCACTGAGCCGCGCCCGCTTCCTCGGTATGGTACGGAGCAGTTTTGAGGTCCTGACCGATAGCAAACATCCCTGCTACCCCGCTAAGGCGTGAGGAAAAGAGACCCGCGTACCGAATCTCCTGCGTCCACTGCTCGTGCCGCGAAGGAGCCTGGGAAAGCTTCAGTACCGGTAAGCTGGTGTAGTCGCGGTCGTTGGAAGGGTCCCAGTTCCAGTACCGCCAGGCCGAGGTGGAGGTCAGGGTACCCGAGCCCAGTTTTATCTCGGCGTTGAGGGAAAGTCCGCCCAGCTGGTTATTGGACCGCCAGGGCGTGTCGTGGTCAATGATACGATCGAAGGGATTGGAACTCGGCAACGTATAGCCCAGGTCAGCTGTGATCGCATTGAACTGCCGGTAAGCGACCCGTTTGGTAGGTACTACCCCGGCAATTACCTGGGCGTAGCCGTTAGGCTTCTGGCTCGACGCATCGCCAATCAGTGTTACTTTGATGTAATCCGTTGGGTTATACAGCAGCTGGCCCCGGAAGCCGAGGTTGTTCAGGTCGTTCACGTGGTTCTGGGTGCGGACGTTGTACAATAAGCCGTCGCGCTGGGTACCGGAGAAAGAGGCCCGGGCGGCCAGTTTCTTACTGATAGGTCCGGTCAGGGAGGCCTTGGCCTGTATGTACCCGAAATTACCGTAGCTGATCTCAAAGCTGGCCCCCGGATCAAAGCTCGGGGCGCGGGTGGTAATGTTAAAAGCCCCGGCCGTCGTATTCTTTCCGAAGAGGGTACCTTGTGGTCCGCGCAGTACCTCCACCTGCTCAATGTCGACGAAGTCGAGGGCGGCGGCGGCGGGGCGGGCAAAGTACACGCCGTCTACGTAGAAACCCACACCCGGATCAATTCCGTCGTTGGTCAGGCCGAAGGTGGAGCCCAGGCCCCGAATGTTAAGGGTCGTATTGCGCGGATTGGACGAGTATAGCTGCACCGTAGGTACCAGTTCCTTCAGGCGGTTGACATTGAACGCGCCAGCGTCTTCGGCCGTGACCCCGCGTATCACCGAAATCGGGATAGGTACGTCCTGGGCCGACTCCTGCCGCCGCCGCGACGTAATCACTACGTCCGAGAGCTGGCTGGTATTTTCGTCCAGTTTGATTTCTACCTTGCTATCGTTGATCACTACTTCCTTCTTTAGGTACCCAACGTAGGTTACAACCAGCGTAAAGGGTAGCTTTTGTCCGGTAATCAGGGCAAACTCCCCGTTGACATTGGTGGTAGCGCCGTTGGTGGTACCTTTAATAGCTACGGTGGCCCCCATCAGGGCTTCGCTGGTGCGGGCATCCACTACTTTGCCCGAAACCGTGGCGTTAATGATTGGGGTACCCTGGGCGGATGCAAAAAAGGGAATGAAGAGGGTTCCCAAAAATATAGAAAGAGTTGTAATGAGTTTCATATAATTGACTTGTTGTATGGCCCGAATAGAATTATTTGCATTTCGCTTCTTGCCTGAAAACTCGCCTGTCAGGAGAGATTCTCTGGTCCGTTGACTTGCCTGGCTTCATGGACAGCAGCAACAGCAGGGGCTTAGGAACAACTTAACCGGGATCATACGCTGATTTCAGATGGTAAGAAATGATGGGACAAATGTAGTTACTCTATAAAATCTACCAAATTTATAGAGTATTAAATTTCAAGAAATTTAAAAATTCATATTCAGGTACCAGAAAGTCTTTTTGAAGTACCACCAAAGCAGCCGGACAGCTACTTTATGGGCCAGAACGGCGAACGCAGACGCTTGCCTTTGAAGATAGAGTCACGGGCTTCGAAGTAAAAAGCGGGATAGATCAACACCCGGACGCGGTAGTAGACACCATCCAGATTGCGTACAGCCTGATGCTTCCTTAGCTCCCAATGGTAGCCGGTCTGCAGGCCGAGTCCCACCCAACGGGTAACCTTCCATTCAACATAGCCTCCTGCCCGCACCGGCAAAAGCGTATAGCGACTATCCGGGAGCTTAGCAGTACTTGCATCCAGCGCAAACTGCCGGATCACCGCCTGCCCCACTCCCAGCTCAATGGGAATGCTTACTTTCCACTGACGAGCATTGATGAGACTATGCCAGTACCCGGCTATGATATAACGGGGATAGGTATAGGAATAGGTAGTCTGTCCGGTCAGGAGGGCCTGCTCCCGTATTCCGTAGTTGTAATGGCGGATACCCCTGGGACTAAAGAAGTAGTACCCCAGCGTCACCTCATGCTTCTTCGGCCCCCATATCCGGCCTATGCTTCCCCCCCAGGCATTGATTATGTCCGGCCCGACGAGCAAATACCGGTTATCCAGGTGTGCGGCCCATCTACCGGAAGTATCCTTTCTCAGGGAGTCAGCTGGTACCTGAGTGATACCAGCAATCAGGAAACTTACAAGTATGGACGTAAAGGGAACCATTTTCCGGGTTAGTAGACGTATCTAACCCGTAGGTAACAGGAAATGTTTGCTTGGGGCTGCCTGCCTGGGGCTGCTCCTGCTGGTTTATTCGGAGGGTGAGGGTTCTGCGGGGGCAGCGCCTTTCCTGGCATGAAAGGGGGAGTGTAATGGCTTTTCCTGAAAATGAAATGCGGGTGTCCAGATGAAACACCCGGCGAATGGTGGAATCAGGTACTTCGGCCGTTACTTCTCCCGTGAGCAGGAGCAGCAGCACCACCAGGTTGCTTTTACAGTTCTTCATGAAGCCAGGACCGGGCAAAAAAAAAGGGTACACCCCAAAAACTTTACGTTCCAGAGTGTACCTTACGATTAGGGGAGGTTTTACGGTATTAAAGTCTATTATATTGGTTGTAATCGGCGTTTATCGGCTGCCCAATCAACGATTTATTACGAAAATGTCCTTGGGCAAATCTTTACGCTGCATATCAAATGTCTTTCCAATCAGGCGGTGCCCTTTATAAATAAGTGCTTCTATCTGACCGTTTTTTGCCATATTCAGGGACAATTCAAAACGGGTACGCTGGGTGGGATGTACAAAAGTTCCTTCCCAATTGCCTTTCTGGTACTGAACCCCATCCATCACTACCTGATTAAGATAGGGTATATACCTTTTATCAGTCACGCCAATAATACGGCCCGTGTACTGCGAAGAAGGCCCCCGGCTGATTTCAATATAAGCCTTTTTGTAGGGAAAGTACCATACTCCTACCAGATTGTCAACGGAAGTGGCCGCCTCGGTAGCCGGTACTGAAAGCCCCAAAACAAGGAACATTAAACCTAAAATGCTTACCTTACTAATTCCAATTCTTCGTTTCATCTTCACCATTTAATAATAAGGTATTTGAAATACTACCTCTACTACTACAATGATTTGTAACAGCAAAGTTCAATATAGTATATTAGAAGTACGTTAGAAAAGGATTAAAAGATGATTAAATTTGAAATAGGCGGCGAAATAAGGGGCAATACAGGAATTTGTACAGACCTTTCATGCCCCAATTGAGCGCCTCAATCCAGTTAACTCCTCAGCACCGGAAGAAGATATTGCCTGGTCGCCTACTCCACCGTTCTGCAAGGTACTGGTGGTTTGCAAAGCAGACTTACCTGATGGATATAGTGCTCGCTTCGTGAGTAGAAATCACCGCTTTACGTATCTATATTAAAAAAGTGCGTCAGGTTGTGAGGAGGGAGCGGAGACGCTGCCCAAAAATTTTAATCTATGCTGTTACGTACCTTACTTGGTGTAAGTATAGCCCTTTGGATGGCGGCCTGCTCCTCGCTGGATCTTCCCGCGGAGGTAGAGCAGGCCATGGTCGAAGCACCCGAAGAGGTAGACTACAACCTGCACGTAAAGCCGATCCTGTCGGACAAGTGCTTTGCCTGCCACGGCCCCGACCAGAAAAAGCAGAAAGGCGACCTGCGTCTGGATGCGGCCCACTTTGCCTACGAAAAAAGGTCCGAAAGCGGCCGCAGGGCCATTAGTCCCGGAAAAGCCGCTGGAAGCGAACTGGTCTACCGCATCCTGAGTACCGATCCGGAGTTGCTGATGCCCTCTCCCGAATCGCACCTGACGCTTACTCCCGTTGAAAAAGCTACGCTCATAAAATGGATCGAGCAGGGTGCCGAATACAAGCCGCACTGGGCGTTTGTGGCGCCCCAAAAGCCGGAGGTACCCAAGGTAAAGAACAAGGAGTGGGCAAAGAATGAAATTGACTACTTTGTGCTGAACCGGCTGGAAAAGGAAGGATTGCAACCTTCGCCCGAGGCCGATCGCGAAACCCTTATCCGTCGCGTCAGCTTTGACCTGACGGGCCTGCCGCCTACGCTTAAAGATATTGATGCTTTTGTGCGGGACCGCTCACCCAAAGCCTACGAGCGCATGGTAGATAAGTACCTGGCTTCGCCCCACTACGGCGAACGCATGGCCGCCTACTGGCTGGACCTGGCCCGCTTTGCCGACAGCCACGGCTATCTCGATGACAAGCACCGCAATATGTCGCCCTGGCGCGACTGGGTGATCTCGGCCTTCAACCGCAACCTCCCCTTTGATAAATTCGTTAGCTGGCAGCTGGCCGGCGACCTGTTGCCGAACGCGACGCAGGAGCAGGTACTGGCGACGGGCTTTAACCGGAATCAGAAGCAGAATACGGAAGCGGGGATCATTGAGGAAGAGTACCGCGTGGAATACGTCACCGACCGCACCAACACCCTCGGCAAAGCTTTTCTGGGTATGACGGTCGAGTGCGCCCGCTGCCACGACCACAAGTACGACCCCATCAGCCAGAAAGACTACTACTCGCTGTTCGCGTTTTTTAACAGTACCTTCGAGAGCGGTAGCTCCAACTACGGCGGCGATGATATAGTACCCGGCCCTACCCTGCTGCTCACGAAGCCGGAGAACGACCACAGGATTGCGCAGCTGAAAGCCCTGATAGCCCGGGAAGAGAAGGTACTTTCAGGTACTCCAAAACCAGAAACACCCCGGCCGGAGGCAACCCTCGCCCAGAAGCTGGTGGCCTACCTCCCGTTTGATCAGCTGGTACAGAAAAAGGTTAGCAAGGACGGCAAAACCAAAGAAGTACAGCAGTTTGTGAACCTGGCTGATCTGGCTACTCCGGCTGAGGCCAGTTTCATGGAAGCCGGAGAGGGTGTACTGGGAAAATCGTTTAAGCTAAACGCCGAAACCCGCCTGAATCTGCCGCCTAATAAAGTAGGGTACTTTGAGCGGTATGAACCCTTCGCGGTTTCTTTTTGGGTGAAAGTACCTCAACGATACGACAAGGCCACGCTCTTTTACCATACCGACACCTGGCGCTATGGGAATCAAGGGTATGACATGATCCTGAAGGACAATAAAGTCAACTTCCGGCTCATGCACGCTTTCCCGCACGACGCCATCAGTGTCATCAGTACTACGGCCCTGCAACCCGACCGCTGGTACCACGTAGCCGCCAGCTACGACGGATCGAGCCGGGCCGCGGGCATGAGCCTGTACCTCAACGGAAAAAAAGCAGCAACCACCACCGAGTACGACCACCTGGTTAAGAATATCCGTCAGACGGCCCACGTTCAGAAATCGAGCCGGTTCAATGGCCTGCGCATGGGCTACCGCGAACTGAATCGCTCCCTGCCCGGCGGTGAAGTGGACGAATTTATGCTGTTTGATGGGGAGCTATCGGCGCAGGAGGTAGAGTACCTGTTTGCCAAAATGGAGCCTAAACCGCTCCCGCCCGCCCAACGGAAGAAGTACGCCGAAGCACGCGAAACCCCATTATTTACCCTAAGGCAGCAGTTGGCTACGGAACTGGATTCTATCCCCGAAGTGATGGTGATGGGTGACCTGCCCCAGCCCCGGCCTACCCATGTGCTAAAGCGGGGTGTATACGACAGCTACGGCGAACGGGTCAATCCGGCTACCCCCGCTACCCTCCTGCCCTTCCCCAAAAACCTGCCCCAAAACCGGCTGGGACTGGCTCAATGGCTCTTCCTGCCCGAGCACCCGCTGACGGCCCGCGTGGCGGTGAACCGTTTCTGGGAGTTTTATTTTGGAAGGGGGCTGGTCAATACGACGGATGATTTTGGTAATCAGGGCGAGTTGCCCACGCATCCGGAGCTACTGGACTACCTCGCTGTCTCATTTATACAGGGTTCAGGTACTTCACCCGCCTGGGATATGAAAGCCCTGCAGAAAAAGATACTGCTGTCGGCTACGTACCGGCAAAGCTCGCGCATCACCCCCGAACACCTAACCAAAGACCCGCAGAACAGGTGGCTGGCCCGGGCGGCGCGGTACCGGATGCCGGCCGAGATGATCCGGGACCAGGCGCTGGCCGCCAGTGGACTGCTGGTCAAAAAAATTGGTGGTAAAAGTACCTATCCCTACCAGCCCGCGGGCCTCTGGGATGCGCTCAGTGACAAAGCTTGGCGGTACCAGTACTTTGAGGCGCCGGGGGAAGGCCTGTACCGTCGCAGTATCTATACCGTCTGGAAACGTACCTCGCCGCCGCCCTCCATGCTCATTTTTGACGCGCCCGACCGCAACTTCTGTACCGTGAAGCGCGTCCGGTCCAGTTCGCCCCTGCAGGCGCTGGTGCTGCTGAACGACCCGCAGTTTGTGGAGGCCGCGCGGTTCGTAGCGCTGCGGATGCAGCAGGAATGTAGCCCCACGCTCGACGAACGCTTGCGCCACGGCTATCGATTATTAACGGGCCGCGTGCCCAACGTCAGAGAACTACAGGTACTCAACCGGATGTACCAGGCAGAGTACGAGGTACTGAACAAAAATCCGCAAAAGGTACTTCAGGAATTGGCAGTGGGCTACGAAAGGGTACCTGACCCCTACGCTACGACCGAAACCGCCGCCCTGGCGCGGGTGGCGGCCGCCATTATGAATACGGACGAATACATGACCCGAAAATAACCATGAACGAGATACAGCAACTGCTTCTTAACCAGCAACGCCGCGACTTCCTGCGGGGGAGTGTACTCGGCCTCGGTAGTGTCGCACTGGGCTCCCTGATGGGCTGTCGGAACGAAAAAAAGGTCTACCTTGCTGCGCCCAAATCTGCTCAGGTACCCGAAGAAAACCAGCCCCTGGGCAACCCGCACTTCGCCCCCCGGGCCAAGCGGGTCATCTACCTCTTCCAGAGTGGCGGCCCTTCGCAGATGGAACTGTTTGAGTACAAGCCCAGGCTCACCGAGATGCACGGACAGGAAATACCTCCCTCGGTGATGGGTACTAACCGCATCTCGGGCATGGTGACCAACCAGTACAGCTTTCCGCTGGCCCAGCCCGCTGCTACGTTTAGCCGCCGGGGTGCCAACGGTACCTACGTCAGCGACCTGCTGCCCTACACCGGACAGGTGGTGGATGATCTCTGTCTGGTGAAGTCGATGTACACGGAGCAGATCAACCACGAGCCGGCCATGGTTTTCATGCAAACGGGCAACCAGTTGAGCGGACGCCCGTGTATAGGGTCGTGGCTGAGCTACGGCCTGGGGAGCCTGAACGAAAACCTGCCGTCGTTCATCGTGATGCTCTCCAAGGGTGGCGGCGACCAGCCCATTAGCTCCTCGGCCTGGAGTAACGGCTTCCTGCCCTCCCACCATCAGGGGGTGCAGTTTATGTCGGGCAAAGATCCGGTGCTGTACCTGTCCTCGTCGGGTGGTACTGATAAGATGGATCGCCGCCGGGCGCTCGATTTTATTAAGGAGCTGAATCTACTGCAAAACGAAACCTGGCAGGACCCGGAGGTAGATTCCCGTCTCAACCAGTACGAGATGGCCTTCCGGATGCAGACGGCCGTACCGGGCGTGACCGACATTTCCGACGAGCCCCAACACGTACTGGATATGTACGGTCCGGACGTAAAAGTACCCGGCTCGTTTGCTTACAATTGCCTGCTGGCGCGGCGGCTGGCCGAGCGGGACGTTCGCTTCATCCAGCTCTACCACCTGGGCTGGGATCACCACGGGAGCCTCACCTCTGGCATCCGGCGTGCCACCCAGCAGACCGACCAACCCTCGGCGGCCCTGGTGCAGGACCTAAAACAGCGGGGCCTGCTGGACGACACGCTGGTCGTATGGGGCGGGGAGTTTGGCCGGACCAGCTTTTGCCAGGGTAAGCTCACACCCGAAGCCTTCGGCCGCGACCACCACCCGGGTGCCTTTACCATGTGGATGGCGGGCGGGGGCATAAAGCCGGGGCTGGTCTACGGCGAAACCGACGACTTCGCGCATAACGTTGTCAGAAATCCGGTACACGTGCACGACTTCCAGGCTACGCTGCTGCACCTGATGGGAATTGACCACGAGCAATTCATCTACAAAAGTCAGGGGCGCCGCTACCGCCTGACCGATGTGCACGGGCGCGTCATGCACGATCTGCTGGCCTGAGTGAAGAGTATAAATAAGTACCTAATCCAGGTGCCGCTTTCTGAACCGCAGCGGGATTTCTCCGGCTATTTTCTTAAAGGTTTTGTTGAAGTACGACAGGCTTTCAAAGCCGCTTTCGTAGCAGGCTTCGGTGACGTTGTGGTCGAGGAGCAGGAGTTGCCTGGCCTGGTTGATGCGGTACTGGTTCAGGAACTCCGTAAAGGTCATGCGGGTCAATTTCCTGAAGTACCTGCAGAAGGCCGCTTCGCTCAGGTTGGTTAGCCCGGCCACTTCTCTTAGCTCAATTTTTCGTTTGAAATTCTCTTCTATAAAAGCATACAGCCTCTTCATTCGCTGCTGCTCTTTCAGGTTGTAGTTGTACTCCACGGGCTGCGTGTTCAGCCTTGTAACCTCTTCTGTGGTAGCCAGCAGCTGAAATAGCTGCAACAATTCTATCAATTGTTCAAAAGGAGGCAGCGCTATGAGCTTTTTCAACCGCTCCCCTACTACCCGCTTGGTATCGCCGTGGAAGGAAAGACCGTGCCGGGCCTGCTCAAACAGCCGGTGTACCGCCCCGAGCTCAGGCGCAGCCAGGAAATCTTTGCCCAGAAAATCATCCTTCATCTGTACGATCACCTGCTCGCAGTCGGTCCGGACGCCGTAGTCGAAGTTAAGGTGCGGGATGTTGGGCCCCATAAACACCAGGTCGCTGCCCTGGTACCTGGATATATGACTACCGATGTGGCGCGTCCCGCTGGCCCCTTCGACGTACACTATTTCGTATTCCGGGTGAAAATGCCAGTAAAACTGGTCGTTCAGCCGGGGCGTCAGCAGCAGCCGGAACGAGCGGTCCTGGTCGGGAAGTACCTCTTCGAGTTTGACTTTCATGGTCTAAATTTCTCTATTCTGCACCTATTCTCCCTATCTGCTCACCCCGATTTGAAATCGGGTGTTGGGTCTGACTGCGTTTGAAACGCTATTAGATAACACCCTGATTACAAATCAGGGTGAGCCATCAGAGTCCCGGTTTAAAAGGCTGTTAGATACCACCCTCGCCTGATTTACAATCAGGGAGAGCGTTTTACTTCGATAATCGAAAATTTCTCTATTTTGCACCTATTTCCCCTACTATATTATAAAAAATATCAATATAGAACAAAAACGGGTATGTATTGGAGTAGAGCCGGGGCGAAGTAAACAGGTACCTTTGACTTAACTACTAGCAACCCTTAACACGACCAATATGAAAGCAGAAGAAAGAGGCACCATGGCTACTGGTATGGCTCCCACTATGGTACCCGACAACGCCCATCAGGATATCCCTGGTAACCCCTCCACGGCTATCAGCAGTCCTATTAAACTCAATGACCGCTCTAATGGGGTACCCCTTCGGGTACTTTCGGAGGAGGACTGGCAGTTCTGGGTACATAACGGCTACATTGTTATCAAGAATTCCGTACCCCGCGAGCAGGCCGAGCGGCTGGCCGGGCTTCTGTGGGAATTTGAAGAGAAAGACCCGAAGGACCCGGAAACCTGGTACGCGCCGCCCCGGGCCGAAATGAAAATGAAAGAACTGACCGGCAGCGGCATGGTCGAGATCTATAACCACCAGTACTTATGGGACAACCGGCAGATGCAGCGGGTCTACGATGCCTTTGTGGATATATGGGGCACCGAAAAGCTGTGGGTTACCATTGACCGCGCTAACCTGAACATGCCCATGCGCCCCGGCCACGAGTTCAAGGGCTTTATCCACTGGGACTACGATCCCGAAACCAAACCGCAGAACGTGCAGGGCGTACTGGCCCTGGCCGACCAGACCGACCCCGACATGGGTGGTTTCCAGTGTGTACCGGAGTTGTACCGTACCTATGATACCTGGAAGCTCACCCAGCCCGAAGACCGCAACCACTTCCAGCCGGACGTAACTGGCTTTGATGTTGTGAAAGTACCTCTGGAAGCAGGCGACCTGCTGATCTTTAATAGCACCGAGCCGCACGGCATCCGGCCCAACCGCAGTAAGGACAAGGTACGCATAGCGCAGTACATATCGATGATGCCCGCGCAGGAAGACAACGAGGCGCTGCGGCAGTGGCGTATAACCTCCTGGCGTGACCGCATTGCCCCCGAGGGCTACGCCTTCCCCGGCGATCCGCGCGGCTGGGAAAAGACCAGGTATCCCACCGCCGAACTGAGCCCGCTGGGACGGAAACTACTGGGGCTGGACCGCTGGTAAAGCGGCTGTTTCTTTTACCAATTGCTGGCGCTCAGGCCCGTTTTTTCCGGGTCCTAACCGCCAGCAATTTTTTATTTTCCTTCCTGATCAAAAGCTGTTGAATATCAGAAAAAAAGTGTTGTATTTTGGACTGGTTTTAGCCGCCCAATTCAACCCATGGTCCCTCCTTCCTTCCTGCACATCCGGATAGAATTCATTCTATTCGGTCTCACGCTGCTTTCGGTAGCCTTATTTCACCACCATACCCTTAAAGTTGCCTTGTTGGGCCTGCTCAGCATCGTAATCTTCAAGCTCGTATTTGACCCGACCTACCATTGGGAAGAACACTTCCTGGGAACCCGACCCTTTGTGGAGCAGCTCCTTGATAAGCACGTACGGGGCGGCGAGTGGGCCATTCTGCTGAACCTGTTTGGTTTGCTCCTGGGGTTTGCCATCCTGGCTAAACATTTTGAAGCCTCCGGCGTGCCCGATTACCTGCCCAGGTACCTGCCCGACGACTGGAGAGGAGGCTTTATGCTGCTGGCCCTCATTTTCGTCATGTCGTCTTTTCTGGACAATATCGCCGCCGCCATGATTGGGGGTACCATAGCCCTGGTGGTTTTTAAACACAAGGTACATATTGGGTACCTGGCCGCGATTGTGGCGGCCAGCAACGCGGGAGGCTCGGGAAGTGTGGTAGGCGATACCACCACCACCATGATGTGGATTGCGGGCGTACCGGCCGTGGAGGTACTACCGGCCTACATCGCAGCCGTGGCCGCTTTCCTGACTTTTGCCTTTATCGCCTCCCGGGTGCAGGACCGGTACCAGCGCATTCAGAAAGACCCCGTAGAGGGGCTCACCATCGACTACGTCCGACTGGGGCTGGTGTTACTGATCCTGCTACTGACCATTGCGACCAACGTACTCTTTGACTTCCCGGCCCTGGGCGTTTGGGTGGCTATCCTGCTCGGCTCGCTGGTACGCCAGACCCCCTGGCATGAGTTGCGGGAAGCCCTGCCGGGTACGCTGTTCCTGCTTGCCCTGGTGACCTGCGCTTCGCTGATGCCCATTGACGAACTCCCCCCGGCCTCCTGGCAGTCGGCTTTTGTGCTGGGTTTTGTTTCGTCGGTATTTGACAACATTCCGCTTACCAAGCTGGCGCTCGACCAGGGTGGCTACGACTGGGCCGTACTGGCCTACGCCGTGGGCTTTGGTGGCTCCATGATCTGGTTTGGCTCCTCAGCCGGGGTTGCCGTTTCCAATATTTTCCCGGAGGCCCGATCCGTGGTACGCTGGTTTACCAAAGGCTGGTTTGTGGCGGTTGCCTACGTAGTAGGCTTTCTGGTTATTCTGCTGCTAAAGGGTTGGCAGCCTTAGTGGCTGGCCATAAGCGTAGCTCCCGAAGAGAATGCACTGCGGCAAACCCCTTAACCTCCCATTTAGTACCGGGATAGACTAAGTAAATACGCTGAATAGAAGCGATACATATTAAGCCTTTCCCATTGAAATTATATTGACGATAGTACGGTTAAATCTCTCCATTTGCTCCTTTATTTTCTGCTTGGCGGACCAGGGACCTGCCTTAATTTAAAGCCCCAAAGACATAAGCTCTTCAGCCGGTGGTAGTGCACTGGTCAGGATGCCCTGATTGGTTTCCTTAAGCGTTAGCCCGACTTTCAGCGTATGTCTGTGTGTAAGATACAACATAGCGCGATTTTCCGGGTTATGAAAGTAGGGCCACTTTATATATCTATGAGCAGATTTACTTTTACATTCCTGTACATTTATCTACTGAGTCATAGCCTGTTGGCGCAGCTGGCAATTACCTTTCCAACTGAGCGGATGGTACTTCAGCGCGATCCGCAAAAGCCGGTTCAGATACCGGTGTCCGGGTTTGCCTTTCTCCCCTTCGACCGGGTAGAAGCGCGGTTGGTGGCGCTGGATGGAAGCCTGCCCGTAAGCGAGGAATGGAGCCTGCTAGAGGCACGTCCGCAGCACGGTAGTTTCAGTGGCTCGCTGGCTGCGCAGGGAGGTTGGTACCGGCTGGAAGTACGAGGGATATTCCAGGAGAAGCCCGTGGACACCGTTCGGGTTAACCGGGTAGGGGTAGGCGAAGTTTTTCTGATTTCGGGTAACTCCAACGCCATGGGCCTTCCCAACCTGGGGGCCAAAGGGGCTTCTGACCAGGTAGTCAGCTTCAACGCCCTTAACAAATCTCTGAACAAAGAATTTATTACGGTAGCGCCCAACGAACCTTTCCCAAAGCCGGTTTTTACCCCTCTTTCTGCTACTAATAACGTATTCCCGGCGGGTGAAACGCCCTGGTACTGGGGCGAACTGGGCGACATGCTGTCCAAACGGCTGGGGGTACCTATCCTGTTCCTGAATGCGTCCTGGGCGGCTGCTAACTCCGAAAACTGGCGCGAAACGGCCGAAGGGCGTGATACCCGCAATATTTACGTGGGTAAGAACTGGCCCAACCGCCAGCCCTACAGCAACCTGATCAATACACTCAGGTACATCAACTCGTCGGTGGGCGTACGCTCCATACTCTGGTCGCACGGTGAAAACGACGCCGCTCACTTAAAAATATCGCAGGCCCGGTACTACGACAACATGCGGTTCCTCATTCAGCGGTCGCGGCAGGATTTTGGCCAGAATGTACCCTGGGTTATTGCATTAGCTTCGGTGAGTATCAATTTACCTTCGCCTTACCTGCCTGTGGTCAATGCGCAGAAACAGCTCGGCAATGACCGCGGCTTCAATCTATGGCCCGGCCCCGATACGGACCTGATACAGGTACCCCGGCCGGAGCACGGCCACTTTGAAAACGTAAACAGGGGTACGCAGGGACTGACCGAAGCCGCGCAGGCCTGGAACAACAGCCTGACCGATGAATTTTTTCAAAAGTCGGTTCCGGTACTGCCGCGGGGCTTTGTTCATACGGGCGTGGTACCGGCCGCCGCTCCACCCGGCAGCCGCTTCCAGATTTCCTACCGGGTAGGCAGCAACCTGTCGGCCGGCAGTCAGGTGCAGGCCGAGCTGCTCAACGAGACCGGTGCTTACGTGGCTACCGTGGGTGCCGGTAGCGGCAGCCCCCTGATGGTGACTCTGCCCGGAAACCTGGCCGCTGGCCAATACCACATCCGGGTGGTGGTACAACAACCCCGCCTGGTGGGCAGCCTCTCGGAACCGCTGGTGGTAAACCCCGAGCTGAAATCACCGCAGTTTATCCGCAAGTTCATCGCCTACCCGACCGAATACGAAGTAACCCTCTACTGGCTGATGGCCATTGATACCGAGCGTCGTAGCATGACTGTACAGAAAAGTCTGGACCGGGAAAACTATGAGGACGTAGGTCCGGTTAATCCGGGGCCGGACACCCGAAATCCGCAGTTCTATTCTTACGTAGACCCCAATCCCGACGAGGGAACGGCTTTTTACCGCATCCGGACGGAACACTGGAACGGTAGCGTGCATTTTTCTCCCTCCGTGGCCGTTTTCAGAGGCGACGCCCCCCCGCCGTTTACGGTATTTCCCAACCCGGCCGAACGGGGACCCGTATTCCTGCGCACCGACAACGCCGAGCAGTTTGAACTGCAACTGGTCGACCAGCAGGGACGGGTAGTACCTACCCACGTCAGGCCCAGTGAAGTTATTGGATTATCTATTATGGAGCCCGCTACTTTTATTAACCCGGGTCTATATACGTTGGTAGTCGTGCACGAAGCCAAAAGGTACTCCCAGCCTATCCTGTTCCACTGAGCGGGCTTTGCCTAAACAGGCCCCTATCTCCCTCCCAAAGGCTTTTTTACGGTATAAGTACAGTGGGTACGTACCTTTCTCAGCAACTGACAAGTACCTTTCACAGCACCAATTATAAGCGAAAAGGCCTCAAAGACAGGGACACATGCTCCTTTCTTTGAGGCCTTACCTATAGGCTATCTTATTCGTTGTCAGGGACTATACATTACCCATTACGTACATCTCCTCCAGGGTTGGGTTGGGACTACCTCCCGCTTTTTCGAGGGTGATGGCGAAGGCCGCCGCGCCCGGCTGAGTAGCTTTCATTTTCAGTATTTTACCAGCAAACTCTGCTTCCAATACCCCCATGTCAACCGGCGTACCATTTACAATGCTCCACAGCTGATACTGCCGGCCGGTGGGAGGTACGGGCAGCCGCTGCACGTCCAGCAGTACTTCGTTGGTAGACTGGTTCCAGAAGGCCACTACGCTGCTTTCCGGCGATTTTTCGACGCCTGCCATTCTTACCGTCCGGTAGTTGGGGTTTCGGTACAGGCTGGCCAGTGTCTTCTGGTATTCGGCATCTGTCCTGAGTTCGGCCATTTCCGAAACAAGTACCTCGTTCTGCTGGCGGTACTCCGACATCTGGTACATAGCCCAGCCGAGCATCAGGGCCAGCAGTACCGAAGCGGCTACGGCCATCCTGCTCCAGAGTGGTCGGGCATTGGTAGCCGACTGACCGATGGGTACTACCGTGGCATCTTCTGCTTCTTCGGCGGGCACTCCCTGGACGGGCAAAGGTCCGAAACTCATTTGAGCAAATATTTTTTCTTTCAGATGAGCAGGTGGAGGAACTTGGTGTTCAAGCGCATATTTCTCCATCGCCTGCTCCAGCTTCCGGAGTTCTTCCTTTATCTCGGGGTAAATCCGGGACATACATTCCACCTCCTGCATTTCCTGCTCAGAAACGGTGCCCAGCACGTATTCTTCTAAGATGCCTGACTCTATGTAGGCCTGAATATTCATACTGAAAAATAATTTTTTAAATCTTTTAGCGCGGTTCGAATGCGCGATTTTACAGTGCCAAGTGGTATACTGAGTCGTTCGGATACTTCTTCCTGCGTATAGCCCTGGAAGTACACCATATCTACCAGAATCTTTCGTTCCGGTTTTAACTTCTCTACCAACGATTTTAAATCCATAGTTGAAGGCGATGGCTGATAAGAGGCATTTTGCTCGGCGCGTTCAAGATTATCCTGAATATCGTCAAAGCCGGGTTTTCTTCCCTCTGCTCTTACGGCATCAATACCGGTATTCCGGGCAATATTCAACATCCAGGTGAACAGCCTTCCTTTGTCAGGGTTATAAGACGAAATACTTCTCCAGATTTTCAGGAATGCCTCCTGCATCACATCCTGGGCCCTTTCCTCATCGCGAACAATTTTGGAAATTACGTTATATAACGAACCGGAATAGTGATCGTACAGGTATTCAAAGGCAGCCTGGTCATTTCTTTTCAGTGAAGCAACCAATTCGTCTTCTGTGTATTTTGGTTTTTGGGTCGCCAAGGGTTGCTAGAAGTTATTTTTTTACCTGGGCGGCAATCTAACAAATTTTAATCAAGGCTGTTACAACTTTTTTCCAAAAAAGTAAGAAACAGGAGCCAAAGCCACATTTATTTCAACTTCTGCCCCTGTTTCCGTGTGAATAAAGCGGGGATTCCGGCTACGGATAGCAGTACCTAAGGTTCATTGTCTTTTTCATTTCTCATTTTATTTTTCATCTGGTTGACTTTAAAAAAACTTACGCAGATTCTTGATCTGTGGATCATTTTAAGTACTCGTTTTGTTGAATATTTTCAACAGTTCTACATTTAGAACCTCCGAAAGACAAGCCAAACCACTTTATTTGTATTTTTTACAAATTTATATATTCTTACCCTGACCTGATGAAAAAAACTTTTCTTTTCGTAACGGCCCTTCTGGGCACCCTCTGCCTTACCGCCCACGCTCAGCGTACCCTTATTCATTGCGGCAATCTGCTGAATGTAAAAACCGGCGAAGTACAGCGTCAGATGACCCTGGTACTGGACAAGAATAAAATCGCGGCCGTGGAGCAGGGGTACAGCCGGGCCGCCACCGGCGATAAAGTCATTGACCTGAAAAACAAGTATGTACTGCCGGGGCTCATTGATATGCACGTCCACCTCGAAAGCGAAACCCGGCGCGGCGGCTCCTACGACCGCTACGTACAGAATCCGCCGGATGTGGCTTTTCAGGCGGCTAAGTACGCAAAAATCACCCTGCTGGCGGGCTTTACCACGGTACGGGACCTAGGAGGCAGTGGTGTGAACGTAGCGCTGCGCAACGCGGTCAATAAAGGGCTGGTAGAAGGCCCCCGAATAGTTACCTCCGGAAAGTCCATTGCCTCCACCGGCGGTCACGCCGACCCGACCAACGGCTACCGCAAAGACCTCATGGGCGATCCGGGACCCAACGAGGGGGTGGTGAATGGCGTGGAAGACGCCCGCAAGGCTGTGCGGCAGCGGTACAAGGACGGCGCGGACCTGATTAAGATTACCGCCACCGGCGGGGTACTTTCCAACGCCAAAGATGGTCAGGGACCGCAGTTTACCGAGGAGGAAATACGTACTATAGTGGAAACGGCCCGTGACTACGGCTACCTGGTAGCGGCGCACGCCCACGGGGCCGAAGGCATGAAGCGGGCCATCCGGGGCGGCGTACAGACCATTGAACACGGTACCCTCATGGACGACGAAGCCATTGAGCTGTTCAAAAAACACGGTACCTACTATGTACCTACTATCATAGCCGGCCGTACTGCCGCCGACTCGGCCCGGATTATGGGGTACTACCCGCCGCTGGTTACGCCTAAAGCGCTGGCCATCGGGCCTAAGTCACAGGCTACCTTTGCCAAAGCCTACAAGGCGGGCGTGAAAATTGCCTTTGGGACCGACGCGGGCGTTTACCCCCACGGCTACAACGCCAAGGAGTTTGAGTACATGATGGAAGGAGGTATGTCGGCTCTGGAGGCCATACAGGCGGCCACCCTGACCAACGCCATGCTGCTGGATATGAGCGATTCGATAGGTACCCTCGAGGTGGGCAAACTGGCCGATATTATTGCCGTGGACACCAATCCTTTGCAGGACATCAAAACGTTACAAAAGGTCTCTTTCGTTATGAAAGATGGTACCGTCTACAAGCAACCCTAGCCCATAGCCAGCTGTCTCTAACTCAATACCCGGCGAACTTACCAGCCGGGTATTTTTTGTATAGCAGGAGGAAAAGCTTGCAATACTCCCATGCGAAGTCTTTAAATTAGCCAGACAAAAGGCTTTTTTCCTAAACTTAACTCCCGTTATGACTTCCGAGCGCATCGGCAACTACCGCTGGCGGATTGTTATGCTGCTTTTTGCAGCCACAACTATCAACTACATTGACCGTAACGTACTATCATTTACCATGATAGACGAAGACTTCAAGCGGGAGATGATCGGGCTTGCGGCCGGACAGCCAATTTCGGATGCGGATAACATTCTTTACAAAGAGTGGATGGGCTACGTCGATTCGGCTTTTAAATGGGCCTACGCCATTGGGTACGTACTGGCCGGCTGGCTGATCGACCGCATAGGTACCCGCCGGGGCTACGCTATTTCCATGTTTGTGTGGAGCATTGCCGGGGTACTCAATGCCTTTGTGGGTTCGTTAGGTACCATGAGCGTTACGCGCTTTTTGCTGGGTTTGGGTGAATCCGGCAACTTTCCGTCGGCCATCAAGACCGTGGCCGAATGGTTTCCCAAACGGGAGCGCTCCTTTGCCAATGGAATTTTTAATGCCGGTACCAACGTAGGTATTATTATAACCGCCCTGACGGTACCCTGGCTGACCCTCAACTACGGCTGGCGGGTGTCGTTTATCGTGACCGGTTTGCTGGGCTTTGTCATGCTGGGCATCTGGTGGACTACCTACCGCCGTCCCGGCAAGCATCCGCAGGTAACGCAGGCCGAGCTTGACTACATCAACAGCGACCAGGAAAAAACGCCAGAAAAGAAAATCCCCTGGGCCAGCCTGCTCACCTACCGGCAGACCTGGGCCTTTGCCATGGGTAAGTTCATGACCGACCCGGTATGGTGGTTTTACCTGACCTGGCTCCCCGACTTTTTTAACAGCAACGAAGCCCTGGACCAGAAACTGGACCTGAAAAGTATCGGTATTCCTTTCCTGATCATCTACCTGGTTTCGGATGTAGGCAGTATTTTCTTTGGCTGGTTATCTACCAAGTTTATTGAAATGGGCTGGAGCATCAACCGCGCCCGCAAGACCACCATGCTCATTTGCGCCGTTTGTGTATTCCCGATATTCATAGCCTCTACCACCAGTAATATTTACATTGCCGTAGCCCTGATTTCGCTCGCTACCGCCGCCCACCAGGGCTGGTCGGCTAATATGTACACCTTTGCGTCGGACCTGTTTCCCCGGCAGGCGGTGGCTTCCGTGACGGGTATCGGTGGTATGTGTGGCGCCATTGGCGGAGCCCTGTTCGCGGCCGTTACGGGGATCATTATCGGGCGGGTTGGCTACGAGCCGCTGTTTATTATTGCCAGTGGTACCTACATAGTGGCGCTGGCGGTTATTCACTTTATAGTACCCAAAATGCAACCGGCCAATGTAGAGGGGGTGTAGAACTTCCAAAGCGGCTCGCCTCCGCACCGGCAGGTAATTACCTTCTTTGGTCAAAAAACCCTGGAAACTATCCGCCCAAATAAATCCAGAAAGGAGTACACATGCTGTTTAGAAAAACCATCCCGCCCATCTCTCCTCTTCGCCTGACGAAGTACCTTCTGGCTTTGCTGGTATTGCCGGTGGGCTGTGTAGACAGTTTCGACCCCAAATTTACCTCTACCGTTAACGTAGTGGTAGTTGATGGTACTATAACAAACCTTCCCGAGCCCCAGGTTATCCGGCTCAACCGCTCTCAGGCCGATCCCGTCACCGGTCGCTTTGGTACGGCCCCCATTACTGACGCCACGGTGCAGGTAGTTGTCGATTCGTCGGAGGTGATTAACGCCCACGAAACCATCGCAGGTACTTACCGGCTCCCCAGCGATTTCCGGGGGCAGGTGGGGCATAGCTACCAGCTGCGGCTTACACTGCCCGACGGCACCAGGTACCTGTCTACCTCCCAGGTTATGCCCGCTGTACCTCCCATTGAAAAAGTACAGGCCCAATTCACTACCCAGGCCCCAAGGCCTAATGATCCCACCGGGCTCATGAGTGCTCATGAATTTTACCTGGATACTAAAGACCCGGCCGAGGAGCATAACTATTACCTGTGGGACTGGAGGGTCTACGAGCGGCAGGAGTGGTGCCGCAGCTGTGAGCAGGGGGTGTACGCCGTGAACAACATTATTCCCAAAAAGTACTTTCATAATATGTTTGTGTCGGGCGAAGAGCTGTTTGAGGACTGCTTTATCCCTCCCCCGCCAGACCCCAATGATTGGCAGGCGCCCAGTGTTGATAGAACCTACTGGGTGTACGACTACCGCTGCCGGACACGCTGCTGGGAGATTATTCACAACTATAACCTGAACCTGTTCGACGATGCCCTGACCAACGGAGGCCCGATCCGGGGCCGCAAGGTAGCCACCATCCCGTACTATCAGCGTATTGGCTGTCTGGTTGTTATCAGACAGTTGGGTCTTACTAAGGATGCCTATCAGTTTTATAAGATTGTCGAAACGCAGAGCCAGAATTCGGGCGGACTGGCTGACACGCCTCCTTCGGCCCCGGTAGGTAACGTGAAAAATGTGGCCAACGAGCGGGAAAACGTGGTAGGTTTCTTTACGGCCTCGGCGGTTTCGGAGGTTCGCCACTGGCTCGACCGCAAAGACGCTACCGGACTACCCATAGCAGCCTATGATGAAAAAGGAAATCCGCTACACGCCCACGAGGAATTGTACTTTGCGCTTTACAATCGTCGTCCTTACCCCGAACCCTACCCCCCTTATACGGGGGAGCGGGAAGCCGTAAAAATACAGATCTGGGGTGGACCGCCCCGGGTACCTACGGCGGTTTGTGTACCCAGCGATAGCCGAACGCCCCAAATACCGCTAGGGTGGCCGGACGAATAGAGGTACCAGGGTAGATACCGGATACCCGAACCCTACGTTTTTACGTGATAAACACAATTCGGGCGTAAACAGGCGTTACCTGCTGCTCCTGCTATACCTGTTCCTTTCATTTTCGCGTTAGCAAAAGTAAAACCTCTCCGCCATGCCACTCCGCCTGCTCCTGATGATCCTGATAGGCCATGGAGCGGAAGCTCAGCTTTACACATTTTATGAAAGACCCCACCGATGGTCAGCAACCGTAGAAGCAGGTGGCATCAGTCCGGTACTTGCTGTCAATGCGGAGTACAGTCTTTTCCAGACGGGAAGAACTTTTACGGTAATCCACCTTGGCATTGGCCACACCTTTACCAATTACAGCCTCCATTCACTGCCTCACGCCCTAACCCTTAATTACCTGTTGAACAGAAGGAAGCCCAGGTGCCCACCCCCCATTGGCGAACCCAAACAATGGTTTTTAGAAGTAGGAGCCGGAGGATTAGTTTTTAACAGCCCCAAGGACAAGGAATATTACCGTTTTACCCCCATTATTGGGGTACGGCGCTACCAGACCGCCCGGTACACCCGTACCCGGTACTTTTATAAAGCCCAATTTACGCCTTTAATCCTGGGAAAACTTCTTCCCTGGGGCGGAATCGGATTGGGTATGATTCTCTGAGATTTTTATTCCGGCTTACAACTCCCGCTAGACCTAAGGTACCTGTCCGGAATTCCTGGCCTTTTCATTTACTTCATCGTTAGATAGTTTAGATCAGAAATCGGGTCTAATAGTATTTATAGTACCTTTCCTGCTTTTATCACCAAACCAATCAATTCAATACTCACTATGTCGACCCGTAGAGATTTTTTACAGAATATAACGCTGGGCGTAGGCTTCACGGCCATGGCCCAAAGCCTGATATCCCCCGCCGCCGCGTCCCCTTTTATTACTAAAAATCCTGCTCAAAAGCTACGCGTAGCCATTATGGGGCTGGGTAGCTACGGTACCCGCGTGGCCGAAGCCATGGAAAAATGCCAAATGGCCGAATTGACGGGTCTTATTACCGGTACGCCCGCCAAAGCCGAAGCCTGGAAGAAAAAGTACAATATCGCCGATAAAAACATTTATAACTACAGTACCGTCAGTCAGATCCGGAACAATCCGGATATTGATGTGGTCTATGTTATAACGCCCAACTCGCTGCACCACAAGCACGTAATACAGGTAGCCAACGCCGGCAAGCACGTGATCTGCGAAAAACCCGTCGCCGACAACGCCAAACAAGCCCGCGAGATGATCGCCGCCTGCGACAAGGCCGGGGTTAAGTTTTATGTAGGGTACCGCCTCCACTTTGAGCCCCACACGCGCGAGGTGATCCGGATGCGCGAGGCGGGAGAGTTTGGCAAAGTAATGTACATGGAAAACGGATCTGGTTTCAAGATCGGCGACCCGACCCAGTGGCGCCTCAAACAGGAACTGGCCGGAGGTGGCGCCCTGATGGACGTGGGTATCTACTGTATCAACGGGGCCCGCTACGGTACGGGCGAAGAGCCTACCTGGGTAACGGCGCAGGAGGTAAAAACCGATCCGGTTAAATTTAAGGAAGTAGACGAAACCATGACTTTCCAGTTGGGCTTCCCGAGCGGAGCCATCGCCAACTGCTCAACTACCTATAACTTCAACGGCCTGGGAAGCCTGCGACTGATCGGCGACAAAGGGTTCGCCCAGCTGGACCCGGCTTTTGGTTACGGCCCCATTAAAGGACGTACCCACAAAGGCCCCCTGGACCAGCCCGTCGTAACGCACCAGACCGCCCAGATGGATGGCCTCGCCGACTGTATCCTGAACAACAAGCCCGACCCGAATATGACCGGTGTGGAAGGTCTGAAAGATATGCTGGTAATCGACGCGATCTATGAGTCAGTGCGGCAGGGCGGCAAGAAAATCATGATTAAGAAAGTTTAAGCTTACTTCCTCAACCGGCCAATACGGCCGTAGGTAAGAAAAAGAAAGAAAGCCGTCAGGCTGAGCAGATATACTACATTGCGCGAGTCGACCAGGCCCCGACCGAGGGCCTGGTACTGCTCGTCGAGCGCCACCCAGGAAAACATCAGGGCAAGGCTCCCACTCTCCAGCAGCTGCGACAAAGCACTGAAACCCACGTACCACACAAAGCCCAGAAATACGCCCAGCACAAAGGCCACGATCTGGTTGTCGTTGAGGGAAGAGGCCCACAGGCCCATGGCCACCAGTACCCCACTCAGCAACAGCAGCCCGATGTAGGAACCTGCCACCGCCGCCGAGTCAATGTTGCCGGGCGGATTGCCCAGCCAGTACACGCTAAGGTAGTACAGCAGGGTGGGCAGTAAGGTAAGAGCTACGAGCAGCCAGTTGGCCAGAAACTTACCAAGTACCAGTGACCAGTCGCTCAGGGGCTTGGTAAGCAGCAGTTCAATGGTACCGTTGCGGCTTTCTTCGGCCAGCGAACGCATGGTAATAGCCGGAATTAGGAACAGCAGTACGTAGGGCGTCAGGGCAAAAAATGTACCCAGGTCAGCGTAGCCGTAGTTCAGCACGCTGGTATCCGGAAACACCCACACGATGAGTCCTACCGCCACCAAAAACGCCGCCATGACGATATAGGCGATCAGGGAATTAAAAAAACTGTTTACTTCTTTACGAAATACTGCAAACACAAAGGCTCCGATTTACTGGTCAGATAACGAGATTAACGCCCGCGAACGTCTACTTCTTATTCAAATACCGGCTTGGTTTTGCGCATAACGGCCGCCACGATAAGCGATATGATAAAGCCAAAAATGACGTAAGTAAGAATGCCGGTGATGAACATGATACCGGGTGACATGAATTTCTGCGAAATGGCCATGGCCTGGTCTATCTGGGCGTCGTCCATGCCGCGTCGTTCCATATCATCCCGGGCCTTATCCAGCGACTGCTGCATAATGGTATTATCAATAAACTCCATGTAAAACATGGCAAAGGTAGAAGCCAGCAAGCCCACAATAGCCGAAACCAAAGTACCCGTACCCAGCCCCTCGCCGTAGGAAAGAAAGCCCCCGTTCTGCTGACGAAAATCTTTTAGCGCCCAGATTATGCCCCCGATCAGGATCAGAAACGCCAGGGAAGCCAGGCCCTGATTCTGGTTCAGGCCGGTTACGTTCAGAAGGGTAGAAAAAACAATTACAGCAACCGCCGTAATGGCTCCATATTTCAGGGCTATGCGCGCAGTAGAGATATTCTCTTGCATACAGGTAGGTGTTAAAGGGTTATTATGGGGCTCAATATACTAAAACCTTATAAAACAAGGCGCTATAAAAGGATGAATGGCTCCGGCAGGTACTTAATCTTTTTTTGTGCCCTGATATATACCATAACTTTGCCGCCGCAGGATCATTGAAATCAGGATGATTGGCAGGATGCCCATAATGGTTTTCTTCCCGAGTTCATCCGAAATAATGTCGGAGCGTTCGGTAGTGGCCACGTTCCGGAGCATGGTTTGGAACTCAGCCTCGCCAATATTCTTGACCATTTCGGCTTTCCCCTCCATGAGTAGCCGCTGCATTTCGGCCAGGTAGTCCGTAAATACGGCCGGATCAACGTAGGTAATAAAAAAGTAAATTAGCCAGCCGTTAACCAGGGCCGCTATGGTATTTACAATATAACAAATAGACAACGCTTCCCACAGGTGCAGCATCCCCTGCCCTATGTACTTACGGTAGTACCAGCAGGTCGCCGCCATCATGATGAGGTGAATACCAAAGTCCAGCGACTTTTTATTGCCCAAAGGCAGTACACCAATAAAATACAAGGCCAGAAAGTAAACGAACGTGAGCAGGCCCGTTATGGCGCCAAAAGCCAAAGGTACCTTCAGGAGGGGTTTACCAAAATAATTTTTTATAAAGTTCATAGATACGTTGTTCAAGGCCAATTAGTCAAACCACCGGAAACTGCCCTGATTAGCTACTCCACGCACGCGCCCCCGCAGTACCTTGCCCAGGAAAGGCGTGTTTTTTGACCGGGAATAGGAGCGCTCAAACGACCACTCGGCATCGGGTTCAAACAGGGTGAGATTGGCCGGATTCCCTTCGGCAATGGTTACCTCCGGCAGGCGCAGAATACGGCGGGGCTGCGTCGTCAGTTTTTCAACTACGGCCTCCACGGCTAACCCGCTGTACATCCGGCTGAGCGAAAAGGCCGTTTCCAGGCCGGTGATGCCAAAGTCGGCATGGTCAAATTCCAGATTTTTACTCTCTTCATCGTGCGGACTGTGATCCGACACAACCACGTCGATGGTACCATCGGCCAGGCCCGCCCGTACCGCTTCGGCATCCGCCGGTCCCCGGAACGGTGGATTTACTTTCAGATTCGTATCAAAATCCATCAGATCCCGGTCTTCAAAAGCCAGCTGATGCGCCGCCACGTCACAGGTTACAGGTAGTCCTTTGCCTTTGGCCTCCCGGATCAGCTCCACCGCCCGGGCGGTAGACACCAGCGACACGTGCAGTAAGGGGAGCCCCACATCCGCCACGGTACTTTTTTCCAGGGCGTATTCCAGCAACTTCAGGTCGCGGTTCAGCATCATTTCCTCGGCCAGCGCCGGCATCCCTTTTAACCCCAGCAGGGTACTTGATACACCTTCGTGCATCTGGCCGAATAAAGTCAGCTGGCGATCTTCGGCCCTGTTCATCAGCAGGGCGTTCAGCGGGCTCAGGTACAACAGGGCTTTCAGCAGAATGTCGGCGTTCTGGATGGGGTGCTCGCCGTCGGTAAAGGCCACGGCTCCGGCGCGGTGCAGGTCTATCATTTCGGTAAAATCCACGCCTTCGGCTCCTTTGGTAACGGCCGCTGCCACGTGCAGTACCACGGGCCCGCCATTTCCGGCCTTCCGGACGTAGTTGAGGGTACCTTTGGAGTCAACTACCGGGCGGGAGTTGGGCAGCAGTACCACCTCCGTAAAACCACCGCGCGCCGCCGCTTCCTGTACCGACCCTATATCTTCCTTGTGTTCAAAGCCGGGGTCCCGCGAGGCGACCCGCATATCCAGCCAGCCCGCCGACAGGCAAAGACCGGTACCTTCTTTTACAGGAACACCTTCGGCCGTGAGCCCTTCCCCTATCTGAGCAATGGTACCCTGGTTAAGTAACACATCCTTTACCTGGCCATGGTACGGAGAGCTTTTATCAATGATACGGACCGAACGAAGTAGTACTTTCATATAGCAGATAAAGCTGTTTTGGTTAACCTCATCCCGCGCGGGAGGCGCTCCTCCGGCGGCGACCCTTCTCCTTTGAGGTGCAGTTCATAAAAAAAGCTCCTTACGGAGCTTTGGGGGAGCTTATCAGGCACCCACATACTGTTTGTATTCGTCCGCCGACATCAGTCCATCGGCTTCGCCCGGGTCTGATACTCTCATACGAATCATCCATCCTTTTTTGTAGGGGTCATTATTAACTACCTCGGGTGAGCTGTCCAGGTCAGGGTTCAGTTCCAGAATTTCACCGGATACCGGCAAATAAAGGTCCGACACCGTCTTCACCGCCTCAACCGAACCGAAAACATCATCTTTGGAAAGGCTCTCGCCTACGGTGTTCACATCCACGTACACGATATCTCCCAGTTCGTTCTGGGCGTGGTCGGTAATACCTACCACCGCTTCGTCACCTTCCAGGCGAATCCACTCGTGGTCTTTTGTATATTTCAGTTCTTCGGGAAATTCCATAAGTACAGTTGAGTCGTCAGTTTGCTATGATTCTTTTTTAAGCTCCGCAAATTTCAGGATGTAAGTGGGATTTTCCAAATAAGATTTCTTCCACTTTTTTCGGCCAATTTATAGTAGTTTTCAAGAAAATTTGCATTCTAATACCGTACTTCACAAATGATTATACTTAATAACAATGCAATTTAACCTGTTTTCATCCGAAACCCAGGCTACCTCCTCCTACCGGTGGTGGCTTTATACTTTCTGCGCTTTTGGAGTATCGGCGGTGCTTTACTCCTGCATGAACAGCAAGAAACCAGGCAGCGGCAACAGTACCCAGGCTGTAAGTCAGGCTGCCCCGGCCGCCGCCACTAAGCCGCGCGTGCTGGTATTTTCCAAAACCAAAGGCTGGAAACACTCTTCCATTCCGTTTGGGATAGCGGCCATTCAGAAATTAGGCCAGCAACATAGCTTCGTAGTCGATACCACCAAAAACTCCGCCTACTTCAACGACGACAGCCTGCGCAACTACCAGGCGGTTATCTTTAACTGTACCACCGGCAACGTCCTGAACGCCGAGCAGCAGGCTGCTTTTGAGCGCTATATTCAGGCGGGCGGTGGCTATATGGGTATCCACTCCGCCGCCGATACCGAGTACGAGTGGCCCTGGTACGGCAAACTCATGGGCGCGCACTTTGCCAACCACCCGCTCAACCCCGGTGAGCGCATGGCGGCCATTGATGTCACTGACAAAAAACATCCTTCCACCGCTCACCTGCCCGACCGCTGGGAGCGTAAGGATGAATGGTACAGCTATCGTTCCTTCTACCCCGGCCTCAACGTACTGGCTTATCTCGACGAAAACACCTACGACAACGGTACCAACGGAGCCAACCATCCCATAGCCTGGTACCACGAGTTTGACGGCGGCCGCGCTTTCTACACTGGCGGTGGCCACATGGACAGCAGCTACGACGAGCCGCTGTTCTTACAGCATATACTGGGTGGTATCCGGTATACGATGGGCGACGGAAAACCTCTTGATTATAGCAAGTCGTACGCCAAGGCCATGCCCGAAGAAAACCGTTTTGTAAAAACCATTCTGGTCAATGACCTGGATACACCGATGGAACTGGCAGTAGCCAATGACGGACGGATATTCTATACCGAACTACGTACGGCTAATCTGTATTTGTTTGATACCCGCACCAATAAAAATTCATTGGTACACCGCTTCGACGTAGCTACCAAAGGTGGTACCGGACTGATCGGCGTGACGCTGGACCCGAATTTTTCGAAGAATAGCTGGATTTACCTCTACTACTCCCCTCCTACCGATAAGGAGCCTATCCTATTCAACCTGTCGCGCTTTACGGTAAAAAGCGACAACACCCTGGACCTGGCTTCGGAGAAAATACTGCTGCAGGTACCGGTTCAGGAAAATAGCGGCGCGCACCACGGCGGCTCTCTGGCCTGGGACAAAGAGGGGAACCTATACCTGTCTACCGGTGATAGTTCCAGCCCGTTCCCGTCCAATGGCTACGCTCCCCTTGATGAGCGTCCCGCTAAAGAGTACGTCAGTCTGGATGCCCAACGCTCGTCGGCCAATACTAACGACCTGAAAGGAAAAATCCTGCGAATCAAACCCCAGGCCGATGGTACGTATACTGTCCCTGAAGGCAACCTGTTCCCGAAAGGAATGGCGAAGACCCGTCCAGAAATATACACGATGGGTCTGCGTAACCCGTACCGTATTGCCGTTAATCCTAAGACTTCTGTGCTGTATTGGGGCGAGATTGGTCCGGATGCGGGTAAGGACAGTATTCAGGGGCCACGTGGCTACGATGAATTTAACCAGGCCAAAAAGCCCGGCAACTTTGGCTGGCCCTACTTCGTAGGCAACAGCTACCCCTACGCCAAGTGGGACTTTGCTACCGAGAAGGCCGGTCCGCTCTTTGACCCCAAAGCTCCGGTGAACAATTCACCCAACAATACGGGCTTGACGAACCTGCCTCCGGCCACGCCGGCTATGATCTACTACCCTTACGCCGCTTCCAAAGAATTTCCGGAACTAGGTCTGGGTGGTCGTAGCGCCATGGTGGGTGAATTTTATACCTATGACAAAAACTCCCCGTCCAAAACCAAATTTCCTGAGTACTACGACGGTACCCTCATTGCCTTCGACTGGATGCGTAACTGGGTTATGGCTTTCCGCTTTGATGAGAACGAAAACTTCCTGCGGGCCGAACCTTTCATGACCGTCAACGGCGACTTCCGTCGACCCATTGACCAGGCTTTTGGTAAAGATGGCGTGATGTACATGCTGGAGTACGGCTCTGTTTACGGTGCCGATAACGAAGATGCGCGACTGGTCAAAATTGAGTACAACACCGGCAACCGGGCTCCTATTGCGAAGGCATTCGTGATGGATTCGGTGGAGGCGGCACGCCTGCCCAAGCGCGTATTCCTGACCTCCGAAAACCGCTACGTTTCTACCCAGAAAGAAGCCGTCGGAGACGCCCCCTTGCGCGTGATGTTTGGCAGCCGCGGTACCGCCGACCTCGACGATGACGATGAAATCACCTACCAGTGGCTGTTTGATGGCAAGTCGGTTGGCTCTAGCCGTCCTACTGCCTCCTACACCTACACAAAGCCGGGTACTTACAGCGCCATCCTGAAGGTAACCGACAAGGCCGGTCAGGTAGGTACCGATACCATAGTGGTGAAGGTAGGTAATGCCCGGCCGGAGGTAGCCATTACTTCACCTAACAACCGGTCGTTCTTCTGGGAGAATAAGCCGTTTACTTACGATGTAAAAGTGAAGGATAAAGAAGACGGTACCATTGACCCCAAAAAAGTAAAAGTTTATTTCAGCTACAATCCGCAGCCAAGTACCCTGCCGGGCACCGCGCCCATCGGGCATCAGCCGGAGGCACCACTGGTGTCGGCCTCGCTGGGTAGTAGCCTCATCGCCAACAGCGACTGCCGGGCCTGCCATACCGTAGATAAAGTATCCGTAGGACCTTCCTTTACGGCCGTAGCGCAGCGGTACAAGGGACAGGCCAATTCGCTGGCTTCGCTTTCCGCCAAGATTATCAGCGGCGGGGGTGGCAACTGGGGCAAGGAGCACGTAATGAGCGCGCACCCGCAAATCTCCCCGCAGGACGCCAACGAAATGGTGAAGTACATCATGTCCCTGAACGAGCCTCAGAAGCAACTCACTACGCTATCTACCCAGGGTACTATCAAACTGACCGAGCATAAAAAAGACGAGCCCAGAGGGGAGTACACCCTCATGGCTACCTATACCGACAAGGGAGGTAATACCATAGGGCCACTGGTCAATACCGACGTAGTCACCCTGCGCTCTGCCAAAGTACAGACCGTCTACGCCGACGCGCACGTAGGCTTCCCACGCTGGGGCAACCGCCTGAGCGGTGGTAACCACAAGGCGTACATCCTGCTGAAAAACATAGACCTAACGGGCATCCGCAAATTTATGTACGAGTACAGTTCGGGGAAGCAAGGTGAAATTGAAGTGCGGATTGATTCTCAGGCCGGCCCGGTCATCAGCCGCACGCCCTACACCCCTACCGACGGCAAACCGGGTACCGTTACCGGCGAAATAACCACGCCAACAACGGGTAAACACGACGTGTACTTTGTGGTAGTAAAGCGCGACAAACCCAATGACAATATCATTACCCTGTCGAGTATAGAGTTTCAGGAGTAAGGTTTTTGACTGTATCCGTGCCACGGTTTAGAACCGTGGCACGGATTAACTTAGCTTTGTAAGAAGGTAGCGCAGCCCGATCAGGAATGGTCGGACTTCTTTATTAAAAGCTCTTCCTTTACCATCTATCTGGCCTTAACTCCTTTCAGCATAAAGCTATTTTCTATATGAAAATATATTCTTTGTTTACCGGTACAAATGCATTCTTTCACAAATCAAAGTAGTATGAAACCATCTGCTCTCTTAAAAGCCATGGCTATTGCTGCCTGTTGCGGCCTGGCAGTCGGAATTGCAGTAGCAACGGCAGCCCTGCTTACCACATAAAAACAAAAAGCTTAAACAGTCTGTCAGCAGCAAGAGATTAACAGCAGTCACCTTGTCTAAGCGGTTTGGAACAGTGGCACGGGTCACTTAGCTTTGTAAGAATGTAGGCGCGGCCCGATCAAAACTGATCGGGCCGCGGCCATTTTGACCTATCAACAAAAGCTTAATTCACCCGCTTTACCCTGAATTTTGCTTTGAATTCCGTGGCGGGTGGATCGAACTCACCCGTAATAAACAGGTTGGCTGAAATCTCTCCTTCGATATAGCCCCCGATGGGGGCCCATTTGGTGATGGTGACGGTGCCGCCGGTATATTGGGTGTTAAGTCCGCAGCCCCGGTCGGTACAAATCTGATAGCTGCTGCTGTACTTTTCATTTCCTTTGGCATGGCCGGTATTCACCGTGATCGCAGCAAACTGTCCTTTTTCTATGTTCCCAAAGGAGTAGGTACCCACGCCGATCGCCTTCCCCTCCGGTCCTTTAATCATCAGATCAAAGGTCTGGTTCCCGTTAATATAGGAGCTAATACTAAATTTACCCCGGGTATCTACCCTGATGCTACCGGTTTCATAATCGCCGGTGTTGTAGAGCTTCGTACCTTTGAGGGTATACTCCAGAAACTGCTCATCGCCTATCTGAATCTCTTTCTGCAGCAGGAGAACTTCCTTCCCGGCGTAGTTTCGGGTCGGGTCATTTTTATTCACAATTACAGTGAAGTTGCTCAGCCGCACCCCTACGCCCACCGGATTCACCGTAGGTACTGTGGCAGGTGCTTTGAAGGTTGCGGCACCTGGTTTGTCGGAGGTTACTGTGCCTCCGCCGTAGTTTATGGACCACTCAAACCGGGTGCGCGAACCAACGTAGTCTTCCAGTACGCCCAGTTTGGGATCACCATCTCCGGTCAGGGAGTAATTCATATATTCCATTACTTTGAGCTTGGTAGATTCGCCCTTGTTCAGAAAGCTGTCATCGGCCACCAGCATAATGGTTTCGAAGTAGGTCCAGTCGCTAAAATGGGTAGTTTCCACGGTCAGCGTTTGGTTCTCTTTGTGTAAAAAAGTGTTCGTTGCTACCCGATAAAAGCCTTCAGCATCCTGATAGGTGAGGTACAGGAACTCCGGGTTTCCGCTTTGTAAAGCGGCTCCCTGGTAGGAAAGTGTAAGGGTAACGGGTTTACTGAATTTCACTCCCTCGGGCAGCAGCCTGTATGATCTGGCCGTGCTGCCGGGGAAGGTATTCTCCACCTGTTGAATACTGAAGGTAGTAGGAGCGTTTACGGCACCAGCAGGTACCGAGAGGCGAATGCTGGCATCCGGCATCTGCAGCTCGCCTCCATTCGGTCCGATAGACTTTATAACGGGTGCGCCGATCAGAGCGCCGTGCCCGGTTTTGATGGGCTCACCGGCGGTAGGTACTTCGGTACCTTCGGTGGGTTCAGGAATATTTTCGTGGCAGGCGCTGACGACTATTTTTAGTAGCAGAAGCAACAGAGGTAACAAATTTGAAATTTTCATGGCTGATAAAATGATACAAGAATGAGAAAAAGGTACTTGAGATAGTCTTTTAATAGATAAAGAAGGGGTCGTCGTTGGTAGTGAGCAGTCCGTTTTCGTAGTCGCCACTACTTCCCAGGTGCGGCTTGAAGTAGAAGCCCTCTATGGCAGCGGCATGACCACTGGAAACGCTTTTGCTCAACTGTATTTGTCTGCCCGCCCCGTTCAGTTTGGCTTCGGCGGTAATGCGGTACTCGCACTGGGCTATGTCATGTACCCAGTAGTTGTACTCGCCCGCCTCAATGGTGAATGATTTCTTTATTATAGTCGGGGCGCTTCCGTCAAACAGCGTGGCACCCGCTACCGGCGTTAAAGTAATGGTGACTACCGTGCCGGCTGCCATGGTAGAAGCATCGGGACCCAGGTTTCGGAAAAGCAAAGTACCTCCGAAATAGCCCGATCCTGAACGTTCGCTCCGGGGACGGTCGGGAATTTGGCCGGATAACTGCCAGCGAAAGTTCTTCACAACTCCATCCTTACCCGGACTAACGGCATCATAATCCGCCGCCGCAGGCATACCCAGGCGCAGGTGGTAGGTTTTCCCTTTGTAATTTACCTCCTTCCAGGCGTATACTTTCCAGCTACCAATTTCCAGCTTGGGTAGCTTATAACGCCCCTGCTGGTCGGTGGTTACTTCGGTTGAGCCATAAAGGGCACTGTTGTCGGCGCGTACTTTTACGCCCGCCATAGGTGCACCCTTGGTATCCACTACCGTACCGGTTACAGCATAGGATTCCGTAGGGGGGTCGGTACCAGGCTCGGGAGGTTGCACTTCGCAGGAGGAAAGAAACAGGCACTGAACGAGAAGGAATAGGGCTGTTTTGGCAAGCGTCTGAATAGATTGAAATGGTACACTTTTCATGACTAAGTTTTTTGTAAAGTTTATTCTGATAAAAAAATACAATTCATAACTACTAAAGAAGGTACCTGCCCGTGCTACAGCTTTATCCCGGACGCCTTGTCGCAGGCAAACTGAATGGTTTCGTAGGTACCTCTGAGCTTCGCATTCTCCCTGATGCGTCGCTGAATGCAGGGAGCGAATGTTGCCGATACAAAGTAAAAGGGAGGCTCGTAGCCAGACAATGCGGGAGCTGCTGAATTGAATAAATAAGCTATTAATCGGTACAAATAGCGGTTTGAATCGTACCTGTGTGTCAGGGGAACGGGGTAGGGAAAAGATCGCCCGAACGAAGGAAGTACATCAGCCTTCGTACCGTCCAGACGCGCCGCCTGAATATTACCCGAAAGCTTGGGGCTAAAAACAACGTCAGGCTGGTCAACGAAGCCCACAAAAGAGGGTCACTTTAGTAGTTGCTCCAGTTTAGGCAGCCTGCCCAAGCGAATAGATTCGTTCCTACTACTGCTTTTACAGCTATATAACTACAAATGGATTCATGAAATATGCACTCCTGACTATAATGGCTGGCCTGGTAAGCTGGTCGGTTGGTACCTTGACCAAACCTGCTACCCCTGCCGTTCAAAAACAAGCCAAACCCAACATCCTGATCATCTACCTGGATGACCTGGGCTACGGGGACGTAAGCGCCTACGGGCAGAATACGCTAAAAACCCCCAATATAGATAAGTTAGCCAAGGGTGGTGTACGATTTACCAACGGCTACGCTACCTCCGCCACCTGCACGCCCAGCCGCTACGCTATGCTGACGGGCATCTATCCCTGGCGCAACGACCAGGCCCGGATACTCCCCGGCGACGCGCCCCTGCTGATCGACACCACGCTGATGACCCTGCCCAAAATGCTCCGGCGGGCGGGCTACCGCACGGGCATAGTAGGTAAATGGCACCTGGGCATAGGAAACGGCAACGTTGACTGGAACCAGGACCTCCAGCTGAACCCCAACGACGTGGGCTTCGACTACTCCTACATTATGGCCGCCACCACCGACCGCGCTCCGACCGTCTACATCGAGAACCGCCGGGTAGTAGGGCTGAGCGCTAATGATCCGTTGTACGTGAGCTACGAGAAGAATTTTGAAGGCGAGCCTACTGCTATCTCCCATCCTGAACTAATGACCAAGCAGAAATGGCATCACGGGCACAACCAGTCGGTCCATAATGGTATCCCACGCATTGGTTATCAGAAGGGCGGCAAGTCGGCCCTATGGCACGATGAGGACATGGCTGATGTTTTCCTGAATAAAGCCAAAGCTTTCATTGATGAAGCAAGTCTGAAGAAGGCTGGCAAGCCTAACGAAGCCCGTCCCTTCTTCCTGTACTATGCCTTACAGCAGCCGCATGTACCCCGCGTACCACACCCCCGCTTTGTGGGTAAGTCGGGTATGGGGCCACGGGGTGACGCTATTATTGAAGCCGACTGGTGCGTGGGCGAGATCATGAAAAAGCTGGAAAGCGAAGGACTGGCTGAAAATACGCTGGTGATTTTTTCCAGTGACAACGGCCCCGTTCTCAACGACGGCTACTACGATGATGCGGTGGAAAAGATAGGGAATCACAAGCCCGCCGGCAGCTTGCGGGGCGGCAAGTACAGTCTGTTTGAAGCCGGCACCAAAGTACCCTTCATCACCTACTGGAAGGGGCGCATAAGGCCGCAGGTGTCGGATGCGTTGGTGTGTCAGTTGGACTTTCTGTCCTCATTGGGTCAACTGGTTGGCGCTAAGAATAGCTCCGTGGATAGTCAGAATTTGCTTCCGGCCTTGCTGGGCGAGTCGAAGACAGGAAGGAATGAGCTGGTGCTGGAAGCAACCGGACGGCTGGCTTATAGGAAAGGCAACTATATCCTGATCCCGCCTTACAAGGGCAACGCGTTGTCGAAGGAAGTCAATATTGAAACGGGGGTTTCGCCGGAGTATCAGCTGTATAACGTTGAAAAAGAAGCGGGTCAGAAGCAAAACCTCGCCAAACAGCAACCCGAAAAATTACAGGAAATGAAATTGGCTATGCAAAAGGCAGTAGGAGATAAATTTAAGCCTAGTACTGCCGATCTGGAATTAAAGTAAACAATCCTCTTCGACAGGAGGCACTTTGTGTACGTATAAATTTTATCCTAAAAAAGGCAAAGGCCGGTTCTTTTCAGAGTCGGCCTTTTTTCATAAGAGCTGGGATGAGCATAGCCCCCTGTGGGCATTAACGGCAGTACCCTATATGCTGGTACCTGATATGGTGAAACAGCTGCTTGCGATCCGGAGCAACTATCAGTTTTTGTCCTTAAAAAGTAAACAAATATAAGGTACTTTATTGAATGTTCCATCGTAAGTAACCACGAAACTCTTACTCGGCCAGATTAAATTTCACCTGTACCCCACCGGCGGTAGTAGAACGGTAGAATGAGTTGGAAACGAGCGGGTCATTGAAGGTACGATCAAAGTAGAACTGCAGGCTCAGGCGGTTATTGACTACGTAATTGACGGTGGGCCGCAACTGGAAGTTGATATTACCGGCAATGGGGATATTCTGCCCGTCGAACTTACGCTGAATAGCGCGGGTATCGCGAAAGGCCATACCTATCTGCACCGTCAGGTCATTTTTGAGCTTCCGCTTCGCCCCATTTACTTTGAAAGGCAGGGGTACATTATTCTTCGTAAAGCCGATACTAAGCGTCAGATCCTGGTTGAATAACTCCGCTACCTGCGAGTTAGACATGTTCAGCGCCACGGTACGATCGCGGTTGTAGTCGAGTCGGCCCGTGATGCGGCTTTGCGTCCGGAAATTAATCCCCACCAGTGGCGCGAATTTCTCCGACATGGTAATGGTACTCATCACAAACACCGGCACGTACTGCCCCAGGTAGTTGGTCCGGCTGGACAGCGGGTAACCCGTCACGGCCAGGTTTACGTACAGTGCATCGTAGTCGAGGGAGGAGGTAAAGTTACCCACGCTATAATTAGAAATATAATTATGCGTCAGCGTAAACGAGCTGAACAGCTTTTTAAAGGCCGACAGTTGGGACAGACCGTTGTAGTCGATGCGCCAGTTGGGCATCGGGAAACCCAGGAAGGGCGATATCCGCACCGTGTTGGGATCTTTTCCCGTATAAGCCGCAAAGAAAGCCGGAATAAGTACATCCTGGGAGTTTTCGTTGTACTCGCCGGTACTGCCGTTCTCCCGGTTGAGGCGCTCGCGAAGTATTTCCCGGTAGGCCCGGAATTTATCAAATACCGGCGATGAATTATCGCGGTTCATCTTGGTAAAGGCCGTCCGGAACGACATGAACGACATACTGAACTGCCCGTTGCGCACGGCGCTCTGGCTGATAAACTGCCCACCGGCAAACTCCGGGCGGTAAAACTCCTGGTACGCGTCCTGCCGGGTCAGCCTGGCCTCAATCTGCATCCGGAAATCCTTGAACGGCTCGAGCGTAGTACGCATGTTAAAATTCTTCTGGACAGTCTGCTGGAAGGGCTGATTCAGTACCGTACTCGGCGTAATCCAGCCGTTATTGGCCGCCTGCACGTGAATGTTCCGATTCTGACTACCCAGCACAAAAGGCAAACCGGGGGCATGGGCATTGTCCAGTCCAAAGTAGGTAGGCGTACGCAGGTAACCGGGCAGAGCCGTCGTTTCAAGCAGTGTGTAGCTCACATTAATACCCCGCACGGTCATAAGTACCCGCGTAATATTCTTAAGTACCTGGCTACTCCCCTGCTCTATTTCTTCAATGTCACCGGGGCTACGGGCAAAATTCTTGCGCGGGGCCGAGGGTGAATTGGCAAAACGCAGGTACCTGAGCTTGTTGTAAAGGGCGACAAAGTCAACCCGGCCGGTGATACCCCGTTCGCGGCTGTTGCGGATAATATTTCCAAACGGAGTACCCAGCGAATCGGTCAGTCCCAGGGCATTAGCCTGAAACTGGTAGGCAATAGTATGGTTGTAATCAGCGGCCATCCAGTCGGTGAGTGGCAGCTTGTCGAGCGGCAGGCGGTAGGTAAACCGGATGCGCTGGTCGAAATTCTTGATGCGCCCCAGGGTCCTAAAATTAGTCCAGAGCGAATCCTGCTTCTCGGCCGTATTGATATCGCCCCGTGGCTCGTCAATGATGGCGTTGGCCACGGAGTTGTAGGTCACGATAACATTACGCGTCAGGTTCCAGGTCAGGTCGTAGTAACGGTTAAACCAGAAGTACTTCTCAAAGAAAGGCTCCATCCCGGCGGTAGTCAGCTCGGAGTTGCGGAGTTGGGTTTTGGTAAAACTACGGTCAATGTCGGCCCGAATGGCTACGGAGGTAGGGAGTGGCGTCAGGTTAAACTCCTTCAGGAAGCCCAGGTACCGGCTGTTGGTCTCCCACTTGCGGAAAGGCTCAAAGGGCTTGGGTTGGCTGGCGTAAGCATAGGCAGCTCCGGCCCGGTACATCCGCTGGGAATACAGTTCGGTCAGGATGTTGGTACGGGTCAGGTCGCTGTAAGCGTAGGTAAACGACAGGTTTTCGAAATCATAGAACCGGCTACGGGCGTCGGGCGCCATTTTCACCTTTCGCACGTTGGAGAGGTTAATCCCTTTCCTGACGGTATTGTCCTCCACGAGCCTTCGGTAACGGTCGCGGGCTTCGGGACTATCCAGGTTTTCCAGCGTAGTACTGAGTGGCATATCCGGGTCAAGCGGGTTGAAATGCGGAGCTATGCGGCGATTGTCGTAGTTAACGTACAAGGGTATGCTGAAACCCCACTGCTGCGGTAGCAATTTGTCCAGGGCAATGTTGGACGATACACCAAACTCGGTGGTAGTAGCCCGGGCCCGCTCCCCAATCTTCTGCTGCACGTTCCCAAAGCCAAACGTTTCCAGCCTACCGGAAGCCGTCACGGTAGCAAAGTCAGCCAGCTTGGCGTTGAGCTGCCCGATGGCCGCCTGCCCGGCGGTCTGGTCATAGCCTTCCACGTGCATTTCATTCACCCAGATACAGAAATCTTTCGAACGTTCATCAATGGATTTGGGATTACGCATCCCGATCATGATCACCCGCACCGCGCTCAGGTCCGGATTACCAACCACGGTAACCTTGTAGCGGCCATCGGCGGTGGTAATGGTATAGGGCAGCGAAAGGGCGCGGTTGCTGGCTTTGTTGCGCTCCGATTTGGCCCGCAGCAATTCTTCAAAGGCAATATCTATCTCATTTTCCAGGGGCCACACGGCCTCCGGCTGACCCACATTTTCGGGAGTGGCCTGCAGGTTCGAGATTTCTATTTCGTAGTAATTCTGGGTATTGTCGGTACCCAGGCGCAGGAACGCGCCCACCTGGCCCCCCTCGTTGTCGTTGTTGTGCATGTGAATGTACATGCGCAGACGCTTCCGGAACTGCAGGTCCAGATTTACGTTTTTAAAGACCGCCCGGGAGTCACCATCGCGCAGTTCGGTTACGCAAAGGCTCATGGATTGCTCGTTGAGCTGGAAGTTATTCTGCGGCTGCGTAAAATCCTGGTCACGCTGCCAACCCGGCGGCACCGCATAGATGTATTTTTTCTCCGAATTATTGGCCTGGCTGTTTTCTTCAATACTGACGGTACCTACGGTAAACCTGGCATCGTAGGGCTCGGGTACTTCCTGAAGGCCGGGGGCATCCAGGTCGGCGGTGTATTTGCGGTACTGCTGGCCTACCATCTGTAGCTGAGCAAAGCGAAGTACCACCGGCTGCTCAAAATCCGTCAGGTACATCCGGACAAACCGGATAGATTTGAACCCATTGATGGAACCTACCTTACGGGCAAACTCTTTCACCGGAATCCGGAACAGGTACCAGTTGGCACCGTCAGCTACCGTTTTGTCCACTATGTACCCATTGCCAATATCGAGCCGACCGGGTTTGAGATCTACCTCGTATTCGTAAAAAGCCTCGTTGTCATTTATGGTGTTATCAATGTTGAGGTCTTCGGCATCGGGGATGTTGGTAGCCGCCGGCGTGACATCGTCGGCCCGGGTGTTGCTTTCGGGTGAGTTGCCTTCCATGCCGCTGTAAAACTTGTAGCGCTCCAGTACTTTCTTGCCCTCCGCGTCCAGGTCCTCACCCAGATAAAACTGAAAATCGTCACCGGAAGGGTCGGACAGAATACGTTCACGAGCCTCGGAAGTCAGGTTGGCCGGCAGGCGGTCCAGGAAGCGCTCTTTGAAGTACCGGCGTTCCTCGGCGTTACTCAGGCCATCCAGGCCCACGTCCTGCTTTTCGCGGGCGCCGGGTTCGTTGCTGAAGGCATTGATCAGGTACTGCTGTTTGGTAACAATACCCCAGGCGGTGGAGTCGATTTGAGTACCGGCCCGGGTGTCACTGACCGGCAGGCCATTTTCAAAATTGTACCGGCCATCCGGAATCACATCCTCGGACACATCGCCCAGGTTAAAGATCAGCTTTCCGCCGGTGGTATTACTCCGGTTCTCAAAACCATCCCGAATAATTCCATTTTCTCCCCGAATAAAGGGATCCATCATCCAGAACTCAATGTTCTCAATATTGGCATTGTCAAAATCAATATCGGAGGTAATGGCCCGGCTAATAGCGCCAAAATTGCGTCGGGGGTTCCGGAGCCGGCCGTTGGGGTCCAGGTCGGGGTTATAATTGTACATCCCCCGCTCACTGGGGTAGTAGGCTATATCCAGGATAGACTGGGGTAAGTTAAGAACCGGTACCGAGCGGCCGGGGAATATTTCCTGTGGCAGAAAAAGGCGTTCGTAGTAATTTTTATAATCGTCCTCGGTAAGGTTAGGACGCTGCCGGACGAAAGTACTTCCAAATTTACTGAAAATGTTGTCGACGGTATAGGCCGTAATCCGGGCCCGGCGGTACCCGTACTCCAGAGGACTGGAAGGAGTACCCTGCGGAAACTGCGGGGGAGTAGACCCCAGGCGCCAGCGCGTAGGCTGTCGGGTAAGGTCGTAAATAGTACGGGCAGCTTCAAAATCATCAACCAGGGAGCGGTTATTTACCCGTGGCGATACCCCCGGGAACAGCTGCGCCACCTCCCCCCGGAACTGGATGTTGGACATCTCTTTGGTTTGCAGCAAAGGAAGTTTGTCCAGCAGTTTGGTCAGGAAGGGTGATTCCTTACGGATATTGGCGTCAAGCCCGATGATCGTATTGTTGGTAGGTTCGTTGCCCACGGCGACGCGGGTCAGGAAGCCGGCGGGAGTTTCGCGGTGGCGCATAGCCGTCATTCCCAGGCTGATATCGTTACTGAGCACGTAGTCCAGACGGGTACCCAGCAGGGTCCGGATCTGGTTGTTGAACATATCGGGCCGTTCAAACTCAATTACGATTTCGCGGCCGGAGTTCAGAATACTGGGGTTGACCAGACGCACCCGCCCGATTTGGGCCTCCACTATAAAATCCTGTCCCGGCGAAAGCGACACCCCGCCCGCCGTTACCGTAACCGATTCTTCCGACACCCCAAACGGCAGTACTACTTCGGTACCACCCGCCGACTGGTACGAGCCCTTCAGGTAGTACTTGTTTTTTTCGTTGACCTGCTGGGCGTCAACCTGGGTAGTCCTATAAAGCTCGTTATAAACGTACTTCTCTTTCAGGATTTCTTCGTCGGGGCCAAAGTACTGCGCCAGGTTGGAGCCAAAGGGTTCCAGAACGGGAAAGTAGATCCGGCCCGTTTTTGGATCAATCGTAACTCCTTCTACGTAGTCAAAGTTACCGTCGGGCTGCAGGTCATTGACCGGATTCAGCCGATCCAGGCCTACCAGGCGCAGAAGTGGCCGGTTTTGAAGGAGACGGCCTTCCTGCAGGTTAGGGTTGTCGATACCCGTCAGGTCATCCTTGTAAATAATCCGGAACTGAAAACCCTGCCGTTCTATCTGGTTAGTACCCAGGGAATAGACGTTCTTCATCATCAGGTCCCACATCGGCAGCTGCGTGTTGTTCCGGATGGTTGACGATTTGAGCAGTTTCAAAGCAATCACTTCATCATCCTGACGGTTCTGGTAGTCTTCGGTCAATTCACCTACTTTGAAAGTACGGCCATTCTGGGTATACTCGTAGGCTACGGCCAGTACTTCGTCATTGCGCAGGGGTACCGTCAGGGAGATATAACCCAACTGGGGGTGAAACTTGTACTCCTGCTCCAGAATAAGCCTTTTCGCTCCCCGCAAAACCTCAAAGTCTATGCTTTTCTGCAGGCCCAGCCGGTTGGTAAGTTCAAAGGTAGTCTGATCTACCTGACGGAATGTTTCGGTACTGGTCAGGTTGGCATACAAACCATTGGCCTGGTTGTCGGCGGGCAGGCGCGGATTAACGGGCTGTACGTTAGGATTGGCGGCATTATGGGGCCGGGGCTCACCCAAATCGGCAAAACCGGCAATATTCCGTAACGACTCGGTCGTGGTAGTACGGTTGGTTACGTATACTTCAAGGCGGGTAATTGTAACACCCGACGTAATCATCGGCAGGTTTTTGAGAGAACTTTCGTAGGTATTCCGGAAAAACTGCGAGAGGAAGAAGTGGCGGTTTTCGTCGTAATTATCTACCCGTATCTCAAAGTCTTTAGTCTGGGCGCCGCCCCGCAGAACAATGCGCTCCTTCCGGGACCGCTGCTGCGAAGCCACGAGTGTTGCCCGCAGGCGCCCTAATTGAAATTCGGTCTTAAGTCCAAAAAGATTCTGTACTCCCGGAATAAGCTGACTATTGAGGGGCCAGCTGATATTACCGGCCTCAATCTTACGGACCAGGCTTTCTTCGGGAGCTTTGTAGTTTAAGCGAAGCGCGTTTTCAAAGTTAAAACTGGCCTTGGTATCGAAGTTGGTCAGGAAGCCCATCCGGTCTCCCAGCTTCGCATTGAAGTTAATATTAATCTGCTCGTTGAAGATGAAGTTGGTATTGCGCCGCTGCCGCACCGGAACCGCCGGGTTATCAATAAACTGGTGCATAACCCCAAAATCAAGCGCGACGAACCCATTGGGCCGAAAGTCCATCAAATCGCTTCCGAACAATTTGTCCAGCGCCGGAGGCAGGTCCAGTTTGGGGAGCAGGCCGCGGCCTCCCATGGCGCTTTTCCCGTCCTGCCGGGCGGCGTACTCGCGCATCAGGCTCTGCATGACGCGCTGGTTCTGCAGCTCATTATAGGTCCGGAAATCCATGCTTTCGGCCGGGCGATAGTCGAGCGAACCCGAAGGGGTTTTTACCTCCTCAGAAACCACCACCCGACCGGTGGTATCCAGCCGGATATCGGTACTTACGTTAGGGGGTTCTTTCAGGTAAAACGGAGAACGCGGGCGCGGCTCGGCGAAGCGGTTACGGTAGTAGTCCTGCCAGCGCAGGATAGTCTGCCGGCCCGAGCGCTTCAAATCGTCGCCGGTTGTATCAGCTCCCAGAGTATCAAACTGATAGGTTATAGTCTGGGGGCTATCACCACGGACAGGAACATACTGATTCGAGGCGGTTGCCAATAGCAACGCGCCTGCCGAAACGGTAACTGACCTGAAAATTATTTGGTAAATTGTTCCTGACAAAGCCTATCACACTAAGTTAGAGAGGGTCGGTTGGTTAACCATTGCTTACTGCTATGACACAACGGCTAAAACCTTGCCAATATTCTATATAAAAGTATAATTTTTCAGCGAGGTAACTAGCGCAGCGCTAACTTGATCAGCTGCTCTACGGTAATACCGTCTCCTTCTCTTTTCAGGATGGTATCCACGCTCTTTTCGGCCGCCGGTTTCGGGATTCCCAGCGTAACCAAAGCGGCCAGGGCTTCGTTCCGGACCTGACTGCCCGAAGTACCTCTCAACATTGGTAATGGTGAAGTCAGCGCCTCTTTTCTCATCTTGTCTTTTAATTCCAGAATAACCCGTTGCGCAGTTTTGGAGCCTATTCCTTTAATGGACTGCACCACCCTTACGTCTTCATTCATGATGGCGTGGCGGATCTCCGGGGAGGAAAGCGAGGAGAGCATGACCAGAGCCGTGGATGGCCCAACGCCGGATACTCCCACCAGGTCCAGAAACAGTAGCTTTTCATCCGGCTCGGCAAAACCAAACAGTACGTGGGCGTCCTCCCTGATATTCAGGTAAGTAAACAGCTTGCATCGCTCACCGGGTTCGGGCAGGGCGGCATAGGTCTGGAGCGAAATCCGGACTTCGTATCCGACCCCCTGGGTGTCAACAATAGCGTAGGCGGGATCCTTGTAGGCTAACTTCCCTTCAACGTAGGCAATCATGATAGTGGGGTTTTTCTGGCAAGTTAACTCCTAAAACAACACCCACAAAACCCTTGAAAAAGGCTATGTGGGTGTTGGGTAAAAATCCGGTTCCATGTAAGGATTAACCAGTGATTAACAATTTCTGGCCGGGCTTTAGCGTGTTGCCTCTTATGTTGTTTTCTTTTTTAAGCTTATCAATTGACATACCATACTGCTGGGAAATATTCCAGAGGGTATCCCCATTCTGTACCGTGTGGTAGCGGAGCTTTATGGATTTTTGAGATTTGGGCTGGGCCAGCTCTTTCTCCCGGACCGAAGCGGTTAAAGTTCCGGAAGTACCTTCCTGGTACACAACCAGTTTCTGGCCCCGCTGAATCGAATTTTTTGACAGGTGGTTCCACGCCTTCACCTCGCTTACCTCTACCCCATACCGTTTGGCAATGGCAATCAGGTTATCGCCCGATTTTACCACGTGCGTCGTTTTACGTTTTTGTGGAGCAACCGCTTTTTTAGCAACGGTGACCGGTGCTTCTTCGTCGTTGTCCTCTACTTCGGTGGTGGAAGCCAGTGCTTCTTCCTCTTTTTCCGGCGTAGTGGCAGGGGCGGGTTTAGTAGTAGCCGAAGCCACCAGCGTAGCCTGCTTCACCGGCGTTTTAACCGCCACCTCACGGAATATAGCCAATTTTTGTCCAGACTGAATAGAACTCTTACGCAGGCGGTTCCACTCCTTCAGGTCCTGTACCTCTACTTTGTAGCGGTTGGCAATTGAGGTCAGATTTTCGCCCCGCTTTACCACGTGGGTCAGCTTGCGCTTTTGGTGGGTAACAATAGTTTTAACCGGACTTTCCTCCTCTGACGCTTCGTCCTGAGCTTCCTGATTAGCCGCCAGTGCTTCCTCCTTAACCGGAGCAGCGGTAAGCGTGGTAGCAGGAGCCGTAGTAGTCGCTACCGCCAGGGTAGTAGCTACCGGTGTCTTTACGGCCACTTCCCGGTAAACAACCAGTTTCTGTCCTTTCAGCAAAGTACTTTTACGAAGGCGATTCCACTCTTTTACGTCCTGCACATCCACATCATACTTATTAGCAATGGACGTCAGGTTTTCGCCCCGCCTCACGATGTGGGTCATTTTACGCTTCTGATAAGTCACGGTACCTGCCTCTCCGGTATTGGAGGCCAGCAGGGTGCCCGCTGACAACTGTAGCGGCCGTCGGCACGAGTCCAGAATAGCCGCCCGGTTGGAAGAGAAGTAAGCAAATTTTTCGGCGGGTACTTTCAAAACAAAATTCCTGATATGGCCCGGAATTTCGGTACCGACAATCTGCGGATTGAGCTTTACAATATCTTCCAGCGATACTTCACTAAACTGAGCAAACCGGGTAAGGTCAAAGTACCCGTTAATATGTAAGGTATCGGTCACCGTCGGGAACTCCGGATTAACAGCCACGATTCCGTGGTCACTGCCGTAGTGCATCATGTAGGTCATGGCTACGTATTGGGGTACGTACGAGCGGGTCTGCTGGGGCAGGGCACTGTAGATAGTCCAGAAGGTATTACCTCCCGAACGTCGCATGGCCCGCTTGACATTACCCGGACCGGTGTTGTAGGAGGCCAGGGCCATTTCCCAGTCACCAAAAATCCGGTAAAGCTGCCGCAGGTACTTACAGGCCGCCTCGGTAGACTTAACCGGATCAAAGCGTTCGTCGATAAATTTATCCTGATAAAGACCGAACTCTCGACCGGTGGCGGGCATGAACTGCCAAAGTCCACCCGCGCTGGCGTACGATATAATCCTCGGATTAAGGCCCGACTCAATCATGGACAGGTACTTGAGCTCGGTAGGCAGGTTGTATTTTTTCAGGTATTGTTCAAAAAGGGGCAGGTAAAGCGGTGAGTGCTCCATCATGCGCCGGGTAAAGTCGGGCTTTTTATAAATGAAGTACTCAACAAACTGATGGGAAACTTTGTGGTAGACAAGCGGTATTTCTCTTTCCAGCTTAGCGAAACGCTCGCGCAGTAACTCGCCGGGTACCGCCGGGGTTTCGCTGATTTCTTCTATAAGTAACGTATTTATTTCATCAAGCACACCAATAGTATCGGGCTCAAATTCAAGATCTTGCTGGGGCTTTGCCTGTGCCGGAACATTCCACAAGCCCACCGTAATGGTAGTTAACCATAGTACTCGCTTTACGATTTTCATCAGTGTCAGAAGATTACGGGTGGTTTTGGTTACTAGTATAAAAAAAATTTAACAGTATTTCAACTTTTACTCTACATTTTCATCAACACTGGTCAGGCTGTTTACATAGGTACCAAAGGCCAGCAGGTCGCTCTCCCCGAAGGGGCGGGCCATAAGCTGTATACCAATCGGTAACCCATGGGCATCAGTACCATTAGGTACCGAAATAGCCGGAGCTCCTACTACGTTGGCTTGTACTGTAAATATATCCGCCAGATACATCTGTAACGGATCATCCATTTTTTCACCCAGACGAAATGCGGTAGTGGGTGTTACCGGCGAGAGCAGGAAATCGTACTGCGTTAGTAACCGCTCTGTCTCCTCCCGTATTAATTTTCTAACGCGCTGCGCCTTCGTATAGTATGCGTCGTAGTAATTTGCGCTCAAAACAAAAGTACCCAGCAATATACGGCGACGTACTTCGTCACCGAAACCTTCGGTACGCGACTTTTTGTACAAGCTTTCCAGATCCTGCCCTTCGGGGCTGCGATACCCGTACCGAACGCCATCAAACCTGGATAGGTTGGAGCTGGCTTCGGCCGTAGTCAGGATATAGTAAGTAGGCAGAAAATAGCGAAGCAGGGGCATTTCAACGGGCTCTACTACATGGCCCTGTTCCCGAAGCTGGTCCAGTACCGCACGGGTGCGCTCACGGATGGCCGGCTCTACCGCTTCACTCTCAACAGATTCGCGCAGGTACCCAACCCGGGCGGGGCGGTCCCACTTGAGTTGTTGGCTATAGGCAGGTACTTCCCGGGTAGAGACCGTGCTGTCGTATTCGTCAGCGCCGGCCATTACTTCCAGGAGTAAGGCAGCATCTTCAACGGTTTTGGTAATGGGGCCAATGCAGTCAAAGGAAGAAGCGTAAGCCAGCAAACCCCAGCGCGACACGCGGCCGTAGGTTGGTTTCAGGCCTACTACATGACAAAAGGCCGCGGGCTGGCGCACTGAGCCACCGGTATCACTACCCAGTGAGGCGTGACACAAACCCGCCTGAACGGCAACCGCCGAACCACCCGATGAGCCACCGGGTACGCGGGTGGGGTCAGCGGCGTTTCGGACGGGCCCAAAAAAAGAGCTCTCATTGGAAGAGCCCATAGCAAATTCGTCGCAGTTCTGGCGGCCGATAACCAGGGCGTCCTCATCCAGTACCCGTTGAACAGCCGTAGCTGTAAAAGGTGACTGGTAGCCGTCCAGGATATGGCTTCCGGCCTGTACGCCGTGACCAGCGTGACATAGTACATCCTTCACGCCCAGTACAAGCCCGGCCAGCTTCCCGGCGCGGCCCTGTTGGATACGTATATCAATTTCACGGGCTCGTTGCCGGGCCTCGTCGGTATATACTTCTACAAAGGCATTGAGATGACGGTTCGCCTCGATTCGGGCCAGGTATTGCCCGACCAGTTCTTCACAGGTTGTGATTCCTGCCCGCAGATCGTGCTGTATGTCAGCCAGCGTCAGGTACTCTTTCAAATTCAGACAGGTTGAGAGATTACACAAAAAATACAGGAGCCGTTGTTCTTAGTTGGTCTACGAAAAACGGCTCCTAAATAAAAAATCAGACTATTGCGCTCACAGGGACACGCTCCGTACGAGATGTTCATCAGGTGGCGCACCACCATATGACTCCGCCCCCTGTGGCGTTCTTTGCATGCTTATCCAAGCAAGCAGGCCACACAGCTACTAAGAATTAGTAGTAGTAGAAGCGGGGGTGTCTTCGATGCTCTTCTCGATATTCTCCTTTACGTCCTTAGTGGCACTCTTGAACTCTTTAATGCCCTGGCCCAGGCCACGCATCAGTTCAGGAATCTTCTTGGCGCCGAAGAACAATAAAATGAATAAGGCTACCAGGAATATTTCCTGTCCTCCTAATCCCATAAATGCCAAAATCGATACTAATTCCATGCTAATTGTTGGTTTATTATGAATACAAATTTAGGGATTCTTTCTTAGTATGAAAGAATTTTTCACTATTTATCCGATGTTAATTACCTGTTTTTGTTTTTCCCAGACGTTGAATTTTTGAATTTCGTTATCCAGGGTTTTGAATAACCACGCCAGCAGGGCCAGGTCATCGGCCAGGCCGATTATTGGCAGAAAATCAGGAATCAGGTCAATGGGCGACACAAAATAAATCAGTGACGCTACTACCTTTACAAAGCTGCTGGAGGCTATGCCGCGGTAATCTCCACTGGCGTAACTTTTCACCATTCTGACCAGCAGCTGCACCTGGCTCATGGCCTCGTTCAAACTGTTACGCATGCCTTTTTGATTTGATTTCTGCAGAACCTGCTGTACCAGCATTAAAAGTGCGGCCCTGCTTTTGCTCAGGCGACCAGCTTTGCCTAAGGCTTTACTAAAAAATACCGAACGTAAAATACGTGTAATCAGGGAACTGTTGGCCATGGTGTGTAGAATGTAAAGTAAAAAGGTTTAAGATTATAACTATGAATAACTAATAAAATTGCAACCTCTCTTATCTCTTAACAAATTACTTCCAAAAAAAATCCCCATCAGTGGTTAAAACAAATAATGTGTTCTAATTTTGGGCGGAAACAGATTTTTCTAACGTCTTATTAATCTCATCACATGAAAATAACTGTCGTAGGTGCCGGTGCCGTTGGGGCTACCACCGCCGATAACATCATTCGCCGCGAGTTAGCCGAGGAGGTCGTGTTGCTGGATATCAAAGAGGGTGTCAGTGAGGGTAAGTCACTGGATATGTACCAGACGGCCGCTCTGCTTGGCTTCAATACCAAACCGGTAGGTTCTACTAATGATTACGAAAAAACGAAGGGTTCGGATGTCGTCGTGATCACATCGGGTCTTCCCCGCAAGCCCGGCATGACCCGCGAAGAGCTGATTGGCATCAACGCCGGCATTGTAAAATCGGTAACCGAAAACATCCTGAAGTACTCGCCCAAGGCTATTATCCTGGTAGTTTCCAACCCAATGGATACCATGACTTACCTGGCACTGAAAGAATCCGGTATTCCAAAAAAACGTATTATTGGTATGGGTGGAGCGCTGGACAGTGCCCGCTTCAAGACCTACCTGGCGCTGGAAATGGACGTGTCGCCCAACGATATCCACGGTATGGTAATCGGTGGACACGGTGATACTACCATGATCCCGTTGACCCGCCTGGCTACCTACAACGGTATTCCGGTAAGCCGCTTCCTGTCGGCCGAAAAGCTGGAAAAAGTAGCCGCCGACACCATGGTGGGTGGCGCTACCCTGACCAAACTGATAGGTACTTCGGCCTGGTACGCGCCGGGTGCCGCCTCGGCCATGATCGTGGAGAGCATTGTCCGCAACCAGAAGCGCATTGTACCCTGCAGCGTTATGCTGAACGGTGAGTACGGCCAGAAGGACATCTGTATGGGAGTACCCGTGGTGATCGGACGCAACGGCTGGGAGAAAATCATTAATCTGCGCCTGAGCGATGCCGAAAAAGCGGCCTTCGAAAAATCAGCCGACGCGGTTCGGAATATGAACGGTGCCCTGAACCTGAGCGTGTAGGTACATAGGTATACCGATATACAAGAATCCCCGCCGGAAATCCGGCGGGGATTCTTGTAATTTACAGCTAGGGATACTCTTACTCGCTTAGATTATGTAGATTTACTACCTGAAGATGGTCGATAGTACGAAAATCAGCAATATTGCGTGTTATCAATACCAAATTGTTGGCAACACCAGTAGCGGCAATAATGGCAGATGGCCCAAATAATCTATGATCACATTAGTGTCTATTAAATACTCCGGTTGTTCCATTCGCTACGGCTTTGACTTACGTACTCCTGCATCTCGTCAGCAACACGGGAAGGTAGTTTACCAGCATATTTTTCTGAGAGCTTCTGCCGGGGCTGAACTTCTTTTTTTAACACTTTTATAAGATCCAGGTCTTCCAGATCTTCTAATAGCCGATAAGCCTTGCTGTTATTTATTTGGATAAGTACCGTTTCCATAATGATTTAATATAAAATAATCCGTCCCTTTTGAGGGAGTCTATAGGTTGCAAACAAATTTAAATAACTTAAGATTTATTATTTCAATTATTCCTACAACTACTTTTTGTTCTATATACTATTACCTTACTCATGCGACCATTGGCTTTCTTCCTCTTTTCGTCTTTTGGAGCCTTTCCAGATAGGAACCGTGTTAAAATTAGTTAAAAAGAAAGTACTTCTTTCAACTTCTGCTTACCTTACAAGTACTTCTTCTCTCAACACTTACACACTTCCTAATGCAAAAGCTCCACGCTCGTCTGGTCCTGTTATTGTTCGTCTTTTTCTCCTGCCAATTCGCCGCAGTATTCGGCCAGTCAAAATCCAAACCCATTACCAAAGTACTCATTGACTGTAGCTTTTGCACGGGTCAGAAAATCGCCGCCAACGTCACAGATCTTTTCTCCAATGGTTTCTCCAAACTTGTAGAAACCGAGGCTGATGCTGCCGGACAGGCTACCCTTAATGTACCTGCCACTGATCCCTTACTCGCTTATATTACGGTTGGGCCGGGTGTGCTAGGACAGGATTCGGTATATCGTCTTTACTTAGAGCCCAATCAGGTTCTGAAGTTAACCATCGAGCAGGATAAGATACACTACTCTGGAAAGCTGAGTGCAGTCAATGAGTACCTGTTGGAGTCCGAGAAAATAACCAATAAAGTATGGGATGAAGCGAATGCGATAGCTGGTCAATTCAGGAAGTTTTCTAAAGAGGAACAGGAAAAGGTACTTATTTCATTTAACAAAAGATATAGTTCGCTGCACCAGACGATTACCAACGACAGCCGTCTGTCCGCTCAACAAAAGGATATAATTATAGCCAATAATCAGCTGCTGATTCTATGGAAAATAAAAGGGCTGGAGGGCGCCAATATAAAAAAGCTGAAAGAAGAAAGCAGCCATGAGGTGACTTCTTTTCTAAATGGGTTGCCAGTCAAAGCCTCTTACCTAAAGGCGAATATGGATACTTACAGGAGAGTAATAGATCTAGAAATTCGTAATCATCTGTTTGGATCAATCTACTACGCGTTAGAACAGGACGGCAAAGAAAAAAATGAAGATACGTTGCTTCTACTTAAGGATAAGGCCATTAGAAGTAATACCCGACTGGCTCCAATCAAAGAGTTTTTATTGGCCAAAAACATTAGTTGGGACCTCAATGATTATGGTTTAAAACCTCAGGTAATTCAAAACTTTACCAAATTCAGGGAAGAGTACCCCACCTCACCGTATATAAGCTCCCTTGAATCAAAACTGGATGAGCACTATGATCTGGCAGAAGGCAAAGAGGCCAGAGACTTTGCCGCTACGGATATAAACGGGAAGGAGGTACGTCTGTCGGACCTGAAAGGGAAAGTAGTTTATGTAGATTCCTGGGCCACCTGGTGTGGTCCTTGTATCGCTGAGTTCCCCCACTCCAAAAAGATGATGGAGCACTATAAGGGGAATGACAACGTAGTATTTCTGTTTGTTTCGGTAGATGAAGATACTAAAAAGTGGAAGTCCTATCTGCAGAGTGGTAAAGCGCCCAGTGGTATTCATGTAAATCATAAAACAACAGATCCTGAGTTAGATATTTATACCATTTATAGGATGTCAGGCATTCCGCACTACATACTAATTGATAAGGCTGGAAAAATTAAAGTCAATAAAGCGCCGAGACCTTCTGAAAAAGAATCCTACGCGCTGATTGATGAACTACTTAAATGATACTCCCCGTCAGGTACTTCTGGCGGGGGCTTCTTGTTTTTGGAAATGATTCGAATACTGCTCTAAAGGTTGTGGGGCATAACTTATTATTAAGCTAATAAAATGACCGTTTGATAAATTTCTATAATCTAAGATAGGTTATGCAGGTGCTATATCGTACGTTAGAGCCAGTTTAAGTACATAAACAATCAAATCACCCTACTCAATTCAAGCAAATGCTAAAATCTCTCCTTCTTCTCTTTTTAGTCAGTGTGACTATCCCCTCTTTTTCGCAATTTGTTGAGCTAGCTGAGGGCAATGATTCCAAACCCGTAGCCACTCAGAGTGCCTTCGTCCAGGGCAACCGTGATGCTGAACGCTACTACAGTAAGTACAAAGCTGCTGGAACCGGCACTTTAGTGGCAAGTGTGATTTCCCCTTTGCTTGGCCTGATACCAGCTATTGCCTGCTCTTCAATCGAGCCGCAGGAGGCTAATCTGGGAGTTCCAAAGCCTGAAATGCTGACTCAGGGCGAATATTACCTGGGTTACACTCAAAAAGCTAAAAAGATCAAATCGCGTCGGGTGTGGACTAACTGGGGTGTTGGTTTAGGTGTGAACTTAGCCATTGTACTCGTCGCAGCAGCAAGCCGCTAGTAGCTAACCAGCATGGTCCTATTCTATGATTAGTTGAATAAAAGTAAAATTAAAGTCAACCGGCCCCTGGCCTTTTGAAATAATTAAAAAGTACCGCCAGAAGCTCTGGCGGTACTTTTTAATTTAATTGGGGCAAAACAGTGATCAACTTCTCCAGCTTCCTGGGAAAAGGCAACTTCTCTATTTGATCCGGGTACCTATTCATTGCCTATATCGACACCTGGTACTGCAGTACCCAGGCTCCCCGGCGACCCGAAGGCGACAGCAGGTTAGCCGTAGTACTGGCCCGATAAACCGGGCGGTTCTCGTAGTTCAGGCTGAGCTTGGCCGTGTGCCCTTTCATCAGCCAGTTCATTCCCACGTTCCAGACGTTCATGCCGCCTTCCAGGCGGTCGTAGGTAGCGTGTTGTAGCGAGGCGTACGGTAGCAAAGTACCCTGGCTACCCAGCAGGTCGTTCCGCAATTTATAGCCCAATTGTGCGTACACTACCTTTCCGTTACCAAACATCGGAAAGGCGTTACCCTGGGTACCACCCACGCCCGGTAGGGGTTGGGTAGTACCACTGGCCGGATTCATAAGGCCGTTGTAGCGCAGGTACCCGGGGCCATAGGTAGTGCGAAAGTACCCTACGTACGACGACACCGCCGTACCCCGTACCTGGTCCAAAGGCATGTCCATATAAGCCGCCACCGACCACAGGTTCAGGCTGCTGTAGGTAGTATCGGCTCCTTCCCGACGCCAGGTGGCGTTTTTCTGCGTAATAAATCCGGCTTCCAGATTCAGGACCCGGCGCCTACCCAGGTAGGTACCGGTCATGTAGCCGGGCGTAGTGTTGTCTTCGGTGTCAAGTATGTTATAAATAAATAAACCCTGGAGCTGCTTCCGGTGGTTACGCTGCGCAAAAGTGGAGTTAGTACCCAGGGGCGGCGGTACAGCGGCGTTGGTTTCAATGGGGAACGGGTCCGAAATAGCCAGCCGGTAGTTGAACTTGTCGTACTGGCCCCGCGCGTACACACTCAGCTTGCGGGCAAACTCGTCGGTCTGGTCAACGGTTGCCTGGGCAAACACGGGTACATCCATGGTCAGGATGGAACCAATACTGGGTTGCGAAAAGCGCGACAAGCCGCCTACTATGGTCAATCCCGCGCCAAAACGCAAAAAATTAGTACCCCGGCGGTAGGTTTCGTATTCGCCCAGGGCATCGTGAAAGAAAGCGGCAATCTTCCGGTTGCTGGGAGTACCGTTGGCATTATAGCCGGGGAAGGCATTCAGCCGGTTAAAGTTATTCATCCCAAACTGCGTATAAAAAAACACCCGGTCGGTCAGCTGGCCAAAGAGCTGGAGGCGCGTACGGCGCAGGCCAATATCGAAGGTCTGGTCGCGGGGATCACCCATGACCGTAGTACCGGGGTTGCTGTCGTTAAGGCGCAGCCAGGTCTGGTTCAGGAAGGTAGCCTTAATGTAGTGCGTACCCGAGGGGTTCAGGTTGTAGCGGATGTCATTTCGCGTATCCAAGTCCGCAGGGGTAGTTTCCACTGGGGAAGTATCCACTGGTGAAGTACCTGTTGTCTGAGCATTGACAATTGGAATAAAAGGGAAGGTTATCAGCATTAAAAACAGCAGAGGTACTTTTTTCATAGAGTAAAAAAATGAATAGTTCAGCTAAGTAAATAGCGAAACTCACCTGTAAGGGTAGGTTAAAAAGTAATAAAAAATAATGTTCTGCCTAGGGCTTTGGGCTCAACTACGCCCTTTTAGCAGGATTTTAACTTTCGCATACCAGGAAAGTACTTCAAATAAAATACAAAAGCGAGGCGGAATGTTTGGTTCCAGCCTCGCTTTTTGGTGTATACGTCAAATCTGTTGCCTACTCCTCCCAGCCACAGATGGGCTCAAGCCACTCCTGACCCGGATCAATGGGCGCCCCGTCGGGTACCGGATTGCTCATGAGAGCCGGAAAACTCTGCGTCTGTCCTTTTTCAAAGAGGTCAATCCGTCGTAAGGCAAACTGATAGTGGGCCCGGTGCTGCTCGTCCACGCCGTACTGCTTCTGGTCAATCCAGGATTTCAGATCATTGAGCTTAAACAAAGCCATGGCCCGGGCCGCGGGAGAAGCCTCAGCCGATTCGGCCAGGCCAATCAGGTGCTGTAGAATGAGCTGCTCGGTCTGTCGGCGAATGCTTGCCTGGTAGCTTTCGCGGGTAGGGGTTTTGTTTTTCCAGGTTTCATCAATTAACCCATCTATCACTTCGCCCAGGCCGGGCAGTGAGCTGTCTACCGCGCGTTGCGCCTCCAGCCGACTGGCCCGCTCGGGGTCAAGTACCAGCGGCAGCACCAGGGAAGTAGCCGCCTCGGCGGGAGCCAGCGGGTCAAACGTCAGGCCGGTGCGCCGACCGAATACCTCCCGGCTGTTGGGGGTGTAGCCAAAAGGAGTGGGTGGAATTAGGGCCAGCACGGGCCGTGGCAGTGCCAGTACCTCGGGCCGGATGGACGATAAAATAGTACGTAAGGCCCGGCGCTGTTCCCCTCCCTCTACGGGCTTGTAGATAGTCTGGCCGTCGCCCCGCAGGGCGTAGGTATAGGTAGCACCACCTACCACCTTGGCGGCAGCCTCAACCTGGTAGCGGTGAAACAGGTACATGGGTACCAGTACTTCTTCGAGGGTAGCCAGTGGCATTCCCACGGGTATTTTCTTTTCGTTAAATTGGTTCAAAGCAATCCGGCGTACCTTCATCACCCGTTCCAGTTCATCCACGGCGTTGCTGCCGCCGTCCCAGAGGTGCGTCTGCGGATGGGCACTACTCACCGGCCGGGCGTCCTGATCGCTCAGAAAACCCAGTCCTTGCTGTAGGTACCCGTTTATGATCTGGTTTAGGGAATCTTTCTCATTGACTCCTTCCGGAAAGCTACGGTAGGCGTAGTTAATAGCTACTTTGTCCCACGCGCCAATTCCGCTGGCGTAGGCATTGGAGAGGTCCAAGGTACTATCGTTTTTGATATCCACCTGCGGATGCGGGTAGTCCATCACTGAGGCGCGTTCGCTAACGCTGGCTACGTAGTTGTGGGGCAGCCCCAGCGTATGCCCCACCTCATGCGCCGACAGCTGGCGTAGCCGGGCCAGCGAAAGCTGCATCATCTCGTCCGACACGGGCTGCCCTTCTTCGTACTTTGCCACCAGCCCCTGCGCAATCAGAAAGTCCTGCCGTACCCGCAACGAACCCAGCGTTACTTTTCCTTTCAGGATTTCGCCGGTGCGCGGGTCCACGATACTGCTCCCGTACGACCAGCCCCGCGTGGAACGGTGTACCCATTGTATCAGGTTGTAGCGAATATCCATCGGGTCGGCGGTATCGGGCAGCATCCTGACCTGGAAGGCATCCCTGTAGCCGGCTGCCTCAAAGGCCTGGTTCCACCAGGAGGCACCTTCCAGCAGGGCCGAGCGGATGGGCTCGGGGGTACCGGGGTCGAGGTAGTACACAATAGGCTTTACGGCTTCGCTCAGGGCGGCGGCCGTAGAGTCTTTTTTCTGGAGGCGATGCCGCACGATGTACCGTTTGGCCAGCGGCTCCCCTACCGGCGAGGCGTAATCATAAAACTCCAGGCCAATCACCCCCGCCCGCGGGTCAAAGGTCCGGGGCGTATAGTTACTGTCCGGCAGCTCCACAAACGAGTGGTGCTGGTGCATGGTCACGGCCGCGGGCGTAGGTACTACCGACCGCAGGTAAGGCCCGGCCCCCTCCCCTACCAGCGTAATAAGGGTTTCGAATTCGGTGTTTTTGGGAAAGTTTTTGGTGCGCTCCAGGTACATAGCCGAGCGCGAGGCTTCCGGGCGGTAGGTACCCTGGCGGGTGCGGCTAATGGCCTGTGCGGCCCCGACGGCATCCTGCATCAGGAAGGGGGTCAGGTCTACCAGTACCCGTCCGTACGACTCCGCCGCTACGTCAAAACCCCAGTGAATAGAACGCGCAAAGGATTCCTCTACGGCTTTGCGTTCCAGCGGATCGGGACTCAGGGCGCGGTAGCGGTAGTTAGGCTCCACCATCAGTACCTTCGGCCCTACCCGCTCAAACCGTACGATATGCTCCTGCCCCAGGCGGCCCCGGTCCAGCCCGATATCGTTAGAGCCAATGCCCTGCGCCAGCGTCGGGTAGTAAAGCAGCTCGGTATTTAAACGGGAAATTTCCAGCCATATCTTTCCTTTATTCGCGTCCCAGTAGTACGGCAGAAAACCTTCCTGCCTTTGCATACCGGCGGTAAAGGTTTCAATGGAAGGCGGCTGGGCAAGCGAAAGCGTTGAATAAAGTAGGGCAAAAGCCCCTATCAAGTACTTTTTTATCATACCGGGAAGGATTTTATTTCATGCATATTGATTATAAATATAATTGAAAACAGCGGGTGTTAACAGATTACCTCCTTTTTTATCATTTGTCAATGGTTCGGTGGGAATAATGCGCTTTGGGCTATTCCAAAAAAGAATTTTGCTTAGCAGATAAGCATGTACTACAAAAACTCGACTAAAATGTTCGCATATTGAGAACTTTTCATATATTTGTTCTGTCCAATCCACTACTTGATGGAGCGAATATTTGCAAAGAGTACTCTCAGGCAATTTTGGGGAAAACATAAAGATGCGGGACAATACCTGAAAACCTGGTATGACACAGCCATGAGTGCCGATTGGAAAAACCCAATGGATGTTAAAAACACCTATGCCAACGCTAGTATTCTAAAAGACGGGAGGATTGTTTTTAATATTAAAGGAAATGCATACCGGTTGGTGGCAAGATTCAACTTTGAGAAAAAATGGATCTTTATTCGGTTTATCGGTACCCATGCCGACTATGATAAAATAGACGCAAATACAATCTAAGGAAGAAAAGGATGGACATTAAACTTATAAAAACCGAGGAAGAATACCAGGAAGCCCTAATGCGGCTGAATACGCTTTTTGATGCTCCAATGGGCACGCCCGAAAGTGATCAGGCTGATCTTCTGGCACTAGTAATTGATGAGTACGAGAAAAAGAAGTATCCTATTGAGGCACCTGACCCCATAGAAGCGATTAAAATCCGAATGGAAGAATTGGATCTGAAACAGGTAGATCTGGTTCCTTACATTGGAGGAAAAAGTCAGGTTTCTGAAATACTGAACCGGAAAAGAAAGCTCACCGTAGAAATGGTCCGGAACCTGGCACGAAGGCTCAATCTTTCCGCCTCTATTCTTGTAAACGACTACCAATTGTCCAAATAACGCCTTCTATAGTGTTGATGACCAAGGGTATATTTTCAAGGGTGTCGCCCCCAGCCCCGTAGGGGCTACTTTCGGCTTATTTTTCTATAGTCTTGCAGCGGGTCAGGCAGATGCTACAGCCCAAAAACCGGCTGGCAAATAATTTATTCTCAGACGATTTATAAATCCTTTTCGGCTGCTATATTGCAGGTTAAAAAACCTTATCCTGCCTCCTCTCCCAACCTAATGTCGCTTATGAAAAAAGCAATCCTTTGCCTTTTACTGATTACATATGGATACCTAAAGGCGCAGCCCCCCCGAACCTTCGTAGAAATTATCGAAAAAACCACCGGTAAGCTTACTTCCACCCAGCAAGGCTTCGTGTCCAAAGAGTATATTTTCCCGGACAGAATTCATAGCTCACATGTCGATACTACCCTTAACCTGCTGACTATCCAGCTCCGGGCACTGCGAAATGAAAAATGGCTTGCCAACAGAGGGAAAATCTATGTGTTTGATATGCCGGGTTCCCGGGTGAGGTGGTCAAAGAACGTGCTGTACCAGAATGAAAGCTATGAAAACGTGGGGCCCCTCCTGCTGAAAACGAATGCCTCGGGAAGCCATCTGCTGAATGTTGAAACGGGAGAAACGGTCAGACGGGAGAATACTGTTTTTATTCATGCAGATCCTGAATTCAACATTGGCATCGGGTACGATATCACTCCCTCAAAAAGTTTGAAAAATCTCCTCATGGGTATAAATATAGCTACCGGTGAGAAACTATGGCAGCGCGTTGTTACCCGCGACTACAGCTGGAATGACCTGCGGTACCTTAATGACTCTACCCTCCTGATCGTGGCGGAAGGCCTGCATACTATAAATATTCATGACGGCTCTGGCTGGGACTATACGGCGGTAACCGGCAAGAAAGATTACTCGGTTACCATTGCAAAAAATGTGGCAGGAGTCGCGGTTGGGCTACTTACAGGTGCATACCTGGTTTCAACGGGTCCCGATTTAATTCGCGATGTTGTTTCCAATGTTGTTACAAAAGACAGCAGACTTTACTTTGCGTCCCGGAATACTATTGCTTGTATTGATGCCGAAGGTCAGGTAGTATGGTCCACTCCACTCCCTGAAAAACTTACGAGTAAATCAATCCTTTTTTTAAAGGACGACCAAGTGGTAATGGTCAATTGTGGCTATGCGTATAAAGGGTACCGAAAAATTAATTATGGAAAACCTTTCCTCGCCACTTTTGACCTAAGCAGTGGGGAAGAGACTTACAGGAATTATATTGGTTCAGGTCAGGAAAACAAATACAATGGATTTACTGTACGTGATAGCTGTATCTACTTTATTATGGGGCAGCAAATAGAGAAATATTCCATCGCTTCCGGCAAAATGCTGGGCAGTACTACCCTTCACAACGAAGATTTTTCCTTCCTGGGTGATCATGTCTATGAGCAGCAGAGTGACTCAACCTACAGTAGCATCAACCAGCTTCATCCTGACCGGGTCTATATTTACACTAAAGATAAAAAAATTATAGGGCTTGATAAAGAATTAAAAGTCGAGGCTTCCAAAGCAGATGATCAGGCTTGGCTAAACTATTTTACGAAGTACAACTATCGGTTTCTAAAACGCAATAAAGAAACAATTGTGCTGGATTCGCGGGGAGGTATGGTGGCTGAAATGGGTGAAGCAGGAAAATCCACTGTAGTTGGCAACAAGCTTTATACGGTACTCGCTAATAGTATCATCGAAACGGATGTGTCCCAATTATTTAGCCAGTAGCCCAAGAATGCTTAAAAACATACTGCGCCTTGCAAACATCTTGTTTAATCCACCTTAAACAAAACGCGTAAGGCTTGGTTAGGAAGTGAGTAAATAAAACTATTTATGCCCTCATCTTCCCCCATTGCCATCTTTTGGTTCCGGCGCGATCTGCGCCTGCACGACAACGCCGGGCTGTACCACGCCCTGCGTTCGGGCTATCCGGTGCTGCCGCTTTTTATTTTTGACCGCCTTATTCTTGACCAGCTTGAAAAGCCCCACGACCGCCGGGTCGAATTTATCCATAAGGTACTTGCAGATTTACAGGCTGAACTGGCGGCCATGGGTAGTACCCTGCTGGTGAAGTACGGTCGGCCCGGGCAGGTATGGCAGGAGGTACTTGAGCAGTATACCGTAGCCGAAGTCTATACCAACCACGACTACGAACCCTACGCCCAAAAGCGCGATGCGGAGGTAGGTACCCTGTTGAAAGAAAAAGAGATCGATTTCAGAACATTCAAAGACCAGGTAATTTTTGAGAAGCAGGAGGTACTTACCGGGCAGGGTACCCCCTACACCGTATTTACGCCCTATAGTCGTAAATGGAAAGATAAATTAGATGATTTCTACGCCGGTTCGTATCCTAACGCGAAGTACTTTACCCATTTCTGCAAAACTCAGGTACTTCCTATACCGCCGCTGGAAAGCATGGGGTTCAGGCCAGGAGGCGGACCATTTCCGGTAAAGAGCCTGCGCACTGAACTCCTGCAGAAGTACCACGACCTCCGCGATTTTCCCGCTGCTCCGGCTACCTCCCGGCTGGGCGTACATCTGCGTTTTGGTACGGTGAGTGTGCGGGAACTCGTGCGGAAGGCCAGGGTCCACAGTAGTACTTTTCTAAATGAATTGATTTGGCGGGACTTCTACCAGCAGATTCTCTGGAACTTCCCGCACGTTGGTCAGGGTGAGGCCTTCCGGCCCGAGTACGACCGCATCCGGTGGCGCAACAACGAGGAAGAATTTCAAAAATGGTGCGAGGGAAAAACGGGGTACCCACTGGTGGACGCCGGGATGCGGCAGCTCAACGCGACGGGCTTCATGCACAACCGCGTCCGGATGCTAACGGCCAGCTTTCTGGTCAAACACCTGCTGGTGGACTGGCGCTGGGGCGAGGCCTACTTCGCCAGTAAGCTGCTGGACTACGACCAGGCCGCCAACAACGGGGGCTGGCAGTGGGCCGCCGGCTCGGGTACCGACGCCGCGCCCTACTTCCGGATATTTAACCCTACCACCCAGGCTGCAAAATTTGACCCTCAGAAACAGTACCTCCGCGATTGGCTCCCCGACCTGAACAGTCTGGACTATACTGCTCCTATTGTAGACCACGCTTTTGCCCGGGAGCGATGTCTGAAGGTGTACAGGCAGGCCCTGGGAAAGGACTAAGAATGCCGGAAGAACAGAGCGGTACTACCCCCGGTACCCGTAGTAAAGGCGGGTAGCTTGGGTTTGTGGACTTATAAGTGTAAATTAGCCCCTTCTTTATCCAATTCTTGCTTTGTTCAGGACTCGAACTGCCATGAAAAAGCTTTTACTGATACTGGGGAGTAGCCTGAGCCTGCTGGCCTTCCAGTTGGTGGATGATACGCCACTGCGCACGGTTTCCAACCAGCTCCTCAACTACCTCCGCACCTACCCTTCCGAAAAAGTTTACCTGCACACCGACCGGGATGTGTACCTGGCCGGGGACAACCTCTGGCTCAAAGCCTACCTGGTAGACGGCCTCCTGCACCAGGCCGACTCCGCCAGCGGTACCTTGTACGTGCAGCTGGCCAATGACGAGGGAGCTGTTCTGGAAACCCGCGTCCTACGGGCCGAATATGGTTACGCCCACGGCGACTTCCAGCTGAACGACTCCCTGCCCGACGGCCGGTACCAATTGGTAGCCTTTACAAACTGGATGCGGAACAGTGACCCCGGCTTCTTCTTTCGAAAAACCATTGAAATCTTTAACTCCCGGCAGGAACCGGAAGCATCATCTCCGGCAAAGCCAGCGTTGGATGTTCAGTTTTTCCCCGAAGGAGGTACCCTGGTGACGGGCGTCCGAAGCCGCGTGGCTTTTAAGGCCATCAATCAGTCGGGGATGGGGGTCCAAGTTGAAGGCTCGGTGGCTACTGCCGACGGGCAGGAGGTAGCTCCCCTTCGCTCCGAACACGCCGGTATGGGGGTATTTTTACTAAAGCCCGAAAAAGGCAAGGAGTACATAGCTACCATCCGGAGCAAAGATGGACTCACACAGCGCTTTACGCTTCCCGCCGCCCGGGATAGCGGTGCCGTACTGACCATTGATAATTCAATTGCCAGCAATATTAAAGTGTCCGTTATGGAGCCAAATTCTACGCAGACACTGTACCTGGTGGGGCACGTGCGGGGGCAGGTACGCTTCCTGGCCGACCTGCCGCCCAACCGGAGTTCCTACTTTTACATTAACCGAAGCCTCTTTCCGGAAGAAGGCATTATTCATTTTACGGTGTTTAACCAAAAGCTACTTCCGCTGAGTGAACGCCTCATCTTTAATACGGTCCGGAAGCCGCTTACCGTGGAAGTAAGCCCGGACAAACCTTCGTACAAACCACATGAAAAGGTAACCCTGGCTGTCAGTGTGAAAGATGCCGACAATAAACCCGTAGCCGCCGAGCTTTCCCTGGCTGCTACCGACGCCGGGTTGCTACCCGCTACCAATGCCCGGAACATTTATAGCTACCTGCTGCTCAGCTCTGACCTCAAGGGCCACATCGAAAATCCTGATTTTTATTTTAATCCGGAAAATGAAAAAGCGGCTGCCTACCTGGACCTGCTGCTCATGACCCAGGGGTGGCGGCGCTTTGTCTGGGAGGAGGTACTTCGTGATGTATACGCGCCACCTACCCATCGTTTGCAGGCGGCGCTACCGATCAGCGGTCGTTTGTTGCTTCCGGGTAATAAGCCCGCCGAAAATCTTTCTTTTTCCCTGATAGCCCAGACGGGTACCCAGCAGCAGTTTTTAAATGGGCAGACCGAAGCAGGCGGGAAATTTGCCATACCCGACGGGGCGGTGTACAACAGTACTACCCAATTCCAGGTCAAAACCCGCCAGAAGCAGGACATAAACGTACTGCTGGACCCTTTTACCGTTCCCTCGTCTACCCAGGTACCGGTTCGCTTCCCGGCCCCGACCCTGGCCCGTAGTTCTTTATCAGCCTTTATGAAAAATGCGGAAAACTGGCAGGAAATATTGACGCTCATTAAGCAGGAAGAACAAAATACAGCTACCACCTCAACTGCCCGGGCTGAGGAACCCGCCGCGCCCGCGAAAGGCCGCAGCTCAAAAAACACCGCCGGAAAGAAAAGCAAATCACAAAGCATTGACCCCCGACGAAATACCTACGGTTCGCCCGATACGTCCTTTCCCCTGGATGATAATGTCAGAAATGGATTCTCGGATGTGCTGCAGGTACTTAAAGGCCGGGTGCCCGGGGTGACAGTCTCAGGTGAAAATGTTTTGATACGCGGTGTCAGTACAATTATGGGTTCTACCGAGCCGCTGTTCCTGATTGATGGCGTTCCTTCTTCCAAAAGCGCCGTTCTTTCTCTTTCTGTTCGGGATGTAGAGGCCATAGATGTCCTGAAAGGTCCCTCGGCCTCAGCATTTGGTACGCGCGGTTCCAATGGCGTTATCAACGTTCTTACCCGGCGCTACGAAAAAGACACTCCCGATACCGGTTCCAGCACACAAAATACCATTGGCTACGCCATAGCCCGGGAATTTTATGCCCCCCGCTACGACGTAGTGAAACCGGGGCAGTTTCCCGACCGGCGCCCCACCGTATACTGGGCCCCCGTGGTCCGGACGGGCCCCGACGGTAAAGCTACCGTCAGCTACTGGAACCCAGGTAGTCCCACTACGGTGCAGGTGCAGGTACAGGGCGCTGTGCCGACCGGTAGGTTTGGCACGGGCACGCTGAAGTACGACATCCGTTAATATTCTATATGAAAGCAAAGCTACTGCTTGCGCTCATCCTGCTACTCTTTTCCCTGGGAAGTACCTGGGCCCGCGCCGTACTGAGTGGTACCGTTCGGGATGCCGCCACCAAACAACCCCTGTCGGGGGTGACGGTATCTATCCAGGAGCTGCAGCAGGGAACCACTACCGACGAAAACGGTCAATATACCCTGACGCTCCCCCTGGGCAGCTACACGGTTCGGTTCACGGGAGTTGGGCACTACAAAGTTACCCGGGCTATTCGCCTGATGGATGACACCACCCTGGACCTGGAACTGCTGCCCTCCATTACGGAACTGGACGAGCTGGAAGTAAAAGGCCGCCGCGACGACGCCAACGTACGGAGCAACGACATGGGGGTAGTGCGGCTGAATGTGGCTACACTCAAAAAAATACCCGTGGTATTTGGGGAAACGGACATAGTGCGGTCGCTGATGCTGCAGCCCGGTGTCAGCAATGTGGGCGAAGGGGCCGGGGGCTTTAACGTCCGGGGGGGCCGGGTAGACCAGAACCTGGTCCTGCTCGACGGCGCTCCGCTGTTCAACACTTCGCACCTGCTGGGTTTTTTCTCCAATCTTAATCCTGACGTGGTACAGGACGTAACGCTGTACAAAGGTACCATACCCGCCCGCTACGGCGGTCGGCTTTCGTCAGCGCTGGTCATGAATACCCGCACCGGCAGCCCCGACCGCTGGAACGTCAGCGGCGGCGTAGGTACCATCAGCAGCAGGCTCGTGGTGGATGGCCCGGTGCTGGGAAATAAACTTACCCTGATGGCCGGTGCAAGACTCGCTTATCCCAACCTGATCATCAAACTTTTTCCGGACTTGTTTGAAGGAAGTAAGGCTTCTTTCAGCGACCTGAACGGCAAGCTGACCTACCAGCCCAACGACCGACACCGCGTGGCATTGTCGGCCTACCACAGCGCCGACCGATTCAAGTTTCCGGCCGATACTACCTACGGCTGGAAGTCGGGTACCGCTACCCTGCGGTGGAATGCCGTGCTCAGCCGTACGCTGTCGAGTGAAGTATCGTTGCTGCAAAGTTCTTATGAGTTCAACGTCGATAGTCCCAAGCCCTTCTACGAGTTTTCGCTGCGCTCCCAGATCCGTCAGCGCGAGGCCAACGCCGGTTTTACTTTTACCCCCCGGGAGGCCCACAAGCTGGAAGCGGGCGCAGGTTATATTCACTACCGGCTGCAGCCCGGCTCCCTGCGCCCCGACGGTGCCGAATCAAGTATCCGGCCGCTTTCCATCGAAACCGAGCTGGGTCAGGAGCTGAGCGCCTACATTCAGGAGGAATGGACTTTGAGCCCTTCCCTTACCCTCACTACCGGCCTCCGCTACGTCCGGTTTCATACGCTGGGGCCCTATACCAGGTACCTCTACGAAGCCCGGGTACCCAGCAGCCCCGAAACCCTCACCGACTCCATCAGCTACGGCCGGGGCGAGCGGGTACAATCCTACGGTGGCTGGGAACCCCGGCTGGCGCTCCGGATTGGCCTGGGTACCAATCAGTCTTTAAAGCTCAGCTACAACCGCTCGCGGCAGTTTCTGCACCTGATTTCCAATACCACGGCCATTTCTCCGGTTGATTTCTGGAAACTGAGTGACCCTTTTGTACCGCCGCAGGTAGCGGACCAGTATTCGGTGGGCTTGTTCCGGAACTGGAAGGATAACAGCATCGAAACTTCCATTGAAGGCTACTACAAGGATATTACCAACCTGGTGGAGTACCGCAACGGAGCCGAGCTGCTGCTGAATCCCTACCTAGAAACGGCCCTGTTGTCGGCGCTGGGAAAAGCCTACGGTGTAGAGTTTGCCGTCAATAAAACCAAAGGCCGCCTGACCGGCTCCCTGAACTATACCTACTCCCGCTCCCTGATTACTACCCGGACCGAATTTCCCGGCGAGGCCATTAACCGCGGGGCGTGGTACCCTACGCTTTTTGACCGCCCGCATATTACCAACCTCACCGGCAGCTATACCCTGGGCAAAGGCTGGACGGGGTCGGCGAACTTTACCTATACCACCGGCCGACCCAACACCTACCCCGACGGACAGTATCTGGTGAACGGCATTCCGATGATTAACTATTCGCTGCGCAACGCCGACCGCCTGCCCGACTACCACCGGCTCGATATGTCCATCAGCCACGACAGCCGACGCACCCGCGACCAGACCCGGTATAGCGTGTGGGTTATTTCATTGTATAATTTTTACGCCCGTAAGAATCCTTATTCTATCTATTTCCAGCAATTCCGTTCGTACCAGTTGTCGGTGTTTGGGAGCATTATTCCTTCCGTTACCTGGAATTTCCACTATTAGACCATGTCCGGAAAACGATATTTAGTAATAATCAATCAACTGCTTTTTCTTTTCACCGCTTACCTGACCGGCTGCGTGGAAGAGGTACGGGTACCCATCCGGACTATCGAGCCGCAACTGGTGGTGGAAGGGCATATCAGTAACGACGGCCCACCTTATACCGTCCGGCTTACGCGCAGCGGTAGCTTTAATGAACCCGGTTCTTCCGAAAGCTCCGCTATTACCGAAGCTCAGGTCTATATTCTGGAAACCTCTACCAACCAGCGGCTGCACCTGTTGCCCGTAGACGAGCAGCCGGGCCTGTATCAGAGCGGGGATAGTACCTTTGTGGCACGGGTGGGCCAGTCGTATCAGGTCCGGATTGAACTACCGGAGGAGAAAGTATTCGTTTCTGAACCCGAAACCATGCCCGAAGCGGTACCCGTCGAAAGCCTGACGGCCCGCTTTACCGGCAATACCGGCAATGTACTTGATACCCCTTTTGGTTACGATATTTTTCTGAATACCCAGGACCAGCCGGGCCAGCGCAACTACTACCGCTGGACCGCCAACAGCATCATTCGCCGGGAGGCCATTGGGGTACGGGACTTTGGGGGAGTTTTCCACAAGAAATTCTGCTGGACCCCCGTGGACGATAATGAAATCATTATTTACGCCGATTCCTATTCGGACGGGCAACCCATCCGGGAGCAGTACCTGTACCGTTCGCCGGTGTACATTGTGGGGAAACATTTTGTGGAGGTACAGCAGTACTCGCTTACCCGCGAGGCCTACCAGTACTGGCGACGTTTCAACGAGCAGCGCCAGCGGGTAGGTACTATCTTTGACCCTATTCCCTCGCCCGTGTATGGCAATGTCTACAACCAGGCAGACCCCACCGAGCGGGCCCTGGGGCTGTTTGAAGTAGCGGGCGTCAGTCAGAAGCGGCTGGTGGTACCCGGCGACACGCTGAATGATGCCTTGCTGAAAGTCCAGACGCTGCGGTACGTTATTCCCGGCGACTGTCGCTATGTTTTTTACAAAGGCAGCGAAGTACCTCCCCAGAACTGGCTCCCCTGACGGGCTTACTTTTTCAGGCTTTCGGTTATCTTCCGCATGGGGCCCGAAGGAATAATATGGTTGAAATTGGACCAGTACACTTCGTCGTATTTAGGAATGCGCTGCGGGGCAAACTGAGCCGTATCCAAGAGCTGGTCCGACGGAGGTACCGCGTTGCCGTTGCTCTTGAGAATATCATTGGCCACAAAGTGCAGACGAATGGTACCCGTAAGTGTACTCGCTTTATCAATAAAATCGGTTTCGATGAGCAACTGAGAGTCCTGCAGGTACCACTTGCCGGCATAAGGCAGGTAGTTGGTAAAGCTGCTCAGTCGTTTCCCCTCGCGGCTCTTGCCAAGTACTTTTCCCAGGGTACTTTTCATGGAGGTTTTGAATACATCATTCACGCCGCTGGGGGTAAACTCGTACTCAATACGTACCAGCGCCGAATCGGCTTTGTTGATAAAGATAATGCCGTTCCGGGCCGCTTTTACTCCCGCGTTGACCGGCGAAAACCGGATGCGGTACACGTCCCGGCCGTTGTAGAAAGCAATGGTATCGTCGAGCTGGTAGGCATAGTCGGACAGGTTGCTACCGGCGAGGTACTCGGGCAGGCCGGTTTCAATGCTTTTGGTAACAATAGCCGTTCCATTCGGAAATTCGTACTCGTCCAGTAGTTTGGAACGGGTAGTACTCTGGTACCGGCGGCCGCGCATCAGGCGTACCTTTTCCGGGAATTCTATCTTGGGCCGCGGGTCTTTCTCTACTTTAAGTACCGCCTCGCGTATGTCCACGTATTCGCCGTTCTGCTGCAGGGTTTCCTGGTAAAAGCCGTTCATCATGATGGGTGAATCGGCGTAATTCCTGGCCACTTTGGTCAGCGCCCCACTCACCAATCCCCGCGCGTCGAAGCTATTGGTATACCCCCCGTCTACTATAACGGGTTGTGCCGTTTCGAGCTCAATAACTACGTGGCGGTCGCCCGGAGTAAAGTCCGCTCCTTTTCGGGTAAAGTTTTTATAGCCCACTACGGCTACCGCTATCGCTTCTTCCGCGGCTATTTTGGGAAAGCGGTAGTAAAATTCTCCGTTTTCGTTGGCGATAGTACCCATGCCCCGGTCCATCACCCCAATGTGCGCGAAGGGGATGGGCGCCTGGGTAGTTTTGTCAATAACCTTCCCGCCAATAATGATGTACCCCTGCGCCACCAGCCCGCTGATTGACCCTACCCAAAGAAAAAAAACCGCAAACGCCCGCCTGTAAAGTACTGTCATATCAATATTCGAAATAAAATTTAACCAACATAAAGAACAGTCCCCGCTATCCGCGGGCAGGTACCCGTAGTATCAGATTAGGATCAGGACAAAGGGCCAGGTACTTGTCCCGCTCCCGTACCGAACACACCCCCGGATAGTCGCCCCGGTAAGTACCTATATCCGCCATGACCTGAAAGTGCAGGTGCGGTGGCCAGTGGCCGTTTTCGGGATAAGGGCCAATTGCCGTAAACGCCTCTCCCGCCGCCACGGCTTTGCCTTCGTATAATCCATCCAGAGAAGCCAGGGTCAGGTGGCCGTAGAGCGTATAAAAGCGGATGGTTTCCAGCTCGTGTTCCAGGATAATGGTAGGGCCATAATCGCCAAAGTTATCGTTGAAAGCAAAGCTGTGGACCCGGCCGGCCAGCGGAGCACTGACGGGCGTACCGGCCCCCGCCCAGATATCAATGCCCAGGTGGATGGAACGTGGCTCCTGCCCGGGACTACCGAAGTGAGCGCTCCGGCTGTAGATAACCCGGTGCTCGTCGTAGCCACCTACGCCGGCGTATCGCCCGTTGTCAAGCAGCTTTCCGAACACATAGTCGTTAAAAACCGCCGTATCGGTTAAGTCCAGCGCTGGCAAATCGGGGTTAGTGGCCGTGAAGTCGAGCCAGCGGTACGGCATAAGGGGAACTATCGGCGCAAAGAACGCATAGCTCGGCAGCAATTGACTAAGATTCATCTAAAAGGAGCGTTGACATTGGGCCGACAAGTTACACAAAATGACAACGCCCCGTACTCTTAAACTACGCTAAAACCATTTAAAACCGGCTCCGGCTATACGCTACGCCACCCTCTTACATATTTGACCAATATTCCTATCTTGCACACCTATATCGGATAAACTAATCGTACTCATCAACTGAAACTTTACGTATAACGTATGGCATCAACTGTAACGCAGAAGCACCCTCGGGGGCTTTATGTGCTTTTTTTCGCCGAAATGTGGGAGCGCTTCAGCTACTACGGCATGCGGGCTATCCTGCTTCTTTTCCTCCTCGATAATATTAAAGGCGGCATGGGTCTCGACGCCGCCGAAGGGGCCGCCATCTATGGACTCTACACGGCCTCGGTGTACCTGCTTTCGCTACCGGGTGGCTGGTTGGCCGATAATATTCTGGGGCAAAAGAAAGCGATCTGGTACGGGGGTATTGTCATTATGCTCGGGCACATTGTGCTGGCCATTCCCGCCGGGGAGGCCATATTTTATCTGGGCCTGGGTCTGGTAGCGATAGGTACCGGTCTGCTCAAGCCCAACATCAGCTCTATTGTAGGTGAACTTTACCCCGAAGGCGGTGCCCGTCGCGACGCGGCTTTTTCCATTTTTTACATGGGTATTAACCTGGGTTCGTTCCTGGGTATCACGGTAGTTGGGTACCTGGGCCAAAAAATTGACTGGCACCTGGGCTTCGGTGCGGCCGCCGTAGGTATGTTCCTGGGGCTGCTGGTGTTCAGATATGGTAGCTCAAGGTACCTTAAAGGGTTAGGCGAGGTACCAGAGAAAGCACCGCAGGATACTACCGCCGCTGTGGATGGTTCTACCAAAGAGCGCACCATCGGCTACGGTATCATCGGTCTTATGGTAGCCTTCCTGGCTATTCTCCAAATGACCGGAGCCATTGACCTCACTACGGCCCAGGGGCTGGCGCAGGGCGCAGGGGTTATCATTGTGTCGGTATCGTTCTTCTACTTTATGTACATTCTGATAGCGGGTGGTCTTACGCTCGAAGAGAAAAAACGGGTGGGGGTACTTATCATATTCTTCCTGGCGGCGGCCCTGTTCTGGTCGGGATTTGAACAGGCGGGTTCTTCCCTACAGATTTTTGCGGACCGCCATACCGAGCGTACTATCGGTACCTGGCTCATGCCATCGAGCTGGTTCCAGAACTTCAACCCATTCTTCATCCTTATCTTTGCGCCCGTGCTGGCGAGTTTGTGGGTCTACCTCGCTAACCGCAACCAGAACCCTTCTACCCCCGTAAAGTTCTCCATCGGGCTCATCTTGCTGGGACTTGGCTTTGGCATTATGGTACTGGCAGCTCAAAGTGCCGTTACCGGCGAACTGGTATCGCCGCTCTTCCTGGCTTCTACCTATTTGCTGCACACCCTGGGCGAGCTTTGCCTCAGCCCGGTCGGGTTAAGTACCTATACCAAACTGGCCCCCAAAAGGTACGTGAGTCAGCTCATGGGGATCTGGTTTGTGGCTACTTCGCTGGGTAACCTCATTGCCGGACTTTTTGCCGGCAACTTTGACGAAGAAAACGTCCAGCAAATGCCCTCCCTTTTCAACCAGGTGTTCCTGTTTGCGACGGGCTTTGGTCTGCTGTTGCTCTTGTTTTACAAACCCATCCGAAAGTGGATGGGCGGTATTCAGTAATTATGAGTATTATATTATTGTTGTTTTATTAGTATTTATGGCTAAAAAAGAAGATAGTTTTGAAGAGAATATTAATTCTATAAAAGAAATTAATCAAGGAGTATATCAAATTATCCTAGACTTTGCTACTGTAAATATTCTCCAATACTTACTTCGAGATAGTTACAAATATGTATGGGTCCATGCTCATGGGACCGGAGTTGAATGGCAAAAATACAATCTTCCAATAATAGAAAGTGAGGAAAATTTGAATGTCATTGCCAAAGACTTGACCTTTGACTTCATAATGCCAACCGAAGAATTCAAGGCTTTGCTAGTCAAGTGGAAAGGAGGAATTAAATTGCTGCAAATCAATAAACTTCCACCTTATTATTTTAATCTAAACAGAGTAATAGGGAGGAAAAGATTTGAGTTATTAAAAAAGGAATGCAATTACTTGTTTGAAGTAGATATACCATCAGCAAAAGATTATGGGATATTAATAAGTCCAAATAAAGAATACTTACAGTCTTTGCTTGATAATTCCGAAATTAACTGGCAGAAATTACCTTGAAATGAATAATTTATACAATTTACAATCATTAAGCTTTAACAGACATCCTTGTCTATCGTACAAACATCCAATACGCAGCGAAGGCGACCCCGGTGGGTCGCCTTCGCTGCGTATTGGAGCCGATTTAAATCTATATTTTGGCCAGCTTTTTCCGGGCTTCCTTTCGTTGCATCCGCTTGTCCAGCGACATCAGAAAAGCGGGCAGCAAGATCAGGTTAGAGGTCATTCCCATCAGCAGCGTAATAGACACCAGAATTCCCAGTACTACCGTACCCTGAAAGGTAGAGGCACCGAAGATTGAAAAACCCGCAAACAGGATGATAGCCGTATAAAACATACTGATTCCCGTGGACTGAATGGTGCGGGAGACCGCGTCGGCAATGGAGGCACGCCCGTTACGGAGTTCGTCTTTGTACTTGGTCAGGAAATAAATGGTACCGTCCGAGGAAAGTCCAAAGGCGATACTGAATATCAGAATGGTGGAAGGCTTGATGTGGATGTCAAAGTAGCCCATTAGTCCGGCCGTAATAACCAGCGGGATGGTACTGGGTATGACCGCAATCAGAATCATGCGCAGGTTTCCGAAGATAAATGCCATGATCAGGGATATGAGCCCAATGGCCAGTAAGGTACTTTCCAGCAGGTTTTCCTGCAGGTAGTCGTTTCCTTTGGTAAATACCACGCTGTTGCCGGTCAGCCGCGCCTCAATCCGCTCCTCCTTAGGAACCCAGCTACCGGCCGTCTGGTCGTAGTTGAAGATGGTATCAATACGGGGCTGTAGCTGCTCGTACACCTCGGTAATGCGGCGGGTACCTACATCCGCGATCTGGAAGCTTACCCGCGTGTAGCGCCGGGTACTATCCATAAAACCCTTAAACTGGCTTTCTTTTCCTTTGAACGTAGAAGCATACGAAGCCAGCTTGTTCAGTTCGAGTGCACCCGGAACGCGGTAGTACTTGGGGTCGCCCCCCCGGTACGACTGGTAGAAAAACTTGATAGCCTCCACCAGTGAGAGGGGCCGGGTAATTTCGGAGTACTTTTCAAATTCGCGCTGCATAACCCGGATCTTGGTCAGCGTCTGCGGCTCCAGTACCCCCCCCGGGCGTTGGGTATCAATGGCTACTTCAAAGGGCATAACTCCCTTGAAATGCTTCTCAAAGAATTTGAGGTCGGTGTAAAGCGGGTCGTTTTGCGGCAGGTCATCCACGACATACCCCACCGCGGTAATCCTGGTCATGCCATACACAGACAACAGGACCAGCCCTCCTACGACCGAATAAATAGCCGGACGCCTATCCCGGACCATGCTACCGATAAACGTCAGGAAAGCGTTAATTCGGCGGGCTTCCAGGTGGCCCATCTGCCGGGTGGAGGGGGTAGGAAGCAGACTGAATATAATCGGGATCATGATTACCGAAATGGCAAAGGTAATCAGGACCGACAGGGAAGCGACCAGGCCAAATTCGGACAGGAAAGCGCTGCCGGTAAAACAAAATACCCCAAAACCAATGGCCGTGGTTACGTTGGCCCAGAAGGTAGTTTCGCTGCTTTTTTCAATGGAAAGCGCCAGCGCCTGAAACTTGTCACCCGTCCGGGCGTACTCCTCGTGGTACTTGTTGACCAGGAATATACAGTTAGGAATACCAATTACGATCAGCAGGGGTGGAATGAGTCCCGATAAAATAGTGATGCGATAATCAAAAAGGCCAATCAGGCCCAGCGACCACACTACGCCCAGCCCCACCACAAAAGCGGCTGCCAGCGCCACCACAAATGAACGGAAGAACACCAGCAGAATCACAATGGTTACGCCAAAGGCCAGCAGCATAAACAGGCTCATTTCCCGGCTCACCTTGGCCATAAACTCGGTCCGGATGTAGGGCATACCCGACAGGTGTACTTCCTGACCGTTTTTCTCACCAAAAGCCAGGGCCCTTTCTTTGATTTCGGTTGCTATATCAATCCGGCTCTTGCTGTTTAGTTTCTTCTGGTCGAAGGTGATGGCCATCAGGTGCGCCCGGCCGTCTTCACTCACCACAAAGCCCTGATAAAAAGGCATGGCCGCTATTTTGGCTTTAATACTATCTACCTCGGCCTGGGTGGTTGGCTGCTGGCTTACCAGGGGTTTAAAGTCGAAGCGGTTGAGGCTGTCATTACGGACAATCTCGAACAGGTCGGCGTTGGAAAGAACATTTTTAATACCGTCAATGGCCTTAATCTCCTGGCTCAGCTCGTACCAGGCGTTGTAAAGGGGCAGGTTATACAGGCTGTCGGTCTGGATACCCACCACCATCACACTGCCATCCTCTCCGTAGCGGGCTTTAAACTCTTCGTATTGCTTATAGTTAGGATCGCTGGCGGGCAGGATTTTGGCCAGTTCGTAGGAAAGACGGATGCCGCTGGCTTTGTACCCCATAAAAGCGGTAGTCACAATAACCAGAGCGGCCAGCCAGGCGCGGTTGCGGAGAATAAATTTTGATAAGTTGAGCCAGAATAACATGGTCAAGCCGTAGTAGTTAAAAAATCACAGTAGAGACCTCTCCAGTAAAAGTAGTAACAGGGAAGCTACAAAGTTAGGCAATCCGGCGGGGTTCTGAAATAGTTCTTGGCTCCGGTCCGGCCAGCTACCGGTATCCGGCCATAAATTAAGCCCGGAAACTTGCCCGCCCCGATTGTTTAGCCGATTTTTGGGGCAAAGCCAGCCACTAACTTTTTAAATTATCCCGTATTAACCCATGGAAACAGAACCTACCGTCAACACCAGTTTTTCCCACGCCTTCCGCTTTACGCAGGCCGACGTGGAAGCTTTTGCCCAGGTCACGGGCGACAACAATCCCCTGCACCTTGATTCGGACTTTGCCGCCGCTACTCCCTTCAAACGCCCCATTATCCACGGTATGCTGGGCGCCAGTGTATTTACCAAGGTACTGGGTACTGAGTTTCCGGGCTTTGGGTCGGTGTACTTAAAACAGACGATCGAGTTTATGCGGCCTATGTTTGTAGACCTGGACTACGAAGCCGTATTTACCATTATCAGCATCAATCCTGATAAGCACACGGCCGAAATATCCACCGAAATTTTTGATGTACTGACCCGCAAGCTGACGACCCGGGGGGTAGCTACCCTGATGCACCGGGAAAAATTCTAATAAAAAAAGCCCGACTCCGCAGAGTCGGGCTTTATAATCCTTCCGGATTCTGGATTACTTTGCTTCGTCGTTCTTCATGTTTTGTACCTCTGAACGGATGTCCTGAGCTAAAGTCTTCAGGTCCTGCATGCCTTTCCGCACGCGGGTACCGGCTGCCTGATTGCTTTTGTTGTAGAATTTGTCGAAGTCACCTTCAAGCGACATTACTAAGTTCTTAACTTCATCGAATCTTGCCATAAAATTGGTTTTTTTAAGTTGAAAAAATGCTCAAAACGCGCTCAAAACGCATGTTTTGACCGAAATTTAGTAATTAAAAGTATTTTCGCAACCCGATTAAGCAAAAAAAACACTTTAAATAGTCCTACTATTCTAAGCAAGAAGCAATAACTTGTTGATAAACAAGAGGTTATATAATAATTTTTTATTACAACAAAAAATAAAAAAAAGGGCGTTTTTTTTCAAAAACGCCCTTCACTGGCAAATTTTAAGGATTTTATATTTTATGCGACCGGCTGAACATCCTCCAGCTGGTACACCCGGTTCTTCAGCTTTTCGGCTAGTTCGGTAAAAGCGTTCAGCGTGTACTCCACATCCTCGAGGGAATGCGCGGCGGTCGGGATCAGGCGCAGCATGATCTGGCCCTTGGGTACTACCGGGTACACAACTATGGAGCAGAACACACCCAGGTTCTCGCGCAGGTCACGCACCATGCGGGTTACTTCCGGAATGCCCCCTTCGCTGTGCAGGAACACCGGCGTTACCGGCGACTCCGTATCGCCAATGTTAAAGCCGCGCGCGCGCAGTCCGTTCTGCAGGGCATTTACGTTTTCCCACAGTTTTTCGCGCAGCTCCGGCATGGCCTTAATCATCTCGAGGCGCTTGCGGCAACCTTCTACGTAAGGCATGGGGAGTGCTTTGGCGTAGGTCTGTGAGCGCATGTTGTACTTCAGGTACATGATGATCTGAGGATCATCAGAGGCCACAAAACCACCAATGGCGGCCATGGATTTGGCAAAGGTCGAGAAGTAGAGGTCTATGCCTTCCTGAGCGCCCATCATTTCACCGGCCCCGGCCCCCGTAGCTCCCATGGTACCAAAACCGTGGGCGTCGTCTACAAGCAGACGGAAACTGTATTTTTCTTTTAAGTCAACAATAGCTTTGAGATTACCTATCTTGCCCGACATCCCAAATACGCCCTCTGTAATCACCAGCACACCGCCGCCCTTTTCGTCGGCCATGCGGGTGGCCCGCTTGAGGTTCTTCTCAAGGCTGTCCATATCGTTATGGTTGAACTTATAGTACTGGCCCATTTTGGCTTTGTGCAGGCGAATCCCGTCGATGAGGCAGGCGTGCGACTCGGCATCGTACACGATCACATCGCGGTGGTCACAAACCGACTCTATCACCGACATAACGCCCTGGTACCCGTAGTTCAGCAGAAACGCGTCTTTCTTCCCCACAAACTCCGCCAGCTCTTTCTCAAACTGCTCGTGAAGTACTGAGTTCCCCGACATCATACGGGCCCCCATCGGATACGCCAGCCCCCACTTGGCCGCCGCCTCTGCATCAGCTTTGCGCACCTCGGGGTGGTTGGCCAGCCCCAGGTAGTTGTTCAGACTCCAGTTCAGTACCTCGCGGCCCATAAATCGCATACGTGGCCCCAATTCACCTTCCAGCATCGGAAACGAAAAGTAATGATGGCTGTTAAGCATTTTGGCGGGCGTACCAATCGGACCCCAGTTGTCGCGTAGTTTCTCAAAAATATCCACTTTCAAATAGTTTACGGGGTTTTACTCTTTATATTTTAATCAAATAAATGCAAATCTAACAAAAATATCGAAAATACTTATTCCTGTTAAAATACAGCAACTTAAAAGGTTCCCTCCCATTTAAACACCTATAATCAGCCGTTCAAAAAAACGCGTTCGGCAGGGCTTTGGGAAGTACCTCTTCTGATTTCAGTACAATTTATTCCTGTTCGACAAAAAACGTAAAGTGGCAAATAGAAATTCAAACGCTATTTTTGTTCAAATCTAAAAGTAAAAAAAACTACTTCATCTTCCCGATATATCTGAAACAAATGCGCCCGATAAAGAAAATACTGATAGCCAACCGTGGCGAAATAGCCCTGCGCGTCATGCGCACTGCCCGCGAGATGGGTATCGTTACTGTAGCCGTATTCAGTGAAGCCGACCGCCACGCCCTGCACGTCCGCTACGCCGACGAGGCCGTGTGCATAGGTCCGGCGGCTTCGTCGGAGTCGTACCTGCGCGGGGATAAGATCATAGAGGTATGCCAGCGGCTGGGCGTGGATGCCATTCATCCGGGCTACGGCTTTTTATCCGAAAACGCCCCCTTTGCCCGCATGGTACAGGAAGCCGGACTAATATTTATCGGCCCCTCGCCCGAGTCCATTGAAGTAATGGGCAGCAAACTGGCCGCCAAGCAGGCCGCCGCCCAGTACAATATACCCATGGTACCCGGCACCCCCGACGCCATTACTGACCGGGCCGAAGCCAAGCAGATCGCCAGCCAGATTGGGTACCCTATCCTGATCAAGGCCAGTGCGGGCGGTGGCGGTAAAGGTATGCGGGTGGTGGAGAGCGAAGCGGAGTTTGACGAGCAGATGGACCGCGCCGTGAGCGAAGCCGTGTCGTCTTTTGGCGACGGTTCGGTATTTATTGAGAAGTACGTCACCTCGCCCAAGCACATCGAGATTCAGGTACTAGGCGACCAGCACGGTAACATTATTCACCTTTTTGAGCGGGAATGCTCGATACAGCGCCGCCACCAGAAGGTCATTGAAGAAGCGCCCTCGCCGGTACTTAGTCCCGAAAAAAGGGAAGCAATGGGCCGCTGCGCCGTAGACGTGGCCCGTTCCTGCGGGTACTACGGGGCCGGTACCGTGGAGTTTATCGTGGACGAAAAGCTGGATTTTTATTTCCTGGAAATGAACACCCGCCTGCAGGTGGAGCACCCCGTTACGGAGCAGATTACGGGCGTGGATCTGGTGAAGCAGATGATCTACATCGCCGAAGGGCAGGAACTGGCCATCCGGCAGGACGACCTGGCCATCAAGGGCCACGCCGTGGAGGTACGCGTGTACGCCGAAGACCCGGCCAATGGGTTTCTGCCCGACGTAGGTACCCTACAGACTTACGTGCGCCCTCAGGGCAACGGCGTGCGCGTAGACGACGGCTTTGAGCAGGGCATGGAGATACCTATCTACTACGACCCCATGATCGCCAAATTGATTACCTACGGTCACGACCGCACCGAGGCCATTGAAAAAATGGTCCGGGCCATTGATGAGTACCAGATTACCGGCGTCCAAACTACCCTGCCCTTCTGCCGCTTTGTGCTCAACCACGAGGCCTTCCGCACGGGAGAGTTCGATACGCACTTTGTCAGTAAGTACTTTACGCCGGAGGTACTTGAGCCAGCGACTGATCCGGCAGCAGCCGAACTGGCCGCCCTGCTCACCGCCCGGCTGCTGACCGACAAGGGCCCCGCCCCGGCTTCTTCGTCCGAACCGGTAGCTACCCCAGCTGTTAAGAGCAACTGGAAGGTAAACCGCCAGAACTGGCGGTAAGGCGAGGCAAGTAAGCATCCCTTTGATTGCCCATGTACCCTTAAAGTTTAGCACTTGTGGAACCTCCGGTTGCGGATTTTTTATGCATTCTGGCTACCACATTCAGGCACCGTATAGGAACAGCGTAGCCAATCAGTATGTGTATTGCTCCTTGATCAAACTACGGCATAGTCTATCCTTAAGCAAAAATAATGCCATCAGAACAATGTGTAGCCGATGAAAAATAATAGTAAAAAAAGCCTGGCAATCTCTTTTCTATATGTTTATAACCAGTTAATTTAGAAGCCCTAAACCATTGTCACAACTGGTTTCCTATCTATCATACACACACTTTTACTATGCAACACTCTCTACTCCCGCCCCCATCCGGGCCTGCTACCGCCAAACCACTTTTTTCTGGTGGTCTTTTTTAATGCCTGCTTCCAGTCTTTTTGTATCCACCAGGCCGCTTTGCGGCTCGGGCTAATCCCTATTTTTCACTGCTTTAACCCAAAACTTTTGACCAAGTATGCACAACCTTTACCTACTATTTTCCGCACCTGCCTTTCTCGCTGCCCGCCGTCTGCGCTACCTGGCCGTTGGGCTTTCAGGGCTGTTTTTGGCTGTTTTTAGTCTTACCGGCTACGCCCAGCCCCAGACCGAAGTATTCACAAAGCCGAACTCTTACACTTTTACAGCACCGCCCAATGTAACAAAAATTACCGTTGAACTTTGGGGAGGAGGAGGAATCGGAGGGGGCTCACCAGCTATAAAAGGGGTATCTAATGCCACTAATGGTGGTGGTGGAGGGGGGGGTGCTTACATAAAAGCCCTTGTGGATGTGGTACCGGGCAACACTTATAGCTTCTCAGTAGGAGCAGGCGGTACTCCCAGCAACCCGGATGGTTCACCATCCACTTTTACAAAGATACTGCAAGCAGGCGGCGGTAAGGCCGGCGCAGTAGATCAAGGCGGAGAGGGAGGCAGCATTTTTACTAATGGACTCAAAGCCATCACCTTTCGGGGAGGCGACGGGGCTTCCAACGGTGAATATTCAAAAGAAGTCTACCCAAAAGAAACCAGGTCTTTCTCCGGCGGAGGGGGGTCATCGGCAGGTTTTAAGCAAGAAGGTAACAGTGGCAACTACGACAAAGGAGGCCTGGCTCCCACAGGTGGCGGAGCAGGAGGTAATGGAATTAATCTGCCAACTGATCAAAAAGGTGATGGACAGAATGGTGGCCTTCCGAGTGGTGGTGGGGGGGGCTCCCTGGCAGGAACACCAGGCTTGGGAGCACCTGGACAAGTAATAATAACCTATACTATTCCCTGTCCTACGATTTATGTAACAGCACCAGGCACGACTAGCGTACAAACAGGCACTGACTTCAGTCAATCCTTTACCCAGAAGGGCGGTGAGGGTACCGTTACCTTTAGTCTCGCCAGCGGAAGCCTTCCAACTGGCCTTACCCTGCACCCCTCCGGCCTCTTGAGCGGTACTCCCACGCAGACAGGTTCATTTCCGATAACCGTGCAGGCCACCGACGCAAACCTCTGCACTGGCACCAGCGCTACCTATACGCTGGAAGTAAAAGCACCACCGGGTATTACCTCCGCTATTGTTTCTATGCCTTCTTCCGTGTCTCTGGCCGACAACCTGCAGATTAGCATCAGCGACATGAAGGACCAGTACGGTAATTCCTTCACGCCCTCAAACCTGACCGTTACCTATACTCACCTCAACCAGACCAGCAGTAGCGACCAGTTTAACAGCCTAACGTCACCCTTTCAGATTTCAAAAACGTTCTCTACTCCCGGTACCTACAAGGTAAATTTTGACTTTGATAACGGTAATCTGACCGTTATCAAAGGTATAGAGGTACTTCAATCCGCTACGGCCCTTAACTTTGATGGACAAGATGACTACATCAATCTGGGCTCGAATTCTGCATTTAAGTTTACAGGATCTTTTACCGTAGAGGCCTGGATATATCCTACTGCCGCAGTCGACGGTATTATTGTCAACAAAGAAGGTGAGTATGAATTCGGGCGGCTTCCCAATGGCACGTTGCAGTACGCTATTGCCAATAATGCCTCCGGCGGTTGGGCCTGGCGGAACACAGGCCTCGTGGTACCTCTCAACACCTGGGCCCACGTTTCCCTGAGCTATGACCGGAGTACCAATACGGTTACTGTCACCAAAGACAACGATACTAAAACAATAACAGAAACGGGTGACATAGGCGATGTTCACACCCAATGGAATGACCTCAGGATTGGGGGTCGGCAGGGGTTTGTTCAACCTTTTAAAGGCGACATAGACGAGGTACGTATCTGGAACCGGGCCGTCTGTCTGGGTGAAATCAGGAACAACCGCTCCGGCGAGCTGCCCCTACCGCAGGCGGGACTGGTAGGGTACTACAAGCTCAATCAGGGGTATGTTCATTCCAATAATGCCGACATTAGTACAGTAAACGACGCCAGCGGTAATGGGCGCAATGGTACCCTATTCAACTTTGCAAAAACTGGCACCACCTCCAACTGGACAGTAGGTACAGTTATCGGTACTGTCGCTGCTTTTGTAGTCCCGACGGTAGCAGCAGGTAGTAACTCTCCCGTCGTATACGGCCAGTCTCTCAACCTCACCGCCTCGGGTACCGACGGTACCTACCGCTGGTCGGGGCCTAAGAGCTTTATTTCGGCCGGGCAAAATCCTGTATTAAGTCCTGTCCAGCTGGATAACGCTGGTACCTACACCGTAACTCGTACCGTGGAAGGTTGCACCTCCACCACAACGACCGAAGTCACCGTGGAAAAAGCCCCCCTCACGATCACTGCCAATAACCAGACAAAGGAATGCGGCCAGGAATTAAATTTAGGTTCCTCTGGCTTTACCGTAGAAGGACTCGTGGGTGACGACCGGGTTACAAGTATTACCTTGAGCAGTGAAGGAGCGCCTTCTACCAGCTCAACAGGCAACTACCCTATCGTGGCCAGTAAAGCAGTTGGTTCAGGACTAGAGAATTATATTATCACCTATGCAGATGGCAAGCTGGAGGTCGAAGACATCACCCCTCCGGTGGCCAAAGCGAAGGGAGTTATCCTTACCCTGAAAAACGGGCAGGCTACCCTCACCGCCGCTGACCTCAACGATGGCTCCAGCGACAACTGCACCCCCCAGGACCAGCTCCGGCTGTCGGTCAGCAAGACCTCCTTCGACTGCAACACCCTGGGCCAGCAGCAGGTAACCCTTACTGTCACCGATGCAGCTGGCCTTAGTAACCAGGCCATTGCCACCGTTACCGTAGTAGGAGAAAAACCGGCGGTCTCTATCAGCCTCAGCCCGCAAAGCACCACCTACACCGGCGCACCAGCCAGTACTATATTCCTGGGCTATGGCTCCCAGTCGGTGACCCTGTCGGCCTCCGACGCCAGCCCGGCCACCGGCACTACCTACGCCTGGTCGCCAGTAACAGCTTTGAGCAGCGCGACTGGCCCCAGCACGGTATTTGCCCCCACCGTAGCCGGAGCATATAAGTACACCGTCACTGCTACTAACCAATACGGTTGCACCGCTTCGGCTTCCCAGACCCTAACGGTCATAGACGTACGCTGCGGCAACAAAGGCGATAAGGTGCAGCTGTGCCACAACGGCAAGGAGCAGTGCGTGGCCCCCAGCGCCGTGGAGGCTTTCCTTAAGAAGGGCCAAAAGCTCGGCAGCTGTGGCTCGGCCAACGCCCGCACCGCTGCCCCCGAGGAAGTAGCCATAGACCTGACCGAGCAGCCCGTAACAGAGCTAACGGTGACCGTAGGACCCAACCCCACCAGCGAGCGGTTTGAGGTCAGCATCAGGCTACCCCAGCCTACCGAGGTGGTACTACAGCTAAGAGACCTGCGTGGCCAGCTGATGCAGACACAAAAGGTACCTGCGGCCGGTACGCAGCTTCGCCAGGAGGTATCGTTGGGCACCTACCCCCAGGGCCTTTACCTTATGAGCGTGCAGACGGCTACCGAGCAGCGGACCATCAAGGTCGTTAAGCAGTAGTAACTAAGCTGCGACCCGGTACCACTGTACCACCAAAAAGCCTTATGGACTTACTGTCCATAAGGCTTTTTGGTAGAGGTATGCGAACCGCCCGCCTGCTGACCGACAAGAGCCCGGCCCCGGCGGTGAGGAAACCTAAAGCGGTGCCACCTGTGGGTGGCACCGCTCACGTACGCTAATAAAAATCCCTCTCCCCTGAGAAGCAAATGAAAACCAGACTGTTAATCTTGTTCCCTGGGCCGGATGCAGTATTCACATCACTCCCTATACCGGGCAATGAAGAGTCCGGTACCATTGGTAGTAAGCTCGGTACCGGCCAGGGTGGTAGCATTTGTAAAGAGACCACTCACATATATATTTCCTGCCGGCCCCAGTTCTATTTCCTGACCGAATTCATTCTGATTACCGCCGTCCCGTTTAACCCAAACAATGCTGCCACTGCTATTCATCTTAGCCAGAAATACATCCGTCCCCCCGGCGGAACTCACCGTATGACCGCTATGAGTAGCAGTACCAATCAATCTGCCGGTAAGGTATAGGTGTCCCTCTGTACTTACGGCTATATCATTTATGTCAGCTGATGAAAAATAATATCCCCATTGCTGCTCACCACTACTATTGAACTTGACCAGAATATCTTCCATTTCGACATAACTGTTGCCTGCGCCATCAACAGCAATCTTGCTAATATCCGTAAACGATGGAGGTGCAGTGAAAGCCCGTCTCCATTGTATGGTACCATTAGGAGCATACTTAGTTACACTTGGGGTTACCTGAAGAATACGGGAAACAAATTGATGGATGCCGACGGAATATATATTCCCGGCATTATCAATGGCTATACTGTGCCCTACATCGTCACCGGTTTTTTGGGCCCAGAGATAATTCCCATCTGTATCGAGTTTAACTAAAAAAGCCTCCTCGGTACTAGTACCTGTAGTAGGGGGAGAGGATGTCAGTATTGTTGTCCCAAACTGAGCTGTGCCGCGAAAAACGCCTGTTACATATACATTCTGGAGCTCATCTACCGCAATACCAAATCCCCTGGTTAAAACCGATTCTGAAGGTACTGTGTCTACTTTTACACCCCACAGAACCCGTCCGTCCGCTCTGTACTTGGCGATAAATAGACCATTGCCCGTTAGGGGAATCCCACTGAATTTAACCGTACCACTCATACTGCCGGTCACATATACGTTTCCGTTTTTATCAACGGCAAGGCTATTGATTAGAACAGGTTCAGGACTGTTGGTTGAAACTACCTCTATAGTTTGCACCCATTGAACTTCACCCGAGTCATTGTATTTAGAAATAAAAGCATTGGCGACCTCTTGTGATCCGGTGAGCGAAATAGATCCGAAAGTAGCCGTACCTTTATAATTTCCGGCTGTGTAAGTATTCTCATTTTTATCAACGGCAAAGCCACCTATCCTGCTTACTGGCCCACCTCCCAGCCAGGCGGTAGCGGCCAGCGGATGATCGTTGGGGCCTGGCTCTAATACATGATCCTGGCAAGCCGACAGAAAGGCGCCCACCAGTGACGCTACCAGCAAAAAGGCAAATTTTTTCATAGAATAGTAATTTATGTGTGAATAGGTATTGCGAATTCGCATGAAAACATCCAGGCCAAACGGACCATTAGTACCGATAGCACAGAATCAAAAAATATATACAATCGAATGTTCGGGGTGCTAAAAGAACAGATAAAGCCACAGTAGACTTATACCAGATCTGCGAAAAGCATTTTTGAGAATAGATAAGAGAAGGGGCGCTTTGAGCTAAGTACTTCAAAAGTAACAAAATTAAATAATAGTTACTTTTGATTATCCTGATATGTATCAAAAAAATTATTAAACGGTCGAAAAGCTTCCAAACCGTTTAATGTCAAGCCAAAGCCGGGCATGAAAACAGGGCCATAGGTACCAGATAAAAACACACGTATCCCCCTATACTTCCTACATGGATTCCCCAAAAACAGCAACCAAATGTTCTTTTTTCCGGGCGTATTTCCCTAACGACAATGGTCTTCCGGGCCCTCCCGGTCTGTTAGGTACCCTAAGTACCCGGGACCGAAAACTATTCAACGCCCTGCCTGTTAAATCATCTAATAGAAATCTTCTGCTACAATCAATTAAGCGACTGCGGTTTCCAGCTGCCAAAGTAAAAGCGCCGAAAGTGACCGGATCTTTAAATATGTATTAATAAATTGCCTATTTTTGCGGTCTTATTTTTTGATGTAGCATTTAAAATAATATAAAAATAAAGAGAAACCAGTCAATGCGTGCTTATTAGAGTTAGTAAGCACACCCTATGGCCAAACCATTGACTATCCACTGAATACAAGCTATGAAGCTATCTGAATTTAAGTTTGACCTTCCCCAAAGTTTAATTGCTCTTCATCCTTCCGACCGCGGCGAATCCCGTTTGATGGTCGTCCACCGCAAAACCGGCGAAATTGAGCATAAAACCTTCGGCGACCTTATCAATTATTTCGACGACGGTGACGTCATGGTCATCAATGACACCCGCGTATTTCCGGCCCGGCTTTTCGGACAAAAAGAAAAAACGGGTGCCAAGATTGAGGTGTTCCTGCTCCGCGAACTCAACCGCGAAATGCGCCTTTGGGACGTACTGGTGGACCCGGCCCGGAAAATCCGGGTGGGTAACAAGCTGTACTTCGGAGATAGCGACCTGGTGGCCGAAGTCATTGACAATACTACGTCGCGCGGCCGTACCATCCGTTTTCTGTACGATGGTTCCAACGAAGAATTCATGAAGCTGGTGGACCAACTGGGAGAGACGCCCCTGCCGCCCGAAATTATTTCACGACGCAAAGTTGAAAACTCGGATCGCGATCGTTTTCAGACTATTTATGCGAATCACCTGGGAGCGGTGGCGGCCCCTACCGCGGGTATGCACTTTACCAAGGCCATTATGAAGCGCCTCGAAATTAAGGGCGTACACTTTGCACCGGTTACCCTGCACGTAGGCTTAGGTACCTTCCGCAACGTAGACGTAGAAGACCTGACCAAGCACAAGACCGACTCCGAAAACTACTTTATTACGCAACCCAGCGCCGATATTGTCAACAAAGCATTGGACGCGAAAAAGCGCGTATGCGCCGTGGGTACTACGTCCATGAAGGCGATTGAGTCGTCGGTGACTGCCAACGGGCACCTCAAAGCCGTAGAAGGCTGGACCGACCGGTTCATATTCCCGCCCTACGAATTCAAAATCGCCAATTCCATGATTACCAACTTTCAGTTGCCGGAGTCTATTCTGCTCATGTCGGCCTGCGCCTTTGGTGGTTATGACCTGGTCATGAAAGCGTATCAGCTCGCTATTAAGGAGAAGTATAAATTCTTCACCTACGGCGACGCCATGTTGATCATATAGTTATCCATTTTCCGTCAACAAAAAGTCAGAAGTCCTCCGGAGAGCTTCTGACTTTTTGCTTCCTACCCTTTTCACTCCATGCACGAATTTGCCATAGTAGTAGCGGGCGGCAGTGGAAGCCGCATGAAAAGTGAGATTCCCAAACAGTTTATCGCCATTGGAGGCCGCCCGGTACTGATGCATACGCTGGATGCTTTCTACTACTACTCAACCGATATTTCTGTCCGGCTGGTGCTGCCCGAAAGCCAGTTTGCGGCCTGGTACCAGTTGTGCGATCAGTACCCCGTGCAGGCCAGTTACCAGCTGATAGCCGGGGGAGAAACCCGTTTTCATTCGGTACAAAACGGCCTGCGGAGTATCAGCGCCGAAGAGGGGCTGGTAGCGGTACACGATGGGGTACGTCCGTTTGTGAGCCCCGATACCATTGCCCGGGGTTTTCGTCAGGCGCGGGAGGCAGGTACCTCGGTCACCTGCGTTCCGCTTAAAGACTCGGCCCGCCGGGTACAGGCAGACGGTTCCAACCAGGCCGTAGACCGGGCCGAGTACCGCCTGATCCAGACCCCGCAGACCTTCCGGCTCGACTGGATGCGTCCGGCCTTCCAGACCAGCTACCTCCCTACCTTCACCGACTGCGCCAGTGTACTCGAGTACGCGGGCTACCCGATCCATCTTCTGGAAGGTTCTTACGAAAATATCAAGATCACAACTCCCGAAGACCTGCTGTGGGCAGAAGCCTTTCTGGCCAGCTAGTTGTTCGCTCCCGCTGTGGAGCGTTAGTGAGTACATAGGGATTCTGATTAAGCGTTTTAGTACTTTTGGGGGCCGCCTCTTTAGTTAGTACCTGTATTTGTACCTAAATTCAGCCATGCGCCAACGCCTCACCACCCAAGCTTACGTAGAAGGAGTACTTGCCGGAGACCGGATAGTCCTGAGCCGGGCTATTACGCTGGTGGAAAGCCACCTCCCGGCCGACCAGCAGCTAGCCCAACAGGTACTGGAGGAGGTACTACCCCATGCGGGCGGCTCGTTGCGAATCGGGATAACCGGAGTACCCGGAGTGGGCAAAAGTACCTTTATTGAAGCTTTTGGCAAGTACATTACCGGCCTGAACAAAAAGCTGGCCGTACTGGCCGTGGACCCCACCAGCCAACGGTCGGGAGGGAGTATACTGGGCGACAAAACCCGTATGGAGGAGCTGTCCCATAATCCGCTGGCCTATATACGTCCGTCAGCGGCGGGTACTTCACTGGGGGGCGTTGCCCGCCGTACCCGCGAGGCCATGCTGCTTTGCGAGGCAGCCGGCTTTGAAGTACTCCTGATTGAAACCGTTGGAGTGGGCCAGTCCGAAACGCTGGTGCGGGGTATGGTGGACTTCTTCCTGCTGCTGATGCTGGCCGGAGCCGGTGACGAGCTGCAGGGTATCAAGAAAGGCATCATAGAAATGGCTGATACCATTGCCATTACCAAAGCCGACGGCCCCAACCAGGAGGCAGCCGCGCAGGCGGTACGCGAATACCAGAACGCCCTCCATCTGTTTCGGGTAGCGGAGTCGGGCTGGTCGCCGCAGGTTGTTACCTGCTCAGCGCTGGAAAACCGGGGGATCGCTGAATTGTGGCAATTAATTGAGACGTACCAGGCGCAGGTACTTCAAAACGGCTATTTTACCCACAACCGCCAGACCCAGCACCTCGACTGGATGTACAGCTACCTGCGCCACGCGCTGGAAGACCACTTCCTGAGCCACTCCGGTGTGCGGTCGCAATTACCTGCGGCCGAGCAGGCCGTTCGGGAGGGGCGTGAACTACCTACCGTGGCCGCCCGGCGGCTGCTGGCCCTCTTCCTGCACCGGTAGCTGCTCCTGATTATTTACCGTTCACGAAGAATCTGCGCCATTGGTCCTCTTTTATGTTACCGCTTGTTCTCATATTTAAGCAGACTTTTTACTTTTGCATTGTTATTTAAACATAATTAAAATCTAAGACCATGAAAAATGTAATGTACCGTTTTCGTAGCACTTATGTGCTACTCCTGTTGCTGGCCGTTGGAGCGTTCAGCTGTAAAAATGATTCTGACCCTACTCCCAACGGAGGAAATGGTGTAGAAGGAAGCTGGAATATGTCAGCTCTTAAAGTAAATCCTGCTCAGGATGGCATCTCTGACTACCTTCAATTCGTTAATAGCTTTTTAGGAAACGATTGCCTTACCAGAATTACTTTTACTTTTAAAAGTAACGGCACGCTGACCGGCAGTGCACCTAAGGAATGCCAGGATGCCGAAGATGCCGCCGAAGACTTCGGGGTAAGCGAAGATTCGAAGTGGAAAGTAGAAGGTAACAAGATTATCCTGACGAGCGGTACCGATGTTAGTGAGTATGACCTGGAAGTAAATAATACGACCATGGGATGGTCGTACAACGAAGTGGAGGATGGCCAGAACTATCGCTGGACTATTGAATTTAAGCGTAAGTAATTACAAAATTATCATTTATAACACTAAAAAAAGGAGCCGTCGGGCTCCTTTTTTTAGTGTTTGGCCTCCGGGTCAAGGAAGGGGTTATCGGTCGGGTGTTCGGAAATGTCTTCCCCGGTATAGGGTGAAGTAGCGGGGTTATCGGCCCGGAAAAGGAACAGCAAGCCCATGATAGCGGACAGTAACGTTCCGGCAATAACCGCCAGTTTAGCCATATTCTGCCGGTCCGGATCTTCGAAGGAAAGACTGGTAATAAAAATTGACATCGTAAACCCGATACCCGCCGTAAAACCCAGACCGATTACATGGGGCCAGTGCATACCCAGGGGTAGCTTTACCAACCGGCTCCGGACCGCCAGCCACGACATAAACAGGATTCCCAGCGGCTTACCAAGAAACAAACCGGCAATGATACCCAGGCTAAGCGGTGCCAATAGCAGTCCGCCCATGTCATCAGGCAAGATTATGGCCGTATTAGCCAGCGCAAAAATGGGCATAATAAGGTAGTTAACGGGCTTGTAAAGTGAATGCTCAATGTCGTCAACTTTTTCCAGCGGAATGGTCAGGGCCAGCAGGACACCCGCAATGGTAGCATGTACCCCCGACTTAAGGACAAAAAACCAGAGTACTATACCTATCAGTACATAGGGCAGGATTTTCTTAACCTTAAAGTAGCCCAGCGTCGCCAGTACTACCACTACCCCCGCGGAGTACAGGAGCATGGTGGTATCAATGTCTTCGGTGTAAAAAAGGGCAATAATCATGACCGCGATCAGGTCATCAATGATAGCCAGGGCCGTCAGAAATACTTTAAGCGAGAATGGGACCCGGTCGCCCAGGAGGGATAACATACCCAGCGAAAAAGCAATGTCGGTAGCGGTAGGAATAGCCCAGCCGTTCATTTCGGGCCCGGAGGAATTAAAGAGCAGAAACAGGGAAGCGGGTACTACCGCCCCACCAATGGCAGCTGAGGCCGGAAGCAGCGCCTGCCGGAAGGTTGACAGTTCCCCCTCCATAAGCTCCCGCTTTATTTCCAGCCCCACAAAGAAAAAGAAAATCACCATCAGTCCATCGTTGATCCAGTGCATGATGGTTTTTCGCAAAGGCTCCACGCCTACGTACCGTTCCCAGAAAAGCAGGTACTCGTCCCCGTTGGCCGTATTGGCCCAGATCATGGAAATAGCCGTAGCCAACAGCAGCAGGATACCGGCCAGGCGTCCGCTCTCGGCCAGGTCCCGGATGGGATTAATAATGGGGGTAACAATAGGCTTCAGTGGCTCGGTGACCGGCCGGACGGCTTTCTGAATTAAAGCTCTTTTTTTCCCTGATTGCTTCTTCATTCGTAGTCAGTAAAGAAACGATTATGGTACCTATGCTCTTTCTCTACTACTCTACCTCCCCGGATCAACAGAGCAACGCAACAGGGCCCGTTATCAGGCTCTATCCATTACAACTCCCGCTGGAAATGAAAGTTTGATATTTCTGATAGTCTGGTTATCCGCTCCCCGGCCTCAGCTGGTGTGGTCGCAGACAATCACCCAGCGACCGCCTATTCTCCGCCACAGTAAGGTATAGTGGCCGCCTACGTCGCCTTTTTCCGGGCGGGTCAGGTTCCATTTACCCACTACGAAAGCCACATCCGGTCCGGGAAAGTTTAGGTGTAGAATGGTGAATTGTAAAGTACCCATGGTGGCGCGGTCGGGATAGCGCTTGAGGTAGCCCTCGTAGGTGGAGCGGTAGCCGTAGGTCACGCCGTTTTTTCCGACGAACATCAGCGAATCGGACTCCCAGTAGCCATTCATAAAAGCCGCAATATTGCCAGCGTTCCAGTCGCGGGTCTGGCGGTCCAGTATACCCAGGATAGCCTTCCGGTCCGCCTCCGACTGGGCGCTGGCCGCAGTAGCTGTTATCAAAAGCAAAAGTAGTATAAGCTGGTTTTTCATATATTTTATGGATTTTTGTAAATAAGACCTAAATATAGATGACAGGGCGTTACCAGGCATCTATAACCCAGCGACCAGTTATGTTTAAAGATATTTTCAAGAAACTGGACCGGCAGCAGTACCCTTTTATTGATGGCTTGTACTACCTGTTTATTATCGTGTTTATTTTGTTGCTGTTCCTCTTTTTCGCCTGACCCGTGGATAAACGCTCCTACCTGTTTGTACTGAATCCCCGCTCAGGTACCCGGTTGGGAAAGAGTGCGGCCGAGATTTCAGCCCACATTGAAAGCTTTGTAAAAGGAGCCGGACACCAGGCCCGGCTTGTCACCACCCAGAGCCGGGGCCACGCCACTGAGCTGGTGCAGGAAGCAATTCAGAAAGAGGAATGGACCGCCATAGTAGCCGTGGGCGGCGATGGTACCGTCAATGAGGTGGGAAGGGCGCTGCTGCACACCGGTACCCCGCTGGGTATACTACCGCTGGGCTCCGGCAACGGACTGGCCCGCCACCTGGCGCTGCCGCTGGAGTTAACTTCGGCGCTGAAGCGCCTGCTGAGCGGCAAACCTCTCACCATTGATAGCGCGCAACTGAACGGCAATCCGTTTTTTTGTGTGGCTGGTGTTGGTTTTGACGCCCACGTCAGCCACTCCTTCAGCCAGTATACCAAAAGGGGGCTGGAAGCCTACCTGCGGGTATCGTGGGGTGCCTACTGGACCTACCAGCCCGAAGAGTACCTGCTCAACGGCAAGCCCCTCAAAGCCTTTTCGCTGAGCTTTGCCAACGCCGGCCAGTTTGGCAATAACGCCTGGGTAGCTCCCCAGGCCGACCTGTCGGATGGGGTACTGGACCAATGTACCGTAACGCCTTTTCCCAAATGGTACGGAACTGCGCTGGTGTACCGCCTGTTTTCCAAGGGAATGAATGGCTCCGCCTTCGTCAACTACGAACCCGTAACCGAAGCGGTGGTAGAAACCAAAGGCCCCGCCCTGGTCCACTACGACGGGGAACCCTTCCAGCTGGATACCAACCGCGTAGAAGTAAAAATAGTACCCCGGAGCCTTCGCGTGATCTGTTAATTTGGCTTTAGGCTTTATGCCGTAGGCTGTAAGCTGTTAGCTTTATTACTTTGACCCAATAGTTCTGGCACTGGCTGTCAAAAAAGAAAAAACTTATTTATAAAGAAGCTTATTGCTTATAGCATACAGCCTAAAGCAGTCGGCTAACCACCTACCACCCATGTCCAAGAAAAATCGCTCCGGCATTGTATACTCTACTGACCCCGAATTTGATTACCAAAGCGACTCCGCCGACGAACCCGACACGCTGGCTCCGGCTCAACAGGACCTGCGCCTCTGGCTCGAACGCAAGGGAGGCGGTAAGGTAGCCACCGTACTCAAAGGCTTTGTAGGTACTACCACCGACCTGGAAGCACTCACCAAGCAGTTGAAAGGGGTTTGCGGCACCGGAGGCGCCGCCAAAGACGGCGAAATCCTGATTCAGGGCGACCACCGCGACAAGGTACTTACCTGGCTGCAGAACAAAGGGTACAAAGCCAAAAAAGCGGGAGGCTGATGGGAAGTTTATGAGTAGATGAGTTCATGAGTCTACAGGTACTGTAGTCCTAAGTACTTTGTTTATAAAGTCATACTCCCACTCATAAACTTTAAACTCATAGACTCACAAACTCTACAGAACCACCGCCCCGGACGTGTCCGGTGGAGGAGGTAGTGGCTGGGACGGTGGCGGAGGAGCCGGTTGCTGGTACATAGGATTGGCGGGAGAAGGCGTATACATATCCAGCAGCTCCACGTCGGTCACAAAGTACTGGGTATCCCCGTTCCAGGGCAGCGTAAAGAATTTTTCCTGATAAGTAAGCGACACGCGGCGACCGCTCTTGATGGCCTCCTCCAGTTTGGCAATGGCCTGTGTATTTTTTCCTCCCACCGAAAAGTCCCACTGCTCGGCATTTAAGGTACCACCTCCTTCGTAAATTCCCCCCACGTTCAGTACACCTTCGTAGGTTTTGAGCAGGTACCCCCGCCTGCTCAGTTTAACCACAAAGCCACCCCGCTTGCCTTCACTATAGTAGCCGAAGGTAATGTAGTAGAAGATACCGAAGATAAGAGCGAGAAATATAAAAAGGGCGATCCATTTACGCATGACTGAAACAGACTAGGAGTGATAGCGGGCACTAACTTCGGGATTTGGATTCATTTTTCCAATACGTTATTTGGCCCGGATGGCAATAACCGGATCAAGACGGGCGGCCAGTAGCGCCGGTACTATGCCGGAGAGCACTCCTATCACGCTGGAAACACCCAGTCCTAATAGGATATTACCGATTGTTAGCTGTACGTCGAGGGTACCGAGCGGGATAAAAGAAAGCAGATACACCAGCAGTATACCAACGCCTCCGCCCACCAAACTAAGCATAACGGCTTCAAAAAGAAACTGGAACAGGATGAAGTAATTCTTGGCACCTAGCGATTTCTGAATCCCGATGAGGTTGGTCCGCTCTTTGACCGACACAAACATAATATTGGCGATCCCGAAGCCGCCTACCAGAATAGAAAAGCTGCCGATAACCCAACCCGCCACCGTCAGTACCCCAAATACCCCCGAAATAGCCTGTGCGGCCGCTTCGGGCCGGTTAATAGAAAAATTGCTCTCCTGCCGTGGTTTCAGGCCCCGCCGGGTCCGCATAAGACCTACTATTTCGGCCTCTACTTCCATCATTCCCTCGTCGGTTTCAAAGCCTTTCACCACAATATCGGGACTGGGCCGCCCCGACTGGAAAAATTTTGCAAAGGCCCCGTAGGGAATCAGGCACTTGATATCAGGATTCCCGCCAAAGTCCAGCAGGCTTTCCCCCTTTTTTACCTGCTGTCCAATAACCACAAAGCGGTTACCAGCCAGTTTAAATTCTTTTCCAATGGGGTCCTGGTTGGGGAACAGCGTTTCGGCGACATCCGCTCCGATGATAGCTACATTTCGGGCGGCCGTTGTCTCGACGGGCGAGAAGTAACGACCCATGGCAATGGGTACGTCCGAAATTTCATTGTATTCAAACGACACTCCCTGTATGAGCGCCTGCATGCTGTTGGAGCCGTTTTTTACGGTAGTATTTCCTCTAAAATCCATCACCGCCACCGCACTGGCATTTTCCAGATTGTCGTAGAGGTACCGGTATTCGTTGTAGGAAGGGTCCGGCCACTGAAAGTACTTCCACCACTGGTACTCCCCCCCAAATCCCCACGGCCACTTCTGGACGTACAGTACCTTATCCCCGATGGAGCTCAGGCTCTCCTTGATATTCCGCTCCAGCGAGTCCACAATGGTAAACACCGCAACAATGGCAAATATACCGACCGTCACCCCCAGCAGGGACAAGGTAGTGCGGGTAAGGTTGGAACGTAAAGCCTGCCACGCAAACCGAAAGCTTTCGATTGTTTGTCGTAAAAATCTCATGGGTAGTCCTCTCTGCTAATCAGGTTTCAGTCGCTGAGCCCTGCGTATTGTCCAAAAGGTAAAAACAACCCATGGAATGGCAACCCAAAAAAGGATAAGTGGCTCTAAAATAGTTTGAATAGCACTAAACAAAGTAAGTTTCCGAAAGCCCGATCTCTTTTGGAATATTTCTTTCAAAACTCTCTCTCCTTCTTTATATTTCACCAGGTACTACCCTAACGCGAAATATTTTTCCATGAAAACCACTGCCTTACTCCTCTGCACTTTACTTGGACCGCTGACAGCGCTCCGGGCGCAGCAACCCGTCAAAGAGTCGCAGGGCTTTTACCAGTTCCTGACCGACGACCCCAACCAGAAGCCTTTCTACAGCGACCGGCAGGGCGTTATAGCCCGCCAGGGAATGGTAGCTTCGGCGCATCCGGACGCTTCAAGAGTAGGGGTCGAAATCCTGCAGAAAGGCGGCAACGCCGTAGACGCCGCCGTAGCGGTGCAGTTTGCGCTGGCCGTCGTGCATCCGTCGGCGGGTAATATCGGCGGGGGTGGTTTTATGGTATTCCGGGATAAAAGCGGCGAAAGTTATACGCTGGACTTCCGGGAAAAAGCTCCGCTCAAAAGCCATAAGGATATGTACCTCGACGAGCAGGGCAACCCCATTCCCCGGCTAAGTACCCTGGGCCACCTGGCCAGCGGGGTACCAGGCGCGGTAGACGGCATGGTAGTAGCCCACCAGCGCTTCGGCAAGCTCCCCTGGAAAGACCTCCTGCAGCCCGCCATTGACCTGGCCGAAAAGGGCACCATCCAGACCGAGCGCGAAGCCCGCGGCCTGAATGCCATCCGGGAAACTTTGCATCAGGTCAATCCGGGTACTACCTACTTTATGCGGTCTGACGGGCGCGAGTGGCAGGCGGGCGACACGCTGGTACAGAAAGATCTGGCCGGGGTCCTGCGCCGGATTCAGAAAAAAGGACGCGATGGTTTCTACAAAGGCAAAGTGGCCCGCCAGCTGGTATCTGAAATGAAATCGGGCAATGGGCTCATCAGTACCAAAGACCTGAGAGCCTACCACGCTCAGTGGCGGGAGCCTCTTGTTGGCAACTACAAAAACTACAAGATTATTACCATGCCGCCGACTTCCAGCGGCGGAGTAGCCCTGATGCAGCTCCTGCGCCTGGTGGAGCCTTACCCCCTCAAGCGCTGGGGCTGGAACACCGACTCTACGGCACAGGTGATGATCGAAGCCGAGCGGCGCGTATACGCCGACCGGGCCAAGTTCCTGGGCGACCCCGACTTTGTAGACGTACCCGTGGACAAGCTCATTAGTTATGATTACCTGAAAAGCCGCTGGCGTGATTTCAGCTTCGACCGCGCTACCGACAGCCGCGAGGTGAGTGGTGGGGCCATAGCCGGGTATGAGAGCCTGGAAACTACCCACTTTTCGGTGGTAGATAAGGATAGGAACGCGGTTTCTATCACGACTACGCTCAACGGTGGCTACGGCAGCCGGGTCGTGGTGAAAGGCGGGGGCTTTTTTATGAATAATGAAATGGACGATTTCAGCATCAAGCCCGGGGTACCCAACATGTTCGGTCTGATTGGCAACAAAGCCAATGCCATCGCTCCCGGCAAGCGTATGCTATCCTCCATGACGCCCACTATTTTGGAAAAAGACGGTAAATTGTACATGGTGGTAGGTACCCCCGGCGGCTCCACTATCATTACCTCAGTATACCAAACCATCCTGAATGTACTTGAACACGGCATGACCATGCAGCAGGCTGTCAACGCACTTAAGTTTCACCACCAGTGGCTACCCGATAAAACTACTTTTGAGAAAGGTGCCTTTACCGACAACACCATCAACAAATTACAAAACCGTGGTTATACGCTCGAGATGCAGCGCAATACCATCGGCCGGATGGATTGTATTCTGGTGCGGCCCGACGGTACCCTCGAAGGAGGCTCCGACCCGCGTGGCGACGATGTCAGTATGGGGTACTAAGGCAGTTCTATTTCGTAGAACTCCGTTCGCCTGGTCAGGACATCTATATAGGTAATGGAGGAGCGTTCATCGCCATTTCGGATAAACTGCGGTACCCGGCTGTGCCCAACTACCTGGTGGTACCCTATCAGGTAGTCGGCCTCGGTTTCGGACTTATCGGCCCATACGGGGCCGCCGTAGGGGTGCATGCCGCCCCGGCCCCCACCTGCCTCAAACAGTATTTTCCGCTCCTCGCTCCGGTGGATAGCGTTGAGGGCGTCGCCAAGCCTATTTTCGGCCAGGTACTTCTCAATCAGGTGCTGATGGTACCCGTACCATTTAGTAGATACCCCTGCGTGCGTGAACAGGTATTGCTGGTACTGGAAAGCGATTTGAAATAAGTTGGCATTCCGGGTAAAAAGCTCCGTGTAGGTCGGTTGAAGGTCGGCCTGGAAGCCGCTGCACCGGTAGTCGGGGTAGTAAAAGTACTGGATGTCGTGGTTGCCCAGCAGGAGCGTAACCCGGTCCGGCTCCGTTTTTTTGAAGTAGAGAATGTCCTGAAAATTTCGGATGATGGCCGGGCCCTCTATGTCCCGGCGTGCGTCAACAAAGTCTCCGACAAAAACAATATGGTCCGCTTTGGTGCCGGATATTTCTTTCCAGGAATCGCGGCCGTGGATGTCGCCGATAGCCAGTAGGTGCATAGGAGTGGAATATTTTCGGGTGAAGGTACCTTTTTCTGCCCGTTCAACCCAAAAAATGGTACCACTCCCCTACTGACTCCGGATAATGCGTATCCCCTTTTCGCGGTAGGGCTGTAAAAGCTCCTCGTCGGCGTTGGTGATCAGGACCTGAGCCAGCGTCAGTGGGGCATACCGCAGGTACTTGTCTTTGCCCAATTTGCTGGCATCACAAAGCAGGTAGGTATAAGTGGCCTGCGCGGCTACAGCCAGCGTCATAGAGGCTTCTTTTTCACTATGGGCGCTCAGCCCGTTCCCGGGTGAAATCCCATCCACTCCCAGAAAAGCGCGGTCGGCGCGGTAGCGGGCAATATGCTCCTCGGCTATTTTGCCGTGTACAGCCAGCCGCTCAGGGTCAACCTCACCTCCCACCAGATTAACCGAAACCTGGCTTCCCATCAGCTCATACACAACGGGTAACGAATTGGTGATTACCTTGATTTTTTTGTTCCTGATAAACGGGCCCAGCCGGAAAACCGTACTGCCGCAGTCCATAAATATAACCTCCCCCTCCTGAATCTCCTGCGCCGCTACCCGGCAAATGCCGTCTTTCTGCTCAGCATTGACAGCGGCCTTGTGGGCAAAATCAACGGGTCCCCGGATGGGCTCAACTTTCATGGCTCCGCCGTGCGTGCGAAGTACCAGACCATCAGCCGCCAGTGACGTCAGATCGCGCCGGACGGTAATTTCAGAAGTCTCCAGAGCCTGAGCCAGCTCCCTGACATCAACTTCACCCTTTGCCTCAACTAAGGTTAAAATCTTATTCTTTCTATTTTGAAAACTCATAATTGCTTGTACATTTGTTCAAAATTAATCATAATCAATCAAATATAATCAAATTATGAATCCAAATGTAAAGATCATCCGGGAAGAAACCTTGTCGGACAACTGGTACAGACTTAAAAAGTACTCGTTTGACTACCGTCGGCCCGATGGTGCCTGGGAACGACAGGAGCGGGAAGCGTACGATCGGGGCAACGGGGCCACTATCCTGCTGTACAACAGCCAGCACCAGACGGTGGTACTTACCCGGCAGTTCCGGCTACCTACCTACGTCAACGGCAACAGCAGCGGCCTGCTCATTGAGGCCTGCGCCGGCCTGCTGGACCATGACAACCCCGAAGAGTGCATCCGGCGCGAAACCGAGGAGGAAACCGGTTATAAAGTACAATCCGTGAAAAAAGTATTTGAGGCGTACATGTCGCCGGGATCGGTAACCGAAATCCTCTATTTTTTTGTGGCGGAGTATACCCACGATATGAAAGTGAGCGAAGGTGGCGGCGAAGCTACCGAACAGGAAAATATAGAGGTACTGGAGGTTTCTTTGGCGGAAGCGCTGCAAATGGTAGCTAACGGAGAAATCAAGGATGCCAAAACAATTATGCTCCTTCAGTACGCCCAGATTCACAAGCTGCTGGGCTTCCCCACACCCGAAGGGCCGGATCGCCACGGGGCGGCTACAAACCGGCCCCTATGTGCCTAATAGCCCTACTTCCGCCAGCCCGCTTCAAAAAACAATGGGTTCGACCAGACAGTCGAACCCATTGCTGCTCCTAACCTTTTTTATGAACCATTTTATTTCCTTCTGTCCTACTTCTCCGGAAGCTGCTTCACCCGCCGGGGTGTGATCATGGGTTCCTTCGCCTGCCGGGGTAGTTGGGACAGTTCACTTTTTGTTTGTAAAGCAGGCCCAGGGAGAACCGTTAAAAATCGGCTGGCTTTCCCTGGCGTGGGTATTAATGGAGAAGTGAAGGCGTTACTTCTTTGTACAGTTGTTGCCGCAGCTCATCCCGAATTGCCTTATGCGCAGGACTCGCCGCCAGGTTCTGGTACTCGCGCGGGTCGTTCTGGTGATCGTAGAGCTCTTCGCCGCCCTGCCCGTTCTGCCAGACGGTGTAGCGCCAGCGCTCGGTACGGATGCTGTAGCCCATCGTGCCGCCGCTGCGGTTGATCTGCGTAATGGCCGGGTGGCCCCAGGGGGTTTGTGGGTTTTGCAGCAGAGGCCGCAGGCTGCGGCCCATCAGGTGGCCGGGGTTGGGCAGGCCGCTCCAGTCTACCAGCGTAGGGTACAGGTCCAGTAGCTCAACAATGCGTGGACTAGCCTGACCGCTGCCCGTCGCGCCCGGGGCGGCAATAAGCAGGGGCATGCGGGCCGACTCCTCAAAGAGGCTGTTCTTTTCCCACTGCCCGTGCTCACTGAGCAGGTAGCCGTGGTCGCTCCAGAAAGCAATAATGGTATTGTCGGCCTCGCCTGACTTTTCCAGGGCATCCAGCACCCGTCCCAGCTGCGCGTCCATGAACGTGATGGAGGCATAGTAGGCTTGTAGCACCTGCTTTTTGGTAGAGTCCGGAAAGGACCAGTTAAAGAAAAAAGCGTCCCTGGGTACGTCACTCATATCCGGGTCGGCGGGCGGGAGCTGTATTTTATCCAGTGGGTACCTGTCAAAGTACTTCTTAGGCGCTACAAAGGGGCAGTGGGGCCGGAAGAACCCTACGGCCAGAAAAAAAGGCCGGTTCGGTTGCTGGCGCGCCTGCTCCATTAGCTTTATAGCTTCGGTAGCCACCATACCGTCTGTTTGCTCCTCGTCAGTCCCGTCAGCGGCCAGCCAGGCCAGCGCCGCTCCCAGGCCGATGGTTGGTGTTACGTTGGTTAGCAGGTGTTCTTCTGCTTTGTCTTGTCCCATTGGATTTCGTACCGTGTGCCAGGAGGCGGGGTCATCCAGCCCATCGGTACCGATACCAGCCGGGACGGAGTAGTGGTAAATTTTACCGACCCGGGCGGTGAAATAGCCGTTCTGTTTAAAATGCTGCGGTAGCGTTACTACGTCGGGTACGGTCTGGCGGAAGTGGGTTTTAAGATCATAAATTTTTACCGAATCCGGCCGGAGGCCCGTCAGCAGGGAGCTACGGCTCGGACTGCACCACGGAAACTGGCAGTAAGCCTTATTGAACTGGACCGCCCGCCGGGCCAGCCGGTCGAGGTTTGGCGTCTGGACGAGCGGATGCCCGTAGCTGCTGATGTGGTTGTTAAGGTCATCGGCGGCTATCAGCAGTACATTGGGCTTTCGTTTGTTTTGTGCCTGGCTAGGAACCGACAGAAAGACGAATGCCAGGCCAAGCAGCAGCAGAAAGGCAGAACGAAAATAAGTGCAACAGACAGGTACCATGGTAAATAAACAAATTTTTTAACTGTTATTATGAGACGTATACAGAGAAATGGAGAAACTCTTCCGGCAAGGCCAAAAGAGTTTACTGCATCCTAACCTTCAATCTATTTTACTGCTTTATCAGAACATTCGTCCACACCTGGTCTTGTACCACAATCCGGATCAGGTAAGAGCCGGCAGGTACCTCTTTGAGCGACAGCCGGTACTTTTCCCCTCCTTCGACCCATTGCTGGCTTATCAGGTGCCCTTGCACGGAGTAGAGTCTAAGCTGGCCCTCCTGCTGGCTATGACCGGGTACGACTACTTCTACTTCATCCGCAGTGGGATTAGGATAAACTACGAGTTTCTGTCGGGTAAGTACCTCTTCTACGCCTTGACGCGCTGTGGTCGCACAACCTGGCGACTGCGTTGTAGCCGTAGCCGTACGAAGCTTGCTATCCGGTCCGGCTACTGACCAGCTTACCTGACCATTGGCCGGGAAGCTGACGGTAAAGGCATTTTGAGTTCGCCCGGGCTGAAAATCCACAATCTGTACAGCCCCGGAGGTTGGAGTGAGGTAGTTTGTAGCCCCGGCGGGAATATATACCAGCATATCCATGTCGTTTTTGTAGCCGAAGCGGGCGGTCCACTGGCCATTGCCATTATCAACTACACATTCCAGAATCGGCTTTACCCCTTTATCTTTGTCCGTTGTGATAACCGAGAAGCTCTGAAACTGGGCAGTGCCTGCCAGGTAGTTCTGGTTGCCTGGCTGGGAGGCTTTTAGCGTCACCGTACCAATACCGGTAATGGTAAGCAGACTCCCCTGTAAAGTAGCGGGACCGGATACAACGCTGTAACTTACTGGCAAATCCGAACTGGCAGAAGCTCCGGTAAGACCAAAGCTAAAAAGAGGATTACTCCGGTACACAACATCGGCCATCGGCTGGAAAGTGATGGTTTGACTCGCCTTGTGTACTGTAAACTTCCGTGTGACGTCAGGTGCAGCCGGATAGTAGTCGTCACCGGCCTGGCTGGCCTTGATAGTTACCTCACCTGCCCCCGTCAGCGTAAGCTCATTCCCGGATAGCTCCGCGGGTCCGGATTCTACCGTAAAGCTTACCGGCAGACCCGAAGAAGCCGTCGCTACCAGCGTAATGGGGCCGTCCCCGTAGGTCTTGTCTTCGAGAGGAGCGAAGGTGATGTAAGGCGGGGTAACCAGTACACCTACCGTAGTGGTTGCTGAACACCCCAGCGCATCGTAGACAGTGACGGTGTACGAGCTGTTCCTGGTCAGAGCGGGGGTAGTCAGCTCCCGGTCAGCGGAACCGGTATTCCAGTCGTAGCTGTAAGGAGCTACTCCTCCCGAAACCTGGGTTGTGAGGGTCGTTGTTTGACCATAGTCTACCGAAGCGGGAGAAGCCATAACGGTAACGGCAGGCGGTGAAGGACAATCCCGCACCAGAATGACGGAACTAAAGGCTGGTACCGTTACCGAACCCGTTACAGTAATGCCATCCAGCGTTTTGAAGCTACCAACCAGCGGAAAGTTCTGGGGAGCGGCAGTTTCGTTGACAAACAGAGGAGACTTCGCCAGTACATCCTCGCTCTGGGCCGAAACGGGCTTTAGGCTGATATTATCTACCCAGATAGTGTTGTCGTAGGCTGACGGCACCAATTCCAACCGCAGGTCCGAATGGCTGATGTCGCTGGAAAAGATAAACGAGAAGTCTTTGCGGGTCAGATCGGCCGGTACGTAGCGAATGATGCGGCCAAGTGGGGCCAGCCGCATGTCAAGGGCTTTACTGAAACCACCCGGAGGAACATTGTCGGGAAGGGCTGGCGTCAGTTCATTGGTAAGCAGCGAACCCGAAAACTGATAAAGCTGCCCCTGGGAGACTGAAAAAGAAGGCGACCGAACAGACGAGGCTGCTACCAGGTCGGGATCATTAAATTGCATTGCCATAGCTCCCCCATCTAGCGCCGGCTGGCTGGCGTCAAATACCAATTGGCATCTGGGATCACTGGAACTCCATCCGTCGATTCCGACCGAAAAGTCTCCATTGCTTATCAGTTCCTCGCCGGGAACAACATTGCGATACTGCTTCCAGGCCACCTGGGAAGCCTGCGAATTTTGGTCTTTACCCGAAAAACGCTGCCACCCTTCAAGGTCAAATATTCGGTCAAGGACGGCACCTGATGCCGTAGGTTGCCACGGCTGCGTAGGGTCACGGAAAGCAAGCGTGGGAACAGTACGTACCAATACCTGTAATGAATCGTAGGGATTGCAGTAGTAGTTGTTGTCCAGTTCCTGAAAGAAGTCCTTGATGGTACTAAGCCGGCTTTGTACATACAGCACCGGCCGGAAGCCCTGGTCTGCCGAGTAAAGCTTATTTCCTTTCAGGACCAGCTTCTCAATTTTCCAGGGAGGCATGTTTCGGGCCGCCTGCAGGTTATCCTCGGTTATTTTTATAGCTGCCTGGGGGCAGTTATAGATGTTATTGTGGAGGATCTGATGCTCAATGGACGCATGGACATAGATACCCACGTCACAATTTATAAACGTATTGTTTTCGGTATGTACATTGCGGCTGTTCGTGTCAAAGTACAAGCCATTGGCATAAAAAGGAGAGGGAATACCATAGAGGCTGGACCGGACATCACGAACGATATTATTGCGAATGATACTGTTGTTCCCCGCGTGATTATTATTAGGGACGTTGATACCTGCCACATCATCGTACAGAAGGGCCAGATTCCGCAGAATATTGTTTTCCAGCAGGTGTCCTGTCTGCTGCTCAACGGTAGGTTCAGCAACTGTTTCATTAATGGTCTCATCATACGGAATGCTACCACCTCCCAACAAGCCAATCCCACCCCCGATGCAATTTTCGACCGTGTTATTCACAATACGGCAGCCGAAGGTCACCCAATCGGTAATCTCACTGACGGATGCCGGGGTGTTGGTAGCGAGCGAATAAATGCTGGTGGGAAGCAAAGCGCTTCCACCAATAGTTATTGCATCCTGATTGAACGTAATGGTATTGATATGAGAATTCTCGACAACACAACTCGCGGCGCGGGGGATACGGATGGCCTGCATGCAGTCAAAGATGGTGTTGTCCACGATTTTTATGCGTCGCCCCTTTTCGGCATTAAGGGCCCGGCGGCTGTGTCTGAAGTCGCAGCGCGCTATGGTTATGTCCCGGGCACCGGCATTGACATTAGTAAACAGGAGTCCGTTGCCCTGGTTGCTGTCTGGACCCAGGCCGACATCGTTATAGTTAACGCGCTGGTGACGGAAATCAAGGTCCTGAAACCGAATATTGGCAACCGGCCCGCTAAAAGAAAAGCCACTGGCGTAGCGGGATACCTCCACCGCACCGGCAGCCGGGGCTTGTCCCGTGGGCGATTTTAAGTATACCTTGTTGACGCTGGCGTCGTAGAACCACTCGCCGGCTTCGTCCAGCTCCCGGACGTTGATAAGGTAGTACCCCCACCCGGTACCTTTTATCCAATCGCCTGAATTAGGAGCAACGGCAAAATTTATTTCATTGCCAGATGAGGATACTACATTCCGGAAGCCGCTGTTGAATCGTAGTTGCCTCACATTGGCAATACTTCCCGTCCAGAAGTTGTCTGGTTTGCCAGCCAGTTCATCATCTGCAATGCCAAGGCCACCGCTCAGGGGCTGCCCCTGGTTTCCTCCGCTGAGCAAGGCGTAGCCTCCCTGCCCGTTGTTCAGGGCAGGGTACCTCGAGACCGGCATCAGCGAATGATTAAAGAGCAGGGCTGTCACGGGTTGATTTTCTGGTACCGTCGCCTCAAAAACATCCGCGCCAAATCCAGCTGTATTAGGTCTCCATTCGCCTATTACTTCCATCCCGCTGATGACGGGCTTTGGCAGGGCGGAATTATCCGAACCATCAGGATTGGCGTAGGCCCCGATAATGATGGGGTTATTCAGGAATGGTTCACTGGATCCGTTGATGTTGCCAATGGCCGTGACACTGCCACGGAAGGTGTCGCCCCTTCGGAAAAGTATCTTGTTACCCGGCTCCAGTGCAGGCAGAATGGCCTGTACCCGTTCCAGGGTTTTCCAGGGGGCCGCTACCGTACCGGGGTTAGCATCATCTCCGTTGGTTGCCACGTAGTATTCGGACTGCGGCGGAAGTATTTTGATCTCTATTTTGCGAATAGCCTGATTTTCGACATCCGCTAAATAGAGTACATTCGCGTTTTCGTCGTAAGCAATACCCTGAGGGGAGTTGAATCGGGCGTCCGCCCCTATCCCATCGATCAATCCACCGGATGTCCCGGCCGGATCCCCGGCCACATCGGTTGTAACAGCCGATTCTGCCGTTGCCGTATTGGTAGGCAGGCTACGGATGCGGTGGTTATCGCGGGGCGACAAGTACAGCGTTTTTCCAGCAATGGCGATACCTGCGGGCCGGTTTATCTGCGCTTGCGGGTCCGGACCGTTGCTGTTTCCAGATAGGCTTCCATTGACCGTGCGGCCCAACAGTGTGACGACTTCCGAGGTTAGGCTCGACGTTTCGGCTGGCAGCAGGACCCGACGGATCCGGTGGTTGCCTCCCTCCGAAAAGAAAAGATAGTCCTTGCCGTTCATGGTAGTCGTTCCCATACCCGCCAGCCCGCTCAGGGTAAACAGGGCAAAGTCACCTGCGCCATTCCGCAGGCCAGGACCAGCACCCGCCAGCCAGTACACTTCACCTGTGTTTAGATCAATGGTCCGTATCTTATGGTTGTTATTGTCAGCCACATATAGTACCGACGACGACACGGCCAGTACGTTGCTGGGGTTGTTGAAGCGGGCTTCAGAAAGGGAGCCATTTACGTAGCCGCTTACGGCAGCCGAAGCGCTGCCAGCGAGGGTACTTACAGCCCCACTGGTCAGGTCAAGCTTTCGGATACAGTGGTTGCCGCCATCGGCTAGGTACAGGTATTGCCCAGTGGGATCTATACTCAGACCCATCGGATTCCTGAACCGGGCACTTGTTGCCGTGGAGCTATTAACGTACCCGGCCGTTCCGGGCACACCGGCAAAAACACTGGCTACCGGTTGGCTTTGGGCGGGACTAATAACGTAAAGGGCGTGGTTGGTGGCGGACACAAACAGGCGTCCATCCGGATGTACCACGACTCCCAAGGGCTTGACGCCGGTGGGTAAGGAAGTCAGGGTACTGACTGTGTAGATTTGTCCGAAGGCCTGAACGGCGGCAAAATACACGAGTAGAAACCACCCGGCCAGGAGTCTGCGGCGGAAAGAATGTTGATGGAAAGATTGGGACATAGGCATAGGGAGTGATAAGTGAAATTGTGAATGTAGCTTGTTAAGGGCTGCTGTAGGGTTAAAGCAGTAGCAAGCCCTTCCGGAAAAGAGTACTTTACTATCTAAAAAAAGTGGTTGATGGAGGAGCGAAGCTCTGCTTTCCTTTATTTCATAGCACGTAATTCTTGGGCTGAAAGTGCCCGGTTATACACCGCCAAACCGCCAATCAGCCCCACAAAGAAGTTATTCATCTTGCCGTGAGCCGATACAGCGCCTACCGTAAAGGGCGCCCCGTCCTCTCCTCCATCGAATAAGCCCTCAGGGTAGTAAAAAGGGTTGTAGTCTTCTTCGGCGTCGAGTACTCCATTGACATACACGCGGCTGTAAGCGCCGTCGTAGGTCATAGCGATCTGCTGCCAGCTATCCAGCGGAATGGATGTCTTACCCGTTGAATAGGTCACACAGCAGCAGTGGCCGGGCGTTGAGCCACCAATGGCCGATACGTGCCCATGTACCCGGTCCTGGGTAGGGTAGCGCACCATCTCCCGGTTATGGGTGCGGCTGGTGGCGTTCAGAAAGAGGCAGTACTGCCGCTTGCCCCGGGTTTCGTCCCACACGCCGGCTATGGCCTGCCAGGCTTTGGGATGCTGCCGCTTCACCCAGGCTACTACCGTGACCTGTGCGTCTTTCCCGTGAATATTCAGCTCCCGAAGTTCCTTGCGGGAGAGCAGGAAGTACTTCTCGTCCACCAGCCGGGCCGAGTAGGTACCCAATACCCCATCTTCAACTCTTTCTACCGTTCCGCCTTTCTCCTGGAGCCGGTACTGGCCATGTTTGGAAACCCGGTCCTGTCCGGCCGCTTCCTGAAAATCCCAAAACGCTACCAGACCAGGCGTTTGTTGGATCACGTCAGCCGTAGGCACAGTTTCGTCGCCTGGTTGAATAAAGCCTGAAATTGCGGTAAGGAGGAGGGACAGGAATAAAAAGGTCATATTATTTGGGAAAAGTAGCCAGAGGCTTACCACCTCTGGCTAATAGCGTCACTGAAAACTTAATACCCGAAATTTTGCTTCATTGCCGGATTGGCATCCAATTCAGCACCCGGAACAGGAAACAACTGCCGGAAGCTCTCGATATTTTTACCAAGATGGTCTCCCATCACTTTTGTCATTCTACCTGTCCGTACCAAATCAATCCACCGGTGTCCCTCGTGACTTAACTCCATCCTACGTTCGTGATATACGGCCTCCTTAAAAGCCTCGTAGTTGAGACCTCCGATATCAGCCAGTATTTTACCTGCCGGAGCGCCATTGTTAGCACGTTGCCTAACCCGGTTCACCGCCGCATAAGCCGCTGCGGTAGGCCCCTTATTTACTTCATTTAAAATTTCAGCATGCATCAGGAGCACATCCGCAAATCGAATCAAAGGGAAAACAGTGCTGGCATTGCCCGAAAGGTGCGGCGACTTATCTCTGAATTTGTCAACATAGTACTGAGAAGGACTCTTAGTAGGGTTGAAGTTCACGTAAGCATGGTCTAACCGGGGATCATTGGTGGCCAAATACTCATTGATCAAGCCATTCCTAATGTTGGTGGCGGTGCCGTTATACCAGGTGGGTCGGGCAATGGAATTGGAGTTTCCCGGTAAAAAGCCAGCCGGAGTCTGGGCTCGGGGTGGGCCATACCGCTCTTCCAGGATTCCGCCCTCGTTCAGTGCCTCTAATCCACCGGCAAAACGAGCACTAAAAATGTGCTCCGGGTGATTTTTGAACTCTGCGGTAAACACGTCTGCATACTTAGGTATCAATGCATGAGGGCTGTTTGGATCATTAATAATACGCTCGGTATAGGGTAAGGCAGCAGTCCAGTTCTTTCTTACCATTTGGGTCTTTGCGGCCAGGGCTAACGCGGCTCCCTTCGTCGCTCTGCCGTAGTTCTCAGGTGCGTAGGTCCAGGGCAAATGCTCTACCGCAAAAGCCAGGTCTTCCTCAATAAGCACATAGATCTCATTGGTGGGGGAAGGACCGATAGGGCCGTCTTCGAAGGTCTTTATGGGACTTTTCCGTAAAGAAACTTCTCCCCAGAAAAAAGTCAGGTGATAGTAAGCAAAGGCCCTTAGGAATCGTACCTCCGCGGCATACCGATTTTTCCGTACTTCCGGCATGGAGACCTTAGGAATGTTTTCCAGCATAAGGTTGGCCCGGTTAATAATTTCATAGTAGCCGAGGTAGGCCCTGCGTGTAAATCCGTTGTTAACGGTCAGGTCTATCTGCTCAGCTTCACCAAAGCCACCTGAACCACCAAAAACAACATCATCACTAATGAAGTCAAGCAGTAGCGGTACACCGGCCCAATAGAGGTTATTGCGCCCCCCACCCGACGAAAGCGGGTCATACGTTGCGTTCACACCGGTTAGGATTTCCTTCTCAGTTGAGAAATAGTTTTCAGGTGCGAAATTGATCAGAGGCTCCTGCTCCAACAAGTCGTGGCACCCTAAGGTGGACATCAGTACGAGGACATATAGTAGCTTTTTCATCCTAAGTTTCTTTTAAAATTGAATAGTAAAACCTGCTGTGTACGTCTTGACCATGGGGTATACCGAGATCTCGATACCCGCCAGGTTGCTGGAACTGGGGTCGAAGGAGTTAACCTCGGGATCCACGCCCTTGTAGTTGGTCAGAGTAAATACATTGTTTGCTCTTACGTACACTTTGGCGGTACTTCCTCCCAACTTGTCTGTTATTGTTTTCGGAAGGCTGTACGACAGGGTTATGTCCCTCATCCGTATGAAGGAGCCATCCTCCACAAATCGGGTATCAAAGGGGTATTCGGCCGAGCGCTGTCTTCTGGCGGCAGGTACCGTAGTATTGGTGTTGGTGGGAGTCCACCGATTCAGAACCTCTTTCAATTGATTGCCTCCGGGGGTCACATTGGCCATTGTCCAACGGTTATAGTTTACGATTTCGTTTCCGTAGGAGAAATTAAGGAAGAAACTTAGATTCAAGCCCTTGTAATTGAATTGGTTGCGCAGGCCACCAAAGAAGTCAGGCAGAGCCGAACCAATAATGGTTCTGTCTTCTCCGGTAATTCTGCCGTCAGGCTCCCCAGTGGGGCCTGACAGGTCTCTGTACCTGACATCACCCGGCTGGGCATTGGGCTGGATCAGTCGAACCGCTCCATTGGCATCGGTAAAGGTATGGTTGGACACTTCTTCCTGACTGGCAAAAATACCGTCGGCCACCCATCCGTAGAAAGAAGGAAAACTGGCTCCTTGTCGCAGTAATCCGATGTTACTTGTGCCTAACAGACTGAAATAGGGAATGTCATTTTCTCTGGGGAGGCTGACAATCTTGTTGTCCAGAAAGGAGATGTTAAAATTGGACTCCCAGGAAAAGTCTCCCTTATTCACATTCACCGTATTTATTAGTAGTTCAAACCCTTTGTTCTGGAGCTGGCCAATATTCCTGATTACATCTGAACCCACATAGGCAGACTCGGGCAGCGGAACGGCAAAAAGGAGCTTGGAGGTATTCTTGACAAAGTAGTCAGCTTCCAGGGTAATTCTGTTGGAGAACAATCCAAAGTTAAAACCAACGTTGAGTTGCTCTGTTTCTTCCCAACCCAGGTTAGTATTAGAGATAGATACAGGAGCAAACCCCTGTACAATAGAGTTGCCCGCGCCAATAGGATAGGCATAATCCCTGGAAGCCAGTCGGGCAAACCGGTCATACGCCCCGATGCCATCCTGGTTTCCATTGATCCCGTAAGAAACCCTTAGTTTGGCATCGCTGATGGCCCTGATCTCCTTCATGAATCCTTCTTCGCTAAGACGCCAAGCCACCGCTGCGGAGGGGAAGTACCCAAACCGCTTGTTAACCCCAAATCGTGAAGAACCATCTGCGCGCATCGTGAGGGTCAACAGGTACTTGTCCCTGAATCCGTAATTTACCCGTCCTAAATAGGAGATTAGAGCCCAGTCCACCATGACACTACTTGGTAGTTCCTGCACGGAGCCGTTTTCCAGGACATTCGAACCTAACACATCATTAGGGAAGTTTTGGGCGGCAAAAGTCCTGCCTACCCGGCTGGCGGTTTGCGTCATTTGGCCTACCAGCGCCTCCAATCGATGGTCCTTGCCAAATAATTTGTTATACGTCAGCGTATTTTCTAGTACCAGGTTGGTCCGGTCATCGTAGCCATTGATGGCTCTGCCTCCTAAATCTCTTCCCCGCTGGACAGTTCTTGGAATATATACCTTGTTTCTTTGGGTTCTGTAATCAAACCCAAAGCTCGTCTTGAATTTCAGATTACTTAGTATGTTATAATCTACATAGAGATTTCCTATGGGTCTGAAGGTGGTGGTTTTGTTGGTAACGTCATTGACTAACCCTACCGGGTTGGTTACAAATACACCCGTAGAGCCATCCAGGAAATCTTCAAATACCCCCTCCGGATTTGTTACTGGTGCCAATGGGCTAAAAGAAAGTACTGACCGAAAGGGATTTTGTCCGGAGGCTCCTCCGGGTAAATTATTGTTGTTTATGTTGGAAAGAGTCAGGCTAAAACCAGTAGCAAACTTTTCAGAAATTATATGGTCGATATTGGCCCGAAAACTTACTCTCTCAAATCCATTGTTAGGAATAATTCCATCCTGCCTGAAGTAATTCCCCGAAATGGCAAACTTGGTTTTGTCAGATCCACCATTTAAGGAAAGCTGGTGATTGTGCATGATGCCTTTCCGGTAAAGTTCATTCTGCCAGTTGGTACCGTTTCCTACTACGTTCAGTACAGAATCTATGTTTGGATAACGAAGGTCGGTACCGGCATTGGTTGCAAATTCATTCTGCAGTTCCATGTACTCGCGGGCATTCAGCACTTCGAATGTTTTGGTTGGCTCCTGGAATCCAGCGTACGCGGAATAAGTAACCTTGGTTCTTCCGGCCTTTCCTCTCTTGGTAGTAATCAACACCACTCCGTTGGCTCCTCTGGCGCCATAAATGGCGGTCGCCGATGCATCTTTCAGGATTTGAATACTTTCGATATCGCCGGGATTAATGGTAGCTAAGGGAGAATTGGAAACATCAGGACTGGCATAATCACCGCCTCCTCCAAAAGGAACGTTTTCGATGGGTACTCCGTCAACAACATATAGAGGCTCTACGGCTCCGTTTATGGAGCCAATGCCTCGCACCCGAACGGATACGGCTGCCCCCGGGGCTCCACCGCTTTGGGAAACCATAACCCCGGCGGCATTGCCCTGTAAAGCCTGTTCTATTGTGGCAACCGGAACCTCACTGATGGTTTCTGACTTGATGGAGCTTATAGACCCGGTAAGGTTCTTTCTTTCCTGCGTACCGTATCCCACCACGACTACCTCGTTGAGAGACTGGTTCTCAGGTTTTAGTGAAACATTCAGTACTGACTGGTTTCCCACTGTCACCTCCTGGGTCTTATAGCCCACAAAGCTGAATACCAGCACGGTGTTATTGGTTGGTACCTCTATCTGAAACCGACCTTCCGCGTTAGTAGTAGTACCCCGCTGGGTACCTTTTAGCACCACGCTCACGCCGGGTAGTCCAGAGCCACTTTCATCGGTGACGGTACCGGATACATTCCGGTCCAGCTGCCCGGTGGTCGCCGGTATCTTGATTTTCTGCTCGAGCGGCATTAATCCCGATGAAGCGGGCGTAAGGAGTATCTTTTTTCCCACCAGCTCGTACCTGATGTTCATAGGCCTTAGCACACGGTCCAGGACATCGCCCAGGGGTTCGTTGCTGGCCTGCACCGTGATGCGCTGCTGGCCGCGCAGTACGTTGGAGCTGTACATAAACTGTACATCTACCGCTTTTTCCAATTGGCGAAGTACCTTTTCCACCTCAGTATCTTCCACCCGTAGGCTAACCCGTTTGTTCAGGTAATCCTGCGCACGTACGGGACTGGCATAAGTTGCCCCCAGCACGACTACCATCAGTAACAATTGGGCAAAGGAAAACCTCATAAGCTTGATCCAGATTTGGCTTGTAGCTCGTTTTTTCATAATTTTAATTGGGTTTATTGAAATAGTAAGTCAAAAAGCATCCTCACACTATCTGATACAGATAGGCACGTCCGACAACGAAGGGAAGCTGAACCCACCGGCGGTGCTGCAACACCGCCGTTTTTTTTATGGGTACGGAGAAAGCGTTGGTTACGGTAAAGACTTCGTCATACGCAAAGGATAAATGTAAAGATTATGGGTTATAAGAATTGTTAAGATTAGTCAAAAGAGGCTTGCTAACGGCAGCCATCGGCCCGGACTATAATCTGCCCGTCCACGAGCTCGTACCGCCCCCCTACCAGCTTGCAAAGAATGGCCACTTTTTCCAGCATGGTTTCGTTGGCCAGCGAGGCCGTAATCCGACAGTTCTGCAGTGCTTCTTCATCAAACTGAATTGGAATGGCATAAGCCTGTTGTATCTGGTTCAGGACCTGCGGGAGCGGGGTTTCCCTGAATTCAAAGTTGGTACTTACCACCTGGGGTACCTGCACGATGGGTCTGGCCACGATGGTCTTAGATAGCTGGCCTTCTGCCTGCTGGTAAATGGCTGCCTGGTTGGGCAGCAGGATAATACCGGCCTTATCGGCTGTATCCTCCTTGTCATCAGCTTCTTTTCGGTACACCGATACCTTCCCCGACTGGACCTGAACCGACACATTCTGGTCGTTTTCGTAGGCCCGTACCACAAAGCGCGTGCCCAATACTTTGGTGACCAGGTCGCCGGCGTAAACTTTAAAGGGTTCTTTCCGCTTTACCACTTCAAATTGGGCCTCTCCCGTCAGGTACACGACCCGTTCGCCTCCCGAAAACTGCGGCGCGTAGCGCAGCACACTTTTCGGGCCAAGCACGACTTTCGAGTTGTCGCTAAGTACCAGACGTAGAGGCTTTCCAGTGGAATTTCGCGTTTCGGTATAGGCCATGTCTACCTCCTGCGGGCTGATAGCTCCCGCTGTACGACTCGCCTGGTTTCTTGGCTTACCTAACCACCAGCCTGCCGCTACCAGAAGTCCCAATAGCCCTATGGCTGCCGCATAGCGGTAGGCGTTGCGCCATGAAAGAGAGCGGCTTGCCGACAGGTTGCCTGGCTTCTGGCGAGTGGACGTTTGTGTAGCTCTTTCCATAAACTGGCTTACCTCGGCCCGTACCAGCTTTTCGGCCACCGGCACCGTCCGGACCCGCATGGCCCGCACCAGTTCTTCGGCTGTACGTAGTACCTCCTGCCGCTCGGGGTGCTGTTGCCCGTAGGCCAGCCAGAAGTCCGCATTGGGGCTCTTACCCTGCACCCAATCGCGGAAGTCGCTGTCCAGCGCCAGTTCTTCGGCTTCGTAGTTATCGTATTTTTTCATGCTTTTTTTCCTAATTCCTGAAACAGTGTAGTACATGGCCCCATGGCTACCAGCAGCCAGCTAAAGGTACCCAGCGTATAGTCGCGCATGTTCTTCAGGGCCCGGTGCAGGAGGTTATAAACGGGTTGTTTGCCTATTTGCATGATTTCGGCGATCTGGTCAAATTCCAGGTTCTGATAAAAGCGCAGGTAGATAATTTCCCGCTGCCGTTCGGGCAGTTGATTCATCAGCTGTTCCAGGCGACGCAGCCGGTACACCTGGTGCTCTTCCTCAATTTGCCGCAGGTCGGCCGAAAACTCCACGTGTACCGTATACTGCTCGTCCGTAAGGCTCATGACCTGCGTAAAGCTTTTCCGGCGGTACTCCTGCAGGAGCCGGTGCTTGACGGTTTTGAACAAATAAGCGGGTACATCCTGGACAACCGCCATGTGCCCATGCTTCTGCCAGAGCGCCAGGAACACATCCTGCAGGCAGTCCCGGACCGTTTCTCCTTCGGGTACAAAGCGCAGCCCCCAGTTGTACAGGTCAGCGTAGAAAGCCTGCATCAGCGTGGCCAGCGCCTCCATATCACCCGACTGGTAGTCGAGCCAGAGCTGTTGTATTTCCTGGATGGTTAAGCGTTGCTTCATTAGGAGTCTTCTGGTCCGGACCAGTTCTGCTTTTTTATACTTGATGTAAGAAATAGTAGGATTTAACCATCCACCTCCGTTTTTTTTCAAAAATTATCAAAAAATAGTCTAATTACCCAGCTACAGCCCGAAGGGACCGGGCTGGTATGGTTTTCGTTAAGAATTTACCCAAAGCTAAAACCTACGCATACAGACATGAATCCCACCATAACCATACAAAAAGAAGAAACCCTGGCGGACAACTGGTATACCCTGAAGACCTATACTTTTTACTACCAAAGCCGCGACGGTACCCAGGAACAACAGAAGCGGGAGGTATACCACAACGCCAACGGTGCTACGGTACTGCTGTATAATACGCAAAAAAGGACGGTGATCCTGACCCGGCAGTTCCGCATCGCCAGCTTCGTCAACGAAAACCCGACGGGTATGCTGATCGAAACCTGCGCGGGAATTATGGACGAAAAAGACCCCGAGGCCGCTGTAATACGGGAAACGGAAGAAGAAACGGGAATAAAGCTCAAGTCGGCCCGAAAAGTATTCGAACTGTACATGTCTCCGGGAGCCGTTTCGGAGAAACTGCACTTCTTTGTGGCCGAATATACCGATGCCATGAAGACAGCGGAAGGGGGCGGCGAAGCCGAAGAACAGGAACATATTGAAGTACTGGAGGTCTCTTTTGAGGAAGCCCTACAGATGGTAGCCCGGGGAGAAATTAAAGATGCGAAAACAGTACTCCTGCTCCAGTACGCCCAGCTAAACAAGCTTCTGGGCTGAAAAGATCTCATTGGTCCCAAATAAAGAAGCACGGCGCGGGCCGTGCTTCTTTATTTGTTTTTCTAAGTACTTGCGTAAAATAAATGTATAATACCGGGCTACTTAGAATGGATTCTAATACTGTGTATATCAGGTACTTTTAAAAAGCTAATGACTATAAGCTAACTCGCTGACAGCTACTATACTAAGCGGCCGATCCACCGGGTTTTTTACTGGAAAAAGTACCCGCCAGATCGCGCATAAATTTTTCGGCTTCGGGCAATGCTTTGTTAAGTACCTCCGCCCCTTTGGCTTTTATTTCTTCTATGTACTGGGGGGCTCTGTCTACTGCTTCTTCGGCTTCGCTCCTCAGGTCGTTAGCGGTTGCTTTCAGATCTTCCATTAATTTTTCGCCTTCTTCGGTCCGCATGTAGCGCTGAAGGGCCACTCCGGCAGCCGTACCGAGAATAAAAGTAGCTACGAATTTGGCACTTATAAACATACTGCAAAGGTTAGAGTGAACAGAATAAGGGACCAAGGTAGGTATACCGGCTTTGGTTTCAAAACACCGGCACAGGTACCTTTCTCTTAAACGTGCTTTTCTTACTAACCGGTATTGTTTGATCTCAAAAACAGCCTGCATCCGGTAGCTAAGTTTGATCTTCTGAAAGTCCGGATTGCTGTCCGGGGCGGCATCGGAGAAGCTGTATTTTTCGTAGCCTAATATACCGATAACATGAAAGTAAGCTAAGGAGGCGGCACCAGGTATACAAAACAAAAGCGGGGCCAGCGCCCCGCTTTTGTTTTGTATAGGTCAGGCGGCTAACCCGCCCGTTTTTTTGCCGGAAAGGCTGGCTACCAGATCGCGCAGAAACTGCTCGGCTTCGGGCAGATTGTTATTCAAGACTTGCTCCGCTCTGGTCCTGATTTGCTCCAGGTACTCCGGTGCTCTGTCAACGGCTTCTTCGGCTTCGTCGCGCAGGTCGTCGGCTCGGTCCTTCAGGTTTTCCAGTGCTCTTTCTCCCTCGGGAGTCTGCAGGTACTGATAAATTACCAGACCGACGGCCGTACCGACCAATACGGTGGTTAAAAACTTGGCACCAAGGTTCATATTGTTAAAAGGTAAGGTGGATAGAAAATTTTTTAGTGGCACAGATTACCCCTCATTCCGGGATAAATCCGCAGACACTGCTAATACAACAAAAACCGGGGCCACTCTGTTATTAACGGATCTCGAAAACCGCCTGCATGCGGTAGCTCAGCTTGATCTTCTGAAAGTCCAGATCGCTGTCCGGGGCGGCATCGGCGGCCGATTCGGCGGCCATCATACGCACATTGGCTTTGGCGTACACGGGCTGCGGGTAGTACATGTTATCCTCCAGTTCCCGGATTTCCATCACCGGCCCCACCTTTTGGTCAATGGCCTGCAGCAGGTAGGTAGCCTTTTCTTTGGCCGCTTTCAGTGCGTTGATCTTTACCTCCTTTTTCAGCTCCTCCTTCTGGGAGTGGTCTACCCGGCTTATGCTGGCGTACTGAATGCCTCGGCTGTCCACCCCCGACAGAATGGCATCCAGCTTATCGGGCTGACTTACTTTCAGCTGGTACTGCTTGCTTTCCAGGAAAGTACTTGGCCGCTTTTTCTTTTCCCAGTAGTTCTGGTACCCGCCCAGGCCGCTCACGGTAAGACTCTCTTTGGGTAGTCCGGCATCGGCTACCGCCTTCATCAGTTGTTTTTCCAGGGTGTTGATGACCACCTTGTCTTTCTGATTTTTTTCGTCTTTAAAGTACTCCCGCAGCGATATGGTAAAGTACAATTCATCGGGGGTAATCTCCATTTCGGCAAAGCCTGTTACTTCTATTTTATTGGTTTGGTTCTGGGTTAGCTGAACCGTCTGGGCCAAAGCAGGTGCCAGGGTAATACCTGCCAGCAGGAAGGAGAAAAGTACCAGGTGTTTTTTCATGGCTGTAGTAGGTAATTAAGTAGTAAGTTGTCTGGTGTTAGATTCAAAAAGGGAGTAAATAGTTTAGCCGGTACTTAAATTTAAGGGTAAAAACTTAATCAGTCCTGATAACCGGGGGAAGTTTTGATTGTCGATTGCGAACTATCAAATATATCCAAATCGACTCTTTGCAATCGAAATTCGACAATTCCTTTACTCTAACTGAAGCAGCGTTAGCCAGGCTTCCTGTACCTTTCCTTCGGCCAGGAGCAGCTGAGCGTGGCGGTGCAGCAGATCGGGCAGGTACTGGCACCCGTGCCGGGCTTCCTCACGCAGTTCGCGCAGTGTTTCGGTTTGTCCGAATACCTGCACCTCGGCGGGCTCCGGTAGCTGCAGTACACTGCCCAACCGCCCCAGGTCATTGCCGGTCAGGACACGGGAGGTCCGTACGGATTCGGGCAGGGCATCAACGCCAATACCCATTTGGGGGCGGGGTACTTCAAACAAGGCCTCCCCCGCCGCCCGGGCGTAAAAGTCAGTGCCCAGGCGGGCTACCCAGTCGGTGCGGCGCTGGTCTATCTGCCCGTCTTCACCGAAGAGGGTTTCGGAAAAATGCGCCAGTACTACCTCGGCAATGATAAGTACCATGGAGCCTATTTCTTTTACTTCCAGTACCTTGCACTCAAACTGCGCCGGCGACTCCTGCACCCGCGGCGGCCTGACCCGCTCGGAGGCCAGCGGAGTAAAGCCCGCTTTAACGAACTCATCTACCCCCCGCTCAAACTCAGCGCTTGCCAGCGACATCTGCTCCACCATTGAATAGGTGACCATGTTAATGACTACCTCCGGTACTTCCCTAACGTTAAGTGCGGTATGCTTGTGGGTATTGTCACGGCCGCGGCGGTTGGGCGCAAACACCAGCAGGGGCGGGTCAATGCCCATGTAGTTGAAGAAGCTGAACGGACTCAGATTTACATTTCCCTGCGCGTCGATGGTACTGGCAAAGGCAATCGGACGGGGTGCCACCGAGGCGGTCATGTGTTTATAAAAAGTGCGGGCACCCAGTGCGGCGGGGTCAATGGTTTTCATGTATCAGAAGTAAATGAAGCGGTTAAACCAATAAGGGTATACGGTCGTAGAACCGGGAAGCAGCCGCAAAAGTTTAGGAAGTACTTCTTTGAAAAGGCCGGGCTCAGCCTTCGGCTCCGGGTTGTTCAAGGGCGGGAAGTACCTTTCCCCGTACCTCACCAAAACCTACCCGAAGGCCATTTTTGTGGGCAAATCCCCGCATAATCACCTCGTCGCCGTCCAGCAGGTAGGTACGCTGCCCCCCTCCCGCTATTACCACCGGACTGGTACCTCCTTTGGTCAGTTCCAGCAGGCAACCATTACTTCCCCGACTGGATAGTCCCGGACTGGATGGTCCCGGCCCGGTCCCGCTGATGGTACCGGTAGCTAACAAATCACCAATGGAAAGATTACAGCCCGTAACGGTATGGTGGGCTATTTGCTGCCGGATGTTCCAGTACAGGTACCTGGCGTTGGTCTGGCATAGGGTACTTTCGGGTAGTTCGCCCGGCTTTAAGGCCACCTCCAGTTCCAGGTCCAGATTGAACGCCCCGCTGGTACGGAGGTAAGGCAGCGGCGGCGGCTCCTGCCGGGGCCCCTCGGTTTGGAAAGGTACCAGGGCATCCATGGGCACTACCCAGGGCGAAATGGACGTAGCGAAATTCTTACTCAGAAAGGGCCCCAGGGGCTGGTACTCCCAGCGCTGTATGTCGCGCGCCGACCAGTCATTGACCAGTACACAACCAAAAACATAATCGCCCGCCTCCGAAGTGGCTACGTTACTTCCCAATGGTGAATTTTTACCAATAATATAACCCAATTCCAGCTCGAAGTCCAGCGCCTGGGTGGGGCTTAATACTGGCACCTCAGCTCCGGCTGGTAAAATTTGCCCCTGCGGCCGATGCACCGGCGTGCCCGATACCACTATGGAGGAGGCGCGTCCGTGGTAGGCTACGGGCAGGTACTTCCAGTTGGGCATCAGGGGGTTGTCGGGGCGGAAAAGCTTGCCGACGTTGGTGGCGTGTTCAAGACTGGAATAAAAATCGGTGTAGTCGCCAATGCGCACGGGCAGATGCATCCGGGCCTCGGCCTGCCGCACCAGTACCTGGTCGGCCACCGCCCGCAGGGGCGACTCTTCTTCCGTTACCAACCGCTGCAGGCTCTTCCGCAGGGACTGCCAGGCCGGACGCCCCTGCGCTATGAATTCATTAAGTACTTCCTGTTCAAAAACAGAAACCGCCCCCTCCCACTCGCTTAAAAGTCCGAGTTGGGCGGCGGCGGCCAGGTCTAGTATCCACTCTCCCAGGGCAACACCCACCCGGGCTTTTTCTTTTCCTTTACTAAAAATGCCGTAGGGCAAATTGTAAACGGAGAAGTCGGAGTCGGGCGATACGGGTAGCCAGGAAGGGGGTTGTATCATTCGGTTTCGCTAAAATTATTATAGATTGAATCCATAATCCGGACAAACTGCTGGTAGTCCGCTTCGTCGAGCTCACCCCAGCCTTTGCGGCGAATCTCGGCTACAATTGGAAAAGCCTCCGCATGACATTCCACTCCTTTGCTGGTCAGGAACAGGTTGAATTTCCGGCGGTCGCCCGTAGCCATCCTCCGCTCCACCAGACTCTTCTTCTCCAGCAGGTCCACAATACGGGTTACGGTCGGGGGATCTTTGTAGGTAACTTCGGCCAGGGCGTTCTGACTGATGCCCCCCTCCCGGGAAATATGGTCCAGGAGTACCCATTGATCCACCGTCAGATCAATACCTCCCTCGTTCAAACGCTTCTGCAGCGCATTGCGGATCTTTTTAATTGTGGTGTCAATTTTAAAAAAGTAGGCACGCTGGTCGGAATGATGGGTCATAGGATACTTCTTTAAGGGTTCGGCTAAACTACTACATCCTACAAATATACTATACGCCAACTATTAGCCTACTAAGTAATCGCTTATTATTTTGCCAATTTTTTAGTAAACGGTTAATTTGTTTATCGTTTTATCTAATATTTCTTCGATTTCGACTACTGATCCATAAAGTTGCTCGTAGGAATCAATCACGAAGTAGTGGTCCTGGTACCGGTCAATATGGTAGGGAGTATCCAACAGCGTAGCTACATCAAAACTAATTTTGGGTACCTCATTGCTCAGGCAGTACACACTTTCCCCGGGCGACGACAGAATACCTCCCCCGTAAATTTTGAGTTCTCCTTCTTCCCGTATCATCCCAAACTCCACGGTATACCAGTACAGGCGCGAAATGCGCTGAATGGCTTCCTCACTATCGATAAACCGCAGCGCTACCTCACTCAGGTCCGTCAGAAAATGACAAAAGGCCTGATTGGTCAGTAAGGGTACATGCCCGAACGTATCATGAAACATATCCGGCTCTTCGAGGTAGTCCAGCTGTTCGGGCTTACGCAGCCAGGTAGAGGACGGAAATTTTTTATCCGCCATCAGCCCGAAAAATTCCTTGTGCGGAATAAGCCCCGGTACTACGTATACTTCCCAACCCGTAAGCGCCCGCAGCCGCGGATTGGTTTCTGCGGCAAAGTTGGGAATATGGTCGGCAACGAAACCTACCTTGTCAATACCATCAAGGTAAGCCCGACTGGCAATAGCGGGTAGCTGTTCCATCTGCCGCTCAAATAGCCGCTTCCACACAGACTGGTCGGCGGCGGTGTAAGTATTATATGCTTGATCCATGGCTTCTTTGTTTATAATTACTCGTGTGGTTAGTGAATAAGTAGTCATTTCCAGCCACTACCAATTGAACAAAATGACTATGCCTGACCTTTCTCTACCACAGGTACTACTTCCATTCCCCATTTATAAGGTACCCCGAAGGAGTTGCTCCCGCTCAATAGCTTCAAACAAGGCCTTGAAGTTTCCTTTCCCAAACGATTTAGCTCCTTTTCGCTGGATAATCTCAAAAAATAAGGTCGGACGGGGCATAATGGGCTTAGTAAAAATCTGCAGCAGGTAGCCTTCCTCGTCACGGTCAACGAGTATACCCAGCTTACGCAGCTCCGTTATTTCTTCGTCAATATTCCCTACCCGATCCAGCAGATCATCGTAGTAAATAGCCGGTACCTGCAGAAACTCCACACCCCGCTGTCCCAGTTCGGTTACGGTCTCAATAATATTATCGGTGGCCACGGCAATGTGCTGTATACCCGAACCTCCGTAGAAATCAAGGTACTCTTCTACCTGGGACTTTTTGCGGCCCTCGGCGGGCTCGTTAATCGGGAACTTGATACGTCCGTTGCCGTTGCTCATGACTTTACTCATCAGGGCGGTGTAGTCAGTAGAAATGTCTTTATCGTCAAAGGACACCAACTGCCGGAAACCCATTACGTCGGCATAAAACTGTACCCACTTATTCATTTCGTTCCAGCCTACGTTACCTACCATGTGGTCAACGTAGCGCAGTCCTACGGCTTCGGGCTGGTAGGTTGGCTCCCATTTCACATAACCCGGCAGAAATACCCCGTTGTACGCTTTTCGCTCCACGAACAGGTGAACCGTATCCCCGTAGGTACCTATACCCGAACGTACTACCCATCCGTGTTCGTCCTCCTCGGTAGTGGGTTCCATATAAGAGGTAGCTCCCCGGCGGATGGTTTCTTCGTAGGAGTAGGTGGCGTCGTCTACCCAGAGGGCTACTACCTTCACCCCATCGCCGTGCTGGTCGATGTGTGCCCCGATGGCCGTACCGCCCACCAGCGGTGAAGTCAGTACCAGGCGAATCTTGTCCTGCACCAGTACGTACGACTCCCGGTCGCGCAGGCCCGTTTCCAGTCCGGCGTGGGCCAGGGGCTGAAAACCAAAGGCCGTCTGAAAATAAAGGGCCGACTGCCGGGCATTACCTACGTAGAGTTCTATATAATCGGTACCATTCAGGGGTAGGAAATCTACTTCCTGTTCGGTACCGGCTTGTTGCATATTTTTCAATTCCAGCGTTTCCATAGTTCTTGTTGATGAAGTTTAAATATTTGGAGAAAAGGTACGAAAGCGGACGCCGCGCGGGAGGAAAGCAGGAAAGTAACTTTCTCTTGTACCATTCCTCCTTTCTTCCCTTCCTCCTTTTATTCTTTTCTCCTTTCCTCCTCCTGTTACGGTTCCAGCCAACTCTGGTAGTACTTGCCGTCGTCAATAGCGATGGCAGCTTCGGTGAGCATCAGCGGCCGGAAAGTATCCACCATCACGGCCAGCTCCTGTGTTTCCTTTTTGCCAATACTCCGCTCATAGGCCCCCGGATGCGGACCGTGCGGAATACCGCCCGGATGTAGCGTAATGTGCCCCCGGGCTATGTCGTTGCGGCTCATGAAGTCGCCGTCCACGTAGTACAGTACCTCGTCCGAATCAATATTGCTGTGGTTGTAGGGCGCGGGTATGGCCTTGGGGTGGTAGTCGTACAATCGGGGACAAAATGAGCATACCACAAAGGCATCGGTCTGGAAGGTCTGGTGGACCGGCGGCGGCTGGTGAATTCGCCCCGTAATGGGTTCAAAATCATGAATAGAAAAACCCCAGGGAAAGTTATAGCCGTCCCAGCCCACGACATCGAACGGGTGAGAGCTGTAAACCAGCTGGTGCAGGGCATTACCCTTCTTGATTTTCATCAGAAACTCTCCCTTCTCGTCGTGGGTTTCCAGGTCGCGGGGTAGTTTATAGTCGCGCTCGTGCATGGGCGAGTGTTCCAGTAGCTGACCAAAGTGGTTGCGGTACCGTTTGGGCGTATAAATCGGTGTGCGGGATTCAAGGTAAAAAAGCCGGTTATCGTCGGTATCAAAGTCGATTTGATAAATCATGCCCCTGGGAATAATGAGGTAGTCGCCGTACTCAAACGGAATGGTACCCAGCAGGGTCCGTAGCCGCCCGCTCCCCCTATGCACAAAAAGCAGCTCGTCAGCATCAGCATTTTTATAGAAATAATCGGTCAGGGAGGTACGCGGAGCAGCCAGGCCAATGGTTACGTCTTTATTCACCATGAGGGGTACACGACTTTCCAGAAAGTCGTCCTGGGGCTCAATCGAAAAACCAATCAACTTCCGCATGGTAAGGTTGTTGGCGACGGCCAGCCGCGGTGACACGTCCAGCGCCGGCGCGATGGCTTTTACCTGCGTAGGCCGATGCACCTGGTACAGTAGCGACGACATACCGTCGAAGCCGATGGTCCCGAACACCTGCTCGTAGTACAGGCCACCGCCAGGTTTCTCAAACTGCGTGTGGCGCTTGTGCGGTATTTGTCCAAGTCGGTGATAAATCGGCATGGTGTGGTTTGGTTTAGCTTCTTTTTAAAAAGTCAGGGGTGGACCTCCGCCCACCCCCAGTATGACGAAGTGTAATTTGACTATTTTATTGCCTTGGCAACAATTATACTAACAATAAACAAAAGACGCAAGTATTTTGTACTATTTTATTTTTTAGTTTAATAAAATACATATTGCTTCTTCCCTTATACAAACCACACGGGCCGGGCTAGTGTTTTGGCTGTAAATAGAAAAAGCCGGGCCCAACCAGTCACGGGTACTTGGAATACGAGTTGAAATTCCAAAAAATTACCCCCCGGACAACCGTGAGGCGGTATCCAGGGGGTAAAGGAAGAAATTGAAGCAGTAACAGGTACCTGGGTCAGGCCGAGTTTCGGGCCGCGTTAATGATTCCAAACATAGCCCGTACTACCAGTTTGCTGTACTTCTCGGGATCAACGGGCAAGGTTGCGGGGTCATCGGCCAGCATTTGCAGGGCGTACTGCTGTATTGTAATGAGCGGCAACACAATGCGTTCACGGATTTTAATGGACTCCTTGGTTACCTGATTGCTGTCGAGGAGTTCTTTCTGTCCCGAAATCTTGAGCAGCTGTTGATTTGTACATACAAACTCATCGTACATCTTATCCCAGAACGCCAGGTAGTCTTCCTCCTGACGCAGGTACTCGGTAGCCGGAAAAAATGCCTTGGATAGCGACTGCATGGAATTTTCGACCAGGGTCCGGAAAAACAGTGATTTCTGGTAAAGCTTTTTAATTGCCTCTCCTTTCCCCTCCTTCGTGAGCTGGTCAATGGCTGAACCAAACCCGTAGAAGCCGGGTACATTCTGCTTCATCTGGGCCCATGAACCCACAAACGGAATGGCCCGCAGGTCTTCAAATTTGAGTCCTTCGCCGTCATTGCCCCGCTTGGTCGGGCGACTTCCGATGTTGGTCTGGCCGTAGAAGCGAAGCGGGGTTTTCTTTTCAAGGTACTTTACAAAAACCGGGTGGTTTTTCAGGTCAAGGTACGAGTGGTAGGCCGCTTCCGCCAGTTCTTCTAGCAGGGCTTTGTCTTCCTCGGTGAGTTGCTCTTCCTGGCGGCTGGGGCTGAACAAATGGTTTTCCAGACCCGCCGTAAAGAGGCGCTCGAGGTTGAACATGGCCGTAGAAACGGTACCATAGTTCGAGCTGATGGTTTGTCCCTGTACGGTCAGCTGAATTTCTTTATCCTCAATGTCTTTACCCAGCGAAGCGTAGAAGTTGTGATTGTTGCCACCCCCACGGCCCGGAGGTCCTCCCCGGCCGTCGAAGAAGGTTACTTTTATTCCATATTCGCGGGAAATTCTGGTCAGTTCTTCCTTGGCCCGGTAGATAGACCAGTTGGCCCGGAGGTACCCTCCGTCCTTGGTACCGTCCGAAAAACCGACCATGATGGTCTGGTGGTTGCCGCGGTAGTTCAGGTGGTTACGGTAGTAAGTATTTTCGTAGAGCTTCTTCATCACCCCCCCCGCGTTGGCCAGGTCGTCCACTGTTTCAAAAAGAGGTACTATATCCAGGGGCAGCAGGCCTTCTTCGTCGGCAATCAGATTTTTGGCAATGGCCAGTACTTCCATGATGTTCAGGGCGCTCTGCGAGTTACTGATCACGTACCGGTGGGCGCCATCTTCTCCATTGCGTTTCTGGATGGTACAGATAGACCTGATGGACCCCAGAATATCCTTAGTTTGCGGGTCTTCGTAGTCTTCGTCACGCAGGGGTATATTCAGCGAGAGCAGCAGGTCTATTTTTTTGTCTTCGTCCCAACTGGTGTAGTCGCTGTATTTGAGCAGGGGAATCTTTCTTTCCAGACGCGTCAGGATATCTTTCCAGGCTTTGGTATGCTTACGGCTGTCCTGACGTACATCCAGGCTCGCAAAGAAGAAACCAAAGAGCCTTAGTTTCAGAATGAATTCATCCAGCATTTCCACGAACAGGCCCTGGTGTTTGTCTACAAGTACTTCCCGGGCTCCCAGCAGCTCACCGATCAATTCTCCGGCACTGGAGTAGCCTTCTTCTTCGGGACCAAAAATAGTACTGTTCATTTTACGCTCAGCCTGAGCTATGGTATCCTCCACGCCCCGGAAAGTAAGGCGGCGCTTCAGGTTACGGATGTCCCGGTAGTAGGCCCTAAGCAGGGTTTCGCGCAAACGATCCGCTACCTGTAGGGTAGTTTCGGCGCTAACGAAGGGGTTACCGTCGCGGTCACCGCCGGGCCAGAAGCCCAGCCGGAATATCTGCGGGTAAGGCCATTCGTGAACCGACATATTCAGGGTGTCGATCAGCTTGAGCAGAATGGACGGAATGGCCTCGTAGTATACGTTTTCCAGAAACCAGCACAGGCTTACTGCTTCGTCATAGGGGGTAGGTTTATTTTCGTTGGTAAAGCCCGTTTTGCCTAATTGCAGCAGCAGGCGGTTCACCTCCGAAAAATCATTGACCCGGATGGCGTCTTCCAGATCGTGAATAATCCCAAGAACCTTACCCGGATAAAACTGCGTAGGATGGGCCGTCAGGACAATCCGGACGCAAAAATCCTGCAGCTTATCGAGCATTTTCTGGCGCAGTTCCGGGGTATCCAGCCGCTCAATCAGGAAAGGTACTGAACCCTTACCGCTCAGGTCGTGGGTCTGGTCAAAGGCAGCGTCTTCCACCGAATCAAACAAAACTACCTGCCGCTCAATGTACTGGATAAAAGCAAAGAGCAAGTCTACCCTTTCCTTAGGCGTAGCGTCTTCCAGGAGTTCACTGAAAAAGCCTTCAATAATCTGACGCGGCGATTTACCCTGCTGAAACCCCTCCTCACTCTGTTGGGTAAGTAACGGCAGCAGCGACCCCGTCTGAAAGATACCCGGATAGGGCAGACTCAGAAAAAGGCTGTTAAAAATAGTGTACTTGGTAACGACGGCGTCCTGAAATACGTGGCTCATGGGAAAGGGACGAAATTATGTATGGGATACTCTTTTGCAGGGCAAATATATCCTAAAAAATCGGTTTCAGGCCTTAGGATGAGCTTGCTGATGCGTTTTTTTGAGTTTCTCGATGGAGTTGTGGGTGTAAATCTGGGTCGCGGCCAGGTTGGCGTGGCCCAGTAATTCCTTAATGGCGTTGAGGTCGGCGCCGCGGTTGAGCAGGTGGGTGGCGTAGGTGTGGCGCAGCACGTGGGGGCTTTTTTGCGGCAGGGTCGTAACGGCCGAGAGGTACTTTTTTACTACCCGCTGCACAAAAACCGGGTAGGCCGGCTTGCCCGTATCCGTAAGCAAGAGTTGCCGGGTAGCTTCGGCGGGGGCCCGCTGGCCCATATAGTCCACGAGCAACTGCGCCAGACTGGTCGTAATAGGTATCAGCCGCTCCTTGGAACGCTTTCCGTATACCCGCACAATTCGGTTTTCGGTATCTACCTGCTCCACTTCCAGGGCAATCAACTCCGAAAGGCGCATGCCGGTACCATACAGTAATTCCAGCAGGATGCGGTCGCGTAGTCCTTCAAAACCTTCCGGAAACTCCACATGGTCAAACAGCCGGTCCATAGCTTTTTCCTCCACGAAGGCAGGCAGCTTTTTCCGGGTTTTCAGCGAATTCAGGTTGGTAGTGGGGTCCTTCAGAATAAGATTTTTCCGGCGCAGAAATTTGTAATAAGAGCGGATGGTAGCCATTTTCCGGTTCACGGAGGTTGGATTCAACCCCTCCTCCACCAGACTCACTACCCAGGAGCGCAACATGGGAGGCGTGGCCAGCTCGGGGGTAGAAAGCTCGTACTGAAACAGCAGGTACTTGGCAAACTGGTCAAGGTCATGACCGTAGGCCGTCAGCGTATGTCCGCTGGCGCGTTTCTCATAGCGCAGGTGATCCAAAAAAGATTCTATCATACCGCCAACCTACAAAAAAAGGCCGTCTTTGACAAAACGGCCCTCTTTAATATGGATACAGTAATCCTGCTGAACTTTCACTCAGAGCAGAAAGAGTATGCTAGTTTTCGTGGTGGTTACCGTACATTCTCTCTTTGTAAACGGCACGCAGAACCTCAAAACGACGCTTTACCGATGGCTTTTCGAAAGCCGTACGTGAACGAAGCTGACGCATCGTACCAGTTCTCTCAAATTTCTTCTTGTAACGCTTCAGCGCGCGGTCAATGGATTCGTTGTCTTTTACGTTAATAATGAGCATACCTGAAAATTATAGATGTTTTTGTTCAGTTTCAGAAAATCGGATTGCAAAGAAAATACAGATTCGGCAGAAAATCAAGGAGTAACCTATCTTATTTTAGGTTATTTTTGGGGCTCTGACTAAATTTCTGCTGTATGGCCTCCCGTTTGGGTATTATTGACTTAGGTACCAATACCTTCCACCTGCTAATCGTCGAAAAATCCGGCGACGGAGCTACTCCGCTGTACCAGACCAGCCGCCCCGCCCGCATCGGTAAGGGGGGCATAAACCAGCGGGTCATTACGGCCGAGGCCATCCAGCGGGCGCTGGGGGTACTCCGCTCCTTCCGCGAAAAACTGGACGAATACCAGGTACCCCTCGACCATACCTTTGCCTTTGGCACCAGTGCCATTCGAAACGCTGATAACTGCGCCGAGTTCTGTGCTATCATACTTCGGGAAACGGGCATTAAGATTACGGTTATCAACGGGGACGAGGAAGCCCGGTACATCTACCACGGGGTGAGGTCCGCGCTTGATTTGGGCTCCCGGACTTCCCTGATCATTGATATTGGCGGAGGAAGCGTCGAATTCATTATTTGTAACAAGCAGCAGATATTCTGGAAGAGGAGCTTTGAAATAGGCGGGCAGCGGCTTATGGAGCGGTTTATGCGAACGGACCCACTGGCCGAAAGCGACCGGAAACGGCTGTACAACTACTTCGACGAACAGCTCATTCCGCTGGCCAATGCCGTCCACCAGTACGCTCCGACGGTATTGGTCGGTTCGTCCGGTTCTTTTGACACCCTGGTGGATATGGACTACCACCACCGAACCGGGCAGTGGCCTCCCCGGCACAAAAAAAGCTACGAATTGCCGCGGGAAGAATTTTACCGGAGTTACGAACTCCTGGTTACCCGGAGCCACCCGGAACGGATGGCACTACCGGGTATGATTGAGCTGCGGGTAGACATGATCGTAGTGGCGGTTTGCCTGATTGATTACCTGCTGCGTACCTACGGCATCCATGACATCCGCGTGTCAACTTATTCGTTGAAAGAAGGAGTACTGGCTACCATGAGCGAGGAGTAGGTATAGTTTTTTAGGTAGGTAATACCTATCATCACTCTAACCAGATACCGGATTCCTGCTATGGATGCTACCAAACACCATATACCCGTTGCCCGCACGGCTACTTACTATACCCTGGGAGAATTAAACGCTAACACCAAACGTGTGTGGTTTGTACTGCACGGTTACGGCCAGCTGGCGCAGCCTTTTATTAAAAAATTTGAAAGCCTTGACGATGGGCAGACTCTGATTGTAGCCCCCGAAGCCTTATCACGCTTTTATCTGGAAGGTAGTTTTGAGAAAATAGGCGCTTCCTGGATGACCCGCGAAGAGCGTGAACTGGAGATTGATGACTACGTATCGTACCTCGACCAGGTTTACCAGCGCGTTATGCAGGAAGCCAAAGTCGAGGATATGGAAATCAATTTGCTGGGCTTTTCGCAGGGTACTGCTACCGCCTGCCGCTGGGCAAACCGGGGCATGATTCGTTGCGATCGCCTAATTCTGTGGGCAGGACACCTCGCCAACGGCCTCAGGGATCTGCTCAACCCGGATCGGATGCCATCGTCGTGTTATTTTGTATACGGCGCCCAGGACCAGTTTTTATCCAAGATTGACCTAAGTACCTACCTGGATAAGCTGGCTGAAGAGGCCCCCCAGATGAAGATTATACCTTATCAGGGAGGCCACGCTATTAATGAGCACGTACTGAAAACGCATTTTATTTCCGGTGAATCGAAGTCGCGGAGGCCTGAGCCGCGGCCAGAATCGTAATGTCCGCAATGGTCACGTGGTCGGGGGCACTGACAGCAAACAGGATTGTTCTGGCAATGTCCTCGGCCCGTAACGGCTCAAATCCCTCGTATACTTTCCCCGCGCGGTCCTCATCACCTTTGAAGCGTACCACCGAAAACTCCGTTTCCACGGCTCCCGGCGCAATATTGGTAACCTTAATGCCGTGTTGGGTAAGGTCCAGGCGCATACCTTCGCTCAGGGCTTCCACCGCCGCTTTGGAAGCGCAGTATACTGTTCCGTTGGCGTAGGTTTCCTTACCCGCAATGGAGCTGATGTTGACTATATGCCCCTTTCCCCGTTCTATCATGCCGGGCGTCAGGGCTCTGGTTATGTACAGCAGTCCCTTTACGTTGCTGTCCATCATAGCGTCCCAGTCGTCCGGATCACCGGCATTGACGGGATCATAGCCGTGGGCATTGCCGGCATTGTTAACCAGAATATCAATGTTTCTCCAGTTGGCGGGTAAAGAGTCCAGGGCGTGAGCCATGGCCTTACGGCTGCGAATGTCAAAAGACAGGGCAATGGAACGTACCCGGGAAGACAACGAAGTAACCAGTTGTTCCAGGCGGTCTTCGCGTCGTCCGCACAGGATCAGGTCATAGCCGGCGGTGGCAAAGGCTTCGGCGGTGGCTTTTCCGATACCGGACGAAGCTCCGGTAATTAAGGCAATACGGGTCATGGGTAGTGTTTTTCGTCTATGTAAATAAGTAAAAATAATTCTTCAAAGAAAAACTCAAATAGAAAGGGTATGTTCATTTTTATTTGGCTTTACTCTGCTATATGTGGGTATCAATCCTGTAAATTCAATCTCCTATTCCCCCGCCCTGATGAAACCGACCCCCTTATTCCTCTTTGCCCTGCTGCTGGTTGGCGGAGGACTTACCCTCTTAGCCCTGTCGCCCCGGAAAGCGCCCTTAGCCACTAAGCCCAATATAATCTACATCATGGCCGATGACCTCGGCTACGGAGACATTGGCCCCTACGGACAGGAAAAAATTAAAACGCCCCACCTGGACCAGCTGGCGGCCGACGGCTTGAAGTTTAACCAATTTTACGCCGGAAGTACCGTGTGTGCTCCCTCCCGCTGCGCCCTCATGACGGGTAAGCACACGGGGCATAATTACATCCGGGGCAACGGCGAAGTACCGCTCCGCCCCGAAGATACCATCCTGCCCGAGTACCTGCAAAAGGAAGGCTATACCACGGGGATGTTTGGCAAGTGGGGCCTGGGCGACATGAACACCACCGGTATGCCCGACCTGAAAGGCTGGAGCCAGTTTATTGGCTTTCTGCACCACGTGGAGGCGCACTTTCAACTACCGGGTATCCTGTGGCATTTCAAGCAGGGAAGTACTCCGGTAAGGGAGCGCATAGGTACCGCCCACCAGGGCTTCGCCAATGATTTTATTGCCGAAAAAGCAGTCAATTTTATTGAAGAAAATAAAACGAAACCATTTTTCCTGTACCTCTCCCTGACTATCCCGCACGCCGAACTGGTCATGCCCGACAAGATTCTAAGCCGATACCAGGACCCTGACGGCAACAGTGTATTCGGTCCCGAAGTACCTTACCCGGGCCTGCACTACGGTGGTCAGCGCCAGCCCCGCGCGGCCTACGCCGCTATGGTGAGCCGGGTGGATGACTACGTAGGAAACGTACGGGCCAAACTGCGGGAGCTGGGCCTGGAAGAGAATACGCTCATCTTTTTCACCAGTGATAATGGTACCCACGTAGAAGGCGGACGTACGGCCAAAGACGTAGAATTTTTTAAGAGCAGCGGACCGCTGCGGGGCGTAAAGCGCGACATGTACGAAGGAGGAATAAGGGTACCGGGCATCGCGTACTGGAAAGGGAAAATCAAGCCCGGCCAGACTACCGACTTCTACGCCGCCAGCTGGGACTGGCTGCCTACTCTGCTGGACCTGGCCGGAAGTACCACCAAACTCGAGACGGACGGCGTATCCATGGCTTCGCTCTTTACCCAAAACAAAGCCCCTAATGTAGGCGAACGTTCCCTTTACTGGGAGTTCCACGAGGGTGGCTTTTCGCAGGCTCTCCGCAAAGGCGACTGGAAGATCATACGACTGAAGAAAAAGGATGGCAGTGTAAAGACGGAGCTATACAACCTTAAAAATGACCAGAGCGAACAAAAAGACCTGGCGTCTACACAGCCCGAACGCCTGCGGCAGATGGAACAATTGCTCAACGCCGCCCGTACCAAATCAGTACATCCGGCCTTTGTAACGCTGGGGTATTAACCTCACCCCTGGCCCCTCTCCTGACAGGAGAGGGGGAACTTTTGCTCTCCTTTAAGGAGAAAGTTTGGGGATGGGCGGCCGCTGCGGTGAGGTCCTACGGCTTCACTCCCTTCACATTCATATCAATCGCATACAGTCCCTTGCTGGCGGTAATGAACAGCGTCTGGTGGTCTTTGCCGCCAAAGCACACGTTAGCCGTCCAGCCCTCTTCTACGGGAATATTCAGCAGCTTCTCGCCCTGCGGACTAAAAGCCGTAACGCCCGCCCGGTTGGTCAGGTACACGTTGCCCTGACTGTCGATGGTCATGCCGTCGGAGCCCATATCGCAGAAAAGCTTCTTGTTACTCAGCGACCCATCCTTTTGGATCTGGTAAGAATAGGTTTTGCTGGCGCGAATATCCGCTACGTAGAGCATCTTGCCATCGGGGGTACCAATAATTCCGTTGGGTTGCTGTAGGTCGTCGGCTACCCGCTTTGGCTCTTTTCCATTTTTACTCAGGTAGTATACCGCCTGCACATCCTGTGGGGCAGTTTTGTGTTCCCACCACGGACGGGCGTAGAAAGGGTCGGTAAAGTACACGCTGCCGTTGCGGGTCACCCACAGGTCATTGGGACCGTTAAACTGCTTGCCCGCGTGGTCTTTCAGGACGACCGTTACTTTTTTGTTCTTATCAATTTTCCAGAGTTCCGTTTTTTCGTCGGCGCAGGCCCATAGGGTACCCTTGCTATCAATAAATAAACCGTTGGCCCGGCCCGAGGGCTCCATATAGGTACTAAGCTGGCCGTCGGTACTCCATTTCAGGATACGGTTGTTGGGCTGGTCGGTGAAGTATACATTACCCTGTTTATCGGAGGTGGGGCCTTCGGTGAAGGCAAAGCCACCCGCCAGCTTTTGCAGAGTAGCTCCGTTTTTTATGAGGTTGTTGTCCTGGCTGATTCCCAAAAGGGGAATCAGCAACGAGAGAGAGAGTACAATAAAAAGTCTTTGACGCATAGGTAGTCGGTAGTAGTAGTGGTTCAAGGAATAAAAGCCAGCGGCCGGACAAAGCTAACGAAAGCCGGTCAGTATTTTGGTGCGGACCTGCTGCCGGAAAGTCAGTAGAAATGATAGCAATTGTATCTTACTGACTTAGAACCGACTGTTTTTGATCATGACTACTGACCGCCGCCACTTCCTAAGTACCCTTACCGGCGCTACCCTGCTGGCCCCGCAGCTACTATCAGCCCAGGGTACCTCAGCCGCCCGGCGTGGCGAGGCCCTACCCATTTCCTGCAACCAGTATACCTGGTTTACGTTTTACAACCGCGAAGGCCGCAGCTGGGCCGCCGACCTGGATGCCTCCCTGGCCGACTTTATAAAATCAGGTTTTGCTGCCTATGAGCCCAGCTTTAACAATGCCGAAGAGGTAAAGAAGCTGGTCCCCCTGGTGAAAAAGCACGGCCTGCAGGTACCTTCCGCCTACGTGAACAGTGTGCTACACAAGGCCGATGAAGCTCAAAGCTCCATTGATTCAGTACTTGCAATTGCCGAAGCCACCCGACCACTAGGTACTAAAATTCTGGTCACCAACCCCAGTCCCATCAAATGGGGAAGCGCGGAAAACAAAAATGATCAGGAACTCGCCGAACAGGCTAAAAACCTGGACCGCCTGGGAGCCGAACTACGCAAGCGGGGCGTTACCCTCGCCTACCACACCCACGACGTGGAGCTGCGGGCCGGGGCGCGGGAGTTTCACCACATGCTGCTGGCTACCGACCCACGCAACGTTACATTCTGTATGGATGTACATTGGGTGTACCGTGGTTCCGGAGATTCGCAAATCGCCGTATTCGATGTACTAAAACTCTACGGCAAGCGCATTACGGAGCTGCACCTCCGGCAATCGGTCGGGGGCGTGTGGTCGGAGGCGATGGGCGAAGGCGACATTGATTACCGCCGCCTCGCCCGGGAGTTGAAAGCGATGGGCGTGCGGCCGCACCTGGTACTGGAACAGTGCATCGAGAAGCCTTCCCCTAACACCATGCAGGCCGTAGAAGCCTCCCGTCAAAGCCTTGCTTATGCCCGGGAGGTTTTTTCGGTACTGCTGGGGTAGATTTAGGTTAGGGGCGTAGCTACATTTCTTAAAAAATGCTACCTTGACCTCCTGATTACTGATTCGTATACTACCCCTCAACTATCCACCATGGCCAAAGCGAAAAAGGAAGAACAGGAAGAAGCGCTTGAAAAGAAGTTATGGAAAGCCGCCGATAAGCTGCGCAAAAACATGGATGCCGCCGAGTACAAGCACGTGGTACTGGGCCTGATTTTCCTCAAGTACATTTCGGATGCCTTCGAGGAGCTTTACAAACAACTAGCCGCGGGCAAAGGCGAATTTGAAGGAGCTGACCCCGAAGACCGCAATGAGTACCTGGCCGAAAAGGTCTTTTACGTTCCGCCCTCGGCCCGATGGACATGGCTACAGGGGCGCGCCAAGCTACCCACCATTGGTAAGGACCTGGACGATGCCATGGATGCCATCGAGAAAGATAACCCCTCTCTGCGCGGCGTACTTCCTAAGGCCTACGCTCAGGAAAAACTGGACAAGCAAAGCCTCGGCGGCCTCGTGGACCTCGTTGGAACCGCTACCCTGGGTACCCGTGAAGCCCAGAGCAAAGACTTGCTTGGCCGGGTGTTCGAGTACTTCCTGGGCGAGTTTGCTCTGGCTGAAGGCAAAAAAGGCGGCCAGTTTTACACGCCCGCCAGCGTGGTGCAACTCCTCGTCGAAATGCTCGAACCCTACGAAGGCCGCGTGTTTGACCCTTGCTGCGGCAGCGGGGGTATGTTTGTGCAGAGTACCAAGTTCATCAACGCCCACCAGGACCACTACCGCCAGAACTCCGGCGGGCTATCGCTCAACCCCGCCGATCGTATATCCATCTACGGGCAGGAAAGCAACCAAACCACCTGGCGGCTGGCCAAGATGAACCTGCCATCCGGGGCATTGACAGCAGCAACGTACGCTGGAACAACGAGGGTTCCTTCCTCAACGACGCCCACAAAGACCTTAAAGCCGACTACATCATCGCTAACCCGCCCTTCAACGACTCCGACTGGAGCGGCGAGCTCCTCCGCGACGACGCCCGCTGGAGCATACTGGGCCAGAAACTGGTGCCCCCGCCCGGCAACGCCAACTACGCCTGGATTCAGCACTTCCTGTACCACCTGGCCCCCACCGGCCGGGCGGGTTTTGTGCTGTCCAAAGGCTCCCTCACCACCAATACCTCCGGCGAGGGCGATATACGCAGGGCGCTCATCGAAGCCGACCTTATTGACTGCATCGTTAACCTGCCTACCAAACTGTTCCTCAATACGCAGATTCCCGCTTGCCTGTGGTTTGTGCGGCGGCACAAAACCCACCGCCGGGGCGAAATACTGTTCATCGACGCCCGCCACGAAGGCCACCTGGTTAGTCGTAAAAACCGCGAACTGAGCCCGGACGACATCCAGAAGATAGCCCGCGTCTACCACAACTGGCGCACTGGCGAGGGCGACTACGCCGACGTGCAGGGCTTCTGCAAATCGGCCTCTATTCAGGAGGTAGCTGACCTCAACTACGTACTTACGCCCGGCCGCTACGTGGGGCTAGCCGACGAGGAAGACGACTTCAACTTTGCCGAACGCTTTACCACGCTCCGGCAGGAGCTGGAAGCGCAGCTACGGGCGGAAGCCGAACTCAACCGGCGCATCGAAGCCAGCCTCGCGACAATTCAGCTACCCGAGGCCGCCGAAAGCCTGAGTCTCTGACCGCCTTTGGAAAGGCTACGCGCTGCGTAGCCTTTCCAGTAGCTTACCTATACCCCCTATTCTCTATCTGTTATTCTACAACGCACACGTATGATTTCTGAAGATCAAGCCAGGTACCTAATACAGCTGCCCAAAAAACTAGTAGAAAACAACGAACTTCTGGACCACAAGGTACTATCACCTTCCTTTCCTTTCGTAGCAAGGTACCCCCTTTCCGACGAGGAGGAAGGCTTCTCCTTCTTCCTGGATGTCTGGCAAAGTGCCAAACAGGGCATAAAGTTTACTCTCCATTTTCAGGAAAATTCCACTCACTACGGGCTCCTGCGCGTTGACTTCAACGGCAGGCATAAAAACCCGGAAATAGCCAACGCAGATGTACCTGAACTATTTAGGCCCTACGCCGGATGCTGGCTTGACGACTCTCCCGGCCACATTCATTACGTGGTTGATGGCTACCCGCCGCTGGCCTGGGCTGTTCCGCTGGAATTGGACCCCTTTCCTACCAAAAATATCAGAGATTTTACCGATATTACAGCAGCATTTCAGGCGTTTTGTATGGTAGTTGCAGTACGTACAGAAATTACCGTCATTACGCAATCCCACCTGTTTGTATGAGCTGGATAAATGAATATATAGACAACTACTACCACTTCCTGCGCGAGAAGACCGTCCTCCGTGAGGACCCGCACAGCGGGTGGGTAGCCATAAGTACCCCCTTCCTGGGGGCTTTTAACGATGCCATTGAGATTTACGCAAAAAAACAGAACGGGCACGTGCTGCTGTCGGACGACGGCGAGACGCTCCGCAACCTGGAGCTGAACGGGGTACAGCTTTCGCGGTCAGCCCGCCGCCGTGAGCTCCTGGATCAGATATTACTGAACTACGGCGTGAGGGTGCAAAACAATGAGCTTTGTACCGAAGCCACGGAGCAGAACTTCCCGCAGAAAAAGCTGAACCTGCTCGCCGCCATTTCCGAAACCAACGACCTGTACTACCTGGCGAAGCATACTGTGGCCTCCGTCTTCCGCGAGGACGTGCGGGAGTACCTCGAGGAGCAGGATATCATCTATACCCCGCACTTTATAGCCAAAGGGAGCACCGGGCTGGAGTTTACCTTTGACTTCCAGATTGCCTACCGTCAGACAGAAATTGTGGTCAAATCCTTTAACTTCCTGAACAAGCTCAACCTGCCCCACTTCCTCTTTACCTGGGACGACATCCGGAAGGTACGCGAAAAGCAGAGCGAAAAACGGGTAGTAGGCCTGGCTGTCATCAACGACCAGGACCACGAAATTAAGGGCGAACTCCTCGATGCCATCCAGAGCCAGGGTGCCGAGTACATCCTGTGGAGCCAGCGCCACCAGGAGCACAACATTATCAAATTACAAGAAGCCGCTTAATATGAGTGAATGGAAGGAATATAAGTTAAAGGATGTATGTGATTTAATCGTAGACTGTGTCAATCGAACAGCACCGACGGTCGATTATACAACCCCTTATAAAATGATTAGAACCACTAACGTTAAAAGTGGAAAAATTGACATTTATGATGTAAGATATGTTACAGAAGACACGTATAAAAACTGGGTTAGAAGAGCCAAGCCCCAGAAGGGAGACATTGTACTTACTCGTGAAGCTCCTGTAGGAGAGATTGGATTAATCCGGACGGACGATAATCTATTCCTTGGACAAAGAACAATGATGTATCGTGCTAATAAGAGTATCTCTAATCCATTATTTTTATATTATTCTTTTTTAACTTCATTTCTTCAGGAACAAATTTTGGCCGCCGCTATGGGATCGGTTGTTGAACACATTCGAGTACCTGATGCTAAGGAATTTATTATTAGGCTCCCCCCACTCCCCGAGCAAACCGCCATTGCTACGGTACTTAGTAATCTGGATGAAAAGATAGACCTGCTGCACCGGCAGAATAAAACGCTGGAAGCCCTGGCCGAAATACTGTTCAGGCAGTGGTTCGTGGAGGAGGCCTCCGTGGATACGGCGGAGGATAGTTGGGAGGTTGGAGTACTTGGAGATTTAGTTGATTTCAACCCTAAGAGGACATTAAGTAAGGGGACCACAGCCCCATATCTTGAAATGAGTAATGTAAGCAGTGAAGTGTACCATCCTCACAGTTGGTATGACAGGGAGTTTACCTCCGGCACAAAGTTTATCAATGGCGATACTCTTTTTGCACGGATTACACCTTGTCTTGAAAATGGAAAAACTGCTTACGTTGATTTTTTAGATAAAAATCAGGTTGGCTGGGGGTCAACCGAATTTATAGTAATGAGGGCTAAAGAGCCGATTCACCCCTACTTTAGTTATCTCCTCGCCCGAAATGAGGATTTCAGGAGCTATGCAATAGGTGGAATGGTGGGTTCCAGTGGTCGTCAAAGAGCTGACGTATCAAGTTTAGCTAATTTTGAAATGTTTATCCCCCCTAAGGAAGTAGTTGAAAGATTCAATTCTTATATTGAATCAACTTTAAAGAAAATGAAATCTAATCATTTACAAGTCCGTACCCTAACCCAGCTTCGCGACACTTTATTGCCGAAACTCATGAGCGGGGAGGTGCGGGTGGAGATGTAATTGTATGTTTAGAAAGTTACAACTATACATCATTTCATTGTGGTTTCTTTTTTTACTACTTTTTGTTTCGAAAGTAGATATACCAATTTGTTTTTGTTTCGAATTTGAGTTTATTGGCATCAAAAATATTTTAATCAGGAACCCAATACCCATATTTGCCTTAACTTTTATGATTCTAGGAGCAATGTTTTATTTTGACTTCAATAGAAATATTACAAGAGGTGCTTCCTTGCTGCCAAAAAAGATTATAAAGATTGAAAATCAAAGCTCTGAAACCTTATCCTTTCTAGCCACATATATTATCCCGTTAGCTTGCCTTGATATGGACAAGGACAGAAGTCTCCCAATGCTAATTCTCATCTTAATCTTAATTGGTTGGATATATATAAAGACAAACTTATTCTACACTAACCCTACATTATCTATCCTTGGCTTTCATGTCTACAAAATAGATACCGAAAAGACTCCTGAAATAATTGTAGTAACTAAAAGCAATTTAGATATTAACAATAACATATTGATTAGAAAAATAGATCAGAACCTATATTTTGCTAAACTAGATTAATCATGACTATTCAAGAACTCCGCGAGAAAATCAGCTTTTTGTATGATTCTGGCAATGCAATTAGCCTTTCCATGTACATGATATTGAACAGTGGCGAAATAAGGTTTGCAAATCTCGAAGAGGAAACTAGGGGAGATCTAAAAGAAAAATTTCTTAATTATCTAAGTGAGAGAACTAATGAATCTAACGATTTACATTATTGCAACCTAACTGAATACAATGACACAAAAAATACTATATGTTACTATGATTTACCAGATCCACTTCCTGGTTTACAACCATTAAATGTAGTATCAAGTGCTGAGGAACAGCAAGAATTCGAATTCAATGCAAATAGTTTTGCAGACATTGAGGCTTTCGCATTTTTGATCGGAAACGAAACACAAAATATTGCAATATATAAAAAGAACTATAACAACATTAACTTAATAAAAAGAGACAGTTCTGTTATAGCATTAGTCACATCTATTTTAAGCGATAAAAGCGAGCTAGTCAAGGTCAAAAGCGATATTTTGAAAGTAAACGAAAAATTTGATTTTATGCTAGTCGAAAACCATGTACTCGTGATGAATACAAAATACTTAGAAACTGATATGGGTTACCTAGGCATCTTAATTAAAGCTGCAAGGACAAAATTTGAAATAATACAAAAAGCGAATATAGTTGAAAATATAAATGAGTTAGAGGATTTAATCAGTGATAAGAAGTACGCAAAGAAGTTCGTAAAGATTCGACCAGATACCCCTGTACTAGGAATTGAATTTTCAAAATTAAGAGAGTTTATAGAAAACCACCCTGCTTTGAAAAATAAAATTAAGTTTAATGATACATTGGATAAAATTAAATTTCATTCCAAAATCTCCAAGGATTTGTTTATTAAACTATTATATGATAGCTATTTAAAATCAGAGTTAACTGATCTACTCTACGAAAGTGAAAATAAATTACAATTACCCGTAGAAAAAATTGAATAACCGTAGAGCGATTCCACTCGTTAAGAGTTATAGGAGCAGTTATCATTACTCTTTTTTTGACATAGTAGCTTAGGCCGGTTGTTTGTAAGTTCTTGCTTATCAGTTTTGCCCACAGCCTGCCTTTACACGTAAAGTAGCCCCGGAAAAACCCACTGAATCCCTGAACGAGATAAAAAATTAGATATTCATTTCCACTCATGCACGAAGCCGACATTGAGTACTACACCATCCAGGAGCTACAGGTGCTGGGCTACCATTACGCCGACGGCCTCCGCATTGGTCCGGAGGGGGAGCAGCCCGAGCGCAGCGGCTACGCTGAGGTACTACTGGTCGGGCGGCTTCGGGCGGCCATTCAGCGGCTCAACCCTACCTTACCCGCCTTTGCCCACGAGCAGGCGCTGCGCGAAGTGCAGCGCATCACCTCCCCCGACCTGCTAACCAACAATGAATACTTCCACCGCCTGCTGGTTGAGAAAGTAAAGGTACCTTACCAGGAAAACGGCTACGACCGCAGCTACGAAGTGGCCCTGGTGGACTTTGAGCATCCTCGGGACAATGATTTTCTGGTCGTCAATCAATTCTCCATTGTAACGCGCAGCGGCAACGGCCACACCAAACGCCCCGATGTGCTGTTGTTTGTAAACGGCATTCCGCTGGTGGTGATAGAACTAAAAAACGCCACCGACGCCAATGCCACACTCGGGAAGGCTTACCAACAATTGAAAACTTACCAGGCGGTGATTCCGGAGCTGTTTACCTATAACGTCCTCTGCGTTATTTCGGACGGTCTGGAAGCCAAAGCCGGTAGTATATCGGCGGGTATGAGCCGCTTTATGGCCTGGAAGTCGGCCGACGGCCAGCGCGAAGCTTCGCGGTATAAGCCTCAGCTTGAAATCCTGCTGCGGGGCATGCTCAAGCCGGAAACGTTACTGGATCTGGTGCAGAATTTTGTCGTATTTGAAAAATCAAAGAAAGAAGACCCTGCCACCGGGCTGATACAGGTACAAACCGTAAAAAAGCTGGCAGCCTACCACCAGTACTATGCTGTCAATAAGGCCGTAGAAAGTACCCTGCGGGCCTCGGGCGAAGGCGGCAGCCGCAAGGGCGGGGTAATCTGGCACACGCAGGGCAGCGGCAAGTCTTTGTCGATGGCCTTCTACGCGGGTAAGCTCGTGCAGCAGCTCCATAACCCCACGGTACTGGTCATCACTGACCGCAACGACCTCGACGACCAGCTTTTCGAAACTTTTGCGGGCTGTCGGCAACTGCTTCGGCAGGAGCCCGTACAAGCCGATAGCCGCGAGCACCTGAAAGAGTTGCTGCGCGTCGCCAGCGGAGGTATTGTGTTCGCCACCATCCAGAAGTTTTCGCCCGGCGAAGGCAAAACCGTATACGATACCCTCTCAGACCGGCAGAATATAGTGGTCATTGCCGACGAGGCCCACCGTACTCAATACGGCTTCGAAGCCCAGACCAAAGACGTACTCGACCGGGAAACACGGGAAGTAATTGGTACCCGCATTGCCTACGGTTTTGCCAAGTACATGCGTGACGCCCTGCCTAACGCAACCTACATTGGCTTTACGGGTACGCCCGTAGAAAGCACAGATGTTAACACCCCGGCTGTATTTGGACAGTATGTAGATATATATGATATCTCACAGGCCATTGAAGATGGAGCCACAGTACGTATTTATTACGAAAGTCGCCTGGCCAAGGTCAATATTTCGGAAGAAGGCAAGCAGCTGATTGAGGCGCTGGATAAGGAGCTGGAAGAAGACGAGGAACTATCGGAAGCTCGCAAAGCCAAAGCCCGCTGGACGCAGTTGGAAGCCATCGTAGGTGATCCGAAAAGGGTTGGCAACGTAGCCCGCGACATGTTAGAGCACTTTGAAAAGCGACAGACAGCCAGCAAAGGCAAAGGCATGATCGTAGCCATGAGCCGACGAATCGCTGTAGAACTCTATAATGAAATTATAACTCTCAGGCCAGACTGGCATAGTGATGAGCTGAGTAAGGGCAGCATCAAGGTCATTATGACCGCTGCCAGTTCGGATGGTCCCGAAATGGCCAAACTGCACACTACCAAAACGGAACGAAAGTACCTGGCGGAGCGCGTGAAAGATCCGAATGATCCGCTACAACTGGTAATAGTACGCGACATGTGGTTAACGGGCTTCGACGCCCCCTGCCTGCATACGCTATACGTGGACAAACTCATGCGAGGGCATAGTCTGATGCAGGCTATTGCGCGGGTAAACCGGGTATTTGGCGATAAGCCCGGCGGACTGGTGGTAGACTACCTGGGCATTGCTACCGACCTCAAAAAAGCCCTGGCTTTCTACTCCGACGCCGGCGGAAAGGGCGATCCTGCCGATACACAAGAGCGAGCCGTAGAAGCCATGCTGGAAAAGCTGGAAATAGTGCGGCAATTGTATCTGGAACAGAGCAAGGCATACCTTAGTCTTGCGGCGGAAGTACCCACTGCCTACTTTGGTTCAGATATTGGTATAGGATTCAACTTCCGCCGGTTTTTTACTGCTTCTTCCCAAGAAAAACTGTCCATTATTTTACAGGCTGAAGAGCATATTCTGGGACTCGAAGATGGAAAGAATCGCTTCATCAAAGAAGTTACGCTGCTAGGTCAGGCCTTTGCCTTGTCGGTTCCGCACGAGCAGGCCATGGCTATTAAAGACGAAGTTGCCTTTCATCAGGCTATCAGTGCCCGCTTGAACAAGTTTACCGGAGGAACAGGCGGCGGCAAAACCAACCAGGAAATGGAAACAACCATCCGGCAGATTGTAGATCAGGCGCTGGTATCCGACGAGGTAGTTGATATATTCGATGCGGCAGGAATTGAGAAGCCCGAACTGTCAATTTTGTCGGAAGAATTCCTGATGGAAATCAAAGGAATGAAGCGGCAAAACCTGGCCTTGGAACTTCTGAAAAAGATACTGATGGACGAGATCAAATTACGCTCCAAAACCAACTTGGTGCAAAGCAAGGCCCTGCTGGAAATGCTGGAAGGATCAATCCGAAGGTACCAGAATAACCTGCTGACCACAGCAGAAATTATACAATTTCTGATTGATGAAGTAGCCAAGAAAACAAGAGAATTAAGCAACCGGGGCAATGGACTTACTGACGACGAATGGGCTTTCTATGACGCTTTGGCTGAGAATGACAGCGCCCGGGAAGTACTCGGCGACGACCTGCTTCGGAGTATTGCCGTGGAAGTAGCCCAAAAGATTAAAGCCAACGCTACCATTGATTGGACAATCCGCGAAAGTGCCCGGGCTAAGATCATGGTGGTGGTGCGAAGAATACTGAACAAATATGGGTACCCCCCCGACAAGCAACAAAGGGCCATTGATACCGTGCTGAAACAGGCCGCAATTACAGCTGATTGGGAAGTGAGTGTGCTCTAATCAGAAATCCTTTGTCGGCTTTTCCTGTTACTACCATAGCCACCATTTAGCAGCGCAACATGCCCCCCCCCCCCCGCCCTATCTACCTCGACTACAATGCAACCACCCCCGTGGACCCGCGGGTACTGGAGTACATGTTGCCGTGGTTTACGGAGCAGTTTGGCAATGCCGCCAGCCGCACCCACCTCTACGGCTGGGAAGCCGAGGAAGCCGTAGCCCTTGCCCGGCGGCAGGTAGCAGGTACCATAGGGGCTAGTGAGAAAGAAATCGCCTTTACCAGCGGCGCCACGGAATCTAATAACCTCGCTATTAAAGGTACCTACGAAGCCAATAGCCACCGGGGCAGTCACTTCGTAACGGTAGCCACCGAGCATAAAGCGGTACTGGATTCTTTTCAGCACCTGGAAGGTTGGGGTGCCGAAGTAACTTACCTGCTACCGGCCGCCGATGGCCTGATTACCGTGAAGCAGGTAGCCGAAGTACTTCGACCGGATACGGTACTGGTGTCGGTGATGTACGCTAATAATGAGATTGGGGTTATTCAACCCATTGCCGAAATAGGTAAGGTCTGCCGGGATCGGGATGTCCTATTCCATACCGATGCTACGCAAGCCGTGGGCAAGGTACTTGTTGATGTCGATAAAGACCACATTGACCTGTTGAGTCTGTCGGCCCACAAGTTGTACGGACCCAAAGGAGCGGGTGCGCTGTATGTACGAAAAGGCGTGAAACTTACGGCGCAGTTAGACGGCGGGCGTCACGAGCGGGGCCTGCGCTCGGGTACCCTCAACGTACCGGGTATTGTAGGGCTGGGTAAAGCGTGTGAACTGGCTAGTGCTGAACTACCCGCCGAAGCGGCCCGTTTAGCCAATCTGCGCGACCAGCTGGAAAATAGTATCTTAGGTACTATAAAAAAAACCCAGGTCAACGGCAACCGGGAGAACCGCCTCCCACAGGTGACCAATATTTCGTTCGGAGGGGTAGACGGTGAGCAGCTGCTCATGAATTTTAACCGCATTGCCGTATCCAGCGGTTCGGCCTGTACCTCGGCCTCGGTGGAGCCTTCCTACGTACTCAAAGCCCTGGGCGTACCCGACGATCTGGCCTATGCCTCCATCCGCTTCAGCCTCGGCCGGTTTACCAGCGAAGACCATATAGCAGCAGCGATAGCCCATGTTCAGGAAGTAGTAACGCGTATGCGGCAGGGAATAGAGATTAGATAGGTAGCTTATGGTTGAATGACGTGTCGCTCCCACGGAGCTCTTTTTCTAGTTAACTGCTGCTTCTACTGAGGTGTGGCCCCTCCGGGGCCCTGACCAGGTACTTACTCCTCGTAAATCGGCTTTTCCCGCAAGCGCAGCGACGAACCGCTCCGCCCCGCAAAGTGCGCTCTGATTTCAGCAATGACCGAGATAGCAATTTCTTCGGGCGTATTGGCCCCGATATCCAGCCCCACCGGACTGTATACCCGCTCCATGTCCAGGTCAGTAATCGGACTATTCTCTTCCAGCGCCCTGGTCAGCATTTTATTGGTCCGCTTACGGGGGCCCAGCATTCCTATATAGGGTACTTCGGTATCCAACATCCGGCGCAGGTACCGGTAGTCCGTTTCGTAGTCGTGGGCCATCAGGATAACGGCTGTGTAGGGGTCTACGGGTATCTCGCCTCCCTCTTTGGGAATGACCGCGTCGGCCATTTCAAAAAGCGAACGATGTACTTTTGCCATATTACACACCACGGATACCTTCCAGCCCGTTTCCTTCGCCAGGCGCACCATGGGGTATAAATCGTAGTTGCCTCCCATCGCCACCAGATGCACCGGCGGCAGGATGACCTCAAAGAAAAAACTAACCCGCTCGCCGTCCCGCAGTACGTAGGTCTTTGTAGCCGACTTTTCCTCCTTCAGGCATTCCTCAATATCCTGCACAATATCGTGTTCAGCCACGGCTTCCATGGGAAAGGTAGCCCGGAAGTAAGCATCATTGAAGTAGCGGTAGGCCTGGCTCAGGGTAAGGAGGTCGGAGTAGATAGGTGCCTCCACCACCGTTACCAGTACGTCGGGGCGGCGCTGGTCGAGGTAGTGGCTTAGTAGCCGCACCGGGTTCTGATTATCGTTCGGGTCCAGGGGCGTTAGCAGTACGTCAATAATGCCATTACAGCCCAGGCCCACGCCAATCTGATAGGGATCGTCGTCGGTGGTATCGTACGTAATAATGGTAGCTTTTTTCTGCGCCATGGTCAGGCGGGCCTTTTTAAGGGCGTCGCCTTCCAGGCAGCCTCCGCTGATGCCCCCAATCCAGTCGCCGTTGTCCATGACGAGCATCCGGGCACCCGTACGCCGGTACGACGAGCCTTCTACCCGCACCACGGTAGCCAGGGCGGCCTGCTGCCGGGTGAAGTCTATCTTCTCGTAGGCATTCCAGATATTTCTGATTTCTTTCATAGGTACCTGTGGATAAGAGTAAAGTACTCTCTGCTAAATTAGAACAAAGCCCTGGATTGTTCCATCTGCTTCGCTTGAATAATTAGCAGATACTCTTTTTCCATGATGAAATCAAGGCACCTACCTACTGTCGGGCAATGGGGTCCGGCTTCCCGTCGGGGTCATTTTTTACAAAGCCACGGGTAGGAATGTTTCTGCCTCTGATCAGCATTAGTCCCGCTACGTGCGGAGCGGCCATGGAGGTACCACTCGCGATGGCATAACGACCATTGGCGTAGGTAGAGGGGATTCGCACCCCGAAGGCACTAACGTCAACCGACAAACCAAAATTGGAGAAAGAAGCAAAGGTTTCGGTACTATCAATGGCCGATACCGTCATGACGTTCTGGTGGTTAACGCGGGCGGGTGAATAGCCATCCGTATTAATTCCTTCGTTACCGGCGGCTATGGCAAACAGAATGCCCTTATCGGCGGCGGCTCTTATTTCCTGGTCCAGGCGGTAGGAAGTGAACTCTCCTCCCAGACTGATATTCACTACGTCGCCCGCTTTGGCACTTTGACTGATGTAGGAAAGGGCTGCCACCAGACCGGATAGAGTACCTTCGCCTTCCTTATCCAGGATTTTAATAGGTACCACTTTGGCTCCCGGTGCCACACCCAGCATACCTACATTATTGTTTTTGGCACCAATGATACCCGCTACGTGGGTACCGTGTCCGTTCAGGTCGTCGGCGGAGGTTTGTCCTTCCACAAAAGAGCGGGCGCGGGTCACGTCCACATTCAGGTCGGGGTGGTCCAGGTCAATGCCGGTATCTACTACCCAGGCCGTCCGGGTTTCGTTGTTGAGGCCACCGTAACCCGTTTTCGTAATATTCCAGGTAGTGAGCCGCGGGACCATTACAGTAATACACGAACAAAGCGAGATACGCCGGTCCGGCTCTACGTGTTCAACGCCCGGTTCGGTACTTAATTCTTTCACTTCGGCGTCGGTAAGGTGAGCGACCAAAGCGGGCCGCTCGCCGTCGATATAGCTATCGATACTACTTTCTTCCACACCCATCCGGCCCGCCGCTCTCCGGGCGTTGGCGGCACCGCTTGCCGCAGTACCCGGTTTGAGCGTGATTATATAAGTACCTTCAATGACTTGCCCGTGGCTGGCCGTGGCCTTTACCAGACAATCCTGTGCGGGTTCGATATCTTTTTGTTCGCAGGAAAATACAAATAGAAGCAGGCCCAGCACGCTCCATCGCTTCGCAACTTTTACATTCATTCTTTAGGGAGGTAAATAGTTAAGTTAGCGTAGAGTAGTAGGCATAGAGTAGGCTTATTTTTGTAAATGCGTTTAATAACGAGTGGATTAGGGTTTCTATTTTATATAAGTATAGCAGCAGAGAAATGGGAAGCCGTCAGTCATACTTGAAGTCACTATAAATATATGGCTGCTTACCAGCTAACACCGATTTGCAATCGGGGTTGGGTCTATTAGCGTTTGTAACGCGAATTATCCTACAACAACTCTACATCCAACAGCCCTTTCAGCCCAGAGTAATTCCGAGCCGAGCTAAATAGGTAATGCTCGGGCTCCTCCACAAGCAAATTACGCACCGGATTCTGGTGAATGTAGTGTAGTTTTTCCAGCAGAAAGCTCTGCGAGGTACATTCTTTGGCCTGATTTTCGTCCTGCCAGAACTTATACTCCTTTACATTCTCTGGTATTTGCCAGCGTAGGCAAAGCGTTGCAGCATCCAGTCGCGACGACTTTCCGGCCCTTCCTGAATCGCTTTCACAAGTTGCTTAGAGGTATGCTTTTTCATATCCCGCAGGATGTCCGAGAGCTTGTGCCCATCAGCCGCAGCGGCTAACAAGTGCAGGTGGTTAGACATCAGGCACCAGCCGCACAGGAGGAGTCCCTTGTGCTGCTGGCAGTAGCGCAGCGAGTCAACTACGATGTAGCGGTAGGCGGGGCGACTAAACACATCTACCCAATCTACTACTGTCATCGTGAGGAAGTAAGCGCCCTCCTGATTTCGAATAAAGTACTGACTGCTGGGCATATTGATTAATAGCTTTTGATAGTACCTGTGGCTAAGCTTCCCGATTATATCTCTATTTAATACTACTATTGGAGCGCCTATTGATAAACCATGATATTAGTCGCACATATCGCGTTACAAACGCTATAGAATGGCCACGCCCGATTGCAAATCGGGGTGAGCGAGGCGACCACAAAAACATTCTATACTAATGAGGGAGGGTTACCATTCTTTATACGTATATTCTTCTAACTTGTACTTTTTTCCTTCCACAATAGTATATAGCTTCTTTACCCTTCCTTTCTTATTGTATTTATATTTATAGCTCATATCATCACCTCTTGGTCCACCAGTATAGACTACTGGATATTCAGGAACCGGAATCCTTGTAACTTTCGTTCGTTTAAGTTTACCGTTATCAAAATATTCAAAATCGGTAATTTCTTTTTCGCCCGATACTCTGTTACGCCTTATCTTCTTTTCAATAAAATTTTTGTTATTAAGAATTACATGAAAGGTTGTTGTATCATAAGTAATTATATCTTTTTCCTGCCAATAATGTTCTGAGATCACATGATACTCACTCATATTTGGTAAAGAGGAAGCTGTTTTTCTAGTTGTAATTACAGTTTTCCCTATTGTACTTTTATTCAATATTGCCTGGCCTGATTCATCATACTCATATGTTTCAACTGATATAGTATCGACTTTACCGGGATAATTGATATCGTATAGCGAAACAGAAAGTACTTCATCATTCTGAACATTATACTCATATGCGTTCCTGCTCATAAGAATTCTTTTCCTGTATTTTTCTTGTAAAATCATTCTACCCTTTTGATCATAGTACTTTAGGTTCCAATATCCACGTCCTCCGGTTCCACTGAACTCCTTTGTCTTCCTCACTTTTACTCCCGGCATTAATTCATATTGTCTGTGTATTTGACAATAGGAAGTTGTATACACTAATAGTAATAATAGGGCTATTATCTTTCTCATAAATCTTGGCAACCTCTGTATAAAAGAATAAACTTTTCTCTACACCCCCTTCGCCCCCACGTAGAAGCTACGATCAACTGTCAATGACTTGGCGCCCTTCGTCTTCATCGTTTTCCAGGAAGTAGTGGGTTGAATAAACTGATAGGTACCTCCGTCCAGCGCCACCTTCACCGGCATATCAAAACCCTCGATGGTGTTGGTCCAGCGGTAGCGGAAAGATGCCAAGCTCGATCACAAATCGGGGTGAGCGAGAGTTACAAACGCTATAAGATGGCCACGCCCGATTGCAAATCGGGGTGAGCGAGGTATCTTTTAAAATAAGTGATTCTTATCTTTCACCGGCAAGTCAAAGCCTCCGATGGCATTGGTCCAGCGGTAGCGGAAAGATGCCTCGCCCGATTGCAAATTGGGGTGAGCTAGCGTTTACATAATGTTGTACGTAGGCTTTTTTAGTTTCTTCTTTAGATGTTCAAAATCACTGTCTACAAGAAAATGTCCGTCAATCGTGAGTAGTATGCCTTTGCTGCCGAAAAGCCTAAGTTTTTTAATTCTTTTAAACTTCTTGTCCCTTAAAATTAACCATAATGGATTATTCAAATGGGATGTTACAGGAAATTCTTTATCTATACTTTTAGTGCTTCGTACATCGGCCAGGTTAATTTTATTCCTACCTAATCCGAGAATATTACTTGCTTCTAAGTAAGTATCTGTCAATTTAAATCTGCTCTTTACCAGCAATCCGATAGAAATGAAAAGCAAACTTGACACAAGAAAGAACCAAGTCCAGATAGCCTTGCCAGTTCCTTCTAATTTTAAATAAGTTATAACCGCAGCCACCCCAAGAGCAACCCCAATTAAAATAACAACCCTTAATTTTCTGTAGTCAGTCTGTAGAATCATTTTTCAGCTTACGTACAATACCTATTTAAACAAACTTTAACCTCCTCTTATTCTACACCCCCTTCGCCCCTACATAGAAGTTCCGGTCCACCGCCAGTGATTTGACGCCCTTCGTCTTCATCGTTTTCCAGGAAGTAGTGGGTTGAATAAACTGCCTTTCACCTCCATTAAGCGCCACTTTCACCGGCATATCAAAACCCTCGATGGCGTTGGTCCAGCGGTAGCGGAAAGATGCCAAGCTCGATCACAAATCGGGGTGAGCGAGAGTGAACGGGGAGACAGTGGAGCCTTCTTAAATGTTACGGCTACGCGCCCCTGTTACAAACGCTGGAAGATGCTACGCCCCAGCGGGGGACCGTCCCGATTACAAATTGGGGTGAGCGTGGTGTTTTTTAAGCCTTGTTATGCAAAGGCTTTTTCTTTTCGTCAATCATTTTCACTTTGACAAAGAACCAAGGAACAGGCTCAAATCCATTTTCTTCAAAATTCATATACTCAACCATCTGTTCCCAATTATCTTCGCTAGCTATCAATCCGTACTGGTTGATTTCAATATTGAATTTTTGAATCAATTCATCGGCAAGGTCATGGCAATGAAATGTATGAAAGTCTCCACTTAGTTCTACCCCAATGAGGTCGTATCCAATCCCAACTTCTGATTCGTCAGTTACTTCAGGGATATGTTTGTTTAGATTTTCCCAAAGTCCGATGGCTCCTATTCCTTTTTCTTTGATAATAAACTCTTCTAATAAGTCATTCTTTTCTGTTTCAGGAAAGTTGATACTAAGAATCAGATAATCCTGAACGTTGTTAAAAAACTTGTTCTTGTATTCGCTTAGTACTTCATAATCGGAGAAGGTATTTATCCAGCCTATTTTCTTTTCTTCAAATTTCTGGTCAGCCCAACTTTGAATATCTGTGATTTGTAAGTTAGTCAAGTTAAACTCTTCTTTGGCTTCTTTAACATTGTTGCTATTATTGACTACGCTCCACGTTATTGACCAACTATCGAAGTAGGAGTCATTTATGCAGGTACTACATGTGTAAATTCTGGTGTCCTTTATGGAGCCGTAATTTGCCTTATGCAGTTTAATAAAATAATATGCTCCCAGATAATACTTCATAAATTGATCTTATGCATAACACCTTTATAAACGAACAAACCCAACCTACTCCCCCCTACACCCCCTTCGCCCCAACATAGAAATTACGGTCCACCGTCAGTGATTTGGCGCCCTTCGTCTTCATCGTTTTCCAGGAAGTAGTGGGTTGAATAAACTGATAGGTACCTCCGTCCAGCGCCACCTTCACCGGCATATCAAAACCCTCGATGGTGTTGGTCCAGCGGTAGCGGAGTTGGTTGCCTTCCAGGGTATATTCCAGCGTCGGGATCCGGATATCACGCAGGTACTGGTCAAAGACTTTACTTAGGTCCTTGCCCGACTGCTTGCTGAGGTAGCTCTCGATCTGGGAGCCGTCGACGGTCTGGTGGTAGTAGGTCTTGTTCATACCACGCAGGATCTGGCGCCACTTGGCATCGTCGTTTACAATCTGCCGGATGGTGTGCAGCATATTGCCGCCCTTATAGTACATATCACCGGAGCCTTCCTGATTTACTCCGTACACTCCTACAATAGGCTGCTTATTCTGAATCAGGCGACGGGTACCTATCACGTAGTCAGCGCCGGCTTCCTTGCCGTAGTAGTACTCCGTAAAGAGGTTTTCGGAGTAGTTGGTAAAGCTTTCGTGTACCCACATATCGGCTACGTCGTTGTAGGTAATGTTGTTGGCAAACCACTCGTGGCCGCTTTCGTGGATGATGATAAAGTCCCATTTCAGGCCCCAGCCCGTACCCGAAAGGTCTTTGCCCAGGTAGCCGTTCTGAAAGCCATTGCCGTAGGTGACTGAGCTCTGGTGCTCCATACCCAGGTAGGGTACCTGCACCAGCTTGTAGCCGTCTTCGTAGAACGGGTACGGACCAAACCAGTGCTCAAAGGCTTTCAGCATAAGAGGTACCTGCTTAAACTGCTCTTTGGCTTTGGCGAGGTCTTGCGGAAGTACGTAGTAGCTCAGGTCCAGCTTTCCTTTTTCGCCCTGGTAGGTTTCGTTCCAGCTCACGTAGTTCCCGATGTTCATATTGACCCCGTAGTTATTAATGGGGTTATCCACGTACCAATGGAAGGTGCGGGTACCATCACTATTCTCTACGGTCCTGCGCAGTCGACCGTTGGATACATCTATTAAGTCCTTTGGTGTCGTAATACTAATTAACATACTGTCGGGCTCGTCATACATGTGGTCTTTGCAGGGCCACCACACGCTGGCGCCCAACCCCTGGCAGGACGTAGCCACAAAGGGCTGACCCTGGCTGTCACGCTCCCACTGCACACCCCCTTCCCAGGGCGGACGCGTAGCTACCTTCGGTTTACCCGAATAAAATACTTGCACCGACTCCTGCTGACCCGGCTTCTGGGCTTTCTTGAGAGTGATAAAGTAGGCATTGCCGTCACGACGGTAGGTCAGCTCCTCGCCTCCCTGTACTACCTTATCCACCCGCAGGGGTGGCTGCAGATCTACCTGCATGGTTTGGCCTGGTTTAAGTACTTTGTAGTGGATGGTGGTACTTCCGCGCAGACTGCTGTCGGCGGGCAGGGCACGCACGTCGAGGTGGTAGTAGGTCAGGTCCCACCAGGCTCGTTCGGGGGTAATGGTACCCCGTAGCGTATCCTGACGAGTAAACTGGGACTGCCGCTGGGCTGAGGCAAGTAAGGGTACTACGAGCAGGATGGAAAGAATATATTTTTTCAGCATGATATTCATCTAAAACGGACTGTACTTAAACGAAGAAAGCGAATCAAAATTGATTCGCTTTCAATATAGAGAAAATACCGGTATACTACTTCTCCAATACCTCCATGGAATTCAGCTCGGGACCACCGCCCCGGTTGGCCGAGCCGGCTACAATGTACACTTTGCCGTTAAGTACCACAGCACCGGTACCATGGCGCCCCTGGTGCAGCGAGGGTAGCTTTTCCCAGCGTTTGGTTTTGGGATTATAGGCCTCAACTTCGCTGTGGGCAGGTACCTGCGTGCCACTTTCTCCCCCCATGACCAGTATTTTGTTCCCAAAAGCCACGGTGGTATTTCCCGCCCGCAGCGTGGGCAGGTTTTGGGTAGAGTCCAGCGTGGTCCACTGGTTGGTTTTGAAATCGTAGACATCTACCTCCGGAATCGTACGATTAAGTACCTGGTTGATGCGGGCAGTAGACAAGCGGCCACCCGCTACGTACAGTTTATTGTCCAGCACCGCCACCGACACGTGGTCGCGGGCGTGGGGCGCGTCGGGTAGTTGCCGCCAGGTGCCGGTTTTGGGGTCAAATTCATCAAACCAGGCTACGTGGCCGTCCCAGTGTCCGTCCTGAATTCCATCAACCAGATAAATTTTATTGTTATGCACAAAAGCCCCCGCCGCACCGCGCCGACGCGCTTCGGGAATTTCGGGACCTTTACGCCATTCGTCTTTATCGGGATTGTAAATATAAATATTGGAAATGGGCGTCTCGTGCGGATAGCCGCCGGTAAAGGCCCCCATGACATATATTTCATTGTTGAAAGCAACCGCCTGAAAGTGGTGCATTTCCAGCGGGGTCTGGCTTTTGCTGGTCCAGGTATCTTTCTTTGGATCGTACTCATCCACCGACTTCATACCTCTTCCTCCCAACAAATACAGTTTGCCTTTGGCGGCGGTCATGGAGTTTTCGTGTCTTTTTTCGGGTACACTAAGGGGCTCGGCGGCCTTCCAGCCCTGGGCAGAAAGGGTACCAGCCGAGACAAGCACTCCAATACATAGTAAGGACAGGCGTTGTAGCGTTTTCATAGAAGTTTACGTTTTAGAAAGCAGTGTAGAGATGAAATTACCACCTTGTTATAATAAAGAAAGCACGAATTGGCCTATTATAATATAACCTTTACAAATTTGTGGAGGGAAACCATAGGAAACAACAGAAAATTCAGGGTGCAAGTACCTACTTTTATCCTAAACACGGCCAGACTTAAAGATAAGCTGTTACCAATTGACCTACTCAATTACCGAAAATAGCCTGCTTTGTAAACAGAGGGAGCCAGTCAATACCGCCGAAGTCAGGCTGGCCGAGGCCGACTTTGAGCTACTCAAGGCCTATGCGCTGCGGGAAGAAGGCGAATCCGTACTCCGGTACTTTGTGCAGCGCGGCAAGGAGTACCTGCGGGTGGGGCCGTGGGCGGGGCTGCTTCGGGTCAATACGGTCTCCATCGAAATTCTGCCCAAGATAACGCCTGAAACCGGTACTGATGCGGAGTTGGATCAGGCGCGGGTATCTTTACTGCGAATGCTGCGCGTGGTACCCCAGTTGCCATTCCGGCTCCTACCCGAGGCGCGTCTTCACCAGCTGGCCCTTTTCAGTTTGCCCGACGTACTGGCTCTGCTTTTTCTACAACAGGCTGAAAAACTCCTGCACCGGGGACTGCAGACGGACTATGTTTCCGTAGAGCGCGAGCTGACCTTTGTAAAGGGTAAATTACAATTCCACCGGCAACCGCACCGGTTGGCTCTCCACCCCGAACGCCTGCCGGTGGTATACGACGAACGTACCCGCAGCAACGCGCCCAACCGTTTACTGAAAGCCTGTCTGCAGCAGCTACAGCAGGGCGCTCAATCCCGTACCGTGCGTCAGTACTTGTCGGCGATGGATGATGTACCGGCTTCGTCGGACTGGCGGGCTGACCTGGCTTTGGCCCGGAAGGCTAACCGCTCTTTTGCCGACTACGAGTGGCTGTGGGCGTGGGTACCCTGGTTGCTGGGGGGAGAAGCTCCGGGAGCGGCGGAAGGAGGAAGCCCACTGCCAGGTATGCTTTTCCCCATGGCCCGTTTGTTTGAAATGTACGTAGCCGCTTGTCTCAAGCGCCATCTGCCCCCTGACTGTATGGTGCAAACGCAGGAAGCGCTGCATCATTTACTAAGTGACCCCACGGGCAGGCCTCAGTTTAAATTAAAGCCGGATGTAGTGGTGAGGAGGGGAAAAACGGTATGGGTGCTGGATACTAAATGGAAACTGATAACCGCCGGAGATACCCGCCACCGCAGCATTGACCAGGGCGATCTGTACCAGCTCTACGCGTACGGACAGCGGTACCTGAGCGGGGCGGAGCAAGTAAAACTGGTGCTGCTATACCCCCAAACGGCCAGCTTCGAAGTAGCACCTGCTCCTTTTTACTACGATGCGCAATTGCCTCTCTTCCTGGTACCCGTTGACCTGACGGCAGCTCCCTCAGCTATGGTCAGGAAACTCTGGGACGCCATAGCAGGTACTCAGGGTTAGTCCGGCTTGGTACCGGACACTACGTACATGAGTGCGCCCCCCGCCGCGTGGTACTTGTGGGCGTTGATGTAGCGCATAATCCGTTCGCCTTTATTTGAATACCTGCGCTGGTACTCTTCGTAGAATTCAAAAGCCTCCGGCCCCATGGCCTTGAAGTAGTCGTAGTCGTTGAACTCTTCGGTACTCCACGAGCTACCCTTTCGCCACTGCTCCATGGTAGCAATCTGCTCGTCGGTATCGTAGGGCGGGTACATGGCAATGGCTTTGTCCGACAACCGGACGTCAATGTTCTCCACACCGGCTTCGGCCAGCATGCCGGGTACCAGGTCTCCTACCGAATTGTCGCCCTGCCCCAGCTTCTTCTTTCCTTTTTCAAACAGCAGGGCGTACTTTACGTGGTCCAGTATTTCATCAATCGGGTCATCAACCGAAATAGAGCTTTTCGTAAGGCTTTGGACCAGGTTATTAGGCTCCACGCACAGAATAGTACCGCCGGGCTTGAGTACCCGCAGCATTTCTTCAATGACCAGTTCGGGGTCTTCCACGTGGATCAGCAGGGTCTGGCAGGTAACCAGGTCAAAGGAGTCGTCTTCGTAGGGAAGTTGGTGGGCATCGCCTTTCTGCAAGTCAAACTCTACCCCTTTCTGTTCAAAGTAAGCTTTAATAGCCGCTTCTTCCCGCGCCCATTTCCGATCGTTATCAACCCCGGACACCTGCGCTGGTGTACCCATATAGTTAACCAGCAGTCGGCTCCAGTGGCACTGACCACAGCCCACGTCCAGCAGGCTATGGTGACGGCTTAATTCCAGACGCTTCGCCAGCAAATCCAGGAAGCCCTTGTTCCACCAGTAGTCGCGGTAGGTGCCGAAAAAATCTTCTGAATGTCCTTTTCGTTTTGTTTTTGAGGATTTAAATTTCATATAATATTTTAACCAACGTCTTATCTCAGGTAATGAGCATCTATTACTATTAACCCGGGCAGCACAAAATCGTTCTCTTCCTCCCCAGGTTGACGCGTTCAATAAATAGCGTTTTATTTGGGTAAATTTCCCTCTTTTTCTTCTCTACCTGTATACCTAATTTAATTTTAATCAAATAAAGATAAGCCGATATTTCCTATGAAGACACTATTCAGCCTCCTGCTTAGCCTTTTCTCCCTGTTTGCGTTGGCCCAAAACAAAAACAGTAAGGAGGAGTGGCAGCAACTCTTTAACGGTAAAGACCTGAGCGGCTGGGATGTGAAGATCAGGGGCTACGGCCTGAATGAAAACTTCGGTAATACGTTCCGGGTGGAAGACGGGAAGATGGTAGTACGCTACAATGCGTACGACGATTTTAAACAGCGCTACGGGCATATTTTTTACAAAAATGACTTCTCTTACTACCGCGTGGCGGTGGAGTACCGCTTTGTGGGCGAACAACCCAAGGGTGGTGAAGGCTGGGCCCAGCGTAACAGCGGCATTATGGTACACGGCCAGCCTGCCGCTACCATGGGTAAGGATCAGGATTTTCCAATCTCGATTGAAGTACAGCTATTGGGTGGTCTAAACAAAGGCGAGCGCTCTACCTGCAACCTGTGCACGCCGGGTACCCACGTGGTATACGAAGGCAAGCTGGATACGCGGCACTGCATTAACTCTACCTCTAAAACTTACAACGGCGACCAGTGGGTACGCGCGGAGGTACTGGTGCTGGGTGACTCGCTGATCCGGCATTATATCAACGGCGAGCAGGTACTTGAATACCAGAAGCCCCAGATTGGCGGCGGCGTGGTAAGCGGATTTGACCCTTCACAAAAGCCGGATGGCAAATTACTGGCCGAAGGCTCTATCTCGCTGCAGAGTGAAAGCCACCCGGTAGAATTCCGGAAAGTTGAGCTGCTGAACCTCAAGGGCTGCATGGACCCCAAGGCTACTAACTTTAAATCGTACTACATCAAAGCGGACAATACGCTTTGCACCTACGCCGGCAGGAAATAGCTGATGGCCTGATTAGAGAGTGTGCCGGTCCGAAGTAAGGTAGGTGGTAAAGGTTTTTTCCATCAAATCGGAGGTAAGTGCTTCAAAGAAGTAGGTACGTCCTTCGTCCAGATCATCGTAGGTGTACCTTTCGCGGCTCCGGTTCCGATAGGCATACTTAATCAGGACAAAGTCACCCACACAGCCCAACGTATGCAGTAGGAGCAGTAGGAACCAGAGCATTTTTAAGCCGGGTACCACCAGGAGCAACCCTGCCAGAAGCATCGTAATCAGGATAAAAGGCATAGCCGCCACGAGGGCGTTTTCGCGGATGGTCATCACGAAACGTTGCGCGTAGGCATACACCATCATGCTCTTGAGGGAATACCCAAACCCTACCTTATCGGCTCCCAGTAGTTTAAACACCAGCGCGTGAATTGCTTCATGCAAGGGTAAAACAACAATAAAAAACCCCGTTAATGCAAGTACTATCTGCCATACCGGCGACAACAGCAGCTCCCCGGCTCCGGTTTTGAGCATAGTACCCGCCACCCAGCCAATGAGAATACCTACCCCAATAGCCGCCAGCAGAATCAGGACCAGTCGGGCCGATCTGAAAGTACGGGCGTAAGGCAGGCTCCTGCCCGTAATGTTGATTTCCCGGGCTATAAACTTTGACATTTCATCAATAGAAAACGACTCCACCAGCTCATAAGCGGGCGATTGGTGCAGTTCCTGAATAGTAGGCCTTGTTTTCATCTGTTACACTTTGGTCGGAAGTAGGCTTAGCAAGTTTAGTAAAATATATTTATATACCTTACAAATCAACCGTTATTCTTCTGCACTGAAAAGGAGTCATGTAATCCCCTTTTGTCTTCTATACGTAAGTTTACTAACAATTGAAAAAAGTCCGCTGATTTGATTACCAACTGATTATTGTTAAAAAATCACAATCAAAGAAATACCGCCGTGAAGATTTTATAGTAATATTGTTGGATTTCACCGGGAGCTATGGCGAGAACAGAACAGCCCACAACTCTTGATAGTATCTAAAAGGGGCGGGTCTGGAAGTCAAACGGAAAAGTGGCGTTGGTTTAAGTACCCTAGGTTGACAATTACTACCTGATTTCAAACAAAAGCCAACTTTTGCTGCTTATAAAGAAGCACTCCTCAAGTAGAAAAACAATAATCGGAAATTGATACAATTTTTCCTCTAGTAGTTACCTAAACTATCATGGCGTATCGCTACGCACGCTTTAACCCACTTTCTACTACTTTGACAAGGTCACTAATCACCTATGCTTATTTTTGCCCACGTGGTTGGGGTCATCGCTGGTATCTACCGCTTCTGTTTTTGCTCTTTTCCCGGTTTGTAGCTACCGCCCAGCCCGTTGGCCTGCAGGGCTACGCGCAGTTGGGAGGCTATGTATCTACGGGGCCTAATACACCCTTTTGGCTCAGGGCTAATCAATGGGGACGGGTACCTAACTCCACTCCTGCCTCAACGGCCCTTTTGGGTATCCATTATGATGCCCGCTTTGCACCTGCTGACAGTACTACTTGGGCCGGTCGCTCCTCCTTTAGCTGGGGCGTAGGCGCCGAAGGCGTACTGAATGCGGGTCCTGACCCGCAAAGGCTGCTACCCGAAGCCTACGCTAAAGTTCAATGGCGGTCCGTAGAGTTGTGGGTCGGCCGCCGCCGCGAAGTCTTCGGTATCATGGATACTACCCTTACCTCGGGTTCCTATTCCTGGTCCGGTAATTCATTGCCTATCCCAAAAATTCAGCTCCGGATCAATGACTACCTGTCCCTGCCTTTTCTGAACAATTTTATTGGTATAAAAGGATCTTTTTCGCACGGCTGGTACAATGTACCTTATATCCAGAAAGTACTTTTGCATCAAAAGAGTCTTTCCGGACGCATTGGCTCACCCGAAGGCCCTTTTCATTTTTACCTGGGTGTTAATCACCATGTGCTTTGGGGGGGCGAAGCCGAGTACCTGACTAACAATCCACTGGCTGTAAATGGTAAGCTTACGCGTTCCTTTCGCGATTTTCTCTGGGGCGTCTTGTTAGGAAAAACGCCCAAGGCTTTCCGAACGGATAGGTATACTAATTTTGACGGGGAAAACCGGGTGGGTAATCACGTTGGGCACTATGATTTGGCCGTAGATTATCGGCTCACGGATGGCACCTTGATGCTGTACCACCAGCATGCGTTTGAAGACGCTTCCGGACTGGTATTTAAAAACTCAATTGATGGCTTAACCGGCCTTAGCTGGAAACCTAAGTTTTATCCCGACTACAAGCCTTTCGTTTTAGTGAAGGGGGCTGTGCTGGAGTTCCTGCACACTACCGACCAGACAGCCCCTACCTTTGTTGTTTCGGGCTCCCGCTTTATGGGGAACGACAACTACTTCAACCATGCCCAATACCGCGAGGGGTGGACCTACCTGGGCAAAGCACTAGGTACTCCCCTGTTAGCTCCCCGGGCCGAAATACGGGAAGAAATTGGCTTAACCGGAGAATCCTTTCCCAACAATCGGGTACTTGCCTACCACGCTGGAGTTGAAGCCCTGGTGGCCAACCTGGTCACTGTACGGGCCAAGGTTTCCTACAGCCGGAACTTCGGCACCCACAACCGGCCTTTTGAAATATCGGTAAAGCAGGTATCGTCACTCTTAGGTTTCGAGTTGCCGATATTTAACTGGGGCAACACCCGCCTGACCGGACAGATAGCCTACGACCGGGGTGACCTGTACCCTCCGGCACTGGGTGGATACCTGGGCATCCGGACCACCGGCTGGAACTCCCGCCCGGCCGATATTCTTCACCGTTTACCTTTTTAATAAAATAGTGGTGAGCAGTGCCGGTTAACGGCTTCTGCTCACCACTATTTTGTTAGTGCCTCTACCCGGCTACAACCGTACTATCTCGGCACCAATGGCATTCAGTCGGGTATCAATGTTCTGATAGCCCCGGTCAATCTGTTCGATATTATCAATAATACTTACTCCCTTGGCAGACATGGCGGCAATCAGGAGGGCCACCCCGGCTCTAATATCGGGCGAGGTCATGCGAATACCCCGTAGCTGCGTTGCCCGGTTCAGGCCCACTACCATGGCCCGGTGCGGATCACAAAGGACAATCTGCGCGCCCATTTCAATAAGTTTGTCCACAAAGAACAACCGGCTTTCAAACATTTTCTGGTGAATCAGGACCGTGCCCTCGGCCTGTACGGCGGTTATCAGTACTATGCTTAGCAGGTCAGGGGTAAAGCCCGGCCAGGGGGCATCGGCCACGGTCATGGTAGAGCCATCCAGGAAAGTTTCGATCCGGTAGCGTTCCTGGGCCGGAATAAATATGTCATCGTTCCGAAATTCCATCTGAATTCCCAGTCGTTTGAACACGTCAGGGATGATACCCAGCATCGGAATCTGGCAATTCTTGATGGTAATTTCCGACTGGGTCATGGCCGCCAGCCCAATAAAACTACCAATCTCGATCATATCGGGCAGCATGGTATGTTCGGTACCGTGCAATGTTTCTACTCCTTCAACGGTAAGCAGGTTTGAGCCTACGCCACCTATTTTGGCCCCCATCCGGTTCAGCATTTGGCAAAGCTGCTGTAAGTAGGGCTCGCAGGCGGCGTTATAAATAGTGGTAGTACCTTCGGCCATAACCGCCGCCATGAGTACATTGGCCGTACCGGTTACAGAGGCTTCATCCAGCAAAATATAAGTACCTTTCAGATTAGTGGCATCTACCCGGTAAAACCCGTCATCATCTTTAGCATAGGAAAACTTTGCACCTAGTTTCTCAAAGCCGATAAAGTGCGTATCCATACGCCGACGACCTATTTTGTCGCCACCCGGACGCGGAATCCGGCCCTTGCGGAAGCGCGCCAGCATGGGCCCCAGCAGCATAACGGACCCCCGCAGGGCCGAGCCTTTCTGCCGGAACGAGTCCGACTCAAGATGCTCCAGGTTTACATCACTGGCCACAAACTGAATCGAAGACTCCCCTACCCGTGTCTGTTGTACGCCTAGGTCGCCCAGGAGGTCAATGAGCTGGTTTACATCACGAATGTTGGGAATGTTATGAATGGTAACGGGTTCTTTGGTAAGCAGTACTGCGCAAAGAATTTGCAGAGCTTCATTTTTTGCTCCTTGTGGTATGATTTCGCCTTTTAGGCGGCGGTCGCCTTCTATTTTGAATGAAGCCATAAATAATTTTAAAGTCTTAAAAATGCCGAAGAACCGGTTGTAGTTTTTAAACAACCAACTCAGTCGGCGGATAGTTTTACGATGGGGCGCAGCAATGGCTGCCCCTACTTGGTTAGATCCGGAAATAAATAGGCGGCCTTCCTGGTCGGGAAAGGACTCTCACCCCAGTTGCGGCCTTATCAGCGAGGTACCCCTTACTTCCTGCGGTTCCGGTTGTTGTTATTGTTCTTAGAGAACTTGTTGTTATGCCGGTTTCGATTCGTATTAGTATTTGAGGAGGATCGGTCGTTGCCGGGAGTGTAGGTATTGGTTTGTGCCTGGTACCCGGTAGGCTGGCTGCTGCGGCCGCGTTCCGGATTGCTGTTACGGTCTTTGGGAGAAGCTTCAATGGGGCCATTCTGCCGGATATAGGCTACCTCCTCCTTAAGCTGGCCTTCGGATAAATCTTCCAGATGCTCCAGTAGCACCGCATCTTCGGGATTATCTTTATTCCAGCTATTGTAAAAGGAGCGCATCAGCCGGAACAGGTAAGACACAAAAGCCAGGCGGTCATCCTTATCTTCGGTCTGAATCGCTTTTTCTATAAGAAGCTCCACGTTCCGGCCATAGTGCTTGTAGGTCAGGTTCTGCTGATTGTAGTCAACGCGCAGGGGCTTCCGGCCCAGTACTTCCTTGGAAGGTGGCGGGTAGGGACTTTCAACGTCCAGTTCAAAACCCGATATGATATACAGGTCATCCCAGAGCTTATTGTAGTAGTCCTGATTATCCTTCATATTAGGATGAATCTGGCGCATAAGCTCTACCAAAATATGCGCGTAGAGAGTGCGCTTTTCGCGATCCTGCATGGCAGTAATGTGATCGGCGAGTTTTTGTACGTTGCTACCGTATTCTTTCAAGAGCGTGAAGATTTTAGGAAAAAACAAAAATAAGAAGTTTTTGCGAGAAAAATATCAGACTCTCCGGAGGCAGCTGGTCCGGAGGCGATTTCTTACTTTTGCAGGCCCAAATAAAAAATTACAGATTATACGCTTTATGCTTCCCATCATACGCCTGTATCAACGTGACATCCAGCAGACCGTCCAGCTGAGTATACCCATTGTGGTAGCTCAACTGGGGGTAGTACTCATGGGGGTAACTGATAACCTCATGATTGGGCGAATCCTGGGCGCTGTTCCGCTGGGAGCGGCCGGTATTGCCAACTCCGTCACCTTCCTGATTGGGAGTATCGGGGTGGGTGGGCTTTCCATTGTATCGGCGCTCGTGTCCCAGGCCTACGGAAAGGGACAGAAAGAAGAAATAAACCGGCTATTCAGGGCCGGAATTCAGGTGGCGTGGCTGCTGGGTGCGGTACTGGGCGTTATTAGCTTACTGGCCGCCTGGCAATTCGAAATATTCAGACAAACGCCCGACGTAACCAGACTGGCGCGTCCGGTTATCGTTATTCTGACTCTTTCCAACGTACCGCTGCTGTTCTTCATTGCGGTACGTCAGCTTTGTGACGGACTCTCAAGGCCCACCGTAGCCATGTACATTACCATGTCGGCGCTGGTCCTGAATGCCCTGCTGAACTACGTGCTGATTAAGGCCATGGGGCTTAACGGGGCCGCGGTAGGTACTTTGCTGTCCCGCCTCTTTATGGCCGTTGCCATCTGGTTTTATATAAAGCGCGACGTTTTTTTTCGACCCTACCTGACTGCCGCAGCAGTTCTGGCTCCGCTTCGGGTACTTAGGGCCAAAATACTCCGGCTGGGCCTGCCGGGGGGCTTTCAGTTTTTCTTTGAAATTGCCGCTTTTTCACTGGCCGTAATCATGATTGGCTGGCTGGGCGAACCCCAGTTAGCGGCCCACCAAATCGCAATTAATATGGCTTCTACAACGTATATGATGGCCACGGGCATTGCCGCCGCGGGGAGTATCCGGGTGGGTATGGCGGTAGGCCAGCGAAGCAGGTCGGCCGTTCAGCGGGCGGGTACGGCGGCTTTTCTGCTGGTAACGGCCTTCATGGGATTGTGCTGCCTCCTGTTCCTGACGGCCAACGACTGGCTGGTTAGTTTGTACATCCGGGACAATGCCCAGGTAGCTACCATCGCCGCGGGCCTGGTGATTATTGCCGGCTTTTTTCAGCTATCCGACGGGATTCAGGTAGTGGGTTTAGGTACCTTAAGGGGCATTGCCGATGTCAACGTACCTACTGTTATTACCCTTTTTGCCTACTGGGGGCTGGCCCTGCCGCTAAGCTATGTGCTGGCTTTCCCGCTGGGTATGGACGTAACGGGCATCTGGATCGGGCTGTCGGTAGGTCTCACGGCTTCGGCGCTGCTGCTTACCGTTAGATTCTATAAAAAACTAAAACGGATTAGTCTGGATGAAATCAAGCCCGAAGCGGTAAGCGGACATTAACCCCCTTCCTGACCGGTACAGGCCCTTCTTGCCTTACCAGTAAACCAGTAGCAGGGCCACCAGGTTGAACAGAGCATGCTGAAGTACTGCGTGTAAAAAGCCAAACCGAACCCGCACATAACCGTTAAACAAACCAAAAACTACCTGCTGTATGGTAATAAAAGGAGCCAGTAATATAACGCTCCCTGTCAGCTCCTTTACGTTGAAAATGTGCATGAATCCGAAAAGCAGGGAAGAAACGTAGAAAATAGTACCAAAGTACTGCTCCCAGCGGTGGCGAAACGTAATAGCCAGAAGCGGTACCTTCAGCAAAGCATAAACCGTGAGGCCTGCTACCGACGCCATGATTACCATAAGATAAAACCCCGGCTGATTAAGTACCTGCAGGATATTGGTCGAATAGGTACCACCGAAAGGCAACCAATAAAAAACGACCAGTCCCAGAGAAACAGCCGTACGAACCGGCGAAAACCGCAGGCCCCAGCGGTAGGCCAGCTCCTCAATAAGGGGAGCCATGAACAGGGAACCAAGTATTATTTCCAAAAATTCGGTGGAGTAAACCGTCTGCCGCGCCAGATCCTGCTGGGTCAGGAGCTGAGCCAGGGGCCGTATCAGCCAGGCATCGGCTATTACGGTCCCCAGTCGTAGCAGGCTTAGTACCAGAAACAGCCCCGCCACCGCCCGCAGGCGCAGGGGTACCTCCCTGAGCGAGTACCCTGGTTTTAGCAGAAATTTCAGAAAATCTTTTAGCAGTATACCAACCTGCATAACCGTGTCCTTGTGAGCCGCTGGATCAGAAGACAAAAAGCGACCGCTCCGGGATAAGTCCGGAGCGGTCGCTTTTTGTTCTATAATTTAATCACACTATTTTTTCTTGGTACCTGCCAGGCTGGGTTCCTTGGAAATAGCAATCAAGTCGGCCAGAATACGCCCGGTTTCGTTGACATACACATCTTTCTTCTTGGTTTCGGCCTGAGCGGTGGTACTTTCCTCCGCATCGGGGTCTACTTCTGACTCACCCAGCTGGTTGAGGGCCGCCCGCTTTTTCTCGGCTTCTTCGCGTTCTTTTTTACGCTTCGATTCCTGCAGAGATACGGTTTTTTCCTCCCGCGCTTTCCGGAACGTGGCCAGGTCATCCGACAGCTTTTTCAGCTCATCGTCGCTACGCAGGCGCTGGTTGTACTTTTCTCTCACGTTAGCGACCAGCTTATCGCTGATGTTGTTCGTTACCTCAAAGCGGGTGGAGGCAATCTGATCCCAGGGCAAAGCGCTGGTTTGTGAACCTTCACCGTATTCGTTCAATTTGAAGGCGGTAGGTAGCTCTACGTCGGGCATTACACCGCGCAGCTGCGTACTGCTACCGTTGATCCGGTAGAACTTCGCAACGGTCATTTTTACCTGACCCAGCTGCTCACTTTCTTTGGGCATCCACTGGTTCAGGTCAATCAGGGTCTGAACGGTACCTTTACCGTAAGTTTGCTCACCTACGATCAGGCCACGCTTGTAGTCCTGAATGGCCGCGGCAAAAATCTCAGAAGCCGAAGCACTGAAACGGTTTACAATAACTGCCAACGGACCATTGTACAGCACCGATGGATCGGTGTCAGCCTGTACTTCAATTTCGCCCATCGACTCTTTTACCTGCACTACCGGGCCTTTGTTGATAAACAGACCCGTCAGCGAGATAGCCTCCGTCAGCGATCCTCCTCCGTTATTTCGCAGGTCAATCACGATACCGTCCACTTTCTCGGTTTTCAGTTCTTCGATCAGTTTCTGCACATCACGGGTAGTACTTGAAAACTCCTTCTCCCGCTGCTGGGCTCCTTCGAAGTCACGGTAGAAAGCGGGGATATCAATAACCCCTATTTTATATTCTTTGTCGTTTTGCTTGATAGAAACAACTTCTTTCTTGGCTCCCTGCTCTTCCAGCTTTACTTTTTCACGCACCAGCCGGATTTCTTTGGGCGGGGTGTTAGGCAGCGCGCTGGCTGGCATTACCTGTAGGCGAACTACCGTACCTTTGGGTCCTTTGATCAGCTTTACAGCGTCATCCACAAACCAACCCACGATATCCACTATTTTTCCATCGTCTCCCTGAGCTACTCCGGTAATACGATCTTCTTTTTTCAGCTGCTTACCCTTGAAAGCCGGACCACCGGGAATAACATCCACAATTTTAATATAATTGTCCTCTTCTCTCAACAACGCCCCAATTCCTTCCAGCGAAAGACTCATGTCCTGCTTGAACCGATCGGCTGAGGTAGGTGACATATAGCTGGTGTGCGGGTCCAGCGACTCGGCAAAGGCATTCATGTACATCTGGAATACCTGCTCGCTGCGGATTCGCTCCAGACCACGGTCGCGGTTTTTATAGCGGTCACGCAGGGTAGTTACCACGGCTGAGTCAGCCTTACCCGAAAGTTTCAGGTCCAACGCTTCGCTCTTGATGTACTTACGCCAAATGTCATTCAGCTCTTCGTTGCTTTTAGCCCATTCCACTTTTTCACGATCCGTATTCAGGGTTTCATCCTTAGAAAAATCGAATGGCTTTGGCTCGCTGAGCAACTTCTGTATGTATCCGCTACGCTCCTTATACCGCTGCCGGAAAAGGTTATAAATATCGTAAGGTACCTGAAGCTCACCCTTAGTCAGGAAATCGTCGAAAGAATGCCTGTATTTTTCAAATTGAGCCACATCAGAGGCCAGAAAATACATCCGGTTGTGGTCAATATCACCCAGGTACTTGTCATAAACTACAGACGAAAGCGAGTCGGTTAATTTTGTTTTGCGATAATGATAATTACTCAAAATGCGGGTCACCAGGGCCTCCGCGCGAAACTGCGACGCGGTGGGTTGCAACTCCTCCTCTATAGCAGTACTCGACGACGACGACAGCTTATCGCCGCGCTCGGGCGCAGGTCGCTGTTGCCATCCCAGCAACACCACAGGTATCAGGGTGATCAGGTACTTTCTCATATAACTAAAAACTATTTAAGGATTTCTAACAATTCTACTTCAAATACGAGAGCAGAATTAGGTCCAATCGCGGGGCCGGCAGCACGCTCACCGTACCCCAGTTCCGAAGGAACATATAATTTCCACTTCGAGCCAACGGGCATCAGTTGCAGAGCTTCCTGCCAACCTTGAATTACCCCATTAACCGGAAACTCCACCGGCTCGCCTCGCTCTACTGAACTATCAAATACTGTTCCATCAACCAGAGTACCGTGGTAGTGCGTCCTGACGCGGTCAGTAGCAGCGGGCTTTGGTCCCTCTCCCATTTTAAGTACTTCATACTGAAGGCCACTGGCTGTGGTAGTCACTCCCTGTCTTTTCTTATTTTCTTCCAGGAACTGCTGGCCTATTTTCTGGTTTTCACCCGACTTCAGGGCAGTTTGCTTGTGAAAATATTCTCCAATGGTTTTGTTGGCCTGCTCGGCTGTCATCGCGGTAGTTCCTCCTTTCAGCGTTTCGTTGATCGCTTGCATCAGGAGAGCCGTATTGATATCCGATAGTCCCTGAGACTTGAGCGATCCGGCCACACTGACCCCAATCGCGTACGCTACTGAGTCAATGGTACTCGTCATAGTAAGAGCCGGGGTAGCACTGGCTGCGGGTCTGGCGGCTGATTTTGTAGCTGCGGATGCGGGTTTAGTAGTTTTTTTGGGAGTTTGCGCCATCACAGTCCCGGCCAGTAAAGTAGCACAGGCTACGGTAGCAATCACTGATTTCAAATTGAGGTACATTCGGAATATTTAAGACGAAAAAAAATGGATTAGCAATTGATTGGCTAAAAAACGAAATCAATTACTTAAAAAACACAACTTATACCTAAAAAAGTTTGGTGGAGTAAGAATAAATAATGATTGACGGCTTAAAGGCGGGATAATCGGGCGACCCCGGTCTCAACTTAGAAAAATCTAATTTTAAGGGTGATGTTTTTTTGAATGTACTATCTGTTATAAAAAATAAACCACTAAATTTGCGGCATATTTCCAGAATATTTCTACAAAACTCAAAATAAGTCAATTATATTATGGTATCTGTAAGACCAGACGAAGTTTCAGCTATCTTGCGTGAGCAGCTTGCTGGCGCCAAATCAGAGGCTGAACTCGAAGAAGTAGGTACTGTGCTTCAAATCGGTGACGGGGTAGCACGGATCTATGGCCTTTCAAAAGTACAAGCAGGAGAGCTGCTGGTATTTGAAAATGGTTTAAAAGCCCTGGCCCTAAACCTTGAAGAAGATAACGTAGGAGCCGTATTGTTGGGCGACTACAGTGAAATCAAAGAAGGTGACACCGTAAAACGTACCAGTGAGATTGCCTCCGTTAAAGTGGGTGATCAAATCGTAGGACGTGTAGTAAATACCTTGGCCGAGCCTATTGATGGTTTAGGTCCAATTCAGGGAGAACTGTTCGAAATGCCCGTTGAGCGTAAAGCGCCGGGGGTTATTTTCCGCCAGCCCGTAAACGAGCCCCTCCAGACGGGTATTAAGGCGATAGATGCCATGATCCCCATTGGTCGTGGCCAGCGCGAATTGATCATCGGTGACCGCCAGACCGGTAAAACGGCCGTTGCGATTGACGCCATTATTAACCAGAAAGAATTTTACGACAAAGGCGAGCCGGTATACTGTATTTACGTAGCCTGCGGCCAGAAAGCCTCTACCATCAAGCAGATTGAGGCTACACTGCGTCGCTACGGCGCTATGGATTATACGGTCATTGTGGCGGCGGCGGCTTCTGATCCTTCCCCGATGCAGTTCTTCGCTCCGTTTACGGGTGCGGCCATTGGTGAGTACTTCCGCGATACCGGACGTCCCGCCCTGGTTATCTACGATGACCTTTCCAAGCAGGCCGTTGCCTACCGCGAGGTGTCGCTGCTGCTCCGTCGTCCTCCCGGACGCGAGGCGTACCCGGGTGACGTATTTTACCTGCACAGCCGCCTGCTGGAGCGTGCCGCCAAGATTGTAAATGACGACTCTATTGCCAAAGACATGAACGACCTGCCGCCTTCACTGGCTGGTAAGGTAAAAGGAGGTGGTTCACTGACGGCCCTGCCGATCATTGAAACCCAGGCTGGTGACGTGTCGGCTTATATTCCTACCAACGTTATCTCGATCACCGATGGTCAGATATTCCTGGAGTCGAACCTGTTCAACGCGGGTATTCGTCCGGCCATTAACGTAGGTATCTCGGTGTCCCGCGTGGGAGGTAACGCCCAGATTAAGTCCATGAAGAAAGTAGCCGGTACCCTTAAGCTGGACCAGGCGCAGTTCCGTGAACTGGAAGCTTTCTCCAAGTTTGGTTCAGACCTTGATGCCGCTACCAAGCTGGCGATTGACCGGGGACGCAGCAACCTGGAAGTGTTGAAACAACCTCAGTACAGCCCGGTACCTGTTGAGCAGCAAGTGGCAATCATTTACGCCTCTACCAAAGGTTTGCTGGATAAAGTACCCGTGACTCAGGTACGGGAGTTTGAAAAGGATTTTCTGGCTGTTCTGGCGGCTCAGCACAGCGATACGCTGGCGGCTTTGCGCGCCGGAAAGCTGGACGACAGCATCACGGGCGTTCTTGAAAAAGTTGCGAAAGACGTTTCGGCTAAGTTTAAAGCCTGATTTGAAATAACCTAATACATAAGCAACAGCAGGAAGAGAGCGGTACGTGCAGCCCCTGCATTTCCCTCTCTTCTGCTTTAGCCTTCCACTTTTAGTCTACGCATGGCAAGCTTAAAAGAAGTACGCAACCGGATTGTTTCGGTTAACTCTACGCAGCAGATCACCAAAGCGATGAAAATGGTGTCCGCGGCCAAACTGCGGCGAGCTCAGGATAGTATTTTACAAATGCGCCCCTACGCGCAAAAATTAGGCGAAATGCTGGCTACGGTATCAGCGGGTACCGAAACTGCCACCGAAAGCCCCTTTTCCCGAGTACGTCCCGTTGAGAGAGTACTGATCATAATGGTAACTTCTGACCGTGGGTTAGCCGGTGCCTTTAACAGTAACATTATAAAGGCCGTAGTAGACCGCATCCGGACCCAATACGCCGGACCGGCCAGCCGGGGTAACGTGGAGATATTGGCGATTGGTAAAAAAGGGGGGGAAGGTATGGCCCGCCGTGGTTTTAAAGTGGATACCCGCTTTATGGACCTGTATACCCGCCTGAGCTTTGTTTCTGTCAAAGAAGCCGCCGAAGCAGTAATGAGCGCCTATGCGGATGGCCGGTACGACGCGGTAGAACTAGTGTACAATGAGTTCAAGAACGTAGCTACCCAGATTATCCGGACCGAACCTTACCTACCTATTGCTTCGGCCCAGGAAACAGCTACTACCCGGACTTCGACGGTTAACTATATTTTTGAACCTTCGGAAGCGGAAATCGTAAACGAGCTTATACCTAAAACTTTGAAAATTCAGCTGTACCGGGCTGTACTGGAATCTAATGCCTCTGAGCACGGAGCCCGTATGACAGCTATGGACAAGGCAACTGAAAACGCTCAGGAGCTTTTGAAAGAGCTGCGCCTGGTATACAACCGTACCCGCCAGGCTGCCATCACAAAAGAAATCCTCGAAATTGTGGGGGGTGCCGAAGCGTTGTCGGCCTAGTAGCCTACAGAAGATAAGAGTAGTAACGGGACAGGCTATGACAGCCTGTCCCGTTTTTTTTCAGAGCCAACTATCCCGGGTACTTACCTGTTACCTCACCGTCGAACCGACCAACTAAATACCGGATAGTGAAAGTTATTTGCAGCCTATAAAATGCTATCTTTAAAAAAGCGTTTATTCCGAAAGGTCCACTACCTAACTATTTTCATCAATTTTATCTTTTTCCTATGCGAAATCAAAGGTTTTTTCAGGTCGTCATGGCGGCCTTTTTTGCACTGATACTAAGCAGCGCTTCGGCCCAGAACGTTGAAGAAATTATTTTTAAACATGTGGAAGCCATGGGCGGAGCCGAAAAGCTTTCCAGCCTCAAAAGTATGAAGATTGAGGCCTCCTTGCAGCTAATGGGGATGGAAATACCGACTACCACGACTATAGTACAACAGCGCGGTTTCCGAAGCGAAACCGATATTCAGGGTACCAAGATAATCCAGGCCATAGACGGAAAAACCGGCTGGAGCATAAACCCGATGATGGGCCAGAACGCTCCTACTCCCTTACCCGACGAAATGGTCAATGCGATGTCGGGACAAATTGACCTGACGGGTCTTCATAACTACATGGCTAAAGGGTATAAAGCTGAGCTGATAGGCGAGGAAACGCTGGAAGGAGCACCCGTTTACGTGGTAAAAGTGACCAATACTAATGGCATGGTTATTACAAATTATATTTCCAAAGATACCTACTATATACTGCGTACGCTGGTGAAAGCAACCGTGAGCGGACAGGAAGTAGAGACCAAAATGACCCAGTCTAACTTCAAACAGGTAGATGGCATCACCTACCCCTTTTCGGCCGAGATAGAATCGCCTGCTATGCCCGGTGCCATGACTATGGTTGTAAAATCGGTTCAGGTTAATCCGGTAGTGGATGAGAGCATTTTTGCCATGCCCAAAAATTAAATCCAACGCCCGTTCTTAAAGCCACCGGTCTCATCGCCGGTGGCTTTTTTTGGCAGGAAGGAGCACTTCAGCTCCCCAGGAATAGAACTAATTCCCCAATTGATGGTACTTTAGGCGCTTCTTCGAAATGGAACGATTGTTTCAGTAGTTCAACTCATATATTTTATGAGTTGAACTAAAAAGATACAGCTATGACACGTAGAAGAGGAGAACCCGCCATACCTGGCACCGCCAAGGAACTCATTGAGCCCCCGGTTTATACTTCTTACCCCACCAATACCCCCCCTACTACTCCCCCGGCGGAGGACCCCAGTATTAACCACAGTAGTGAGGAAGATGAGGAAAATACCACGGATGAAAAGGAATAACTTTCTTTTTCACTCACAGCCAGTTACAGTCCCGCACCTATACGGTGCGGGATTTTTTTACGTATAAGCAAACTTTTTTGGAATTTTGTATGTATATACACTAAATGTATTAACATTTAAAAATAAACCCCTATAAAAGTATGGAAACCGCAGTAAAAACTACCTGGGCTATCGACCCCACTCATTCAGAAATTCAATTTAAAGTAAAGCACCTGGTTATCTCAACCGTTACGGGATCATTCAAACAGTTTGAAGGTACCGTAGAAACCGAAGGTGAAGATTTCTCAACCGCGCAGATTCGGTTTTCGGCCGATATAGCCAGCCTTGACACCAACCAGGAGCAGCGTGACCAGCACCTGCGGTCCGCTGATTTTTTTGATGCTGAAACGTACCCCAAACTGACTTTTGTTTCTACCGGCATCGAAAAAACCGGAGAAGATAGCTACAAAGTAACTGGTGATTTTACTATTAAGGGCGTTACCAAACCCATAGTACTTACCGCAGAGTACGGTGGAAGTATGGTAGACTTCTACGGAAACCATAAGGCTGGTTTTGAAATTAGCGGTAAAATAAACCGGAAAGACTTCGGCCTGACCTGGCACGCCGTAACCGAAGCCGGAGGGGTAGTAGTGGCAGATGAGGTAAAACTGGTTATAAATGTACAGGTAGCAAAGCAATAAACGTATACAACTATTGCTTTGCCTTATTTCCGGGCACAGGCTTTCCAGCCTGTGCCTTTTTTTATTGGCTTTTTCCATTGGTTTAGTCCCCTGAAGCTCATACCTTTAAGCCGAGCTACGCCTCAATCCCTGCCCTATTCCATCTTTTCCTTTTTCCTAAACCCTGTTTGCAATGAAAACACTTTTAAAGATTCTGGCTGTATTTCTTGGCCTGGTAGTAGTAGCGGCCCTTGGTGCTGCGGCCTACACCACCTATGTGCTCCCCGATGTTGACGAGGCCCCTGAGCTTACCGTTGAACTTACTGCCGAGCGTATTCAGCACGGCGAGTACCTCGCCAACCACGTTATGCTGTGTATGGATTGTCACAGCCAAAGAGATTTTACCAAATTTGCCGGTCCCCTTGAAGCCAGTACATTTGGTGCCGGTGGTGAAGTGTTTGACGAAAGCCTGGGATTTCCGGGGACTTTTTACTCCCGGAACATTACCCCCGCCCGCCTCAAGGACTGGACCGATGGCGAAATATACCGAACCATTACTACCGGGGTAAACAAACACGGCAAATCGTTATTCCCGGTTATGCCGTATAAAAACTACGCTCAGGCCGACCCGGAGGACATCAAAGACGTAATTGCCTACCTGAGAACCATTCCGGCAGTAGAGAGCGAAATTCCAATGTCGGAGCCTGCCTTTCCTTTTAATTTTATCCTGAATACCATACCGGCCAACGTAGAGCAGCCGGGCAAGCGTCCGGACCCCAGCGACAAGGTTGCCTACGGCCGCTATCTGGCAAATATTGGTGCCTGTACCGAGTGCCACACCAAACCCGACGCCCAGGGAAACAAGCTTCCGGGTATGGAACTGGCTGGTGGCTGGGAAATGGGCGTTGGAAACGGACGGGTAGTCCGGACGGCCAACCTGACCCCCGACAAGGAGACCGGCCTGGGTAACTGGACCGAAGAAGCCTTTGTGGCTCGTTTTAAAGCGTATGCCGATAGCTCGTATTCACCACAAACGGTAGGTGAAAAAGATTTTCAGACTATTATGCCCTGGCTCATGTACTCCAAAATGAAAGAGGAGGACCTGAAAGCTATTTATGCCTACCTGCGTACCGTCAAGCCTATCAAACACAAAATAGAGAAGTTCTCCATAACAGAGCCCGTGGCTATGAAGTAAAGGATTTTTTACAACAAAAGAGCCCATCCTGATGCAGCGCATAATCAGCTGGCCGGATGGGCTCTTTTGTTATTTCTTACTATATACTACTGCTTCAGGAAACCATATTTCAGGATGCAGTACAAAGCCCGGAAGCCATCTTTCCAGTTTATTTTTTTGCCTTCATCGTAGGTACGTCCGTAGTAGGAAATACCTATTTCGTATATACGTATCCGCTTAACCCGTGCTATTTTGGCCGTTACTTCCGGCTCAAACCCAAACCGGTTTTCCACCAGTTCAATACTTTTCAGAATTCGCGTATCAAACATTTTATAGCAGGTTTCCATATCCGTCAGGTTGAGATTGGTCGCCATATTGGACACAAACGTCAGAAACTTGTTGCCAATGGTATGCCAGAAGAACAGGATACGGTGGGGCCTGCCCCCCATAAACCGTGAGCCGTACACCACGTCCGCTACGCCGTCGATCATGGGTTTTAGCAGCAAATTAAACTCATTGGGATCATACTCCAGATCCGCATCCTGTACTATGCAAACTTCCCCCGTTGCCTGCTGAAAGCCTGTCCGTAGCGCCGCGCCTTTGCCCCTGTTTATATCGTGCCTGAAGTACTTGATGTCCTGAGTCTGCCGGTGAAGATTCTGGTAGGAAAGAATCTGCTCCTCCGTATTATCCTGCGAACAATCATTTACAATGATAATCTCTTTGGTAATGGAGTTAATAAGTTGTACGTCCTTTACTTTATCCAGAACCGTCGTGATGGTTTTACCTTCATTGTAAACGGGAATAATAATGGACAATTTCTTAATTGGATTCATATAGGCAGAAATATGGAAAATATCAATTTGTTGTTACCCTACCGGCTTCGCTGATTGTACTGACGCTGGCTTTTATACGGAAGCCTTGGTCAGCTAAGCAGATGAATACCCTCAGTCAGGTAGTATACCAGATATAGAAAAGAAACCAGCAGTATGGAAGCGCTTCCGGCATAAAACAAAAGCGAAGAGGTTTTCCGGACGGCTTTCAACCCGACATACAGCAGCCACATGACCGAAAAAAACGCCTGCAGAAACAACCGGGACTGAAAACAAACCCAAACGTTGTACTTCAGGCCCGCAATGATAACCAGAATGACACTCAGCAAAAGAATACTTAGCCAGGCTCCTTCTTCCAGCTTTTTGGCAAACAGGGAGTCACTGCTTTCTTTCATAGTACGTAAAAAGCGGACGGAGGAAACGCTCTTTTTCAAAAACCCCAGGATAATAAGCAGCGAAGGTACAAGCCCCACCAGATAAATCAGGCTGCCTATGTACTTAAACGACGTACGTGACCCCAGCTCAAAGCCGTTGAATGGCTCGGAGAATTTATACCAGAACGTAGCGTAGAAAATAATGGGGTATACATGTTCGAGAAAAGGATCGCCCTGAAAAAAGGTAGGGTTCCTTACCAGCCTCTTCAGATTAAAATAGTAGATACTTTTAAGACCCACGTAGGTATCGGCCGGCATGTACTGGAAGAAATCTATGTTATGCACAATGGGGCGTCCCTCGGCGTAGTAGTTTTCAATGTACTTATAAGAGCCAATGCTGAGCGACAGAAAGCCAAAAACCAGCAGCCGGAATACGATAATACGGGTCGCGGTTTCTTTTTTCCAGAGCGAAAGCAATACTACCATACCCAGCACCGGTCCAAAAGCCAGGAAAGTACCTTTGGTCAGCAGGCCCAGGCCCATGACAACGGCCAGAGCCACTTCGTTGGACTGGGTGGGCTTGTAGATATACCGGTGCAGCAAAAGAAATAGCAGAGAACCTATAAAAAAAGTAAGGGTATCGTTGGAGACGTAGAGCGAAAAGGTAACGTAGGAGTGGAGAAAAATAGCCAGTAAAAAACTGATATTACGCACCAGCACATCAGAAAACAACTTCCTGGCCAATAGGTACAGAATGTACAGATTACCCGCCGAAAGCAGCAGGGACAGGAATTGCGTAACCTTTTGGCTGGTCAGGTGGTCAAACAGAAAAAAGGGCGTTGCCAGCAGGTAGTACAGGGGGGGATGCATAGCACAGAACACCTCCCTCGTTAAGGGTAGCCGCCCCCTTTCAACTATAAAATTTATAATCTCTCCGTGGGCATCAACACCGAAGGGGGGCAACGTGATATAGAGAAACACCCTAAGCAAAATTCCAAACAGGAGCAAATACTTTAAAGCTTCTTCTCTTTTAAAAAAAGTAACCAATGACTTAAGGAGTAGTTTGTGGTGGTTAACTAGGGTAACAAGAAAGACAAAAATATAGAATTATAGTAAACTGTTACCTATAACCCTCCAGCGGCAAAAAGGTTATGATCTATTTTACTAAAACGTATAGTGAAAAAAATTGCCGTTATTTCGGGCTGATTTGGCTAAGGGGGATAAAAACATCTGTCGTCCTTTAATTGTAGTATTGATAAAAAATACCTTTCCCTTGATTATTGAAACGCGCGCCTACGCCCGGGCTGGTCTTTTGGGCAATCCTTCGGATGGTTTTTTTGGAAAAACACTTTCCATTTCCGTACGTAACTTTGGCACCTCGGTGTCGCTTTACGAGTCACCCGAGCTTCACATTGAACCCGAACCTCAGGATGGAAGTACCTTTAGAAGTATCTTTCACCTGCGCGACTCGGTAAGTATGCTGGGGTACAACGGCGGTATTCCCCTGATTAAAGCGGGAATCAAAAAATTTGGAGACTACTGCGAGGAGCAGGGTATTCGCCTGCCTAACCGCAACTTCACGGTTCGCTACCGCTCGTCTATTCCCCGGCAGGTAGGTATGTCGGGTTCCAGTGCCATCCTGGTTGCGCTGTTCCGGGCGCTCATGCAGTTTTACAAGGTAGAGATACCCATCGAAATACTTCCCTGCCTGGTACTGTCGTCGGAGTCGGAAGAACTGGGCATTGCGGCCGGCCTTCAGGACCGCGTTATCCAGAGCTACGAAGGCTGCGTGTACATGAACTTTGACCAGGAACTACTCCGGCAACGCGGCTACGGCGAGTACGAGCGGATAGATCCGGTCCTGCTTCCCAAACTGTATGTGGCTTACAATACGCAGCTCAGTAAAGTATCCGGAAAAGTACACAGTGACGTCAGAGCCCGCTTTGACCGCGGCGATGCCGACGTAGTACAGACCATGGGTCAGATTGCCGGATTGGCCGAAGAAGCCCGCACGGCCCTACAGGAAGGCCGCCCCGACGACCTACATGCTTTGATGAACCAGAACTTCGACCTGCGCTGTACCATATACAAGGTATCGGACACCAACAAGCAACTCATCAACGCCGCCCGCGCCTGCGGCGCGTCGGCCAAGTTTGCCGGCTCGGGGGGAACCATCATAGGTACTTATCGCGACGACGACATGCTCAACCGCCTCTTCGTGGAGCTAAAAAAATACAACGCCCGCGTTATCCGACCGTATATAGTATAACTTATAGTTAAAAGTGAGAAGTGAAAAACGAAAAACAGATAGAAAGAAGAGAATTTGGTAATTCCTGTCAATAATTAATTAATTCAGAAGTTTAAAATCTTAACTAATTTTAAAATGATGGAAGTAGAGAGGAGTAAGGTAAAATAGTACTAAACGTTGTACTTTCCTCCCTTCCTGCTTTCCTCCTTTTTTACCTACCAAAAAAATGATTCGTAAAGCCGTTATACCCGCCGCCGGACTTGGTACCCGCTTTTTGCCCGCGACCAAATCTATGCCCAAAGAAATGCTCCCCATTATTGATATACCCACCATTCAGTACGTAGTACAGGAAGCAGTGGACTCGGGCATTGAAGATATTCTGATTATTTCGGGCAAAGGCAAGCGGGCCATTGAGGACCACTTCGACCGCAACTTTGAACTGGAAGCCCGCCTGGAAGAAAAAGAAGACCAAGCCTGGTATACCGAAATGCGCCGCCTGGCCGACATGGCCAATATCCATTTTGTGCGGCAAAAAGAGGCTAACGGTCTCGGTGACGCCATTTACTACGCCCGCCACCACGTGGGCAACGAGCCTTTTGCGGTCTTACTGGGTGACACCATCATGGACTCGGTGATACCCGTTACGCAGCAACTCGTTGATACCTTCGAACAGTACGGTGGGTCGGTGATAGCCGTTGAAGAGGTACCTCAGGATAAAGTAAACCGCTATGGTATAGTGGGAGGTACTTCACTAAGCGACACCATTATGGAACTGACCACCCTGGTCGAGAAGCCCGCGGTAGCCTCAGCACCCTCCAACCTCGCCATTGCCGGACGCTATATTCTGACCCCCGAAATATTCCAGGCCATTGAGCAGACACCCAAGGGCAAAAACAACGAGATTCAGCTCACTGACTCCATGCTGCTCCTGCTCAAACGCGAGAATATTTATTCGCACCTGATCGAAGGCAAGCGCCACGACATTGGCAATAAACTCGACTACCTGAAAACCACCGTAGAGTTTGCTCTCAAGCGTAAGGAATTCGCCGCTCCGTTCCGGAAGTTTCTGGAAGCGTTACTGGCGCAGCAGGAAGCGTAGGTCAAACAGGTACTTTCACCTTCGGGACTGTCGAATAGAAAAGTCAAAACATACCCAAAACTGTCGACTACAAACGACAAAAAAGGCAGGTACCCGCGGGTACCTGCCTTTTTTATACACTACATCTAAACTAAAAGCTAACTCCTGATAACCTAACAGCTACTTACCGGCGGCCTTCGCTTTTGGCGCGGGCCCGGATACGGGCCGCCCGGTTTTTACTGTCGGGGTGAGTAGAAAGGAACTCAGGTACCCGTCCGCCTCCGGCTTTGGATAGTTTTTCGAACGATGACGCCAGTGGCAGTACACTATAGCCGTTTTTCTTCAGGAACTGGTAGCTGTAATCGTCAGCCTCGGTTTCCTGATTCCGGCTGAACGAAGCGCCCAGCAGGTAATCGGCTACGCCCCCTATTTCCGAACGGGAAAGGTCGCCCAGGGTACCGGCCTGCGAAGCAACCGCGTTACGTACCGCCGACCGCCGCAGGGCGCTCTTCATGGCATCATGTGAATCTTTATTGACCACGTGACCAATCTCATGGCCAATAATGGCCAGGATTTCCTGGTCGGTCATGATGTCCATCAGCCCTTTGAAAACCCGCACACTACCGTCGGCGGTGGCAAAAGCGTTTACTTCCGGTACCAGGTACACTTTATAGTTGATAGGTATACCGCTTACGGTACGGTGGCGGCTCACAATGCGGTTCAGGCGCTTGGTATAAGGGTCATTGGCACCCGCTACCTTGTTCTGGGCGTCCATTTGTTGCACGGCCTGCCGCGAATACTGCGCTACCTGCGCGTTGGTCAGCGTTAGCGACGTGAGGGCGTCTACTCCGGCCTTTACGGCGTGGGGATTCTGAGCCTGCGCTACCGGCACTGCCAGCAGTCCCAGCACTACTATATATATACTTGCTATTCGTTTCATGATTCAGGTGTTTAGTTAAAAACAAAAGTCTGCCTTTCGGGCACTTCCTCAGTTGGACATAGTACGGGATTAAAAGTTTAATGCCAGAACATGAATTTTACTTCATGTTGCTATACACTATTCGATATAAACTATTCATTAACAGTACTTTAAATAAAGAAACACAAACAAAGCATAGGACTTTCCTACCTTGAATAGCCCACGCAGGTACTGCCATAACGACAGAATTTTGCGTAGTTTTAGGGATAGCTTTCTACTTCTGACCCAAGCCCCTATGCACCTCCCCGAACAACTGGAAATGACCCGGCAACAAACGCTAAGGTACTTCGACCTGCCGGAAACCGAACTGGCCAAATCCTACGCCCCCGGCAAATGGACCGTCCGGCAGCTCCTCAACCACCTGGCCGACGCCGAAACGGTACTTTACGAGCGGGTACGGCGGGTTATAGCGGAGCCCAGGCAGGTCATCTGGGCGTTTGACCAGGACCGCTGGAACGAGCAGTTAGACTACAGTACCTTCCCCTTGTCCATTAATAAGGCTATCTACGCCGCCGTGCGGGAGGGTGTCATCCACCTGGCTAAGTACCATTACGAAACATCTGCCGAAAAACCCTTCGTCCACAGCGAAACCGGCCTGCGCACCCTAAAAGATGAATTTGAGAAGATAGCCTGGCATAACACCCACCACCTGGAGCAGATCCGGCAGGCGCTGGCGGAGTAGTACTTTACCTGTTTTTGATTTTCCAGCTAACCCCAATTTGTAATTGGGACGGTGCCCCGCTGGGACGGTGCCTTACATAGCGTTTTCAACGCGACGTGACCCTAGGCCTACTAGCTTTCAAATCGCGTCACAGATGCTATACGAAGCAACTCTGATTGCAATTCAGGGGTAGCAAGGTTAAACCTGTGAGTACAAATGCCATATCATGTTTTTTGCCCCTATTATCACGCCTACCAAGGGCGGGTGTATTTTGAAGCAATTGAAAAAAAGTGGTAGTTTTACATTGGCAAGGAATAGTAGTCATCTTTTTGTAGTCTGGAAACCACAAAGGTATGATTTACTGCTCCTTGTCTTTTTTATAAGAAAACCCTGCTTTAAGTTCCTGACTTACCAGAAGCACCTATAAGCTATATATTCATGTCCGACATCGTTACCACATCCAGTATACAGGTACTTCAACAAGTAAGCAAACAATTTGAAGTGGTAGATAAGCTGTTGAGCTCCCGTCAGCTATTCTGGAAGGAAATTTTGGATGAACTAAATGAAGCAAAGCAATGGGAAGCTCTGAAAATAGTAGCAAATAGGTGTATTAAAGAACTGCCTATCTGGCCTTATGCTTACTCTATGCTAGGCGAAGCTTATTATGAGTTGAAAAATTATGATGCTGCTCTTGAACAACTATCTAAATCAATTGAGCTAGACAACAAGCAACCTTCCATTTACAACCTCAGAGGCCTCTCAAAGCTTGAGCTACTAGATCCTACAGGCGCAATCGATGAATTTAACCAGGCCATTGCCTTGAATCCGAAATATGTTAATGCGTATTGTAATAAAGGTAATGCAAAATTTGACCTTGAAGACTATTTAGGGGCTATTGCCGAATATGAGCAATCCCTTATGTTAGATCCTACTTGTTCTTATGCGTATCAGAATAAGGGATCTGCAAAGAAGGACTTAGAAGACTACACAGGAGCCAAAGCCGACTATGATCAGGCTATTGTTCTGGATCCTAAGGATGCTTTCTCATTTTATGGAAGGGGAATTGCAAAGTACAGTCTTGAAGACTACACAGGAGCCGTAGCTGACTATGATCAGGCTATTGCTCTGGATCCTATCCATGCTAATGCGTATCTTAACAGAGGCGTTGCAAAAAACGCTCTTGAAGACTATACAGGAGCCATAGCCGACTACGATCAGGCTATTGCTCTGGATCCAAAATATACCCTTGCCTATCATAGCAGGGGTAATTCGAAAAACAATCTTGAAGACTATACAGGAGCCATAGCCGACTACGATCAGGCTATTGCTCTGGATCCAAAATATACCCTTGCGTATTATCGCAGGGGTAATTCGAAATACAATTTTGAAGACTATACAGGAGCCATAGCCGACTACGATCAGGCTATTGCACTGGATCCTGAGAATGCTGACGTGTATAGTAACAGAGGCGATGCAAAATACAATATCGAAAACTATTCTGATGCAATCAAAGATTACCTAAAGTCTGTTGAGCTTAATCCCCAACTTGAATCCATGTTTGGTAATATTGCTTCATGCTATTTGAAGTTGAATCAACCTCATAGTGCAATTGACTACTATACGCGCTACCTATCCAATTACCCAAATGACCATACTACTCTTAATAACCTTGCAACTCAATATGAAGAGATTGATGATTTAGTGTCTGCCCTATATTATTATAAAAAAGCATGGAGCCTGGATCCAGAGGATAAAGTATACAAAGAAAATTTAGAATTAATTAAAACAAAAATCCGGCCTATACTATAATGATACCTAATGCGGTGTCTTTACTCAGTTTTCCATTTTTCATAAATAGTTTTATAAATCCATGCCCACTCAGGCTTACTTCGAAAACATACAGAAACAAATTGTTAAGGAGCTGAGTAAGGCTGATCAATCCATACGGATTGTTGTAGCCTGGTTCACTGATGCAGAACTATTTGATATACTTTGCCGTAAACTTGAAGAAGGGGTAGCGATAGAAATACTTCTGGCGAACCATAGATTCAATAAAGAGTCAGGTCTGGACTTTAATAGATTTGTACGGCTGGGAGGATCTGTATGGTTTGTGGGTGATGCTGATGAGCGCGCGCCCCTGATGCATAATAAATTTTGTATAATAGACGAAGTAACATTACTATTTGGATCCTATAACTGGACACGCAAAGCGCAAACCAACCATGAGAGCCTGACGATTGTAGAAGATGACAAACTACTTATTATAGATTTCCTTCAAGAGTTTGAGTCACTCAAAGCCAGTCAAACCGGCGAGAACGTCGCCCAGGTAGATTGGGGTAAGTTGGTAATTCGGCTTGAAATGTTGCTGAATCTGATCCGGTTGGAAGATGAAGAGGATATAAGTTACCAACTTTCGAAAATAAAAAAAATACTGCCCGTTACAGAAAAAGAAAAATCGCTTAAAGATGTTTATGACATTTTAAGAAAGATCGATAAGAAAGAATATTCCAAAGCTGTTGAGTTGCTTGGTCATTTGCTTGGCCGTATGAAGCAACTCGTTGTTAGAAGTGATGAAGAGATAGCTGCGCTCCAGCTGGAAATTAAATCATTGGAATGGCAGATTGCATCTATTGAAAATGAATATGTAGAATTAGAAAAGACAATATATAAATTTTCAGTACAGCATTCACAGCAGTTAGGAGATTTGATCCTATTGATATTTTTACTACAACAGCAGGTCGCACAGCGTGAGAATAACCAACAGGAAACCGAAGAAGCCAAGAGCAATTATCAACAATACCAGCATTCACATGAACTGAACAAAAAGAAGATATTTGTAAAGCTGAATCAGGAAGAAGAAAAGTCCATAAAAGATATGTATCGGGAAGCCTCAAAGATATGTCATCCAGATAAGGTAGCTGATGATCAGAAGGAGGCCGCTCATTTGGTATTTATAGAATTAAAAGAAGCTTACGAAACCAATGACCTTCAAAGAATTGAACAGCTCTATCGCGATATTAGGAATGGTATTTATGGTTTTTCATCTCAGGTGTTAACTCATAAGGAGAAGTTAATACACCGACGGAATATACTGGTAGAAAAGCGGAACAGTCTTGAAATCAAAGTTATATCCCTCAAAGAGTCTGATGCTTACTGTAAAATTACATGCGCTGGAGACTGGGAAGAGTATTTTAAACAGAAGAAAGAAGAGTTGCTGAAAGTAAAAGAGGAGCTTGAAGAGAAGCTTGCTCAACTCGAAATATTGTAGAAAAAAGAATGCCTACGGCATGCCAAATAAGATAGTATAAGATGTTGATAGAAGTTGCTTTCATTTTATCACCTTCTACTGTACATCAATTACCTTACTATTCTTTCTGAGGAAAACGAAGCAACCCCAGCGGGGGACCGTGTGACGCGATACTAGGCCTACTAGCTATTAAATCGCGTCAAAGTCGCTATACGATGCAACTCTGGCCGGGAGCCACCGCTGCTACGGTGACTCCTCCGAGTGCCCCTAATTTAAAATCATGGTTAACAGGATAAGTAGATAGTCTGTTCTAAGTCGGCAGGTACGATTGATTCGTTAGATAGAAAGCAGTACCCGAATCTCTTCGAATTTTCCTTCGAATGAGGCTCCGATTGAAATTTCCCGGTTATTGATCCAGACGCTTTGTTTACTTATTTTTCGGATATGGGCCGTGGCTACCACGAAGGAGCGATGCACCCGGATGAAGCCCTGACCCGGCAAAGTCTGAAGGGCTTCCGAGATGCTTTGTCTACTCAGAAGTTTGCGGTCGGCTAGTACGTAGGCTACATAGTTCCCCTCGGCTTCGAGGTAGAGCAGGTCTTTCAACCAGATTTTTTCCAGTTCATACCCAGTCTTGACAAATATAAACCCTTGGATAGCCAGTATTTTTCCGGCCAAAGTTCCCTGGCGTAGCTGCTTTATTTCCAGAGCTTTATTGCAGGCCTGCGTGAATCGGACCAGCGAATAGGGTTTGAGCAGATAGTCCACGGCGTTCAGTTCAAACCCTTTGACGGCGTACTCTGAATAAGCTGTTGAAAAAATCACCATGGGTACTTGCTGCAGGCATTTAACAAATTCGATTCCGGAAATGTCAGGCATTTTTACATCCAGAAACAAAAGATCAATGCTTTGTTCCTGCAGGTAGGGTATTGCTTCAAAGGCGTCGGTAAAAGTCGCTTCGATATCCAGAAACGAAACTTTGGCGGCGTGCATCTGCACTACGTCCAGCGCGTGAGGTTCGTCGTCTATGGCAATGGCGGTCAGTATCATACTCATTAGTAAATTCCCAGGATCAATGATACAAAAAAATCATGATCCGTGGCCTGAATATCCAGCGTGTGCCGATTGGGGTAGAGTAGTTCCAGACGCTTTCGGACGTTTTCCAACCCGATGCCCGACTGACCTTTTTCCAGATCAGGAGAATTTCGGGGATGTGAGCTATTATGCACTTTAAAGTACAGTTTGGTGGCATCCTGCGTGAGGGTAATGTATACCCACGAGGGCTTACGGAAACTGATACCGTGCTTGAAGGCGTTTTCCACAAAGGGATTGAGCAGCATGGGTGCCAGGTAGACTTTCCGGTCCGGTTCCTGAATATTTACCCGGATTTCGATGTCCTGCGATTCGTCCAGCCGTATCCGTTGCAAATCCAGAAAGTTGTGCAGGTATTCTATTTCCTTGCTCAGTGGTATACGGTCCTGGTTATTTTCGTGGAGCATAAAGCGCATCATATCGCCGAGCTTCTGAATTCCATCAGCGGTAGTTTCGCTTTTTTCTTTCATCGCCACCGAATACAGAGTATTGAGCGCATTGAACAGAAAATGAGGATTTATCTGCGAGCGCAGAGTACTGAGTTCGGCTGACTTTTGTAAGACCTGGGTTTGGAGTTGCTGGTTCTCGACAAAGAAAATCCAGCGGATAATGGCTGTGGCCAGCCCCAGTCCGCTGGGTAGCAGGTAAAAAGCCACAACCGGTGAGCCATCCCCGCCTCTAAATCGCATCACAATAAAAAACATCAGCAGGCTGAACAGCCCGTAGGCACAAATCCCCGCAAACATGTAAAGGAAGCCATCGAGCGTATTAAGCTGGAAACGTGAGAAATACGGTATTACTTTTTTGAAGAACAGATGATGCAATACTACTGTAAAGGTGATGATCACTAGGCTGGGTGCAACGCCCTGCCCGCCCAGGACCAGATTGGTTATGCGCCCCGTCGTTACCCATACAATAAGGGTAGCTCCTACCAGCACAAGCATGGCGTACAGGAGCATCTGATGCCGGGGCTGGCGCTGCCGTTCGTATAGCTCTGCCGTATAATAGAACACCTGGGCGAAGGCTTCGTAGCAGAGCAAAATCAGGAGTAGCCCCACGGTGTTGGTCAACAAATAGAGCTTTCGGAACAGGGAGTACACCCGGAAACCGGAAATACTGGCGGCATCGTAGCGAAAACGCCATTCCAGCTTGAAATAGCTGTACACAAACAGGCTACCTACCACCAGCACTACGGTCAGCGCCCCAAGAATGAGCGTGGTCGTTTCGAAGTTTTTTTCACGGATACGCGGAAAGACCAGGTAGTGAAAAACATACCAGGCGCTCATAAAAAGTATGGCACCCGCTATGGTCGGAAAAATAACGTTCTGATTGTAATCGAAAGTCGCGAGGTCTTCCAGAATGACCGAAGTTTTGACATTTTCCGATTGAGCCAGCCGGATATCGGGGTCAAATTGGTCGGCAATTTCAAATAGACGGCGAACAACGTAAGCCGCTGCCGCGCTGAGTACTATCAGAAGTTCGTAGCGGCGGATGGTGGAAGTAGAAAGCATGGGTTATCAGGTCGGGTTTTTGACCAAAACTAGGTACTCTTCCCTTGCTGCGGTAGAAAATGACGTAAAAAAGCCATAAAATGGTACGAATGTGTTATAGGGCTGCAAGTCACGATTTCCCAGTTCTATCACTTCCCGGACAGCAGCAAACCCCAATTTGTAATTGGGCCGGTTCCCCGCTGGGATTGTTTCAGGTAGCGTTTTCAACCCCAGCGGAGAACCGTGCGACACTAGCCCCGCTATTAAATCACGTCACAGACGCTATACGATACAACCCTGGCCGGGCGCCCCTGATTACAAATCAGGGTTAGCAGATACACTTAGCCGGGAGGCGGTGGTCTAGGGCAATAGAAAGAGGGTAAATTCAACCACTACCTGCCTTTTCCAACAATAAACCGAGGTACCGGTTGTTATCTTTATAGTACTTCCCCAACCACTCCCCCGCCGCTATGGAAAAAGACCTCACGCTACACATCAACGGCCAGCCGCATACCGTCCGGGTAGAGCCTGATACGCCCCTGCTGTACGTACTCCGCAACCAGCTAGAGCTGAACGGCCCCAAGTACGGCTGCGGCCACGAAGTATGCGGAGCATGCATGGTACTACTGGACGGCGTGGCTATGCCCAGTTGCCGGGTACCGGTGGAGTCCATGGAGGGCCGGAAAATTATGACCCTCGAGGGCCTTACCCACCCCAACGGCGAACTGCACCCGGTGCAGCGGGCCTTTGTGCAGGAGCAGGCCGCCCAGTGCGGGTACTGCCTCAACGGTATGGTCATAGCTGCCGTAGCGCTGCTGGAAACCAATAAGCAACCCGACGATGCGGCTATCCGGGTCGGCATGGAGCGTAACCTCTGCCGCTGTGGTTCGCAGACGCGGGTGATGAAAGCCATCCGCCGCGCCGCCAAAGAGTCCTGACCCCACTTATTACGAGCTCCCCTATGAAAGAATCAGCCTATAATCCACAGCAGTCGCGTCGGCAGTTTATCAGCAGCCTTGGCTGTCTTACCATTGGCTTTTCGATGACGGGTACCCGCTGGGCCGATGCCTCCGCTACGCCCCTGCAGGGTACCCTACCCGGAAGTCTGGCCGTAGAAGACCGCATAGACGCCTGGCTGGAAGTACTTGAAGACGGCCGCGTGCGGGTATTTACCGGAAAAATGGAGCTGGGGCAGGGCATCCGGACGGCCATTGCGCAGGTAGCCGCCGAAGAACTGGACCTTGAACTGGCGCAGGTAGAGGTCTATCTGGCTGAAACCGGTCGCACGCCCAACGAAGGCTACACCGCCGGGAGCGGTTCCATTGAGCGCAGCGCCATGTCGGTCCGCTATGCCGCCGCCGCCGCCCGCCAGCAACTGCTGGAACTAGCCGCTCAGCGCTGGGGCAAGAAGCCGGAACAGCTTAGCCTGAGCAACGGCAAGGTCAGCCTGAAAGGGACTACTGACCAGGTACTTAGCTTCGCGCAGCTCCTGAACGGCAAACAACTGGAAGGGGAAGTAAATCCGTCGGTGAAGCTCAAACCAAAGAGCGAGTACCGCTACGTGGGCAAGGCCATTCCCCGCACCGACATTGAGCAGATGGTACGGGCCGAGCCGGTGTACGTGCAGGACCTGCGGCTGCCGGGCATGGTACACGCGCGGGTGGTACGGCCCCCGGCCTACCGGGCCCGGTTGGAAGGATTCGACGAGAAGAGCTTTAAAGTACCGGGGCTGCTGAAAACCGTGGTCAATGGTACCTTTCTGGCGGTGGTAACGGAGCAGGAGTACCAGGCGATGCAAGCGCTTGAAGCCGCCCGCGAACACGCCCGCTGGTCTGCTACCCCGCCGCTTCCCGAAGGACAGGATCTGGAAACGTATATAAAAACGCTTCCCCTCAAGAGCCAGAGCGTCAAAAACCAGGGTACCACCTCCGCGCTGGACCAGCCGGATGCCCGTACGCTGAAAGCCAGCTACTTTAAGCCTTACCAGATGCACGGCTCCATTGGCCCTTCCTGCGCAGTAGCGCTGTACCAGGCAGGTACCCTGCACGTCTGGACACACACGCAGGGCGTGTACCCGCTGCGCGACGCGCTGGCCAAAATGCTAAGCCTGGACCCCGAAAAAATTCACCTAAAGGGAGTACCCGGCTCGGGCTGCTACGGCCACAACGGCGCCGACGATGTAGCCGCCGACGCCGCCCTGGTAGCGATGGCCTATCCCGACCGCCCCGTGCGCATGCAGTGGATGCGGGAGGACGAACACGCCTGGGAACCCTACGGCAGCGCCATGCGCATGGAAGCCGAAGCCCGCCTGGACGAGACGGGCAAAATCAGCCACTGGCGCTACGCCCTCTGGACCGACTCGCACAGTACCCGTCCCGGTGGTAATCCGGGCAACCTGCTGGCGGCGCGCTACCTGGCGCAGCCGTTTGCCCCGCCTTCGGGAGGCTATGCCGGGGGTGGTTTCCGCAACTCGGAGCCTTACTATGCCATTCCTAATCTCAAAATAGACGCTCATGCGTTCGAGGGACCACTACGGGTGTCGGCGCTGCGGAGCCTGGGTGCTTATGCTAATGTATTCGCGATTGAATCATTTATGGATGAATTATCGGTAAAAGCGAATAAAGACCCGCTGGACTTCCGGATCATGCACTCTACTGACGAGCGAGCCATAGCCGTGATGCAGAAGCTGAAAGAAATGATACAACCGGAAAAACCCGGCCCCGGCGAGGGAATGGGCGTAGCCTTTTCGCGCTATAAAAATACGGCTACCTACTGCGCTGTGGCCGCCAAAGTAGCCGTGAACAAGGCTTCCGGCGAGGTACAGGTACTGCGCATGTGGGCCGTAATAGACGCCGGAGAAGTCATAAACCTGGACGGCATCATCAACCAGACCGAAGGCGGTATGGTGCAATCGGCCAGCTGGACGCTCAAAGAGGAAGTACTTTTTGATAAGCAACACGTCAACAGCCGTGACTGGACCTCCTACCCTATTTTCCGGTACAGCGATGTACCGCTGGTGGAGGTAGTCGTCATCCCCCGCCCGAACGAGGAGCCGCTCGGGGCCGGCGAAGCCGCGCAGGGGCCTACGGCGGCGGCGGTCGTCAACGCTATTTATCGGGCCAGCGGTAAGCGCATCCGGCACCTGCCGGTGCGGGCGGCGGCGGTAGCGGGCTAATGGTACCTGATTTTTTACAGGGCTATACCTGCCGCAGCCACTCCGCCACCAGAAAGCCCGCGTAGGTACCGAGGCCGTTGCCCAGGGTACCTACCAGTATAGCCGGTAACTTCAGGTCGGGCGGGGCCAGGGCCGAACTGGCCCCGCCGATATTGGCCTGCGAGGCTACGGCTACTACGTCCCAGTCCTGCCGGAAGAGCCGGGCAATCCCCACAATCAAGATACCGTGTACCAGCACGATAATGGGTATGACCACCAGATGTCCGTCCCGAATCAGGGCCGGAATGTCACAATACGCGCATAGCGCGGCTTATTATGAACCGGCACCTTCTACTTTCCGGTTGAAGCAGTAGTATCAAATACACATTCTCCGGGTTTGGGATTAAAATTATAGTACCGTTTACTAAGAATCCAGACTATAAGCCAGCCGTTCAATATGAGGACACTATTATTTTAACTAAATTTATAGCATCATTTTTGCTGGATAAGATTAGATGGTCCAATCCAATTGAAGTGAACGGTTTTTAGAGTTTATTCCTCCTCTCAATATTATGTCATTACAAGTAGGCGGTTTCTTTGAAGGAGCCTATCAACTTACCAAAGAAGTAGACGCGGACAGCAGTCTGAACGTGCAACAGTGGCTGGCCGACGACTACTCCTCGGGCCAGAAAACGCCGGTTATTATCCAAATATTTGCCTACGAATATGACGCCAATCTGTATTGGCACCATTCGGCCGTGCGGGGGCTGCGGAAGGTAGGCCAGTCACTGAGCGGCAACTGCCGGTACTTTGTGTGGGAGCATGGCACGCCGGTTAATTGCGCTCCGGTCATCAACAGCGAGCTGCTTCCGCAGGAAAAAATACAGCTGAGCCTCCTGATTGACACCCTGCCCGTTACACCGCACGAAACGATTGTATCGGTCAGTACGCCCGAATTTTTCCGGCTGGGCGACGGACTATTGATATTTTACCGGAAGCAGGCCAGCAAACACGCTGACCCCAAGGAGCACGACCTGATCCGCCGGTTCTGGAAAGGTGTACTCGCCATTGCGCCCGCGGCAGATACCGCCCTGGCACCTGCTCCCGAACTCCCAAAAGAAGTACTCAAAACTGCTCCCTCCCGGACGTTTCTCCGTTTCCGGCTAACCCCCACCGCTCTGCTATTAACCGTAATCGGGCTGATACTGGCCCTTGCGGCCCTGCGGGTTAAAGGTATTGCACCCGCCACGCGGCATCCCAACCTGGCGGCCTTTGATCGTTCCATTGAAATGGGCATGGCCGAAGAAAGAAAAGGCGAATACGACAAAGCAATGGAGCACTTTAAAACCGCGGCTGCCGTGCCTTTTTCGGACGAAACCGAAGCCCGGCTCGACAGTCTGGCTACCGCCTACGAAGCCCGGGCTACGGCCGAATGCCAGAAGTACCATACTGCCCAAAGCCCGAATTTGTATTTTATTCCCAATCAGTATTACCAGTATGCGGCTGCCTTGTCTGAATCCGCACCTAAGAAATGCGAATAAAACATTTACTTTTCGTAGTACTTCTGCTTATTCTGCCGGCCGGTGCCCGGGCCCAGCTGTTCCAGAACCGTAACCTTTACGACATTTGGATCACAGCTGATCATAAACTCAACGCCGGTAAGTTTGACGAAGCGCTTGCCCTGTACTCGGGAGTACCTGAAGTGCCGGAATTTCAGAAAAGAATAGTCCTGACCCGGGGCCTGAAAGCTACTTTTCAGGCGGCCGAACAACTGTACGAGCTCGGCAACTACGCCCAGGCGCTGGAAATGTACAGCAAGTACCGTGACCTCCAGAAAGATATCCATTCGTCTCTGTTTGAGAAAAGGATTCAGGCCTGTCTCCAGCAGCTCGATAAAATTCAGAGTAAAAAATTGCGGGAAAGTACCCGGGTAGTGGCGGGTTTTGAGTGGGCATTCCGGGGCCAGCAGCAACTAGCCAACCTGGACACGACCGCTGCCCGCAAAAGTTTTGTGAAAGCTCAGCAGTTGGGCGGCGGCCTCAATACCGTGCTACGGGAGCAGTACCAGCAGGGCCTGCGCGAAACCAGGGCGCTAAGTACCTGGGGTGCGGCCTTCGCCAAAGCAAAAGCTTCCAATAACCAGCAGGAATTACTGGAGACCCTGAAAAATTACCGCTCGGTATCTGGTTATATCATTGAATCGCTGGAGTACCAGATCCAGAGTCTGGAAGAAGGGGTGACACCCGCCGATGCCTCCACTATTTTACAGAAATACGCTTCCGAATGTCGGCTTAACGACCTCCTTAACTACGCGAAGAATAATCCGGCCCGGGTACCTCAGTCGGGGCTGTTCATTAGTATTTTGTCAGAATACCGGGACATCGAAGCCCGGATTGCCCCCCTCCGCTCCGACCTGAACAACCGGGCTTTTGTACAAAGTGCTTATACCAACCTCATTGGCAAGGCCGCTCAACTCCCCAAAGTAGGAGACCTGGCGCAGCTGTGCGCCCGCAAAAGCTACGCTGCCTACCTGCTGACAATTGCCCGGGAGCTTGAGAAATCGGGAGATACCTCCGGGGACAGGAACTACTTTCAGGAAGCTCTCCGCCACCTGACCGAAGCCCGGCGGCTGGGATTACCAGACCTGGCCGAAGAACTGGATGCCCGGCAGAGTCGGCTGGCCGCTAAGGTAGGCTGCGAAGGATCACGCCAGGATTTTGACAAAATAGTTGTTAAGATCAGAAAGGAAATAGCGGGCTGCCGGGTCAGGAATGCCAAACAACTATGGGACGAAACGCTGATAAGCTGGGCAGGCTGCGGTGATTTTAAGCCTCACGCCCTACCCCAGTACGTATCCCTGCGGGACTCACTTACAACCCTGGCCCGCGCCGACAGTCTTTTCGCGGTATTATCGGCTCAGGCCAATCAGTCCCTGCAAAGCAGTCAGTGCGGTCTGGCCCGGAAGCTGTACCAGCAGATAAGTACCCTGGATTTGTGCAATAAAGAAGAAGTATCGGTCTTTGTAAACCGTCAGTTAAACCAGGTGACCGCCTGCGAGAAGACCCTTTGCTACAACAATGCCAAAGACCGGGCCAGCTACTATGTCCGGGAAAAAGACTGGAAAAAAGCTTACGACTACTTTCAGCAGGCTTCCCAGTGCGCCAGTCAACCCCAGCAGGACGCAATTCGTCAATTACTCAAGGATATGGAATGCAAAGCCTTCCCAGAGCGCTGCCATCAACTCAACCTGACCGTCCGCCTGGAACCTACCCTCCGTATTGCCGGTAATAAACCCCAGTACTCCGAAGACGGCACTACCAAGGGAACCAACACGGGCTATTATACATCCGGAGGTCTACAGCTATCCTTGTTGTCCAAAAACAAACCCGTTGGCGTAGTATTGGGCGCTGAATACTTTCGTACGCAGTACCAGTCGGTGGTTGAAATCAATGAAGCTACCTACGCGGCCAGCCAGTTTGATATTACGGGTTTTGACGCCTATGCGGCGCTAAAAATACAAAAGCCCGCCAAAAGCACCGACCGGCTGCGCCCTTACCTCAAGATCGGGGCGGAAGGTGTGGTACCTACCTCCTATCACCGGCAGGATTTCCTGTCCAGCGGCTCTACCAATAACCTCGACTACCTGAAAAAATACTCCCTAGGGGCCATGGGTGCCGTGGGGATAGAGTTACAACGTACCGGTTTCGGTTTTTTTGCCGAAGTTACCGGTACCTATAATTTTTCCGGAATCTATAAATCCAGGGCCCTTACTGCCTCCGGAACGGCTGAACTTTCCGAAGCCTACTTCCGCACTCTGGGCATACGTATGGGAGTACGACTCTGGTAGTCGGCTCCCATTCGGTCTTACCCTTAGTCCCCACGCGCTACCAGCACCGAGTCCCGGACCGTTTGCCGCTTAAGTATCTTATCAAGGTGCTGGCCTACTTTATAATTGAGGCTATCGGCCGGAATAGCCGTGGCTCTGGGATCATGGGCCAGCTCGTGCCAGGGCGGGGTACTACCAAAGTCATACGCACCATAAATAAGTACCGGCGTACCATGCGCCACTACACTACCTTCGTCGGGGGTCAGGCGCCACTGCTCGGCCCAGTTATAAATCCACAAGGCGTCTTTTTCCAGCAAACGCAGACACCCATGACTGGCCGGGTAGCCCGGCATGCTGTACTCATGCATACCTATTCCTTCAAAATTCATAATATTGAAGTACCAGTCCATGATCCAGTCACTGTCTACGGTACTTATTTTACGTTTCTTTTTATAGTTGGTGTGGTACAAGCCGGTAGGCGTAAGTTTCCCTTCACGACCCATACTTACCGGTCCCCAGCGAAGCAATTTCCCATTTTCGTACACACCAAAAGCCTGAATCCGGTAGTCGAAGAAAAGCATTTTCTCCACTTCAGATAAAGAATCAAGCTGAAACGGGAAGGGCGAATACGCCAGAAAATCAGCAGTAACGGTATCCGGTACTATAAGTGAATCCAGTCGTCTGATCCTGTTTTCGCTGATCCGGTTCAGGGCCAGCACCAGCTCTTTCTTTGTTCCGCTCAGGTTTTTTCTCAGGGAATCGGTCGTCTTCATCCAGATGTAGCGTACCTCCGCCGGGGTCAGGGCCGGTTCGGCATTTTCATACAATGTATCTTTGGGAGTTATTCGGTCAGTGCCAAGAGTATCCAGAGATTCATTTTGGTCCGGGCTGGTAGCAGTAACACGTATCAGGTTATTTTTGAGTACGGGAGTTATGGGCTGTACCTGCCTGCTCGTGTAGCTGACTGCCCCTACTGTGAGCAGTACTATCAGGAGTATTTTCGCTATATTTTTCATGTTTAACGGGTCTTGTTGATGGGTAATGTATAGATTCAGGTAACCAACGTTTACCTGAAAAAGGTCTTTGCAAACCCAAAAGGGCATTGTAACTATATAAGTTAAAAAAATGGGCCATGCGGTCAGGCTTATTCATCAGCCAGTAAGAGCTCTAATACCGGAAATCTTTTTCTCATTTCGGGGCTAAAAAAGAAAGTAAGCTGACAGGTAGTTATAAGTCAGGAAAAGCGGAGAAATAGACTTTTTTGAGAAATTAACCCTACATTTCAGCACAACTCCCGCCGGGTTTAGTTTTAGTTAATGCCGGTAGAGAGCCGGCCTGAATGATTTTAATTGTACCCCCGTGAGTGACACCAAACCGCAACTCCGAACCGTTCAGGTAGTCCGCTACGTGACACCACTGCGCGAAGGCGGTTCACTGCCCGCCATTGCGGAAGCCGACGACGATTTTCTGTACGTACTTAAGTTCAGGGGGGCGGGACAAGGACCCAAAGCACTCATTGCCGAACTCATAGCCGGCGAACTGGCCCGCGCGTTGGGTTTGCGCATTCCGGAAATCGTTTTTGCCGGACTCAGCGAAGCCTTTGGCCGCACCGAACCCGACGAGGAAATTCAGGACCTGCTGCGGGCCAGTGAGGGATTGAACCTGGCGCTTCACTACCTGTCCGGGGCCATCACCTTTGACCCGCTGGTGACAACTCCGGACGCGCGGCTGGCTTCCCAGATCGTTTGGCTGGACTGCCTCGTCACCAATGTAGACCGTACCGCCCGCAATACGAACATGCTCATGTGGCATAAGGAACTCTGGCTGATTGACCACGGCGCTTCGCTGTACTTTCACCATTCGGAGCAAAACTGGGAGGAACAGGCCCGGCGACCTTTTTTACCGGTCAAAGACCACGTGCTGCTGCCCCTGGCCACCGAACTCGGGGCGGTTGACGCCGATTTCCGCTCCCTGCTTACTAAGGAGCGAATTCAATCTATTGTATCTTTGGTGCCGGATGAGTGGCTGCCGGAAGGAGAAGCCCGGCAGCAGCGGCAGGTGTACGTACAGTTTCTGACTACCCGCCTGGCCCATTCAGAAGTATTTGTCAACGAAGCAGAGAATGCCAGAAAAGCACTTATTTGAGTATGCCGTTATCCGGGTAGTACCACGGGTCGAGCGCGAGGAGTTCCTGAATGTCGGCGTTATCCTTTACTGCTCGGCGCAGGGATTTCTGCAGACCCGTTACGAACTGAACGAGCCGCGGCTGCGGGCGTTTTCGCCCGAACTGGACCTGGAGGAACTCAAAGAACGCCTGCGGGCTTTTGAGCGCATCTGCGCGGGGCGCCGGGAAGGTGGCCCCATCGGGCAGTTGCCGGTGGCCAGTCGCTTTCGCTGGCTCACCGCCGCCCGCAGTACCGTTGTGCAGACCTCGGCGGTTCATCCGGGCCTCTGTACCGACGCCCCCACTACCCTGGACCGGCTGTACCTTCAGTTGGTACAGTAGTTGGGGGCTACATAGGTACTTCTTTTTTCCTTTTATTCCCCGTAAGGATAAATGGTCGGTTTTAATGTCAGCAGGAAGTTGTTCAGCCCGAAATCCTGCTAATATACCCCTCCTGCTACAACACCGTACGATAATCCTGACAAACAAAACGCATCTGCACTTGTTACCTTTTTCCACCCGTTTTAATTTTGAACTATGCGTTATGTATCTCTTTTCGGTTTAATTCTGCTACTGGGATGCAGCTCCCGGGAAGCTGCATCTCCTAAAAAAGACAGTACCGCGACTGAGAAAGCGCTGGCGAGCGGCGACTTTCCCCAACGTCCGCAAACAGTTAGTATGCCTCCCATTCCGGAGAACTTAACCTTTGCCGGTGAAAAAATACCCCTGGAACGCGACGACGTACGGGAAGGGGTGGAACATGAGTTAATTGTCAATACCTTCCGGCATTCCAATACCATGTTTATCCTTAAACGGATAGAACGCTGGCGCCCCCTGATCGAGAAAACCCTGCGCGACAACGGGGTACCTACTGACTTTATATACCTGGCCGTAGCCGAAAGCGAGTTTCAGAATACCGCCCGCTCCTACGCCGGAGCCGTGGGTATGTGGCAGTTTATGCCCGCTACCGCCCGGGATTACGGCCTGACCATCAGTGGTGACGTAGACATGCGCAAAGACCCCAAACTGGCCACCGAGGCCGCCAGCAAGTACCTGAAGTGGGCCCACAAGCACCTGGGAAGCTGGTCGCTGGTAGCGGCCTCCTACAACCGGGGACTCAGCGGTGTAAAAGGTATTCTCAACGTGCAGCAGACGGATAATTTCTGGGACTTGTACCTCAATCCCGAAACCGGCCGCTACGTATACCGCCTCATCGCGTTCAAACTGATCATGGAAAATCCGGAGGATTACGGGTACTTTATCCGGCCCGAAGACCAGTACCAGCCCTACAAGTTCAAGATGGTACGGGTAGAAAGGAATATAAACATGATAGCCTTTGCCAAGCAGCACAACACGACCTATAAGGAGCTACGGGAGCTGAACCCCTGGCTTATCAACACCTCCAGCTACTCGCTGAGCGTACCGGCCCGGGGGTACGAAATCAGGGTACCCGACAGGGCAGGTGAAGAGGTAGCGGAAGTAGTACCTTCCCCATCGCAAGTAGTACCTGCCCAATCACGACCTGTTTTAAAGCCAGCCAAATAAAGTAAATACACTACGCTGTAAAGGGAAAATTACCGACAGAATCCGGGACAATCCTGAAAATTCTGCCGCGCGCTGAATACGCTGTATCGCAATATTTTTAAATTTAGGCGCAACTCTCCTTACACGCTATGTTCTCAATTACTAAATTCCTGCCTGGCTTTAAAGCCACCTGTATCACCGTAGGTACACTGGATATGTTCCTGGCCAGTACCATGCTGGTGGGAGGCGTCATGAATGAAATGGCGGAGTTTAACGTACCTACCAACCTCCTGGCCTCACCGCACTACCACGACGCCATGTTCTGGGTTTTTCTGCACATGTTCATGATCGGCGGCCTGATCATGATGCTTGGCATTCTGGCCGAAAACCCGGTAAAGCAAGTCTGGGTGGCGCGGGCGCTGGTACTGATGCACTCCGTTTATTTCTTCCTGGACATCCGCACCTCCGACAACTACTTCGGTAACGCCCTCTACCAGGGGCCCGGCTCGGTAGTACCGGTCTTCATTGACCTGTTTTATATCCTGCTGTTTTTACGGCTGAGCTTTTCAGCTCCGGTAAAAAAACCGGAAGAGATGGCGGTGGTGTAGGCAGGTGGCACCGGGCAGGTACCTGCTGTCGTCGTTCTGCCATCTTTTCTTTAAGCCTGTTTTCGGCCTTATTTGTAAGGTTTACATTCATTTGCTGGATCGCAGGATATACCCGTGGGGTACCTCCTGCGCTAAATTTATTAGTACGGTTGTATAAACGGTTAGGATTTGTAACCTACAAGCTTTTTCTTGTAACCGACCAACCAGCCTGCTGATGATAAAAAATATACTACTGATTGAAGACGACGACATTACTATCAAAATCCTGAAGCTTACCATCAGCCGGCATCGCTTTGCTGAAAATATAATTTCCCTGAGGAATGGTCAGGAAGGAGTAGAGTACTTCCAAAAGCTGGCCGCTGGTGAAGCGGGTATTGTTCCGGACCTGATATTTCTGGATATAAATATGCCCGTTATGAATGGCTGGGACTTTCTGGACGAGTATTCCGGTAGCTTTGCCCACCTGTTTCCAGACGTCAGTATCTGTATGCTGACTTCTTCTACCGACCCGGAAGATAAATTACACGCCTTCCACTATTCCAGTGTCATAACTTTTGTCAGCAAGCCTATTTTTATTTCAGAGCTGAACATGCTCAAAAAGCATAAAAACCTGAAGCACTTCTTCGACAATTAGACCGGGTATTTCTCTCCACTGATAGCCTTAGGACGTTATAGCCAGTCCCCTACCTGACCCGGAATATCCGGTGGCCGGTATAGACCTGCCCGAACATATCGGTGGTCCTGACCATGAGCAGGTGGGTACCGGCCGGAAGAGTCCCCGGCAGCTTTCCTTTCCAGATGTGGTACGACATCGCCGGGCTATCCATCTGCCAGCCAAAAACGGTGTCCAGGGCAGTACCATTTATTTTGGCTTCCAGATAAGGATTATAAGGCTGCATAGCCGCTACTCCCGGATCGTGCATGGGCGTGTAAGCCAGTCCGTACCAGTCCGACTGCCCCTTTACTTTCATCTCCACCCGGGAGCGGGAGGAGCCCGCAAACACATTTACAACCAGCGAAGTAGTATCCAGCCCGGCCTGAGGTATATCGTCGGGCAGGTAAATATTCATCTGGTAGTCGGCGGGGCGGCGGGCGGCCTTGAATTGGATGGAATAGCGGTTGTCGTCAAAAGTTAGCAGGGAGTAGCCGTTGGGCGCGCCATCGTTCATGGTGGCATGCGGGATACCCGTTTCGTCCTTAATCCCGCACCACCAGCTCCCGCAAACCGTCGCATTAATAAAATGGTGGTGCGGCCGGGGGCCGTGCCAGCCCTGCTTTTCATCGGCGAATACATGGGCCATCGTGTGCGTATGTCCGGCTATGGATAAGGTATGCGGGCGCTCTTTCAGGATGTCAAACAGCTCCTTGCGGTTGTCGCAGGATACGACGGGGGCGTGCATGACCAGTACTACCAGCTTGTCGGTGGGTACCTGAGCCAAGTAGTTCCGGACAAAGTCCAGCTGCTGCCCGGTGAAGTGGGCAATGTACTTTCCTTCGGAATTGAAATAGACATTCTTTAGCGAAATAAACGCCACCTGCCCGTACTCAAAGGCGTAGGTACTGGGCCCATAAAAGCGCTCGAAGGTTTCGTCGGTGTAGCGGTCGTCCGGGGCGCCGCGGTTGAAGTCATGGTTGCCAAATACATTATACCAGGGTACCCCAATCTGGCTTATGCTCTGGTTGATTTCCTGAAACAGATTTGGATCATCGGCCACGATATCGCCCAGGCTAATCCCCAGACTGGCCCCGGTACCTATACACTCCTCGACCACGTCGTGGCTTACGTAATTAACCTCCTTTATTCCCCGCGCCTGCGTGTCCCCAAATACCAGTGCCTTAAACTTACGGTCTTCTTTTTGCGGCCAGAGCGGAAAGTCAATGGATTGGGGCAGCTTACCGGTAGGCGCTACCCCGGCCACTTTTAGTCCGGGCGAGCCCGCTGGCTTATGCAGGTAGTAGTGCTGCGGAATCATGTCGGGGCTGACCGGGGTCATGTACCCTGCCGGCTTGATGACAAAAAAACCGGTATCTTCTCCCGAAGGTAGTGTCCATCTCCCGTCTTTTCCGGTCTTGACTACCTCCCGCCCGTTGGAAACACAGATCCCCGACAAAGGAGGTTCGCCCCGGTCAAGTACCTTGTTTTTATTCAGATCATGAAATACCAGGCCAGAAGCCCGGTCTTGAGCGTGAGCCGTACTAGCCAGGAGACCAATAAATAAGAAGACCGGAGGCAGAAGTTTCATAGCAGGAGTTACAACTATTCAGTAGTTCGGTACTTATAGTTTACTGCTCCCGTGCGTATTCGGGCTACGTAGTTGCCTACTTTCTGCGTAAGGCGTTTGCCCTCCTGCGGCTCTCATCATGGCTTTCCCTCTTTCAGGGCCTTTTCGATCTCGTCCAGCCGGGCCGTAGCGCTTTGGGTGGTGCCCAGGAAGGCGTCGATGAGCTTATCACTTCTGGGGGCCTGCGCATTAACCGGATACAGCGTAGAGATCAGTACTGCGTCGTAGCCGGCATCGCTCCCCGATCCGATATGAAAAAGGTACTGCAGGCAGGTAATCACGATCTCGGCTTTGCCATCGGCCGAAGCTACGTGCAGGTAGTGGGTAGCATCTACCGTAGTTTTAACTCCGTTACTTTCGGATGCCTGTACCTCTTTAAAGGTACCTGTTCCCCCCAACAGTATAACCGGACCAGCTGTCGGCTGCGTCAGGTTCTCATAGGATTTGGACTGGTAGTACTCCCTGGCTCGTTTAGCAATATCCTCTATGTTAAGACCCGGAATTTGTACCGTTCTTTTGTATTGTAAAAAGCCATCCTTGCTGGTCTGCCACTGCCCTTTTAGTGCAGAAAGTTTTTCTTCGGCCGTCTGGCAGTAGGCAAAGGTACTCAGAAGCAGCAGGCCGATCGCCAGGCTTAGTGTTTTTAACATGTGGTGTAGTAGTTGAACGTATACGTACTACGAAAGTAATGATGCAGGTGTTTAATAAATATCCCCAACCTCCAGTATCTCCTGTAAATTTTGACAAATACTAGTTTTATCCTACTGCTTTATCACTACTTTAGCGTACCTGCTGATATAGTAGTTTCAAAGCTTATTGGTTAACATATCACTTAATTTACTTGTCCAGTGAGAAAGAATATACTTCTTATTGATGATGAACATACCGCTGCATATCCTACTAGCCATATGTGACAACTCAGCCAGACGCGTACGACATCTATAACAACAAAAATCGGGAGACCCGAACCAGTTAAAGTTCAGGTCTCCCGATTTTTCATTTATAATAGGCAGTATCTGCTATCATCTTAAACTCTATATCAGATAATTGGCTGCCCTAAATTTCAACCGGCTATCCGGCTTAGTTACCATTACCGGTGCCTGGTCTATTAGCATTTCCAGTACCTGTTCCGGTGCCATTTCCAGCGCCATTTCCGTTACCTGTTCCAGTGCCATTTTCAGCGCCTGTTCCAGTGCCATTACCCGTTCCGGTTCCGTTACCTGTTCCAGTTCCGTTACCAGTTCTGTCGCCTGTTCCGGTTCCAGTGCCTGTTCCGGCACCATTTCCAGTATTCATACCGTTTCCGGCACCGTTGCCATTACCATAGTAGGTATTATAGGTACCGTACTCGTTTTCATCCAGCATGCTATCACTGTTTCGGTCCCACCGGCCAAACAAGCCATTGCTATACTCTTGCTGGCTCATCCGTTTATCGCCATCTTGGTCCCATTCACGGTACCAGCCATTCTGGTTAAAGCCGGTACCATACTCCTTCTCGTCCAGGGAGCCATCCCGGTTGGTGTCCCATTTATCCCAGGTCTGGTTCTGCATTCCAAAATCCTTGGAGGCTGTATTCCACTCGTTCTGATCTAATTTATTATCCCGGTTGGTGTCCCAGGTACTGTAGAAGCCCCTGCTGTACTCATTTTCATCCAGGTAACTATCGCCATTCGCATCCCACTCCCCATACCGGTTGCTGGAGGCGAAAGTGGTGTTAAACCGGTTATTATCCCAGGTATCTCCGGCTGCCATCTCGCTACCTTCCCCGGCCGTTCCTTCTGCTCCATTATCATTATTACGTTGATTCCCATTGGAACAGGCAACCGCGCCTACCAAAAAGAAAAGACAGATACCGTTAATAACCATATTCCGAACACTTTTTCCCTGCTTGTTCATAACTTTCATCTTTTATGGTTTTACATTATTACTAGTAATAATAATAGTGGCCGAATAAAATCGGCGGAACGTCAGAAGCCACTTCCGGAAAGTAATTGCCCGATCTTAGACTTCTTCTCTGCCCTGACGAACCATAGCTATTCATTCCCACTACCTCTAATCAGGTGAGTCAAAAGTTAATTGTTGACTATCACCCTGTTACTGTCTTTGCTCTGACAGCAACACAGTAGAAAAATGAAAAAAATAATACCTGCGTACCAAGCCTGCGGCCATAGCCCGCGTACCACGACTACGAATCTACAGCAGCAAGGGCTCAAAAATGTAGTCTGCTGGGCTCTAAACCCATCTCAGCACCGGAAAAATACCTTCTCCTAACCCCTCTATTCCCGCCAGAGAGATATCCGGCGCTGACATTGATATACCGGCACACTGTGGTCAAAAAACCTCAAAAAGTCACCTTATGGTACAACGGCTACCCAACGCTGGGGAGCGTATACGCAGTCTATATATCTGCTTTATAGTCAACATATTATAAAATTATTGAAGTATACGAGAGGATGAGTTTACTAGTATAGTATTTCCAGTACCTACCCTCAAGCAAAGAACCCCTGCGAGCTCCGCGCCCGCAGGGGTTTGATTTAGCTTTTATCGAATACTATCTTACTTATGAATAGCCGGCGTTGAGTAGGCCGGTACCGTTACGGTAGTGGTACCCTTTTGTTCCAGCAGGCGAAGGGCCTCCTGCACGGCGCGTTCCAGTTGGGGGTCACGGCCGCTGTCCAGCGACCGGGCATCCTGACGTACCGCTATGTCGGGGGCTACGTCTTCGTTTTCTGCCACCCATTTTTTATTGATCGGGTCAAATACCGCATTGTCGGGGGCGGTAAGGGCACCACCGTCCACCAGCGCGTAGTGTACCGATGACTTTACGAGGCCGCCCCAGGTGCGGGCACCGACCAGCGGGCCTACCGGGAGGCCAGCGGCTGGTACTGCCGGAGCCTAATAATCCCGGCAGCCTCAAGGTCGGTCAGATCAAAAGCCTGCTGGGCACCGAGCCCGACTATAAGGTGAACAAGCGGCAGTAACGGGGAGAACTCCGCCAAGGGTGCAGGTAAGTAGTACATTTGCCTGCACCCTTGGTGAGAGTTTCCTGATCCTGCCAGACGTACCTATTTGTTCATTGTTTTGGCAGGATCAATGGCTTTTTTGTCAATGGTCGTATTCTGCCCGTCAATAACCATCCATTTACCATCCCTTTTTTCCATGATCATGGTCATCACTCCTGTAGAGTAGTCACTCATGTCGGTACCATCCGGCATTTTCCAACCATCCAGTTGCCAGCTATGCCGGACCAGGGCCAGGTCGGGCCGCAGCATTTTCACTTCCGAATCCAGAATTTTGTGGGTGGTCTTATTAAACATGAGGTCCATAAAGATATTCAGAGAGTGCCGGTGCTCTTTCAGATTGCGCCACCACATGCCTACTACATTCACCCACTGTGCTTCTTGCGTAAAGTAGCTGAAGTACTTTTCCGTGTTGTGCTCATTCCAGGCTTGTACAGTTCCCTCCAAGACCTGTAATATTGCCTTTTCTTCGGCGGCGGATGGTTTGCCGGACTGAGCGCTGGCTGAGCCTGCTGCTAATGCTATCAGGAGAAAGCAGATTACCTTTTTCATAGTGCTTCATAGATTTTGGTGATGAAGCGAAATTAGAGCCTGCCGCTCCGGAAAAATAGTAAAATTCCGACATCAGAATGGGTTGCCCGGAAAGATCTTGACGGGGGAGCGTTCCTCCTCTTTCATGAGGCCGGTGGGAGTTACGTTGGCGAAGAGCTTAAAGTCCCGGATCAGGTGCATCTGGTCGTAGTAGCCACATTGGTACACGATATCCTGCCAGTCGAGCTGGGGCTGCCGGTCCTTCATCCGGTACGCCTGCGCGAACCGGACTACCCGCATAAATAGCTTCGGACTCATCCCTACCCTTTCCAGAAATTTCCGCTCAAACTGCCTCGGGCTGAGGCATGCCTGGTCGGCCAGCCAGTCCAGTGAGTAGTGCCGTGAATGGAGCATAAGCTGAGCCACTTTATCAATCGCATGTACGTCGGTATTCCGTGCGGCCATCTTTTTCAGCAAAAACTTTTCGATCAGCCTGATCATATCCGGGTAGTTATCCAGGGCCCGAAGCTGCTCGTTAATTTCATTGATTTCCTGCCCCAGCAGGTAGTGGCTATCCACCGACTGATCCAGTAACTGCCACATGGGCATACCCAGCAGCCGGAACAACCCGCCGGGCTGAAACCCCACCTTGATGGTCAGGTGCTCCTGACTCATTTTGATATCAACCCGCGCTACCTGCGGACCTACAATAATGCTGGGGGGACTGAACTCCTCTTTTTCGAGGGCGTAATTAAAAACTTCCACGGCGTCACGCGCGTAGAAAAACAGACACTGCTCCGGATTGGTCGGGTAGGGTTTTACAACGGGGGGCTGATGCCTGTCCAGATAGACGTGCATCAGCATGTAGTTACTGACGATAGGCTGAAGCGCCTGGCAGGGCCGGTAAAACTGAACAAACATAACAACAATCCATTTTCTTCCTCCACCTTGTACTAATCCGGCAAACTTTACGTACCTGTTCAACTCCTACAGCGACAGATACAATCTGGCATATGGTTTAAGGCTATTGATGGCTAAAAATACGCTACATCATTACTCTCAGCGCTATAGTACAACAAAGGTGGAGGGGATGCAATAGGGGTAAGTAAGTTTGCGAGAGGAGTAGTAGACGTGGAACGAGATATAAACTTAGGGATCAAATACAAATAATACTTACTAAGAAGTAGACTTGTTAATGATAACATCTATAAGTAATCAAAGTATTTATTCAGTATCTCTTTTCTCAATACCTCCAAACAAATCTAACTGTGGTGGAGTTACTGTTCCCTTTCTAGTTCGATGTAATCTTCCTTCACGTGTCTCAACAGGCTTATCATTTTCAAAATAGGAATTGACTCGTATAACTTCATATCCAACTTCTTTTTCTATCCCATTATTATCTAGCTTTCTTTTGATAACTAGAGCGCAATTTATTGCTGCTCCATTTTTAAATTGTATCTGACCTGATTGAACACGCCCCTTAAACTCCTTTGAGTTCATACTAAATGATATTGGGTTACCATTATATAGCCCCATCCACTTATACTTACCTTGTTTTAGTACAGGAGATATTATCTCAATTATAATATTATCAATTTCTTCAGGTTCTAATTCATCACTTTCAAGTATGAATTCATCAAAGGTGGTACGTTCAACTTCCCTTTCAGCAAAACTTTTGCCGGTGTGACTTCTTATTGAAAATGAAACTTTTTTTACTTTAGGGTAGGCCTGAAGCGTTTCGTAAAAATTTGATTTTCTTTTATTAATTATATTAAAATCGCTCGTGTGACTATCTTCTAAATTTATTTCCTGCCTTAGTTTTTCGACTTCAAGCCTGAGCTTCAACTTTTCAAGATTATTCTTTTCATCATCCCGAAGAAAACTTTCAACGACCTCTTCAACTACCTTATTAATTGAAGTTGTTATTGGTGCAATCAAAATATTAGTTGCCAATGACATAATAAGGAGAGCTGTTAACGGAGCCTTTTTGTTTTCTTCTTTGATGAGAACGCGGAACCATCGCCTAAGCCCCCCTTCTGCAAAAGGCTCCGTTTCAATAGTAATCTCTGCATTCAAAATAGATGCAATAGCTTTCACTACTCCAAGAAACTCTTTTTCACACCTGTTTTGCACAACAGCATCCATTGTATGACTTTGATCGTCAAACCAATAATGAAGTTCAAAAATGTTTCCTGATGGTTGTAAGTGAAGTGACGAAAAGTCAAAGAAGTACATATATTCAAACTTTTGGATAGTTGCTTTAATATTAGAATCGTAGTAAAAAGGAGGATAATTAAAACTAACCCCCCCTAAAATAATCACTCCTCTATTCTGGTTAAGCTGCCTAAAACTATGCTACCTTCATACATCCATCTAAAAATTGCATTATCATTCTTTTGCCTACCCTCAAAAAGCTGGATTCTCCCACCTTTTCAATCCCTTTACTGAATGTATATATGAAGCCAATTTTTAGGAGTGTTAATATGAAAATTGTAGTCGTATTTTTTAGCACGGATAGTATTGGCACGAAGGGTTTGATACGATCATTAGCTTGGAACCTGCTATAACCTCCCCTAATATACGAAATGGCCTTAAGACATTACTTCTATGCTTCATAATTTTATTTAACGGTATATAAATTTCATATTAGAGCCTAGATAGGTAGCAGTTGCTGGTATTAGTACATAGCCAACTACGGTAGTCAAAGGTATCTATATACAGCCAAAAGGATCCTGCATCAATTCTTAGTCTGCACCATCATCAGCGGTAGGTGAACCGACGCATAGGAATCAGGAAGAAGTTTAGATTTTGAATGCTACTGCCAACAAGAAAATAAAACCCATTACTAAGCAGGTGCCTAAGAATAAAAGCTGGTGTCCCAGTCTAATTTGGCAGTACCTTTCCACACGCAGTAGTTAATATATAACAACAACGCCCAGACTCTGATAGAGCCTGGGCGTTCTGAATTTAACTATAATGGGGTAGGTACTACTGATTACCAGCTCCGCTACCAGTTTGAACAGGAGCACCGATTGGATTATCTGTTCCGGCCCCCATCTGCCGGTAAGTTTGATAGCTCTGGTACTCGTCTGAATCCAGCTGGCCATTTCCATTCTTGTCAAATTGCTTAAATAGGCCGTCGGAAAATTCCCGATCGCTTAACCGATTGTCGCCGTTGGTATCCCACGTCTTGTACCAGCCTTCCCGGTTAAAGCCTGCTGTGTATTCTTCGTCATTCAGGAATTCGCTGGCATCAATGTCCCAGTTTGCCCAGCCCACGGTATCCCGACCATACATACTGGCTGATGTGTTCCATTCGTTCCGGTCTACCTGGTTGTCCTGGTTGGAATCCCAGCTTTTGTATTGGCCCGCACGGTACTCGGTGTCCTCCACATATCCATCACCATTTGTATCCCACTCTTTAAATTGGCTATCTATTGCGATGGTACTATAAAACTTATCACTGTCATAGGTTTCGGCAGTAGCAGTTCCTTCCGAACCCATTTCGCCTTCTTCATTTTCTTTATTGTCAGAGCAGGCGGCCAAACCCAATAACGCGAAAAGGCACAGCCCATTCATAACCACTCGTAGTACACTTTTTTCTTGCCGGTTCATAATTTTTGTTTTTATGGTAAAACAATCATTTTTTGGGTGTTCATAGCTACAGTTGGCGGGGAGGTTCCTACGAAGAGTAAGCACATAAGCCCGGCCAGAGATTACTACCAACCAGGTACCTGCCCACCGCAGTTATGATACAATTCACTAAAATCTAGTGTAGTATCCCAAAAAAATGATGCCTAAGCCCAAATCCGGCCCGGGCCGGAGGTACCCCGGAGTCTGGCCAGGGCTCACCTACCTGAACCGCTCGTACTTTCCTGCTTAGTCATAATCCTGATTTCGGCGGGGGGCAGGCCGGGAGCAGTGGCTCTCAGGGTAATAGTACCTGCCTTTTCGGTAGGGCGTACAATGGCCAAAGCCCTGCCCCGAAAGGTATTCTTCCGCGGCTTCTGGACGCTGGAAACATCGGTAGGGTCGGCATTGCCGACTGCGGCTAACTCACCGGTGCCGGTCAGGGAAAACTGAATGGGTAGCCCGGCGGTGGGTATTACCTGCCCGTTCGCATCCACCACTTCCACGGTTACGTAGGATAAGTCGTTGCGGCTGGCTTTAATGGTACTACGGTCGGCGGTAAGGCGGAGCTGTTTGGGGGCTCCGGCGGTTTTAAGTACTATGGCCTCGGTTTCTTTTCCATCCTCCACATTCACCGCTCTCAGAATACCCGGCTGATACGATACCTCAAAAACCGCCGTAATGCTGGTGTCGGCGATGGCTTGTTCACCAATCAGGGTACCGTTCAGGGTGAGGCGTACCCGGGGTGCCCGGGAAAACACCCGGACCTGTAACGGCTTGCCTTCGGCACCGGGCCAGGTCCAGCTGGGTAGTTCTTCGGGCCAGCCCCACTTGCTGACGATCTCCGTCAGCCCCTCCGGTAGGGGCTGATGTACCATTAGGGCAATCGGACTTTGCCGCCACACCACATCGCGGTAGTAGGACTGCGGCTTTTTGTACCCGATAAGGTCAATATCCCCGCACCAGCCGTTGTACCAGGGCCAGCCCAGAATGGGGCTATCTTTCTGGTTGCTCAGGACCGTATGCCCGATGGACGCTTCGCCCATGTAGTCAAAGGCCGTCCACACAAAATCGCCGATTACGTACGGGTACTTCTCCACCTTACTCCAGTTTTCCAAGGCTTCCCTGACAAACGACTCGCTGCCAACCATAACCCGGTCGGGGTGTTGGCGGTGGTCAGACTCGTAGTACTGCCACTGGTAGTTGTAGCCACCAACGTCCAGCAGGGCAAAGGCCGGGGCGGTGTCGTTCCATTGTTTGCCCCGGTTCATAGGCTCCCAGAATCCGCAGATGGCCTCGGTTGCCGGACGCGTCGGGTCCAGCCGGTGGGCTGCGTCTACCAGCTGCCTGGTAATGCGTAAACCTACACTATCGGCCCGTTCGGGAATTTCATTGCCAATACTCCACATAATAACCGACGGATGGTTGCGGTCCCGCCGGATCAGGGCTTCCATATCTTTTTGCCACCATTCTTCAAAATACAGGTGGTAGTCCTGCGGATTTTTGGGTACCAGCCACATATCAAAGGCCTCGTTAATGACCAGCATACCCAGGCGGTCGCAGGCATCAAGCAGGGCCTCCGAAGGCGGATTATGACTGGAACGGATGGCATTGAAGCCGTTCTTTTTCAGGATTTCAATTTTTCGTTCCTCGGCCCGGTCAATCGCGGCCGCTCCCAGGGGTCCGTTGTCGTGGTGGATACAGCCGCCTTTCAGAAGTACCCTTTTTCCATTGAGCGTAAAGCCTTCCGTACTACTGAAACGGATGCTGCGTATGCCGAAAGGGGTTTCTACGCGGTCTAATAGGCGGGTACCGGCCTTAATTTCGGTAACGGCTTTGTACAGCCGGGGGCTATCGACCGACCACAACACCGGGCTGGTGAGCGTGAGGTTCTGCGTATCGGTAGCGGAGGCATTGGGCTGGACGGTCAGGGTACGTTGGCTTCGACCCACGGTTTTGCCATCGGGAGCTACCAGGGTGGTTGATAACGTGAAGGTACCTGGAGAGGCCTGCCGGTTCGTGACCAGGTTTTGTACCTGTACCTTAGCCTCTTTGTCGGATACTTCCGGCGTGGTAATATATACCCCCCAGGGCGCTACGTGTACCGGCGCGGTAGCCGTTAGCCACACGTGCCGGTAAATACCCGAGCCACTGTACCAGCGGGAGTTTTTCCCCTCGTTGCGTACCCGTACCGCCAGTACATTGTCCTGACCGGCTGGTTTCAGATAAGGTGTCAGATCATAATGGAAAGGCGTATACCCATACGGATGGAAGCCCAGATGATGGCCGTTCAGCCATACATCCGAATTCATGTAAACACCATCAAAATGAATGCTTATCAGTTTGCTCTGCTCGTTCCGGCCGGTTCTGAATTTTTTCCGGTACCAACCCGTCCCACCCACCGTAAATCCGGTGGAGTGAGATCCGATACTGCTTCGGTCAAAGGGGCCAACCACCTGCTCCGGCGTCTGGTTAGGCAAATCCTCAATGCTCCAGTCGTGGGGCAAGTCTACTTTTCGCCAGTTGGCATCCTGGTAGCCCGGCGGCTCAGCCTGGATGGTACTGTCTTTTATAAAAAGCCAGCCGTTATCAAACGGAATGGTGCGGGCGGTGGTGGCAGAGGAGAGGGTACTTTTCTGAGCAAAAAGGCCAAAGGAAATAAACAATAAAAACAATACTACTAGCTTACGCATACGCTTCTGGATATTTATTGAACTCCTGTTTTCGGGCAGACTTCTTTTTAAAAAGCAATTTATGATAATTATTACTTTTAGTAATTGATAAGTCTTTCCTGAAACACAACCAGGTCAACCGGAAGCTCATTAAACCATATAGCCTGTAAACCAAAGGCTTAAAGGCTATAAAGAGGTACTTATTTCTCCAAATGATTTCACGATCAAGGTCCATTGCTGCTAATTGGCAAAAGGACCCGGAATGCTGACCAGGTCCTGAATCTCCTTGCCGTTGTGTTCAAAACGCGCCAGGGTATAGACTGTACCCTCCTGACCAATGGCGATGGAATTGACGTAGGTAGGCCGCTGCCCATCGGGATAGAAGATAGGGCCGTGGTCGGTATAGGTCCGGCTGGGTAGGTGGAAGGTGACCAGATGCAGATTTTCCAGCCCTTTGACGCCCCCTTTGGCAATTTCGTCCGCTCCCTTTACGCGCTTGCCGTTGAGGTAGATGGGGCCACCGGTGAGGTAGTAGATGGTGTCGCCGTCAGGCCCCGGCTGAAAGCCCAGGTACCCGTAGCTAAACTGGTCAAACATACCGCTTCGCCGCGAAGGCTCGGACGTAATCCGCTCCACGATTTCGATCTTAGGTTCGCGCGGATCAAAGCGAAACAGGTAGCCGGAATTGCCGTGGACGCCGTAAGCTACCTCTTCGGGGGCGTACCAGAATATCTTGCGCCAGTTGTACCCCATGCTGCCGGGACGGGTGGCATCGTACCGGCCAAAGTAGTCGAGCCGGATATCAAAATCTTCCAGCTTCCGTAACTCAGTAGCGCCGGGCCGGTAGGTAAATACATGGCCCTCGGCGGTGGAGAAGTACACGGCTCCCTCGCGCGGGTCCACGAACATCGACCGACAAATAACGCGGTAGTCGTCGCCGGGCGTACCGGCCTCGCCGCGGGCGCAGGTCAGTCCCAGGTTTTTCAGCTCGCCGGTAGCCGGATTGTAGTGCAGAAAATAGCCCAGCGGCCAGGTAAGCGCGTAGATGTGCCCCCGATCTTTGTCCTGCGTTATGGTCAGGATACCTTCGCCGTCGGGAGCCAGAGCCAGATCTTCAAACTCTCCCGTAGTCAGATCATATGAAAGCAGATGTCCGCCTGGATACAGGCTGTAGCCTTCGGGTGCATTTTGGGGCAGGCGCTCCATGCCGTCGATCATCTCGTAGTAGCCCACGTGGGTAGCAAAGTAGAGCTTCCCCGCCCGCTCGTAGAAACGAACGTGACTCTTGCCCTGCACGATGGCTTTAGAGTGGGCCTCGCCGCACAGTTCGGTCAGGTCAGCCAGGTGCTGGATCTGGTCCGTAGCCGGGTCGTACACGTACATTTGCCCTCCCCGATCGTGGGCTTCGGACGAAAGTACGTAGTATACCTTGCCGTCGCTGGCTACCGTGATAGCGTTGTAGGTATCGTGAGCCAGCTCAAAGCCTGAATAGTAGGCCCGGGCGGTCAGGGTTTGGTTGCGGGGGGTAGGCTGGGTAGTGAGGCTATCGGCGATGGTGCTCATCTGGTCAGTGGGTAGTGGAGGTTAGGGAGTGGGTACACCGGCCTGTCGCGCCAGCCGGACCGCTTCGTACAGGATCATGGTTTCGATGGTTGGTGCCCAGGTACTGGGCAGCCCGTAGACCATCTGAGAGGTTTCTCCCTCGTAGCCGCCTTCGCGCAGGATAGTACTTGACGGGATATAAGCCATGACGTCGTTGGAGTAGCCGAGCACAAAGGTACTGGGGCCGAGGATCTGCTTGAGCTTGATAGCGTACTCCACCACCACCTCCCCGCCCAGCGTCACCAGGGGCAGGTCGCCCAGGTACCACACCTGCACCGGGTACGGGTAGGTTTTGGGCATGGCTTCGCCCTGCTGTAGCTTACCGGCCATTCGATTAGCCCAGCGCCTGTAGTAGTCCACGGTTGTTTCACGGGCTATTTTAGCGTAGCCTTCCTGGTCAGGGTGCGCAGTCAGGGGTAGTTCTATTTCAGAGTAAGCCGTTGATAGTCGGGCGGGAATAGCGTGCATATCCTCATCAAGTACCCGATCTACCGCCGCGGCCAGCTCACGACCGTACTGCTGCGCCAGAGGTATAGTATTGCGGGGAAGTGCGTTCTGATCCGCCCCGGTACTTTGGAAGAACATGGCCGTAACGCCAGGATGCGATTTTTCCAGTTCAAGCTGCGCAAATCCGGCGTAGTCACCGGACCACTGATACCCATTGAGCACGGTAGGGTGACAGGCATACCCAAAGGCCACGGCTTTCAGTTCTCCCTTTTCGTTCTCCACTTTCAGCACGGGAACCGCGTAGTCGTTGGGCCCCTGTAGCTGCGTCAGGCGATGCAGTACGGCCGCATTATTGTTCCGTCGGTTGACCTGGAAGCGGGTGACACCGTTCTCGGCGTAAATGCGGGCGGGTTCGGTTTTGCGAAGGGCCTCCCCTACCACCGCCACTATTTGTTCCTCAAGAAATCTGGAGTACTGATTAATTCTTGCGGTCTGCTCGGCATCCACCGGATAAATATCCAGAAGAGCATCCGATAACACCGGCCCCGAGTGGGTATGCGAGCTGTTCAGGATGATCTGTGCCTTACCTAGTTTATGGTCGGTGTACAGGCGGGTACGGATGCGGTCTGAAATTCCCTTGGGTAATCCCAGCAGATCGGTGGTTACCAGTACGGCCTGCTTGCCCTCTTCGTCTTCCAGTACCAGTGCCTTGGCCCACAGGTCGTGCAGGGTACCTTCGGACGGGTGGTCACGAACGGCAAAGCCGGCCATCCACATGGACTGCTTCGGCGTAATGACCCTGCGGGCTACGCCTGCCTTCCAGCCCTTAGCCGCCAGGCCGCCAGCTTCGGCCCCCAGGGTAACCAGCAGGCAAACCGAAGTAAGGAGTAAGAATATCTTTCTCATTTCTTCGTCAGCTTTTTGAGTTGCTCCGCATTGTTGTATACCTTTTGGATAGCACCGGCTATCTCATCCATATCAGATTGGGGGCCGAGCAGCATATTCTGCGTCAGCCATACGGCCTCCTCGTTGCACAGCCGGTCGTTTTCCGGGCAGCTGTTCTTCTCCACAAAGGCGTTGAAGTCCAGCATTTCCTTCGGGTACATCTTCTTATAGTTTTTGGATTGGAAGGCATCGTTCAGGAACTGCTGGTTGTATAGCGTAGCGTAGCCGCTTTGGCAGGGTACGCCTTCGGCTTTAAGCGCCTGCAGGAATGCCTCCCTCGGCAAGCCTTTAAACTCTTCCTGCCTGTACCGAAACGGGAACAGGTGGAACACCGCCCGGGTGACATCGTCGTACAGCCTGTAAGGTACTATACCGGGTATGTCCTTGATCTGGGATTTTAGGTAGGCGGCATTCTGGCTGCGCCGCTCGGTCTGCTCCTCCAGGCGCTTCATCTGGGCCAGCCCGATGGCCGCCTGGTACTCGGTGAAGCGCAGCTTGGTACCCTGCATGATACTACCCATACTCACCGCCCCGATAGTGGCTCCGTAGGGATTCCCGAAGTTCTGGTAAGAAAAACAGCGATCCATAAACTGGTCATCATTACTGACGACCGCTCCCCCTTCGCCGATGGGCAGATTCTTGGAATTTTGAAAGCTAAAACATCCTGCGTTGCCGAAGGTACCTACCTTCTGGTGATCTATTTCGGCCAGGTGGGCCTGACAGGCATCCTCAATTACCGCCAGGTTGTGTTTTTTGGCGATGGTCATGATCTGCTTCATGTTGGCGGGTAAGCCCAGAATATGCACCGGTATGATGGCCTTGGTACGCGGGGAGATTTTGGCCTCGATCTTAGCCGGGTCAATCTGGAAGGTTTCCGGGTCCACATCCACAAAAACGGGCATGGCTCCCGTAGCCAGTACCGCCGACACCGTAGCGATGAACGTATAAGGGGGTACGATTACCTCATCGCCTCCCCGGATATCCAGCTGGGTCAGGGCTACGATCAGGGCGTTGGTCCCATTCACCACCGCCAGGCTGCGCTTCACCCCCAGGGCTTTGGCCCATTCTTTCTCAAACTCAGCCACCGTAGCTCCCCTGGACCACACGCCACTCCTGATCACTTCGAGCAGTTTTTTCTCGTCGGCTTCGGGTTTCCACAGGGGCCACTGGGGCCACTCGCCGGTACGGACGGGCTGCCCCCCCAGTAGGGCCGCCGTACCCGAAGTATTGATTACAGTCGGTGCAGCCAGCTTATCTGCCAGGGGAAGCGGAGTCTTGGCCCCCTCGGCCAGCAGAGCAGGAGTGAGCATCGCTCCGAGGCCGGTCAGGGAGTTGCGCCGGATAAATTCACGTCTGGAAAAGTAGTTTTTTGACATGCGCTTACTGGTTAGGGGAGTTCAGGAATAAAGGGCTGTACGACACTTCCCCCCTGTTCTGACTAAGCACTCCCGGTATACTACCAGGGCGTGAACGGTAAGGCACATGCCATAGAATCTAAAAAGTAGCGGTACCCGCAGTAATACCGATACCAGCCTACTTTTATCTTGAAGATACTATTTTAAGGCATTGCTGATAGTATCACCGAACAAAAAAACCTGAAGTAGGAAGACCAGAAAAAGGGTCAACAAAACGGGCTTATTATTTAATCAGCTACTGCTTTAAATCCTTAGGAGATAATAGCCCTTATCCTTTCTCTTCTGGAAGTGGAGTTTAACTAAACATGAAAAAAAGTAGGAGAGGTATGCAACGTATAGAATCAAAATACGACATTTTCATCAAGTTGATAGTGAAGACAGAAGCCGTAGCGGCTCTGGACCAGGCCATGAAATAAATGTGAATTGAAATGAAGCAGGATATTTCCTTCCGTATATACGCCTATGAGTGGATGGGCATGTATCAGTTTATATACGAGCATTATTCAGAAGTTGGAATTAATGCTCACCCTTACCATATGACACTCAATGATTATCTGCATCGCATTACTACTCCTACTATTGAGGAGTGGGTAAGCAAGTGCCGCCACGTCCATAAAAAAAAGAAGCTCTATACTTTCAGCATACCCTTACACGCAGCCGTGATACTATGGCATGAGCTGCAACATGGCCACAGTATCAGACAAAATGTTCAGGACTTTCTGGCAAAACTGGATCAGACCCTGGTCAATGCCGGCCTTCAGCTGGAAGTACCTGCATAGGCTGTTACTCCACTTTCTTTATACATCAGCAGAAAAAATAAAAACCGCCCTAGTTATAGCTAAGGCGGTTTTTGGTGGTACCTCGTATCTAAAATGTGACCCCGACGGGCTTATTCAAAAAGATCATAATCTACTTGTAATCGAAAGGTTATCAGCTCTTAAAAATTAACTTCCCGAAATTATTCCCCCTTACAGCTCGTGGTTATAGTAGATTTTATAATATTTACGGCCATCCTTTTCTACTCCGTGCTCAATTAAGCTCTTATCGCCGTGTATATAGATATCAAAGTTCCGGTCGAGCTTTAGTACGTTCTTGAAGATTTTAGCTTGCTTCTTTACGGCCTGACGAGATATTTCAAAATCATCCTTAAGGTCTATGCCCTTGGCTTCGCGAAAAGCTGAATCAAAGTCCCGGAATGAATTGATGACACTCTCCTCCAGTAGAACATCTTTCTCGAAAGCTTGCTTACTGAAGGTTTCGTTGCTCTTGAAGTAGTTAACTGATCTGTTCAGCAAGTCTATTTGGTCAGCCTTAGTCACCTGATGCTCTACCGGGAAGCGGTCTGTAACGAAAGACTTAGTTAATGCCATAAATTGATTGGTGCTGTTGATGTAGTCATTCTTATAGTCGACACTCAGGAAATCGTTCTTCCAGTATTCTGTTTCAACGGCCCCATTGTCGATGACTAACAACGTATAAGGTACCTTATTAAATACGATAAGACAGGCTTTGTCAAGTCTTTTACCTCCTATTCCACTTTTGAAATTAAGTCCAATCTCGCCGTTTTCACGGGTGGTAGTCTCAATAAACCTTTCTTTGTTCTCAATTTTATAAATCCCCAAGGCTTCATAGAAACCGTTATCCATCTTTATGTCGTCATACTTGACAATAAAGAGGTCTCCATCTTTAATATTGGGATGCTTTGATACTGATTTAAGATGAGTAAAAATATCTTTCGATTTCCCAATAAAGTCTTCATCCTCGAAAATCGCCTGTGATATTTTGAATAAAGGGTTTAAGGCAATATTAATTTTATGAGTAAACTCATTAGTTGCAGAAATGGAAGCAAAAGGCTTAAGGAATATCTTTTTTAGTATTTCTTCTTCTTCTTCATTTTGATAATTGTATAGGTTGTCACTGACAGAAGACTTATGAGCATCATTACTAATTCGGTGCACGATCAACTTACGAATAATTGTTTCATTAAAATCAATCATATTATTTTCTAATTTTTGTTGTCATATATGAAACCATACTGCTAACCAGAAAAATAGTTCTATAAAGAACAAAACCTATCCAGTATAGCACCAAAAACCTATGAATTATATTGAATACCACTAAAAATAAATTACCTAATGAGTTCAATGTAATATCCTTTATGTCTAAATAGTACTTGAATATATTAATATTTAATTCATGTTCAAATAATGTATTTAAAGCAAGAAGGACAATTACTATTATACAAAGCACAATATTGTACCCAGTAACATACGCAAATATTAAAGAATAGTTATGTGATTGCGTATCCCACACTTTATCACCAGCCGTCAAACTAATATTATTTTTGACTGCTATAGTGTAACTTTTATCTACATCTGGAACACTCTCCTCATTTACATCAATATTATATATTTTTATCCCATCATCCGCTTTAGTATAAAACTTATCAAAACTAAACACCAAAGCCGTAATGAACAATCCTACAAGTATTGAGAGTACAGAGGAGAAATAGGACACGAAAACATCTTCAAAGCCAGTTTTTAGACTACAGACTATAGCCATTGAAATCATTGCAATGACGATTCTATAGCCATAGGCATCCCTCTTTCTTTTATTCTTTTCTTTCTCTTCTTTCTCACTTCCTTTATTTTTGAAAGGAATCCCATTAATTCCACCTATCTCAGAATTTAGAGACTGAGTCCTCAAATCTACTACATATTTATATAAGTTTAGCGACATATGAATCGGGCCTAATTTCCCCTATTATCTCATTATGGAATATATCAATACAAAATTGATGCAGCTCTACAAAATCAGGAGTGCCATCCGGGTAAAAGCTGTTAATTCTGTTTTTTAGTTGAACAACGGGCACAAAATCATGGTCGCTTTTATTCCACTCAAAGGTCCGTTCTGTCTTAGACTTCTTATTCTTTGTAGTGTAATTTGCCTTCTCAAACTCTTCTAAATTAATATTTTTATCCCTAAAAACAAATGATTTCTTCCTTAAAATTTCAAAGAATCCAGGCGCCGCTTCTGCCGGAACACTTTTGTTTTTTGGAGTGGCGATAATTTTAATATCATAAGCTCCAAAGTCATAATAAGACTCATTAGTACTGAAAGTATTCTCTACAAATGTATTTTGGAATTGAACAGTACCTAGCACAGCCCCTTCTTTAAAATCATCTTTAAAAATTTGTGGACAATAAGAAGATGGTCTTGCTGTGTTATAATATTTTCCCTTAAATATTTTTGTAATAAATCCTTTAAATACCCGCGTAATAGAGTCATCATTACTGTTTGAATGTATCATAAAGAAACCTTTATCATAATCTAGGGGCAAATAGGCGAGAAAATAAAAATACGAAAGAATAGTATTTGTTTCTTTCAATGGATCATTATCATTATCATCATCGGATTTTGAAATCAGACCATCTCTACCATAAGGACCTCCATTTATGACGCCAGATATAATATAATTTTCAGCGCTTGCTGATGGTCTTTTACTGTAGTGCTTATTATTTTTCTTTTCTAATTTGACTCTCTTTTTCAACTTATCATCCTTGGCGTGTTCACCAGATAACTGCTTTACAAAATAGTCATAGCACCTAATGAATAATTGGTGATCTGAATGAGAACGTCGCCCCCCTAGTTCATCAATAATAAAATCCTTAAATGTTTTCTCTTCATCTTCATTCTTAGGTGCAAGCTCGAAGCAATAAAATTCAAGTTTTGGGTTTGTTGCCATGTGGACGAGGGTTTAGAAATGGATTATTGGATATAGAGAGGATATAAAAAGGAAGATACTGATAGTATTATACGTACAGCGAAGCCTATGCGAGGATCTTTGCCTTCCGGGCCTGGAACTCGTCCTCGGTAAGTACTCCCTGTTGTTTGAGGCTGTTCAGCTTGGATAGCTCGTCGGCAACATTGGTTGTACTTGCACCGTAAGTTGGTTGCTGTACTCCCTGATTGTACTTGGCATCGAAGGCTTCCTTGCTTTGCGTCCAGAAGATGATGGCGTCGATGAACGCGATGATGGCCGGGATTAAGGTCCAGCAGAAGATCAGGTACAGGATGCCCAGGCCGGTTTGGCCCAGGTAGAAGCGGTGAACGCCTAAGCCTCCCAGGAAGAAGGCCAGAATACCGGTAGAATTTTTGTCTTTCATGATAGAGTGAGTGGTTAGTGGGAACAGGTATAGGAAAAAAATATAAACACAACCTTAGGCAGGTACCATACCCCGCAAAAACCTTACCTTATAAGCACCCAGATAATACTTGCCAGGGCAACCAAATAAAGCAGGAGGATTATAGTAAAATTTAACTTTCTATTTTTCTCTGCATCCATGTTGAAATGAAGGCAAATGGTTGTGGATGTTCAGTAAAAAGTTATTAAGCGGTAGCAAATGTTATGGAACGGTATCCATATGCGTAGCGCTAGGGGATTACGTATGCTAGCTAATTATCGCTGGTCAGGAACATCCTGATTATTTTGTGCGCTCCACTTGCTGCTTTGCTTCTCTTAGTTCTTCTTCCTGATTTCGATTTGTCTTTCGGGAATATTGATTAACTAACTTATCCTTAGGGATGCGTATGTAATCGTTTTTAGGCCCTTAAAATATGGCTTGTAGCGACTCACCTTTAATTAGCTAATCGGGGACTTTGTACACCTCGCTTATCCTAAGCGCCCGATGTAAATGCAAAATAGCATAACCATCGCAATATACAATAGCAAAATGGTCAATAATGAATGAAGGAACATTTCTCCGAATACTTTGCATTTCCAGAAGGCTCTAAAGAAAACAAAAACCGCCCTCTTTTTATATCTAAGGCGGTTTTTGATGGTACCTCATAGTACCTCGTATTCAAAATGTGACCCCGACGGGAATATTTAATACATTGACAGACAAACAATTAATGGATTTAATATAAACGGGTATCAAAAGCGGTATCAAAAGCAGCACCTAAAAGCAGTAAGTACTAGCTATAGGACTTCACATTAATAACTGTACGATTAAAAAGCATCATATATACCAATAATTGCACGTATCTATCTGTATATCAACCCAATCCACCAAGGTAAATTTTAATAGCGTTTCAAATTTGAAACGCTATTAAGGGTAAAAGTACAAACAACAAAATGCTTATTATCCTGTATATCAGAGCCTTAAACAATACCAATTTTTCAAATAACATACTTTTTCTCTCTAAACCCCCTACCACGCACTGAACGGAATTGCAATTGCAGCCAGGCACCTAGAGCGATATATGAACGAAGTGCATGGGCATAGCTACTTTCCTTTACTATCACTGTATTTGTTCTTCACTTTGGGTAAACCAAAATATAAGAACTAATGAAAGTATTGATTCTAGCAACTGGACAACCTTCAAAACATCTCATTAATGCTCTGGAGGAGCGTGGACACACCTGGGAACACCACAACCCAAATCATTTATACATGCTTGTTTCTGATTCTACAAGCGGATATGACAGGTTATACAACGGCCACAGCGACCTTGAGACCCCTGTTAGGCTGCTTGCCAGGAATTATGATGCAGTTATATCAAGAATAGGCTCAAGTATCGACCACGGTGCAAGCATTCTAAGGCACTTAAATGAGAACTTAGGTATATACTCAGCACAAACTGCTGATGGTATAGAAACAGCATCCAACAAACTGAAGACAACCCAAAAACTCAGCTTAAACGGTGTACGGGTGCCAATAACTACATATGCTAAAAGTCCGGTTCATACTGACTGGCTAATAGATAAAACCGGCGGATTACCTACAATTGCAAAGCTCCTTAGAGGGAGCCAGGGAGTAGGGGTATTCATTCTGGAGACTCCACAAGCTGCAAATACTACCCTAGAAAGCTTTTATAAGCTGGAAGCAAGTATTAAGCTACAGCAATTCATTGATGCGGGCTCAAAGGACATTCGTGTAATTGTGGTAGGAGATCAGGTTGTAGCATCAATGGAACGAACCGGGAAAAAGGATTTTAGGGCAAATATTAGCCAGGGCGGATCAGGAGCTAAAATAAAGCTTAATGACGAAGACAAAGAATTATGCGTGAAGGCTGCCAAATCAATAGGCTTGGAGTTTTGCGGGGTAGATTTATTGAAAGACAAAAACGGCAAATCCTATGTAGTTGAAATTAACAGCAATATGGGTACTCATTCAATATCAGTTTGTGGAAATTGGTTTGTTGACCTAGTAAAGCATATAGAACAAAAATCAAAAAAGTATAAGAAGGAGAATATAAAGGAGGAAAAACAACAAATAAAAAACACATTTGAAAGTACTTCAAGTACCATTTTTTCTCAAACGGATAAAGAAGTAGAAGAACTTAGAAACTCATCAATTTCTAGAAGACTAGCCAAATTAGAGTCTGAATTATTAAAATGAATTAATTAAGTTACCAATTATGAAAAACAATTCTTATGCTGAATATAAATCAGAGCAAATAGAAATAGATCCAAAAACGGGTATTCCTTTTAAAGTTTGGCCTTGGACAAAAAAAGGAGAACTCTCTTTACATGCTAGTTCAGAAGACACAAAAAAGTACTCCAAACGGATATTTCCTGAGAATATATTTAAACATATTCTTGGAAAAGAAACCGATTAAGAATATTAAATCAAGCTCTATTACTTATCAATTTTGGTTTTGTTTCATTAAAGTACCTGATATTTATTCAGGTACTTTTTTTTGTACTGTGCTTCTATTCTCTTTTCGATACCTAGCATTCTGGATCGTCTTTCCAATATGTTGCCACCAGGTAGCTAATAAAATCGTTGTAGCCTGGGTATTAGGTAGTACAATTGCAATATTAGCAGGAGTAAAACCCCTTACCTAAAGGTTCAATAGGTCAATTTAAATAGTTCAACTTATTCATTGCTTCTTCCTTGCGGCATAGATGTCACTTAGACTTCCATCAATCCCGTACATTAATGGATCTAGCTGCATGTTCTTACCATTATCGAAAGTGTGATAAGCTTTCTTTATCTCGAAACCCTTGGCCGTGAATTTATTGAGTAGGTCTATGGAGTGGCTTAGGTCATAGACTGAGTAGGTAAATAGCTTATTGCGGGTACCGTCCGGACAATTGGCATAGAATCCTAGCTTTTCAGAGGGACTAGCTTTCATAATTTGACCTATTATTAATGTGAACTACTATTCTTTGAAAGGAGGGTTTATACCTCGGTCAAAATTGTACTATGAACTACGTATTTGGAGATATAAAAAAGAGTGCAACAATGCAACATAGTTGGAACATGCAACAAGAATGCAACAGAAATGCAACAAAGTAAGTATCTTATAATCAATAATATATATAGAATGTTGCATTGTTGCACTCATTTATTCTATTTTCAAAATCAATTCTTAAACTTCTGTTTATCAAGCAATTAACTAATATCAAAAAAAGGCCAATTTGTTCCATTCTTGTTGCATGTTGCTACAAAACTAGCTCTTGTTGCACTTTCTGTAAATCTACATTTGTACTATTTGTAGATTCAGAAACGGACAAAAAGTCAATTTTTGAAAAGGTATAATGTGTATTGATTTGGTCATTACGTGTGGGATAGTAGCTGTTAGAATTATCAGTCTCCGCTTTATAAAGAGAGAAATAGGTATACCGGCCCTTCTTCTGAAGCTTCAGGTTTAAATCATCTTCGATTGCTCTGTTTACCTGCTGCCTGTCTACGCTTCGCAGATAATTACCTTTAGTTAATTCAAAAATAAGCTGGTTGGTAGAGAACGAAAATTGGCCTTCTTCAGAAAACATATCGAATGTATCCTTTACTAGCTCCCTTATAGCTCTGGAAATATAGCTCGCACCACTACGGAAATAAACCTTGAGCTGTTCAGTTGCGTATACACTCAAATCAAAGTACATACGGGTTTTCTCCTCATGTACTAGTTTCCGGTTCTTTAGATAATGAAGAAAGGCCGGAATTTCAGCCTCCAGCTTTTGCAACATATCAGGATCGTTCTCAAGTCCTCTGTCTTTAAAAGTAGGGACTTTGAATACAGCAAAACGCTTCTCCCCTCGTTCAATTCGCAGGGCCTTTCCTTCTTCATTAGACATAAAAATGAATTTACCAATGAAGTCAAGGTTTACTTTATCCTTTCCCTTGGAGTTAGATAATACTTGTCCTTTTTCCGTTGATAGCCGCTTAATCGTCTGCATAACCTCTTTATTGTCTAAGGAGGTTTCATCAAGTACAATTAACAGTTTATCCAGCCATACAGAGTTAAAATCTGATTGCAGGTCTTTATTCCCCACTGCTACTGTATTAAACTGGAATATCTTTTCTACAAACTTTCCAAAAGTGCTTTTACCAGTTTCCCTTTCAAATGATTCAAGTAGAATTACAGGTAAGTTCTGAGTTGGCCTGGAGTATAGGAGCTGAAAGTAATCAAGAATAAAATCCATATAGTGGCTCCCAAATATGTGTTCAAGAAAGTTCTTAATAGTACCATATGGGCCAGGCTTAGGCTCATGAGAAATTTTATAGTACTTGTTATAATGGCCGTGAATTACCTGTTTGTAATCTGTATGTGAAGGTACTATTACAAAATCCTCATATTTTGGAATGTAGCTTAGAATAACTCGTGAATAATCATCAATGATTGTACCTTTAATTCGCTTTGCCAGCAACCTATGAAGATTACCATTTTTATCTGGCCGGTGAGTTATCTTATAGTATTCATCTCCTACACGAATAAACTCTTTAGCTGCCTGCTCAATAGATTTCTTTTCTTTTACTTTACCGCTACCAGGCACTTTGTCTTTTGCCTCTTTACTATTTTTTTCTTTTGGAGAGTTTTCCATAACTTTGTTATATATACAAGTGATATACAGTTAGTTTGATATTTAAAAACCCGCTCTGTTTGTGTCAGAGCGGGTTTTTTTTCATATTTTCAAGCTCCGCTAATAAAGCCTTTTTACCATTTATATTAGATAGTTGGTGCAGTGGCTTTATTTCTTTTAATACCTTCTTTAGATCCTCTGTTGAAATATATAAAAGGATACCATTTATTAATTCCTGGTATTGGGCAGCGGCGTATGCTTCAAGGTCCCATCCAAAACAAAATCCGGTTTCAAGTCTGGCCTTAATATAAATCTCGAAGTGCTTGAGAGTGGCTTTCTGAAATTGCCCCTGGAGTAGCACTGTGAATAAATCCTCAAGCTTGTAGTAGAACTCAATATTACCCTGTTCACTTATATGAGTATACTCCCACATTTCTTTTAACTGGTATTGTATACTTCTCATTTCCAAAGAAATATCATTCACATGCAATGTTCCCATAGCTTATAAAAGGTTAATGCGTTAAATAGTAAGATTAAGATTACCTGGGTAGGAGCCGATCAATTTCGGAAGCTGCAACATAGACCATACCACCTACTTTGTGAGTAGGGAACAGGCCATCACGTTTGAATTGCTCAAATTTTGACCGAGATATGTTCAGGATCTGACATACCTCAGTAGCCCTGTAGTAGTCTTTTTTGGGCGGTGTTTGTGTTCCGAGCTTTCGCTCGAGGCGTTCTAACTGTTCAGTGAAGGTATCTAAAAGATACTGCCCTTCGGGACTTAGTGTACTTTTCTGTCGTATTCCCATTGTCTTTATGAGGTTTGGTAAACTTTACAAAGACAATGTTAGTAAATTTATGTGTATCGTTACGCATAAATTTACTAAATATATTTCTCTAGCAATCCATCAATTGACTTAACTAGCTGACTTCCAGTATTTTTTGTGGCGTAAAAAATTAACAATTCAGCTTTGAACCCTCCTCTAAGATAATCCTTAACACTTGGTTTTAACAAATGGTAAGCATAATCTTTGTAAAAGTAACTTGAATGCAACTTGCTACAGAAGATTTCATAATAATAGGGTAAGTACCAAATCATTTCAGGATATGATTCTTTTACCTTTTTAACACTACTAAGTTCTTTATACTTATCGTAAAGCATCAAAGCCGGAACGTTCTTCAGAATGGTGTCTGATCCTATAACTCCCTCAAATTTTTCCTCTTGGTCAAATATAGCTTCAGTTAATTCAAAGACTAGCTTCTGATTTACAAATTCCATCAAACTAGGCTGGCTCCTGTACCAAAACATTATTTCACTTAATGAAAAGCTAGGATTTGTAGCAGGAGTACTTTCATTGATTAACTCAATTATACCCTCCTTTTCCTCCTCAAGAGCCTTTCCATATAATTGCTCAGTAAGGTACATTTCACCAGGATTACCAAATATTTCGAGCTTACTTTTATAGTAAGTGGTTTTTTGTTGCATGATGATTTTTAAATACAAAGGGTGTTTTTCCTTATCGTATTCATCAAGCATCTTAATACGATCATTGAAGTAATGCTTTACCGTTATTTTTATATCGGTTTTATGCTTTTTATACTTCCGCTTTGGAGCTTCTTTGGCTTCCATAAGTCAATGGGTTTATTTCGTCTGTTAAGAAAATTCAACAGTACAGTTAAAAAAATCACTTCCAATCCACATCTCTAAGCTTGTTATCTCGTTCTTGGTTGGATATGTGCAAATAGCCTTGCGTAGTACTAAGTTTGGAATGCTGAAGAATATTCTGAGCGGTCAATACATCTGCTTTCTGAGCGTAGATAGTTGCTGATGTATGCCGGGCTATATGAAAATGTATACTCTTCTTAATTGCGGCCTGGGTAGCAAGTTCTTTAAGCCTCAGATTAGCAAAGGCATTTGAAATTCCTTTGAAAAGCTTACCTCCTTCTTGATCCGGCCAATACTTACGAACTATGGCTTCAGCCTTCCCATCAAATACGATATGCAATGGGAGGGTACCGGATTTGCTTTCCTTTGCCGATTTGAATCGAAGCGTAAGCCCGTCCGCTGTCTCGATAAAGTTAGCTGTTGTCAGGCTTGATACATCACTCCAGCGCAAGCCAGTATACACCGAAAACAAAAACATATCTCGTACCCTCTCGTTTCGTTTCTCTGTGGGTTTAAACGCCAATTCTTCTAGCTTTCGGACTTCTTCCATGTGTAGCGGTATAATATCGGCTTTGGGAGTAGGTACTTTATAGTCTTCGTAAGGACTACGATTCAGGAGCCTAAGCTTTACGGCTTTTTTTAGGTAGGTCTTCAGCTGTATGTGGCGTTTGTGCCAGGTAAAAGGCTTATGCCGCTTACTTATTAGGAACTGATGAAACTGGTCAATTAGCTTATAGTCTATATCCTCAAACCGGATAGCTTGGTTAAACTCGTTCAGGGTATTAAGGCAAGCATTGTGATTTTTATAAGTACCATGCCTTAGTTCCTTCTTACGAGCTTGGAGTTGTTCTTTAAAGAACTGGTTAAAGCTAAATACCGACACGTCTTTGGGAACGTTCATCCGATCCGCTAGCTGGTCAAAGTCTTTTAAGGTAAAGGCTCCTTTGTTATAATACCTTTGCTCCTTTTCATAATCTGCCAGAGCAGTAACAAAGGAGCGTACCTGGGAGAGTGTAAATTGGTCTTTGGGCTCTTTCTTTTTAAAGTTCCATTGGTCACGGCTCAGATAGATACTCGTGGAAAAGTAACGACGCTTACCATTCTGATATGCTTCTATCTGTACCAAAGCTTTTCCTTTTGTGGCCACTTCCTTTTTACGATCGAAAATGACCTTGAAACGTACTAATTGGTCCTTGAACATTGTCTTTGTGATTGTGTATCTACAAACGTAATCACAAAGGGTAATCAGAGTTACGGTATCAAACTGGTATCATTTTCTTTGGTACAACTTAGTAAAACAGCTATAACAAATCTTGCTATTTTTATTTACCGCAAGTAGGGAATAAGGCTTTTACCGGCCCTATTCCCTGTTTACGGCTTGTTACTCAGTGACCCCGACGGGAATCGAACCCATATCTAAAGTTTAGGAAACTTCTATTCTATCCGTTGAACTACGGGGTCAGGAAAGAACGGTTCCCGAAGTACTTCCGGGAACCGTGGCGCGAATTTCAGCAATTTTCCCTTTTCTACCAAACCCTTACTCTTCCCAATCGAAGTCAGAAAGGCTGGCGTTCTCCCAATTGGGATAAATAGTGAAGTGCTTTTCCTTTACCAGTTTGAAAATCAGGGTGCGTAGCTCGTTCAGATTCTCTTTTTGCTCCGCCGAAATAAACACGACATGGTCGGCTTTGCGGGCGATGTAGCTTTTCTTGAGGCGCTCAATGAGCGTTTCGGCCGGTACCTGCTCCACCAGCGGTTCGCCGGCCGGGGAAGCCTCCTCCTCGTGCCAGTGATCCTCCTCTTCGGTTTGCTGGTAGAGGTCAATCTTGTTAAAGACCAGGATGGTGGGCTTATCAGCCGCCCCGATTTCGGCCAGGGTACTGTTTACTACCTCAATGTGCTCTTCAAACGACGCGTGTGAAATATCCACTACGTGCAGCAGCATATCGGCCTCGCGTACCTCGTCGAGGGTTGACTTAAAGGACTCAATAAGCGTAGTGGGTAGTTTGCGGATAAAACCTACCGTGTCGGTGAGCAGAAAAGGTATGTTTTCCAGCGTTACCTTGCGTACCGTAGAGTCCACGGTAGCAAAGAGCTTGTTTTCGGCAAAAACGTCGGCTTTGGCCAGGCGGCGCATCAGCGTAGACTTGCCCACGTTGGTATAGCCTACCAGCGCTACCCGCACCAGGCGGTTGCGCTCCTTGCGGCGCGTGGCGCTCTGCCGGTCTATCTTATCCAACTTTTCTTTTAGAAAAGTAATGCGGTCTTTGATGATACGACGGTCCGTTTCGAGTTCTTTTTCACCCGGTCCGCGCATACCTACTCCCCCTTTCTGACTGCTTAGGTGCGTCCACATGCGGGTCAGGCGGGGGTACATGTACTGATACTGCGCCAGTTCTACCTGCACCTTGGACTGGGCGGTCTGCGCCCGCATGGCAAAAATATCCAGGATCAGGAGGCCCCGGTCCAGTACCTTTATTTCCTCAAAGGCACCTTCCAGGTTTCTCACCTGCGAGGGAGTCAGGTCATCGTCAAAGATGATCATGTCCACCGGGTTATCAATAATAAAGGTCTTTATCTCTTCCAGCTTTCCTTTGCCCACGTAAGTCCGGATGTCGGTCCGGTCGAGGTTCTGGGAAAAGGTCTGGATCGTTTTTACGCCCAGGGTCGTAGCCAGAAAAGCCAGCTCGTCCAGGTACTCCTGGGTTTTTTCGGCGGTCTGCCGTTGGGTACTTACCGCCACCAGAACGGCGGTCTCCTGCCGCTTGGCGGTAGAGTTCAGTTTACTTTTATCAATCATTCAGTCGAAGTTTTTCTATGTAAAAAAGGTTTGGGTGAAGCGGGCTAAAGATAACTGTACAGCAGTACTAATAGTTCAAGCCACTGTAAGGCAAAATCTTCCTATACGTATGCTTTTCTGACCTGATTCAGCTCTATTTAGTAATGCTGTATTTCACCCTCATCAATTTATTTGTCTTGATCTAGCCCAACCACGCTTGAACTTGGTCAAAACGATTAGAAAAGACTACTTATACTAAAAATCAACCTTTAAACAGCTCTTCGTAAAAAATATCCCCTGACTATCAGCACAATCAAAACACTTTATTTACATTTGCCAAAACTTCCAAGCCGATGATTGTTTTAGCCCTGGCTTAATTCAGGCCATCTTCTTTCTTTTCAAATCAAATTTTGAGGAACTGGTACGTACCTGCTACGTACACGCTTTCCTTCCATTCCTATTCTTTTAATACACTATTATCCATGAAAAAGTGGTTTAAACTGCTTCGTACGGCCCTGGACGGGTCGGAGCAAAGCTATACAACCGGCAGTATTAACCGGGCTATCTTTCTACTTTCGGTACCTATGATCCTGGAAATGATCATGGAGTCGCTCTTTGCGGTGGTAGATGTCTTTTTTGTATCCAAAGTAAGCATTGAGGCCGTCGCTACGGTAGGCCTTACCGAGTCGGTGATTACCCTGGTGTACTCGGTCGCCATTGGTCTGAGTATGGCCGCCACGGCCATGGTAGCCCGCCGCATTGGCGAGGGCAATCCCGAGCAGGCCGGCCGGGCCATCGGGCAGGTCATTCTGATTTCGCTGGTCGTTTCGGTCATCATGGGGCTGGTGGGTGTCTTTTCGGCGGAGCATATACTGCGATTAATGGGTGCCTCGGAAGAAGTCATTGCCGTAGGTACTACCTACGCCCGTATTGAGTTTCTGAGTAGTCCGGTGATTGTGCTGCTGTACTCGCTGAGTGGTGCCCTGCGCGGTGCCGGAGCCGCTTCCGCGGCCATGAGGTCGCTCTGGATCGCCAACGGTTTTAACATTGTCCTGGACCCGCTTTTCATATTCGGGATTGGCTTCTTTCCGGAAATGGGCGTGACCGGAGCCGCTGTGGCCACTACCATTGGTCGCAGCATCGGGGTAGCTTACCAATTTTACTTCCTGACGAAAACGACCCGTGGTATTGCCATCCGGTGGTCCGACTTCACCCCCGACCGTGCCGTTATTGCGAGTATTCTGAGTGTGGCCGCCGGGGGTACCGGGCAGTTTCTGGTGTCGTCGGCCAGCTGGATTTTCCTGACCCGTATTCTGGCGGAGTTTGGCAGCGATGTCGTAGCTGGCTATACGATCGCCATTCGGGTTATTATTTTTACGCTGCTGCCGTCCTGGGGCATGGCCAACGCCGCCGCCACGCTGGTAGGCCAAAACCTGGGGGCCTCCCAACCCGACCGCGCCGAAACCTCGGTCTGGCGGTCGGCTTATATCAACATGGTTTTCCTGCTGCTGGTCGCGCTGTTGTTTTACCTGGGGGCGAATACCATTATCGGCTGGTTCAACTCCACCCCTACGGTGGTTGATACGGGCGTGAGGGCGCTGCGGGTCTTGTGCCTGGGCTACGGGTTTTATGCCTTCGGGATGGTGATCATCCAGGCGCTCAACGGCGCGGGCGACACCCGAACCCCCACCCTGCTGAATATTATCTGCTTCTGGCTGGTAGAAATACCACTGGCGTACCTGCTGGCAATGGGGCTGGAGATGGGGCCGCTGGGGGTATTCCTGTCGGTACCTATCAGCGAGTCACTCCTGGCCTTGCTGGGGATATGGGTGTTCAGGCGGGGTAAATGGAAACTGGTGCAGGTGTAAGATCTTTTTGCCGTGTGACTTTTGTCACTGACAGAGCGGGTAGTCGGGTAGTAGTTTTGTAAAAGAAACGGGAGAATGTAAGCCAAGTCGCTCCCGGACTTGTTTACAAGGTTATTATCTGACTACTACCAGGCATGACATTCGCAGGATTTCTGGCATCGGTACTGATTGGCATGAGCCTAGGCCTCATTGGCGGCGGGGGCAGTATCCTGACTGTCCCCGTCATGGTGTACCTGGTAGGAATCAGTCCGCTGCTTTCGACGGCCTATTCCCTGTTTGTGGTAGGTACTACCTCGCTGGTAGGCTCGGTGACGTACATGCGGCGGCGACTGGTCAACTACCGGGCGGCGGCGGTATTTGCCGTACCTTCATTCACAATGGTATACCTGACCCGCCGGTACCTGATTCCGGCCCTGCCCGACCCGCTCTTTACCCTGAATAATTTGAAAGTAAGCAAAGACATGGCTATTATGGCGCTCTTTGCCCTGATTATGCTGGCTGCGGCTTTTTCCATGTTGCGTCAAAAAAAGAGTCCCGAGCCCGCCGAAGAACAGGCCATCCGGTTTAACTACCCGCTTATTGCGCTGGAAGGAGCCGTTGTTGGCGGCCTGACCGGACTGGTGGGAGCGGGTGGGGGATTTCTGATTATTCCGGCGCTGGTACTGCTGGCGCGACTCCCTATGAAAATGGCCGTAGGTACTTCCCTGCTGATTATCGCGGCCAAATCACTGATTGGATTTTTGGGCGATGTGGGTCAGCAGGTCATAGACTGGGACTTTCTGCTGTTGTTTACGGGTATGTCGGTCGTCGGGATATTCGTCGGGGCTTACCTCACCCGCTTTATTTCGGGTCAGAAGCTGAAAGGCGCTTTCGGCTGGTTTGTACTTCTGCTGGCCTTTGTCATTATATGGCAGGAAATCAGTAATTTGTAGATAATAGCTGTTAGCTTTTAGGTCTTGGTTTTCAATGGTTAAAAGGCTTATAAACAGAGTGGAAATCCTATACTTGGAAATTTAAAGTACTTCTTTTAAAGATAATTTTTAAGTACATATACATAATCAAATCACTATCAATATATTAGAGTTGTGGTGATGGAGGTTAAATTATAATCTGTTCTTAATCAGAACTTTAATCGAATTTCGAGAGGCCCAATAGACTAAAAATCTCTATCAATTTTGGTAAGGTAACAGCCCACCTGAGCTTTCTAGCGTCTGTGGCTTGTTTTAGAGGTCGTTAAATAAGTGACAATTTAAGATAACTACCTTATAATCAGCGTTGCAACAAGTCTATTATATATAGCTAATTACTAACAGCTATTACCTAAAAATTAACACCTAACAACCATGAAAATAGAACAGATATATACCGGCTGCCTGGCCCAGGGAGCTTACTTCATCCAATCGGAAGGCGAGGCGGCGGTCATAGATCCGCTGCGCGAAGTAACCCCCTATATCGAGAAAGCCAGCCGCGAGCAGGTAGAAATAAAGTACGTATTTGAAACCCACTTCCACGCCGACTTTGTATCAGGCCACCTGGACCTTTCGCAAAAAACGGGCGCTCCCATTGTGTACGGCCCTAACGCTACCCCCAGCTTTCCGGCGCATATTGCCCAAGATGGCGAGGCCTTTAAACTGGGAAACGTTACCATTCGGGCTATTCATACGCCCGGCCATACGATGGAGTCGACCTGTTACCTACTGCTGGACGAAGGGGATAAGCCTGCGGCCCTGTTCAGTGGAGATACCCTGTTCATAGGGGATGTGGGCCGCCCTGACCTGGCTCAAAAAGGTGATCTGACCATGGACGACCTGGCCGGTTACCTCTACGACAGCCTCCGCCGTAAAATCCTGCCCCTACCCGACAACATCATCGTGTACCCGGCCCACGGAGCGGGCTCGGCCTGTGGTAAAAATATGAGCAAGGAAACCTCCGATACGCTGGGTAATCAGAAACAGACCAACTACGCCCTGCGGGCGGATATGTCAAAAGAAGAATTTATAAAAGAAGTAACAGATGGCCTGCCGGCCCCACCGCAGTACTTCCCGCAAAACGTAAAAATGAACAAGGAAGGCTACGACAGCATCGACGACGTACTGAAACGCGGGGCCCACGCGCTAAGTCCGGATGCCTTCGAAACGGCCGCCAACGAAACCGGCGCGCTGGTACTGGATACCCGCGCCGCGCGGGAGTTTGCCCGGAGATTCATCCCTAACTCCATCAACATTGGCATTGACGGTAGTTTTGCCCCCTGGGTTGGAGCGCTGATTCCGGACCTCAAACAGCCGCTGCTCTTAATTACGGAGCCGGGCCGGGAAGAGGAAGTGGTAACGCGACTGGCCCGGGTAGGATATGACTACACGCTGGGGTACCTGCATGGGGGCCTGGATGCCTGGGAAAAAGCGGGCAAGGAAATAGACACGGTGGAGCAGGTGTCGGCGGAGGAACTGGCCGCACAGCGGAAAGAAAGCGACCTGACGGTGGTAGATGTCCGCAAAACCGACGAATACGAAGCTGAACACGTAGAAGGTGCGCGGAGCCTGCCACTGGACTTTATTAATGAGCAAATGGCCGAGTACCCTAAAGACAAAACCATGTACCTGCACTGCGCCGGTGGATACCGATCCATGATCGCGGCTTCTATTCTGAAAGCCCGGGGCTACGACAACGTAGTAGATATAGCCGGAGGATTCGGAGCACTCGCCAAAACGGATGTCTCCCGTACCAGCTTTGTCTGCCCCACCACGCTGAAAAAGTCCTGAGTACCTAATTGAAACTCTCCAATAAAAAAGCTAATCTGATATGGAATTAATAGAGTTAATCCGTAGTCCCTGGCCCTGGTACATAGCCGGTCCGCTCGTGGGGCTGACCGTCCCGCTGCTGTTGCTGCTGGGTAACAAATCGTTCGGAATCTCGTCGTCGTTGCGGCACATTTGTGCGGCCTGCCTACCCGCTCAAGTACCCTTTTTTCAATATAACTGGCGAAAAGAAAGCTGGAATCTGTACTTCGTAACGGGTATTCTGATGGGCGGCTTTTTAGCCACTTACTTTCTGTCCGACCCGAACGAAATCGTCATTGCCGACGCTACCCGGCGCAGTCTGGCCGACCTGGGTATCTCCGATTTTACGGGCCTGATGCCCACGGACCTGTTTGCAGCAACGCATATCTTTTCGGCCCGGGGCCTGATTTTCCTGGTACTGGGAGGCTTTCTGGTGGGGTTCGGAACGCGCTACGCCGGCGGCTGTACCTCCGGCCACGCTATCATGGGACTGTCAAACCTGCAGTGGCCCTCGCTGGTGGCGACCGTCTGCTTCATGATCGGGGGCTTTGCGGGAACTCACCTGTTGCTGCCCTGGCTCCTGAGTCTGGTGTAGGTATTTCTATTTATTCATTCTAAAAAGACTTCTCTATGAAAGCGCAGCAACAGGAAGAACTGGTCACTGACACTACCTACAGTACTCTGGATTGTGATGCCTCCAACCAGCAGGAAAGCCCCGAAGGACCGGCTTCCCTCCTCAAGTACCTGCTCATGGGCACCGTATTCGGAATCGTATTTGTCAAAGCGGAAATCATTTCCTGGTTCCGGATTCAGGAAATGTTTCGCCTCGATTCTTTCCACATGTACGGGGTTATCGGTTCGGCGGTTATGGTGGGGGTACTTTCGGTGTACTTTATTAAGAAATTCAGGATTAAAACCCTGGCGGGCGAATCGGTACGGATACCGACCAGGACCTTTCAGCAGGGACAAATCTACGGCGGCCTGCTCTTCGGACTGGGCTGGGCCATAACGGGGGCGTGTCCGGGTCCCCTTTTCGCGCAGATCGGCAGCGGCTACCTGGCCGTTATTGTCACACTACTCAGCGCCATCCTGGGTACCTGGACCTACGGCTACCTCCGCGAACGGCTACCACATTAACAATGATTGAATGAGTGAGTGGTGATTGTTTGAATTCTGTTTTCAAATTTCAACTGTTACCGGTTTCCGTTGCGACGGGGCGTTTGTCGAATGGTTTTTAGAACTAATATTAGGTTGAGCTAAGGGCGAAGCAATACAATGCCTAGCTCTTCCTTTTTCCTCTTATTACTAAATCACTCAATCTCTCATTTAAAATTTTTCACCGCCAGCAGGTACAGCTGTTCGTCGCCCAGGCGGAAAAGTTCACCTTCGAGGTCGGAGAAGGTTTCGGTAATGGTGAGGCCGGCCTGGCTAAACATTCGTTTTAACTCGGCCAGTGAATAAATGTACTGCTGCACGGTATGGCTCAACCGCTCGGTACCTTGTACGTAGGTCAGCTCGGCCTCAATACAACCCGCCAGCGGGTCGTACGTACTGTTCATCAGGAAAAGCAGCTCCTCGCTTTCTCCCACGGGCATCCAGCTCCGGCTTACAAAGTGCGGTAGTACACTTTCGGCGACCAGTTCGGTATGCACTACCAGCTGCGCCCCCAGTTCCAGAAGTTGGCTAATACGCCGCAGGAACTGAACCATCTGCTCATAGGGGAAAAAGCTGAAGCTGTTCCCCAGACAGTAGGCCGCCTGAAATGTGGTATCAGCCAAAGGTACCGTCAGGAAATCGCCGCAGATAACTTCAATGGGTAACCCCTGTGCCGAAGCCGCCTGACTTAACTCCCGGCAGTAGTCCGGGGCTATATCAACGCTGGTGAGCTGGTACCCCCGCTGCGCCAGCGGCAGGGCATGGCGGCCGTAACCACCAAAGACATCAAGTACCTGAGCATCAGGTTGTAGTTCGAGTACATCGGCCAGGAAGTCAACTTCCCAAAGCGTATACTCTTCATTCTGATTCAGCTTCCAGGCTTGCTGGGGCAAACCCTCAAAAAATGTATGATACCAGGCCACGGCTTTTCCATTGGTGTACAGCCGGTGAAGGTAACCATTATTATGACCAAGTTGTAGAAAAACCTTCCTCAAAACCCCTCCAGAACCAGCAGCAGCCGGTTAAATGCCCACCGGAATACTTTTAGTACTACCTTCTGAAACAGATATTTCACTCATGGAAAAACTAAGAGAAAACAAGGATTACGAGGGAAACCCCATTGGGTTAACCAAAGAAACCGCAACTCAAATGGCCAAAGAACTGGACCGGCATCTGGCTTCGTTCATTACGCTGTACCAGCAGTACCACAAGCACCACTGGCTGGTAGAAGGCCCGCAGTTCCGTGACCTGCACCTCTTTTTTGAGGCCAACTACACCCAGGTCCACGAGCATTACGACAAGATTGCCGAACGACTGACGGTAATGGGCATTGCCCCTACCTGTCATCCCGAAAAAGTATATAAGCTTTCCTACGTCGAGCATGAGCCCGAAGGGGTATTCCGGATTCGGGATAGTTTGAAAAATGATATGGCGGCGGAATCAAAAATAGCCATTGAGCTACGGAAAAGCATTGGAAAGGCGATGGAAATGGGCGATTACGGAACGAAGAACTTACTGGAGGGTATCCTTTACCTGACCGAAGACCGGGCCCACCATATTGAGCACTTCCTGGGTGAAGACACCATTTTTGCGCCTAAACCCGATTTGATAGAAACGTAGGTTTCTATCCCATACAAGAAAGGCCTCCCGCGCGGGAGGCCTTTCTTTTTGCCTTTATCTTTCCGGTCAAAACAGCTTAGCTGGCTCCCTCAACAGCCCAGGGCACCCGTACCGTGAACCGGTCCGCCGACTCTTCGACCTGTACATCTTCCTTACTCAGGTAGTGGTACAGGGCCTTCAGGTTATTGAGACCATACCCATTGGAAGTCTCTATCTTTATCTTTTTCTTTTTGCAAATGGTGTTCGTCACGACCAGTTGATTTTCGTTGGCCGCTACTTCAATTTGCAGGGGATGCTCTTTGCTGATTACGTTGTGCTTGATGGCGTTTTCAATGAGGACCTGTAGCGTGACTGGTACGATCTGCCGCTCGTAGAGTTCGTCGGGGATCTGAAAATGGACCCGCAGTGAGCCGTCAAAGCGGGCTTTGAGCAGCGAAATATAATTATTCACAAAATCCACCTCGGTTTCCAGCGGTACCAGCCCTTTTTCCTGACTCTGTAGTACATAACGGTACACCTTGGAAAGCTGGTGAACAAACTGCCGGGCCAGGGCGGGATTTTCCTGAATAAGGGTATCCAGAGAAGCCAGACTGTTGAACAGAAAGTGCGGATTAACCTGATTTTTCAACGTATTGAACTGTACCTGGGCTTTTTCTTTCTCGAGATTAGCCGCCCGGACGGCGTTCTCCTTCCAGCGCTTCAGAAAATGCATCGCAATAAAGCCCGCGTTCATAACGGTACTTCCAAAGAAAGCCGTTAGACCAATAAAGACTATATTAAGTTTATTGATATAGTTGGTAATGGAGGGTATGGCCGCAAATAGCATGACAAGGCCCATCGGAATCAGGAATACCTTCATAACTCCCCAGCCTAGCAGCAATTGTACCACCACCCTGCGGGCAACTCCCTTTTCGAAGGGCATCACCTGGTTCAGTTTGTAGTCCAGCCAATAGTAAAAAATCCAGATCAGGTTAAAAGCCAAAAACTGAGCGATAGCAAAAACCACATGGAGACCGAAACTGAACTCGGGAACCGCCCAGTACCGAACGGCTAAGCCCAGCAGGGAAAAAAAGCCAAAGATGAGTTCGACGTACAGGTTAAATTTTAGCTTCATAGCCGTGTGAGATTATGGCTCCGTCCGACATTTCAATAATACAGTCGCCACCCATGGCAAAGTCGGGGTCGTGCGTGACGGTGATGATGGTTTGCCCGTTGGTACGGGAAATTTCCCGGAAGATATCAAAAACCAGCTCGGAATTGGTCTTGTCGAGGTTGCCGGTGGGTTCATCGCCCATAATAATGGTTGGCTCGTTGATCAGCGCCCGGGCTATGGCCACCCGCTGCTGCTGCCCGCCCGACAGCTTCGAGGAAGGCTTCAGGGCGTGCTCGTGCATGTCGACCAGGCGTAGCTTCGCGTAGGCCCGCTCTTCAACTTCCCGTGCGGGGTACTTACCCAGCTTCAGGCCGGGCAGCATGACGTTCTGCAGTACTGTAAACTCCGGCAGCAGGAAGTGAAACTGAAAAACAAAACCCAGGTGTTCGTTGCGAAAAGCCGCCAGCTCGTCCTGGCTCCGACCGGTGAGTCGCTGTCCGTTAACTTCCAGAGTACCGTCGTAGCTGGTATCCATGGTTGACAGGATGTACAACAGGGTTGACTTTCCGCAGCCTGACTTACCGATGATGGACAGAAATTCTCCTTTTTTTACTTCGAAATTAATGTCCTTCAGTACCTGAAATTTTACCGGGTCGGTGAAGTACTTGTTTATGTTTGTAGCTTTAAGAACAGCCGTTTCTTTGGAGTTCATGAGTCTGTAAAGTTCATGAGTTTAGAGTATATGAGTTTATGAGCGTCGCCCGCTGCCCGTTTAAAGTACCTCCGTTAACTTCTTAAAATTTCAACGGGGTCAATTTTAGCGGCGCGTTTGGAAGGAAAGTACCCCGCCAGCAGGGTAGTAATAATCCCAAACAGTACCCCCAGCACGTAGTACTTCAGGTCAAACTTGACCGGGAAGGTATCAATGGCCAGAAAATCGCCGGCATTAAAAGGTGTGATCGAGAGCATGTAGCTAAGGCTGAACCCAATAAATACTCCCAATACCGCTCCCAGCAAGCCAATAATAACAGACTGGATCATGAATATAGCGATGACGTCCTTGCCACTAAAACCAGTTGCTTTCAGAATGGCGATGTCTTTGATTTTGTTCATCACGTTCATATTCATAATGTTGTAGATCCCAAAACCCGCCACCACCAGCAGGGTAAACGACACCACAAAGGTCATGACGCCCCGGATCTTCTCCCCGGCCAGAATGGCCTGATTGGCCGTGGCCCAGTCCTCTACTTTGTAGTCGTACTGCCGCGCCAGCTGCTGCCCGAACGGAATGGCCTGCATGGGGTCCTTCATCTTAATGTGCAGGTCGGTGATATAGTTGGCATCCTTCTGAATCAGCTCCTGTACCTTGGGTTGGTTCACATAGCCCCGGGCGTCGTCGACGGTCTGGATACCAAAACTGAATATCCCTACTACCCGGAGCAATGCGGTACCACCCGTTGAGGAGGTAACGTTTACCTTATCGCCCACTTTCAGGTTTAGCTTGCGGGCCAGCAACCTGCCCAGAATAACCCCGTTGGAGTTGGACTGCAGGTCTTCGATACTACCCGATTTCATACGCTGGCTCAGGCGGTACAGTTTCTCTTCCCGCATAATATCCACCCCGGCCAGGGTACCCGGCACGGGCACCGAGCCTACGTTAAAAAACACCTGCGTACTCACCTGTGGCGAAACACCCCGTACCTCCGGCTGCAGCTCAATGTGCCGCGCTATGACCAGTCCGTTCTTGATGCGGGCCAGTTCCTGCTTGGGTTTCTGGTGGTGTACTACGTTGAACCCGTCCGGATTGACCATTTCAATTAAACTCGGACGGTCGGAGGTGATCTGCTTGTAGATACGGACGTGCGGCGAGGCGTCCAGGGCCGAGTCTTCCAGAAATTGATTAACGCCCTGCATAAAGCTGATCATGACGATGAACATGGCGATCCCGAAGGTCACGCCCAGCATTGCCACCAGGGTTTGTTTCTTTTTCGTCAGTAAATGCGTCTGCGCGATATTGTAAGCGATTTTTAAATTCATATCTTATAAATTCTGAATGCTGAATTATGAATTATGAATCAGGGGTGTACGAAGAAATTTTATTTTAGCCCCATCGGGGCGATACTTTAGTAGAAATAGCATCAAAAGTGTACAAAAAGCTCCGTAGGAGCGGCCACCGTGGCAGCGGCACATTTAATGGTGGGTGTCGCCCGGCAACGGCCGACCGTCTACGGGGCTGAAATCTTTCCAACTTGCTAATCTGCTACTAAGGTTTAGCCCGGCAGCGGCCGTCCGCCTCTGGGGCCGCTTTTGCACCAAAAATAATTCCTTCGTACACTACTAATTAAGAATTCAGAATTACATTGGTTTCAACACTACCGTATTCTCCGTCAGTCCGCTCTTTACCTCCACCAGGTCCAGGTTTTCGGCGCCTTTGCTGATTTTGATTTTCTTCTTTTCGCTTCCCTCCTGAATCCATACACTATCACCACCCACTACGTAGGTCTTCGGCAGGGTCAGGGCACGATTGTTCTGGCTAATGATGATATTCGCCTCCACGGTGAGTCCGTAGTACCCTTCGGGCGCTTCGCCTTCGAACTCCGCATCCACCCGGAACGACTGGTCTACGCGGTTGAGTTTAGGGTAAATCTTGGATACGCGGGCTTTGTATACCTTCTGGTCAAAGGCATCTACCTTAATAAGTACCTCCTGCCCTACCTTCACTTTGGTAAAATCACTCTCGTCTACCGCCATTTGGACATAGGCATGGTTGCTGCTGCCGATCAGGGCCACGGCTTCGGTCCGGCGTACCAGTTCACCCGGCTTTTTGTACACCTCATATACCTTCCCGCTCCCGTAACTGCGCAGGCGGTAATTATTGGCATCCACCGACGTGACCTGGTACTGGCTGCGGGCGTTCTGAAGCTCCACGTACAGTTGATTGCGGGTACGCTGCAGGGCCTGTTGCCGTGCCGCCAGCTCGTTGCGGCTGGTACGGTAGGCCAGTTCAGCCCGTTCCAGTTCGGCCTTGGAAGTGGCATTTTTCTCGTAGAGGCCCTGCTGCCGGACGTAGTTGATGGAGTCGTTCTCTACCCGGGTGCGGGTCGTTCTGATCTGCGTTTCCAGTTCGTTTAATACCGGCGAGCTCTGCGTCAGATTGGCTTCCGACTGTCGGTAAATGTTAGCCGCTGCCTGCGAGCGGGCGTCAGTAGACGCACTTTCCAGCACAAACAAGAGCTGGTTGTTGCCTACACTGTCGCCTTCGTTGACCAGCTGCCGGGTAAGTACTCCGTCGGCTTCCGCGAAGAGCCTGTACTCATTCTGGGGATACACGTTTCCTGAAGCGTACACGGCCTCAGTCAGCTCTTTGTAGGTGGGGGTAGTACCTTCTTCATCCGATTTACAGCCGAGTATAGCCAGGGCAATCAGACCAGATATATAGTTTAGTTTCATGGTGAACGGGTAGTAGCTTTTAAGTTGGTAGCTATAAATTCTCGATATAGCGGGTTAAAAAGAGGAGGTTTCTTCCGAGTCATTATTCACCGGATAGTAAAGGCCGGGTCCAGAGCAGGCCACCGTATATCATGGCATTGGCCAGGGTAGTCAGGTAGCGGTTCTGGGTCAGGAGCGATTCGTTGAATACCGTCAGGTACTGGTCGTAGGTGTAGGTACCGGCCCGGTACTTGATCAGGGCCAGGTCCAGGTTCTGCGTAGATAGGTCCAGGTTTTCCCGGCCCAAAGTCAATGACCGTTGCACCTGTGCGTAGGAAGTCTGCCACTCCTCATCCTGCGCCAGTTGACGGCGGCGTTCGGCCTCCAGCTCGGTGCGGGCGATATCGGCCCGTACTTTGGCGCGGGCAATGGTATGCAGACGCACGCCCCCGTTAAAAACAGGTACCTCCAGCCGTACTCCCACTACCCCGATGCTGAACCAGGGCTGCCCAAAATCCAGAAAGTTAAATTCCCTGCGCTGCGCCTGCGCCGAATACCGGCCGTAAAGCGATAGCTGCGGAAGTCGGGTAGCCTGCTCGCGCCGGATGGATTCCTGGTAGTAGGTGAGCTGACTGGCCCGGAGCCGGATTTGGGGGTAGTTGTCCGGGAGAGTAGAGGCCGGCACCTCACCAGTTGCAGCCCAGCCCTGCGCGGCCCCGTCAGGTACTGTTACTTCCTGCCCTACCAGCAGCCTTAGTTGCCTCAGGTTATTGGTATAGGCCAGGCGGTTTTGTTCCAGCTGGTCAGCCAGGGAAAGGCGGGTGCTTTGGGTTCGGTTCAGGTCCAATTGTTCGGTAACGCCGGCGCGGTAGCGTTCGCGGGCCAGCGCCAGCAGGGTATCCGCGTTCTGAAGGTTTTGCCCGGAGAGCTGCACCGCCTCCCGGGCCAGGGCCGTCAGGTAGTAGGCCCGTACCACCTGGGTTGCCAGCTGGTCCTGCTGCGCCGCAACCTGGGTTTCGGCGATTTGCTGGTTCAGGTCGGCCAGGCGGATGTCGTGCAAAAGTGTGGGGTTCAGCAGGCTGTAGCTGGCCTCCAGACCGGCCGTCAGGTTATAGGGTACCCCAAACTGCAACCGCTGGTACTCGCCGGGGTTACCGCCCAAAAATTCGGCGGGTACCAATTGTACGGGCAGGGCGTAGTTGTATTCGAGCGCACTCGTGGCGCGCAGAGTAGGCAGGCGGCCCGCTCTGGCTATGTCTACCGCTCCGGCCTGCCACCGGGCCGTCTGTCGGGCGGCCTGTAGATCAGGGTTGTGCTGGCGGGCCAGCGACAGGGCTTCCTCTACATTATTCAGAACAGTTTGCGCCTGTGCTATACTTCCTGCCAGCAGGCATCCAATCAGCAGGTACTTTTTCATGGGTAAATAATAATCGGGTTTCATGCTTCAAAGGTCAGCGAAAGGCACGAAACCGGAAAAATTAAATCTACGAAGCGGAAGAAAATCGGGGCGAAGCAGAGAGGGGGAATTGCTATTCAGTGTTCATTGTCTTGTACTTTTAAAATTAGAAATCGCTAAGTTTAATCTTAACTTTCAAAGATCCTTATGCCCCACCCCCTCTCTTACACCAACCGTCAGGGTAGTACCGCTTATATTCGGGCTGTAACGGCTAAGAAGGGCGGAACGCGTTACTATATTACCAAGGAGCCACAGAACCCTGACCTAATCGAAGAAATGCCAGCAGGGTTTGAGTTTTACGAAAACCCGGCGGACGCCCGCATTATTTTTCGGAAGCGAAAGCCCTCCCATATCTACCCGTCAGAGCGACAACTAGTGGAAGATGCAATGGCCAATCTATCGGCGGTATCAGATTTTATCGTGGAGGCCCAGGAGAAGGAAATCATGGTCTATATTTCACAGTTCAGTTCTATTGCCGGACAGGAAGAGAGTCTTTCTGCCGAGGAAGCCCGCAAACTCTGGGGTGAACATTCTGATCGCTGGAAGCAGTATCGTGATTACGTCCGGTTTGTGTTAGTGAGCCGGTCACCGCGTGTGTTTGCGGTGGAACGTATTGTGTTTATGAGTTTCTTTGGTCACGATTACGTGGAGTTGGAACGTTCGACGGATTTGGAATACCTGGCCGAGAAAATCTGTGAGCACATTGGACGCGACACCTACTTCGACCTAGTACCGGAAGGCTTTGCTGACGAGGATAACTAGCCCATCTCTGGTAAATCTGGGGCGCAGTTTACATTGCCGTACCTTTCCTCTGTCTTTTGAAAAGAAAATCATTGTTTTAGACCGACTCTGCGCACAGAGATCAATTTTTCTGATACCTGCCTAAGCTATATCCCTATGCTCACCCCCGACCAAATTCAGCAAATCATTGACGACGAAATCATCGTGGATGCCTACGACGAATACGAAATAAGCTCGGGCTGGTACGAGACTATGAACGACCGCCTGAACTTTCCGTTTGAAGCCACGGCCACGCTCACCAAAAAAGGCGGCGGTACCGAGGCCAAGCGCGTTACGGTGGTGGGGCTATCCGGTGAACCAGCGCAGTTTTTGGACAAAGATTTTCATCTGCAAATAGAACTGGGCGACTACCGGGTGACTGTCAAGTACACCCAACTCAGCGACATTGACGCCGACGAAGGCACCTTGGATATGTTCCAGATCTGGAACTATTGGGTGAGTAATGAATAATTGACCCTATTTTTCTAAGCTTTCCTTTCACTCTTTGAATCCACTGTTTTACTCATCATTTTGAAAATGTCTATCTCTGATTAAGATAAAAATCAAATGAAGACAATTCAGGAACACATCAGTATTATTCAGGCCTTCTGTTCTTCTGCCACTTATGGGTTCCTGGAAATTTATAAGTTAATTTCCTTTGAATTCCCCTACCACCTCACCTCCATTACCAGCCCCGGCAGTACCTCCTCTCCCGATAACGTTACAGATTCACCCGTCACAATTTCGACTGAACCCGCCGCACGGTAGATATGTACGGTCTTGTCCTGACGGTCAATGAGCCAGCCCAGACGGCAGCCGTTTTCACGGTACTCTTCCATCTTGGACTGAAGGTCGGGGAGGCGGTCGGTTCTGGAACGCACTTCTACTACAAAGTCCGGGCAAATCGGGGCAAATCTCTCCTGAGCACTTTTGGACAGGCTTTCCCATCGACTCTTAGATACCCAAGAGGCATCGGGAGAGCGTACAGCACTATTGGGAAGTGTAAATCCTGTGGATGAATCAAAAGCAAATCCAAGTTTAGAGCGATCATTCCAAAACCAGATTTTGGCACTTATACCCAGATTGAAATGCCCTGTATCAGTTCCCGTTGGCGACATAACGATAATATTTCCGTGTTGATCGCGCTCCATGCGCAGTTCCGAATTAGCCTGGCACAGATCAAAGAACAGATCATCTGTAAGTCCCTCTACCGTTTTTATCTTAAACACATTGTCCATAGCAGTATCCTGATTTTCTACTAATGTAACGAAAAAAACAGTACCTGCTGTTTCCTACTTCTTCTCAATCCCTCCCAGAATCCGGCCGATGTCGTTGGCGCGGGACATGAAGCGGAGGCTGGCGTCGAGGGATTTTATTTATATTTGAAAAAAGAATGAGTTATGACGATTCAGGAACTGGAAAAAATTCTACGCCGGGAGGGGGTTTTTGAGGAGTTTGGAATTAGCCGCTTGGGGCTATTCGGGTCATTTGCCCGGGGAGAAAACTACCACGACATAGATATTCTGCTGGAACAGCACCTCGACTATAAAGTACGTGAACGGCTTCGGAGCAGGCTACAAGCCTTACTTAATACCAAGGTGGACCTGGTGCCGGCAAAATTTGCCGACCCTATCATCCTTTACCGCGCTCACAAAGACCTCAGGTATGTTACCCGATAAAGCTAACGACCTTTTACCACTGCTCGTCATGCTCGAGTCAATAGGTAAAATAGAAATTTATGCTGCCGGGTTCACTACCCCCGAAATGTTATTTTATGCCAACGACCAGCTACACTTCAACGCTAGTCTGCTACTCCTCCTTAACATTGGGGAACAAAGCAACAAACTGTCTGCTGAATTAAGAAGAAAGCATTCACTACTACCTTTTCAGGAAATTCGCAACTTAAGAAATCGTATTGCCCATGACTACACAGGAATTGATTACGAAATGGTTTTTGACATAATCAAAGAAAGAGTTCCTGCTTTTAAGTTGCAGCTAATGAGTCTACTCACCAATGAGGTTGCCGACAATACCTTCGATAGGGGAGAATTAGAAGCCGCTCGTCAAAGTACCTTTTATAAGCATGTTGAGTTTGAAAAAATCCTTTCGTAACTACCTTACCCCCCTTTAATTTATAGACTAACTACTTCTTCTCAATGCCCCCCAGAATGCGGCCGATGTCGTTGGCGCGGGACATGAAGCGGAGGCTGGCGTCGAGGTCTTCGTTGTCGATGGCGTCTTTGAAGCGTTTCAGGAACTCAATGTAGTCGGCCAGGGCTTTGGATACGTTAGTTTTATTTTGATCGAAGATGGGAGCCCACATCTGGGGCGAACTCTTGGCGAGGCGTACCGTGGAGGAAAAACCCGTACTGGCCATATCGAAAATGGCTTTTTCGTCGGCTTCCTTCTCTAGTACCGTCAGGCCCAATGCAAACGAACTGATGTGGCTCAGGTGCGATACGTAGGCCAGGTGCAGGTCGTGTTCGGTGGGGGTCATGTAGTGGATCTTCATGCCGATGTCGCGCAGCAGCGCCTCTACCAGCGCCAGCGAATCCGGCCGACTTTTTTCCCGGTCGCAGATAATGACGTTCTTGCCCGGCAGCAACTCCCCAAACGCAGCACCCGGACCGGAATTTTCGGTACCGGCCATGGGATGAACCGCCACAAACTGCGCCCGGCGCGGGTGCGCGTCGGCGGCCCGGCATATCAGTTCCTTGGTGGAGCCCAGGTCCATAACGGTAGCGCCCTCGGGTAGTCCGTCCAGGAGGACCGGCAGCAGGTGCACGATAGTATCCACCGGCGTAGCCAGCACGTTTAGTTCGGCCACCCGCAGGGCTTCTTCCAGCGGTAGTATTTCGTCTACGATTCCCTTAGCCAGGGCAATCTTCTGGTTTACTTCTGAGAGGTCTACGCCCACAAACTTCATGTTGGGGTACTTTTCCCGAAGTACCAGGGCAAACGAGCCGCCCAGTAACCCTACTCCTATTATACTAACTATCATTTTTAATGCTTTAGGCTATATGCCGTATGCTTTAGGCTTTTTATATTGTATGAAACAGACGCAAGATTTTGCGTCTCTACAATCTGGACTCGAGAGCCGACAATTTTTTACTTTCCTCCTTTTAACCGCAGCGGCGGCCGCCCTTCCTCCTTAATTCTCTCTACTGCTTCCCACAGCCGCTCTTTGGGAGTACAAAGCGAAAGGCGGATGTAACGCTGGCCTTTGGGGCCGAATATAAAACCGGGAGCGATGAACACGTGCTTCTGGTACAGCAGTTCATCTACCAGTTTTTCGGCGGACTCGACCGCTTCTGGTAGTTTGCCCCAGAAAAACATTCCCTCCTGCTTCGGGTCCCAGGTACAGTTCAGCGCGGACAAAAAGGCCTCGGCGGCTTCCAAGCGGCCCTGGTATACGGCATTTCGCTCGTCATGCCACTCCTCGGTATTCCGAAGGGCCGTGGCGGCGGCTTCCTGTAAGGCCCAGAACATGCCGGAGTCAACGTTGCTTTTGATTTTCAGGACGGCGTCCACGTAAGGTTTGGCCGCCGTCAGCCAGCCCAGCCGCCAACCGGCCATGTTGTGGGACTTGCTCATGGAATTGAGCTCAATGGCTACTTCTTTGGCCCCCTCTACCGACAGCAGACTGATGGGTTTTTGTTTGTTCAGGACCAGGCTGTACGGGTTGTCGTGGCACAGCAGTACCCGGTGTTGCCGGGCAAAAGCTACCGCCTCCTCAAACAGCTCGCGGGTAGCGGGGGCGCCGGTAGGCATGTGGGGGTAGTTGAGCCACAGTAGCTTGGTACGGGGCGTTACCAGGCCGGACATAGCTGCCCAGTCGGGTTGCCAGCCGTAGTCCTCGCGCAGGGAGTACTCTTTTACCTTTGCCCCTACCATCTGGCTTACGGCGCGGTAGGCCGGGTAACCCAGCTCAGGTACCAGTACCTCGTCGTCCGGGTCCAGGAAAGTAAGGGAAATATGGGTGATGCCTTCTTTGGAACCAATCAGGGGCAGAATCTCAGAAGTCGAGTCCAGCGTAACGCCGTAGGTACGCAGGTAGTAGTCGGCCACGGCCTGCCGGAAAGTGGGGGTACCGGTATAGGGCTGGTACCCGTGGGCCTGCGGTTTTTGCGAGGCTTCGGCCAGCGTGGCCAGCGTCTGCTCCGACGGCATCATGTCGGGGTTACCGATGCCCAGATTAATGACATCGTGTCCCTGGGCCATCAGCTTGCGTACTTCGGCCAGTTTCACAGAAAAATAGTACTCGGAGGTTTGGCGCGTACGTTGCGCGGTTTCTATTATCATTACTCAAAAAAATCAACAATTTCGGTCCGGCGGTTGGCAGGGCAAAGAGGTACTTTACAGGTACTTTTACGGCCAGCCGTTGTATTCCTTAAAATAAGTGGCAAGTTAGCGAAATAATGTTTGAAAAAATGAGCAGGTACCTTGGGTCAGGTACTTATCCGGGAGCAGGAGCAGCTTTCCTGTTATATTCGGCCTTCCGGCTGCTTTTAGTACCATAGCCCCACTGACCTGAATCCTGTATGCAAAAATCTCTAATTCTGGCCGTGGCCCTGGCGGTACTTCTGAGTACCTTTTCCTGTCAGACCCAGCAAACCACTTCCGACCATTCCACTACTACCCAAGACTCCACCGCTATGGAAGGTACCTTTGGCTACGATGTAGCTTTTCTAAAAAAACAGAAAGAAATTATTCTGTTACAGGCCCCGGACAACGCTATGGCCCAGGCCGTGCTGGTACCTGACTACCAGGGGCGGGTTATGACAAGTACTGCCGGTGGCACCGCCGGAAACAGCTACGGCTGGCTCAACTACGCCCACATCAGCAGCGGCCAAAGTACCCCCCATATGAACGCCTACGGCGGCGAAGAGCGTTTCTGGCTTTCGCCCGAAGGAGGTCAATTTTCGGTTTATTTTGAAAAAGACAAACCCTTTACCTTCGAAAACTGGCAAACTCCGGCCCTCATCGACAGTGAATCTTTTGAGGTAGTTCGGGCGGATGCTGGTTCGGCGCTGTTCAGAAAACAGGCGGAACTGGAAAATTACAGTGGTACCCGATTCAGTTTTGACATTGAGCGGGAGATTCGTATGCTGGATAAAGGTACTATTCAGGAAAGGCTGGGTATTACGCTGCCCGAGGGGGTACAGTCGGTGGCTTATGAATCCAGCAATACCCTGATTAACCGGGGCGACGATTGGCAGCGGGACGAGGGCGTGCTGGGAATCTGGATACTGGGGATGTTTAAGCCGACCGAACAAACCACCATTATCGCTCCGGTTGACCGGCGGCAGTCCAATCAGCTCCTGCTGACGGATAACTACTTTGGCAAGATCCCAGCTGACCGCCTGCGCGTGACTAATTCGGCGGTACTCCTGCGCGCCGATGGCAGGTACCGGAGCAAGATCGGGCTGGCGGCGCAGTCGGCCCGGCCGGTGGCGGGCAGTTACGATGCCGAAAAAGGGATACTCACGCTGGTACAGTACGACCTGAACCCGCAGGGCGACTACCTCAAGTCAAGCTGGGAAATACACAAAGACCCCTACCTGGGTGACGCGCTGAACGCCTACAACGACGGACCGCTGGAAGATGGATCACAAATGGGCCCCTTCTATGAGCTGGAATCCAACTCATCCGTAAAAGCGCTAAAAAAGGGAGAAAGCTTGGTCCATCACCACCGCACTTTTCATTTTGAAGGAGATATAAAAGCACTTTCTGACATAGCTTCGAAGGTACTGGGCCTTGACCTGGCTTCTCTCAAAAACGATTAAGACCAACATGATTACCGGCTTAGTTACTTACCACCGTATTTGCTCCAAAAAACGTATTCTTCCACCCGGATTTTACGGGGCTTGGCACTAATTAAAATTTGACGGATTATCCCGATTAGGCAGGATAAAAACCTGTCAATCAGGCAGACAAATAAAATTATTTTAGTCCCTAGGATGACTAATTTTGCTGTGATGAGCTTACTACCTCCCGCTTCATTAAATATGTCAGGAATGGACCATTTTTTGACTGACATAATTACATATTCACAATCATTAGTATACTAATGGTATGGTTTTTTGAGTTTATAATACTGTATACTTTATACACCGTATTTTTAAATTTTGACTCCATGAAAAGAATAGGAAAAATAGTTAACTACCTTATGGTAGCGATGGTGGGGACGGCCCTGGTAGCCTGTAGCCCATCATTTCAGGTACAACATGACTACGATACTGCGGTGAATCTGAAGCAATTTAAAACTTTCCGCGTAGAGGCGGAGAAGGATATGCAACAGGACCCTTTATTGGGTAGTGAACTCAACAGACGTCGTCTGAATGAGGCCATTGTAGAAGTAATGCAGAGCAAAGGATATGTACTTGATCAGCGTAATCCGGACCTGGTACTACGGTATCTGACCGATGTTAAAGATCGTCAGCAGGTTAGATCTAATAATAACATGGGTCCCTACTGGTGGTGGTATGGTCCAATGAACAACAACATTTCTACCTATAACTACGAGGAAGGCCGCTTTATTCTGAATGTTTATCAGAATCAGGCTAGCAACAAGATGATATGGCAGGGATGGGCTTCCGGACGCGTAAAACCAGCCAACAAGCGGGATGACCGTCAGTCTATGATAAAGGACATTATGATGGACATTCTTCGTCCGTTCCCCGGAGCCACCGCTGATACCTACACCACCAGGTAAGCAGTTAATCTGAAAAACGATAAGCATAAAAAAGGCCTGACAGCGAAACGCTATCGGGCCTTTTTTATGCTTATCAGAAACTATACTGGACCCTGAAAGTAAAGATATTATCTCTCAGATCGGACTGGTACCCTTCCAGCCGCGTCCTCTCATTTTTTACGATATCGTAGTACAGCAGAAACCGCAGGTTGTCGGAGGCATAGTAGTTGTAGCCTACACCTAACGTTCTGAAAGCTACATCCGCTCCCGTAAATCCCGGGCCGAGGTTAGTACCCGCTACCATTGTGTTCGGATCGTACCAGTCGTACTTTACCACCAGCTGATGCTGCGGATTAAAGAAAGACTGTAGAAAGTACAGATAAGCACCGTTGAAAGGACGGATGTACAGAGGTGCCAGCAATCCATTGCTAAATTGGGGAATTTCCCCCGGGGTTTCGGAAGTAGTTCGGGTGGAAGTCTGTGTGCCGGTGATGTACTCTGCCCGCAGCTCGGTACCGATTCGGCCGTAGGGAAACTTTACCTGAAGGTCCCCTCCGTAGTAGCGCCGGGGCGCCTGCCGTCCGACGTTCGCAGAGGCATCGTCGAACCGGTAAGCACCGCCTTCCATCCGGTAGATCTCGTTGGTAAACTGCTGCATACCTCCGTACAGGAAAGATGCTCCTGCCGACACTACTACGCCCGGCCACACCTCCTTCTGCTTGAACATAATCCGCCCGACCACGTCTTTGTAGCTGTCAAAATCGGCCGTTGCGGTTAGTCCCTGCCCGTTGAATACGCCCAGGTCTACCCGCAGGAAATCCAGTGGGTGATCTTTCCGCTGGGCTTCAAAGGATAACCGGGCACCAATATCGCGTTCCGTACGCATAAGGATCTGGGACATTCGCCCCCGCTCGGGTGATTCGCGGCTGGACGAACTCAAATTAATTTCGTAGCCAAACGGACGGGGAAAGATACCTGTGGTGAGGTTAAGAACGCTCCATTTGTTTTCGTAGAACTGCCCGAAAAAATCCCGGACATTGACCCCACGCTCGGTACCGTCAAACTGAAAGACAAAAAAAGCCATGGGCAAGCCTTTTTTATTATTATGAGAATAATCAACCCGCAAGCGCCCCCGACGGATCATAAACCGATTATTGACCGCTTCCGAAAAGTCGCCCCCGTTATAACTGGGAGCTCCTTTGGACTGCGCAATCTGGTACTGGGGCTGAATGTAGCCACTAAAGCGGAGTCGATCATTGTCCTGATAAATGGCAAATATGGCCGCCTGATACCTGGTCGTATCGGTGTAGTCATCCATAATAAATTGGGCTGAACTTTCCTGAACGAAAAAACATCTGCTCAGCAAGCCCAGCACCAGGTACCGGCTCAGGTTCCTCGGAAATGTAAGCTTCATTAAACTTCCAATGGGTGAAATCAGGCACAAACATAGGTACTTATTTTCTTTGTAGAAAAAGAAGCTAAGTACCTATGCTTGTTAAGACGGCCACCGTGATGGCTTATTTTTCGAAGAATTAGCGGCTGGCCCCTATCTTCCAGCTACCCTATCCAGCTCTGTCTGTAAAGTTTTGCTTTCCGGAAATCCCATGGGTATCCAGCGGTTCACTATCCGCCCCTGGGCGTCAATCAGGACAAAGGGATGACCGGGTTCAATGGCATATTTATTTTTTAATTCCTCAATGGTCTGTTCAGAAGCCCAAAGGTGCATCACGCCCGGACGCGCCTCCGTGTACTGCTTCCAGGTAGAAAAGGGTATCCCGGGAGCTACATTTACGTACACAAAGTTTACTTTATCCTTATGGCTTTCTTCCAGCGCTTTCAGTGAAGGTTCGTGCTGTTTCAGGTTAAAGGCAAAGGCCAGGATCATCGGATTCCCGCGCAGGCTGCTCAGTGAAACCTGGGTACTATCTACGCCCAGTAAGGTTACGTCGGGAGCCATGGTGCCGCTTTTTAGCTGCTCCTTTGTGGTAAGTACCTTGTCAAAATAAGCTACTTGCTTCGACTGCGGGTACTTGTTCAGGTAGTCAGCCAGGAGTGTACGGGCGGTTTGGGTAGTAGGATAAGCGATACTGGCCTGGTTGAGCCAGTAAGTCGAGAGGTACTCGCGCTGGCGGGGGTAGTCTTTCAGCTTTTCCTGCGTCAGCTGGTAAGCTTTCTCAAGCGTCTGCGCACTCATGGCATTCTGTCCGTCGGTACTGCCCTGGGTGGCTGAGAGCCTAATCCAGTTTCGAAGTTCATTGCGGTAGGTCTGGCTCAGGAGAGCCTCGTCGGGCATAGGTTTAAAATTCTGTAAAGTCAGCTCCGACAATTTCTTCTGTTGCTCCGCATCCAGCTTCACCGGCCGGTTTTTACGCATTTCCCGGTCCATCACCAGGGCCTGTAACAGGTACGGCTCGGTCATGGAGATAGCCTGTACGTACGCAGCAAATTCTTTATCGACGGTATTAGCCGAAGAGAATTCCTTGTAGCGGGTCTGGCGGAGTTGCTGCAGACTGTCGCTCTGTTTTAGTATGGACTGGTTATCTATCTGCGTTGGCTTATAGCTGAATGCCGGCAGGTACTGGTAGTGGTTCTGGCGGTAATAATCACCCAGAAACTGCTGATAAGCCGCATTACTACCAGAAAACTCAATGCCTTTCTCGCCATTAAGTTTCACAGTAAGATTATCACCCGGCTTAAGGTACAGGAGCTGGGTCTTGCTTTGGGTTGAGGTACTTGCCGGTCCGGCATTCGCAGTACCGGTAGTACTACCCATACCTGAAGCACCCGGACTGGAAGTACCCGCGTTACCCACGTTGGCAGCTGTTCCGGCACCTCCCGTATTTGGTTTTATTGTCATCCATACCATGGTCGGTTTGTCCAGTTCTACCGCAATGGCACCGTTTTTCTGCGTGCTCAGGTCCACTCCCCCGAGGTTCTCATATTTTGTATCGGCTAACCCTACGCCCAGGGTTTCGTGAAATTGCACCCGCTCCGCCGTCAGCGAAACCGTTTGATTAAGACCTTCCGGCGCCGTAATGGTTACCCGCGCCGTGTTTTGAGCCCAGGTCAGTGGCCCTCCCAGCAGGCTCAGCAGAGCCAGCGCTATTTTGTAGATTTTCATATAGACTCGTCCCAGGATTAAATTTATGGTACGACCTGCATTAAAAAAACTTTGCCAACCCTGCTTTCACCGCTGAGGCAAGAGCAGTTAGATGCAGCCAATTTCAGGTTAAGGATAGGGAATCCCTGCGCTGTGTGTTATTTTTGTGTCAATTACTTTACTTATTCCATGAACCGCGCTTTCCTTTTTCAGTTCAATACCCTGCGTTCCGCTTTTGAAGGCGAACTTTACTACGACGACTCCACCCTCCACGCCGCGCAGCGCCACCTGTACGCCACCGATGCCTCTGTGTATCAGGAGCTACCGCTGGCCGTAGCCTTGCCCCGTACTGTGGAGGATATTCGTCGGCTGATTCACTTTGCCCAAAAGCAAAAGGTAACGCTAATACCCCGGGCGGCCGGTACTTCGCTGGCCGGACAGGTAGTAGGAAAAGGAATAGTAGTGGATATTTCGAAGTACTTCGGGGAAATCCTGGAAATAAATCCGGAAGAAAAATGGGTACGGGTACAGCCGGGCGTGATCCGCGACGACCTGAACAAGTACCTGGCTCCCCACGGGCTGCTGTTTGGGCCGGAAACCTCCACCGCCAACCGCGCTATGATCGGCGGAATGGTCGGAAATAACTCCTGCGGCCTGCATTCCATCACCTGGGGTACCACCCGCGACCACCTGCTGGAAGTAAAAGCCCTGCTCTCGGACGGTAGCGAGGCGACGTTTCATAACCTCCCGGCGGATGAGTACGTAAAAAAAATAAGCGGTACCGATACGGCCAGCCAACGCGAGCAGTCGATTTATGCCGGTATGTGGGGTATGTTGTCCAATCCGGTGGATCAGGAGCTGATCAAAAAACAGTTTGCCAAACCAACCGTAACCCGCCGAAACTCCGGTTACGCACTGGATGCCCTGATCAAAGGTTTTGACGACCAGCAAATCAATCTCTGCCACCTCATAGCCGGGTCGGAAGGTACCTTATGTTTTATCACCGAAATAAAAATTGGTCTGGTGGAAGTACCTCCGGCGGCCGTAGGGGTAATTTGTGTCCATACCACCAGCCTGGCCGAAGCCCTGCACGTAAACCGGGTGGCGATGAAACACCAGCCCAAAGCCTCGGAGCTGGTGGATAAGTACATCATGGACTTTACTAAGGAACACCACGAGTACTCCAAAAACCGCTTTTTTCTGGAGGGCGACCCGGCGGCCCTGCTGATGGTGGAGTTCTGGGGGAATACCGAAGAAGAAGTCAAACAAAAAGCGGTTTCACTGATTGCTGACCTGCAGCAGGAAGAACTGGGCTATGCCTACCCGCTGCTGTTCGGAGCCGACGCCAACAAGGCCTGGGATATCCGCAAGGCGGGTCTGGGGCTGATCCGGAACCTGCCGGGCGACACCCAGCCCGTCAATCTCATTGAAGACTGCGCCGTTGCCGTCGAGGATTTGCCCGCGTACATAGCCGATGTCGAGCAACTCCTGGCCCGGCACGGTCTGCACGCATCCTACTACGCCCACGCCGGAGCGGGTGAGCTGCACGTAGAACCCATGATTAATCTCAAAACCAGCGAAGGCAAGGAGAAATTCAGGGAGGTACTGGCGGACACGGCCGTACTGGTAAAAAAATACAACGGTGCCCTCTCGGGCGAGCACGGCGACGGACGCTTACGGGGCGAATTTATCCCCTTCATGATGGGCCAGGAAGTATACGAAATGTTCCGGCAGGTGAAGCGCATCTGGGACCCCAACGGCGTGTTTAACGCCAACAAGATCGTGGACACGCCGCCCATGAACGAGTCGCTCAGGTACCTGCCCGACTATGCCGCGCCCGCCGTCGCTACTACCTTCGACTTTTCGGCGGACGAAGGTATCCTGCGCCTGGCCGAGAAGTGCAGTGGCTCCGGCGACTGCCGCAAAACCCAGCTGACCGGAGGTACCATGTGTCCCAGCTTTATGGCCACGCGCCGCGAACGCGACACCACCCGCGCCCGCGCCAATATGCTGCGGCAGTACTATACCGCCGCCCCCGCGCCCACCGACGAAACTACCAGTGCCGACATGGTCAAGGAAGTACTGGACCTGTGTTTATCCTGCAAAGGCTGCAAAGCCGAATGCCCTTCTACGGTGGACGTAGGCAAGATGAAAGCCGAGTTTACCCAGCAGCAGTACGATAAAAAAGGTGCACCGGCCCGGGCCAAACTAATCGCTAATTTTACGAAACAAATGAAGCTGGCGTCGCTGGCACCCTGGGCTTACAATGCCGTGTTTGGGAATCCGGCCCTGCGGCGGGTGGCCAACAAAACCGTCGGCTTTCACCCCGACCGTACCATGCCTTCCCTAAGTACCACCACCCTGCGGAGCTGGTACCGGAAACACCGGAAAAATGGAAGTACCCCTTCCTCTGCCAAAACCGTCTACCTGTTTTGTGATGAATTTACCGATTACAACGACGTAGAAATTGGTAAGAAAACGGTACTGCTGCTCGAAAAACTGGGTTACAATGTAGTTATACCCGCTCACATCGAATCCGGACGAACCTACCTGTCGAAGGGTTTTGTGAAAGAAGCCCGGCAGATAGCTGTAAAAAATATAGAACTTCTGAAAGGATTGATTTCGGCCGAAACGCCGCTCATCGGTATTGAACCGTCGGCTATCCTGACTTTTCGCGACGAGTACCTCGACCTGGTACCTGAGCACCTGCTGGAAGATGCCCGCCTGATTGCGGAACACAGTCTGCTCTTTGAAGAATTTATTGCCCGCGAAATAGAAAACAAGTACCTGAATAAAGACGCTTTCACAACCGAAAAGCGACTGATAAAACTACACGGACATTGCCATCAGAAAGCCTTGTCTTCGCTGGTACCCGCCAAGAAAACCCTGTCACTTCCGGCCAATTACGAAGTACAGCTTATTCCTTCCGGCTGCTGTGGTATGGCGGGTTCGTTTGGCTACGAGGCGGAGCATTACGAGGTTTCAATGAAGATTGGTGAACTGGTTTTGTTCCCGGCGGTACGCCAGCAGCCCGAGGAGGTCATCATTGCGGCCCCGGGTACCAGCTGCAGGCACCAGATCAAGGACGGAACCGGACGTAAAGCTTTACATCCGGTTGAAATTCTTTGGGAAGCATTAAAAAAATAATATCGGTTTAATTTTGTTTTAGCGCCTTACATCCGTCGCCATCGTGTCGGGATTCATAATAACATCGCCTCGGGCGGTATCAGAAGGTACTACCTGCTGTTCGGGCCTGGTGCTTGGCGTCATGTTCCAATTATGATTCCACCATCCACCAAAGTGACCTATAAGCGATAGGACAACACCAGCACCAATCACCCATATCCAGATCTTTCTGGAGTTAGCCGTGTTTTTGGTGGCTTTGGTTTCATCATCTAATTCGTTTCTGTCCATGTTAGTAGTTTATTTTTTTCAGATTAGTTTGCACTAATTCTGTACCAGTTGCTTCATTCCGAGGAGATGTTTTCTTTTTTATTTTAATGGGGAAAAATATCCACTGAATGGCCTTTTCAGCCGCTCTGCACGGGCCTGCATACATTTTATGTATATTGGCTCTTTAATTAAAAAGGTTATGAGTAAAGACGAACAAAGAAGGCAACTGATCGAAAAACTGCGGGAAATAGACCATCCCGAAGCCTGCCGGACTTTCTTCAAGCTACTCCACGACCTGATCGACTACCTCAGCCTTTCGGATAATGATAACCGGCTGGCCATAGTGATTCGTAAAAATAAGATGATTTCGGTGAATGTAAACCTAAATACGGCGCTGGCTATCCGGCGGAAAAAAGGCGTTCATTTCTTACTTCTTATCAAACCGGATGGACGCGAGCAGCTCTCTGAAATAAACCAGTTCTCCTACGTTAATTTTACCAAAAGCAGCAACTACCTGCACCTGCAGATTCCCTACGAGCAAAAGCACTGGATCGAAAATCCTATCATTCAGAAAGTGTGGCAGGACTGCCTGAACGAAGTAGCCGAAAAAATGAACCAGAGCCCCAAGCGGGAGCAGCATAATGACTGGACCTACCAGGCCGCCATGGACGAAGCCTTCCGGGGCGAACTGCTGATGCGGGTCACTAACGCGGATATCCACAAGGAAGATGGCAAAGCCAACCGGGTGGAAGAAGGTCAGGAAAAGTACTCCTCCATACAGGTACCAGCCCGACCGGCCATTCCTCTTAACTATATCCTGTTTGGTCCGCCGGGTACGGGCAAAACCTACCGCCTGCAGCAGCTGATGCGGGAAGTCCGGAGTCACTACTTCGTTACGTTTCATCCGTCGTTCAGCTACGAAGAATTCGTGGAAGGCATCCGGCCCGAGGTCGCGGGCGGACAGGTAAGTTACCAGATCAAAAAAGGAATTTTTTACGAAGCTTGTCTGGAGGCACTCCGTAAAGCCAACTATAGCTCGTTTGACGGCTGCCTGAGCGATACCCCCGAAAACCGCCGCCAGCGCTTTGCCGAAGCCGAGCCAGTACTACTCCTGATTGACGAGATCAACCGGGCCAATGTGTCGGCGGTACTGGGTGAGCTGATTACCCTGCTGGAACCCGACAAGCGGCTGGGCGGCCTCCACCAGCAGACCGTACAGCTCCCTTACTCGCGTACCCGCTTTGGCCTGCCCGCCAACCTGTACGTAGCCGGTAGTATGAATACCGCCGACCGCTCCATTGCCCTGCTTGATACGGCCCTGCGCCGCCGGTTTGACTTTGAGGAACTGGCCCCCGAACCGGAACTCCTGGCGGGTCGGGTCGTGGAGGGTATTGACCTGAGGCTGCTGCTGAAAACCCTGAACCAACGAATTGAAGCCCTTTACGACCGCGACCACACGCTGGGACACGCGTTTCTGCTACCAGTCCAGACCTTTCCTGCGTTGTGTGAGGTATTCCGGATGAAGATTATTCCGCTGCTGCGGGAGTATTTTTACGACGACTGGGAGAAAATTCAGCTGGTACTGGGTGACAACGCCCGCTGGGGAAAGTCTTTTGATGAACAGCTGGTCCGGCGTACTACCTTTAACGACCGGGAGCTGTTTGGCGAGGAAATAGTCCGCTCCAACGAACCTTACTTTTTCGAGATTAACCCTTTCCTGACCCGAAAGGAGTACGATCAGGTACCTAAAGAAGCATTTATGTACATTTACCAAAAACCTGTCAGCAAACCATGATTTTATCCTACCGCTACCTGGGCGCTTTCGTACTGCTCCTGGGCCTGGTGCCTACTGCCTGGGCCCAGGGAACTTCCAATATCGTTTCCTTCTCGTCCGGATACAGTGTCGCCCTCGGCAAATTTGCCAGCGAGCAGCTCAACGACCCCGAAGCGGGCCTGGCCGGTCCGGGCTTTTTTGCCCAGCTCAGTTACGAGCGAAAGTTTCTGCCCTGGCTGGGTTTGCGTCTGTCGGGCAGCCTGAACATCAACCAGACCAATCCGGATCCGGTTATCCGGCAATACAGTGTTTTACTGCCCCAACCCGAAACCTACACCTGGACGACAGACGTAACACAGTGGCGGCTGGGGACGGTTATGGCCGGTCCGTCGGGGTACCTGCAGGTAGGGCGGGTAGGTCTGGAGGGGCACGCTCAGGTAGGTCTGGTATTAGCCGAATCGCCCGGTTTGAACGTGGTAGGTACTTCCTCGACCGGCCGTAATCCGGTCGACGCCCGCGTAGCCAAATCCAGCGCCAATGCCCTCGGAATAGGCGCCGGTGCCAGTGTCCGGATTCCCATTACCGAGCGCCTCCGCTTTCAGCTTACCGGGGACTGGGTCGCGGCCAGCATTCAACTTAAAGACGTACCTACCTATACCAAAGTGGGCGACAACGGCCCCTTTGAGGGGCTTATCAGCCCGAAGCGCTTTGTGGGGGTACTTAACGTAGGGGCAGGGTTGGCCGTAACGTTTTGAGTGGGCTCCTCCGGAGGATAGGATCCTTGCCTGTTACCCATCCAGCAGGCCGGTATCTACCCCACCCTTTCTTTCGTAGCCCCAGTTCAGTTCTTTGGTGGGGTCAATCACCAGCCACAGCAGGCTACTGAAGCCCAGCAGGGTACCTATTATATAAAGCGGAAAGTTGTAGTTGCCGGATAAGTCCACGATTCGACCAAAGAAAACGGCCAGAAAGAAGCCTCCCAGCTGACCAATCATGTTCATGGTACCGGCCACGGTACCGGCGCGGCTCTTGCCAATATCCACGCATACCGCAAAAGATACGGGAAGCGTCAGGTCTTTGAAGAGCATGCCCACCGACAGCAGGTAGGCGGCCGTCAGGTTATTCTCCGAAAGGGCCGATGCCCACATGACCAGGCTTGACAATCCCATGCCTACCATGCCCACACTGGCCCGCCCCACGCGCAGCCCGAACCGCTTCACCAGCCAGTCACTGACAAAGCCCCCCATAAAGCAACCAATAGCGCCCGAAATAAAGGGAAGCGTGGTAAAGAACTGCATTTCCCGTTCGGTAAACTGACGCCCTTCCTGCAGGTAAATAGGCAGCCAGCTGTAAAAGAAGTAAGCGCCGTACATGTAAAAGTGGAACATCAGCACCAGCGCCCACAGGTTGCGGCTCCGCAGCAGCGCGCCCCAGGCCAGTCCGTGTTCGTGTGACCGGAACCGGCGATTGTCCTGAATGTAGCTAAGCTCTTTTTCAGTGATCCCCTTTTTCTCTACCGGAAAATCGCGGAACCACCAGTACCATACCACCGCCCACACCACCCCGATAAGCCCCATGACCCAAAACGACGCCCGCCAGCCCAGCGAGGCCGCCAGGGGTATCACCACCAGGGGCGCCAGCGCGCCGCCCAGCCGTCCGGCGCCCCAGATAAAGGCCTGGGCGCGGCCGGTCTCGACCGCCGGAAACCAGCGGGCAATTACAATGGAGCTGTTTGGATAGGCTCCCGCTTCCCCCATCCCGAATAAAAACCGGATAACAACCAGCATGACCAGCCCCGACGCCACCCCGGTCAGGGCTGTAAAAAGCGACCACCATAGTACCACCCGCAGCAGTACCCGCCGCGGCCCCACCCGGTCGCCCATGGCGCCGGTAGGTACTTCAAATAAAGCGTAGGCCAGGGAAAAGGCACCGAGTATCCAGCCAAACTGCTCGTTGGTCAGGTCCAGGTCGTCTTTCATACGCTTCCCAACCACCGATATACACACGCGGTCGAGGTAAGTGATCATCGACAGCGAAAACAGAAAGATCAGGACACGGTAGCGGTACAGCATAGAGTGAGGTTGGGTTCGGATTCTCAATATCTTTATTTTCTTAGACTTATTGCGCTGAATACCTGTACTTTTTAGAGTGCACCGTCCCGACAGCCCTATGAATTACTATATTTGCAGCCGAATCAGCCTGATACAGGTTCATTCGGCTGATATTTTATCATTTCGTGACTACTTAGTAATGAAGGTTCTCAAATTTGGCGGCACGTCGGTCGGTACGGTTGACAGCATTAAGCAGGTAATCAGTATTCTTGAAAATAATCTGGCGCAGGGAGAGCGCATTGCGGTCGTTTTCTCGGCCATGGGTGGCGTTACGAACCGGCTCATCGAGATAGGCCGGATGGCGGCCGCCGGCAACGGCGAGTACCTGGACCTGCTGAAAGCGGTGGAAGAAAGACACTTTACGACCATCCGCGGACTGATCGGTGTCAAGAGCCAGAGCAGTACTTTCGCTACCGTAAAGGGGCTGGTTAATGAACTGGAAGACCTGCTGCGCGGCGTGTACCTGATCCGGGAGCTGACCCCCCGCACCCTCGACCTGATCATGAGTTTTGGCGAGCGGCTTTCCACGACCATCATTACCGAGGCGCTTAAGCACCGCGGTGTGGCCACCGAATACTGCGATGCCCGCCAGCTGGTACGCACCAACGCCCATTTTGGCATGGCCGAAGTAGATTTTACCACTACGGATCGCCACATTCTGGAACATTTTGCCAAAAGCAGCGCCCTACAGTGTATTACGGGCTTTGTGTCCTCTACGGCGGAGGGTATTACCACTACGCTGGGGCGCGGTGGTTCCGACTACACGGCTTCTATTTTTGGGGCTGCCCTGGACGCTGACGTTATAGAAATATGGACGGACGTGGACGGTATGATGACCGCTGACCCGCGCAAGGTACCCAACGCCTTTACCATTCCCTCGATTTCCTACGCCGAAGCCATGGAGCTGTCGCACTTCGGGGCCAAGGTCATTTATCCGCCCAGTCTGCAGCCTGCTTTTGCCAAAAATATACCGCTTAAGGTACTTAATACGTTCAATACGGGTTTTGAAGGTACCCTGGTGAGTCGCTCAGCCAACGGCAAAGACTACGCCATCACCGGTATTTCGTCCATTGACGATACCGCCATGGTTAATATTCAGGGAAGTGGTATGATTGGGGTGGCTGGCATATCGGCCCGCCTTTTTACGACACTTTCTGAAAATTATATCAGCGTAATCCTTATTTCGCAGGCCTCTTCGGAACATTCTATTTGCTTTACCATTGACCCGCGCAACGCCGACAAGGCCCGCGAGGTACTGGAAAAAGAATTCCAGGCTGAAATTGCCACCGGAGATATCGACAGCATCAGCATTGAGAAGCACGTTTCTATTCTGGCCATTGTGGGAGAAGGAATGCGGCAAAGTACGGGGGTATCCGGCAAGCTGTTTTCGGTTCTGGGTAAGAATGGTATCAATGTTATCGCTACCGCCCAGGGCTCTTCGGAGTTGAATATTTCCGTCGTTATTTCCAAAAATGACCTCTCTAAGGCGCTTAACGCCATCCACGGTGTTTTTTTTCAGTCTGAGACCCGATCTCTCAACCTTTTTATCGTGGGGGTCGGACTGATCGGGAGTACCCTTCTCAAGCAGCTTTGTGACCAGGAGAAGTACCTCCGTAACGAAAAGCTGCTGATCGTTAATGTTATCGGGTTATCCAATACCCGCAAGATGCTGCTTGAACCGGACGGCGTTTCTCTGAAAGACTGGCGCGACCACCTGGCTGACCAGGGCGTAAAAACCAGTTTGCCAGCCTTTGTGCAGCGCATTAAAGAACTTAACCTGCCCAACAGTGTATTCGTCGACTGTACTTCCGATAAAGACATTGTCCGCTATTACGAAACGCTGCTTGACGCCAGCATATCGGTCGTAACACCCAACAAAGTAGCCAACTCCGGACGCTACGACGAGTACCTGCGCCTGCAGCGGACAGCCTTGCAGCGCGGCGTGAAATTCCTCTACGAAACCAACGTCGGGGCCGGATTACCCATTATCAACACCATTCAGGGCCTAATGGCCAGCGGCGACAAGTTTCTTAAAATTGAAGCCATCGTATCGGGTACCTTGTCTTTTATATTCAATACCTTTAATCAGAATATCCGGTTTGTGGACGTAGTACGCGACGCCAAAGCTAAGGGCTACACCGAACCGGACCCGCGCGACGACCTTAGCGGTACCGACGTAGCCCGCAAAATCCTGATCCTGGCGCGTGAAGTAGGCGTACCGATGGAGCCGGAAGATATAACCGTAGCCCAGCTACTGCCTGACAGCTGCCTGAAAGCCCCCAGCGTAGAAAGTTTCTTTGCCGAACTGGAAGCCCGGAATGATTATTTTGAAGAGCTCCTGGCCAACGCGCAGGCCAAAGGGGAAGTACTTCGGTACATAGCGACCCTCGAAGACGGAGAGGCCAAGGTGGAGTTACGTACTGTAGGACCTCAGCACCCGTTCTATACCTTGTCGGGTAGTGATAATATAGTATCCTTCACCACCGAACGTTATAAGGACCGACCGCTGGTCGTGAAGGGCCCCGGCGCCGGGGCCGAAGTGACCGCCTCGGGCGTATTTGCCGATATCATGAGCATCAGTAGCTATCTGGGGTAGATTATAACACCTCCCGCGCTGTAGCCGCTTTATTCCCTGCTGCGGCGGGAGGCGCTCCTCCGGACCGTGCCTTGTTAGTAGGGAAGTAAAAAAGTACCTCCTCCCTAATAAGGGAGGATTGAGGAGGGTGTATTAAGAGGAGGGTATAAAAGTCAACACAGCCATGAAAATCTATTATAATCCCAAGCTGAAGGAACTGGCGCGGCAGCTAAGGAATAACGCCACCAAGTCTGAAATCCGGCTGTGGCAGTACCTTAAGCGTGACCAGATGGGTTATGATTTTCATCGACAAAAGCCTATTGGCAACTATATAGCGGACTTCTTCTGTCATGAACTAATGCTTGTAATAGAAATTGATGGATATAGCCATAGCTTTGAGGAAGTAGCGACCAATGACCTGCGCAAGGAAGAAGCTTGTCAGAAGTTGGGACTAAAAGTACTTCGGTTTGATGATAGAGAAGTAATGAATAATATGAATGGCGTACTGAAAGCAATAGAAAATTATATTGCAGATTTTGAAGAGCGGAAATTGTAACTAAATACACCTCCCGCGCGGCGGCCGCCTCAGTCCCTCTTTGTTAGGAGGGAAGTAAAGGGACCTTCTTGTTTGGAGCTAAAAAAGGAAGGTGTAAAAGAGCCGAACAGACCGAACACATGAATTATATAAAAGCCTTTGCCCCCGCTACGGTAGCCAATGTAGCCTGCGGATTTGACATATTTGGCTTTGCCGTAGATGAACCCGGCGACATAGTAGAGGTACGTCGTCGCGATGAGCCGGGTATTGTTATTATGGATATAACGGGTGACGAAGGCCGGCTCCCCCGCGACGCCTCCCGCAACGCCGTTACGGTGGTTATGCAGCACCTGCTGAAGAAGCTGGACCGCCTGGACGTGGGCTGTGAGGTAACGCTGCACAAAAATATGCCCCTGGGTAGTGGCATGGGTTCCAGCGCGGCCAGTGCCGTGGCCGGGGTTTTTGCCATCAACGAGCTGCTGGGCCAGCCTTTTACGCGCCACCAACTCCTGCCCTTTGCCATTGAAGGCGAACGCATCGCCTGCGGCTCGGCGCATGCCGATAACGTAGGGCCCTCTTTACTGGGTGGTTTTGTGGTTATTCGAAGCTACCAGCCGCTGGATGTTTTCACCGTACCCGTACCCGATAGTCTGCACTGTACGCTGGTACATCCCGACATTGAGGTGAATACCAAAGACGCCCGTTATATCCTGCGCAACGAGGTATCGCTCAAGAATACAATCTCGCAGATGGGTAATGTGGCGGGCCTTATAACCGGATTGATGAAGGAAGACTTTGACCTGATAAGCCGCTCGCTCGTGGATGTGATCATTGAACCCGTGCGCGCTATTCTGATCCCTGAATTTAACGAAGTCAAGCAGGCCGCCCTGGACAATGACGCACTCGGGTGCAGTATTTCGGGAGCCGGACCGTCCATGTTTGCCCTGAGTAAAAGCCGTCTGGAAGCCGCGCGCATCGGGAAAGCCATGCAGGAAACCTTCGAACTGGCCGGAATCAGCAGTAAGCTGCACGTGTCAGGTATCAACAAAGAAGGTCCTAAACTGCTGGAAAAAAGGTAGGGACAAGTAGTGGGCAGCTACCGCGTTTTTCATCCTGCCCGGGGAGGTACCATTTACTCAACCGTGATCCGAAGAATGCCATCCGGATCATTGGTCAGTACATACAGGGCACCGTCCGGGCCGAATTTTATATCACGTATCCTTCCCATCCCTTTCAGAAGCAGCTCCTGATCTACTACTTTGTCAGTATCAATAGACAGTCGCCGGAGTTCCTGAAAAGCCAGTGCCCCTACCAGCAGATTGTTTCGCCAGGCCGGAAACAGCGGACTGGTGCAGAACTCCGCCGCCGATACAGCAATGGAAGGGGTCCAGTAGGTAACAGGCTGCTCCATCCCCTCCTGATGCGTTTTATCCGTAATTGTATCTCCGTTGTAGTCTATTCCGTACGTAATAACGGGCCATCCATAGTTGGCGCCTTTTTTCAGGATGTTCAACTCATCACCTCCTTTGGGACCGTGCTCGGTGATCCAGATATTCCCGGTTTCCGGATGCTGCGAAATTCCCTGTACGTTCCGGTTTCCAAGCGAGTACAGGGCCGCCAAAGCGCCTTTTTTATCCGCAAAAGGGTTGTCTTTGGGAATACTCCCGTCCGGATTGATCCGGAAAACCTTGCCCGTAGCCTTGCCCGGATCCTGTGAGTCCATGGCTTTTCCCATGTCCCCTATCGAGAAGAACAGGTACCCGTCTTTATCAAACAGAAACCGACAACCCCAGCGATTGCCGTTGACCACTTTGAGAGAGTCAGGTACCTCAAACAGGGTTTGTTCCTCCACCCACCGATTCTGCTTTACCTTTCCCCGAATGATCTTCGTTAAGGCCAGGGCATTTTTTGCCTGACTATCCCCGTTGCTCTGGCTTATGGCCAGGTACACCCAGCCTTTGGTCCGGTAGTCAGGGTCCAGTGCGATGTCCATCAGGCCAGCAGTGCTGGTACCCAGGTAGGCTACGGGTAGTCCGGATATGGGTTCAGCAACCAGTTCCCCCTTCACTAGCCACCGCAGGGTACCTCGCTTTTCGGTTACCAGGGCGCTGTCTTTACTGACAAATTCAATACCCCAGGGAGTTTTGAGATTCTCAGTTACTATTTTTTCGATTTTCAGCGTATAGGCAGAGGTAGTCTTACTAACAGGAGAAACCCCTGCCTGTTGCCCCGGCTGTGTTTGTTGGGAGGTACTTATAAAATCCGTAATGGCTTCGATCTGCCGGGAGGTCAGCGCCTTGTCCCAGGCAACCATCGTAGTACCGGGTACCCCTGCCCGGATGGCATGAGCAATAATCTCTTTGCCGGCCGTAGTTTTCCAGTCATTTTTTATCAGCGCCGGACCTGACGTTGTTCCGGCTAAACTGACGCCATGACAACCCGCACAATGCGTACTATACAGGCTTTTACCCTCCTGGGCATACCCAACGCCAAAGGTTACAAGCAAAAAAATGGCAGACAGCACATATTTCATATAGGTGAATTTTAACCGGATTTCTCTTTCTACTCCTGCCTATGGTATCAGAAGCTTCCTTAACTTTGCCTTTTTAACGTCAGTACGCTATAATCCGAACTTTCCTTTTCTTAAAAAAGTTATTAGTAATAAATCCCAATTGAAAGAAAATTATGGTAACGGTAACGGACAAAGCCAAAGAGAGAATTGAAACACTGCGCCGCGAAGAAGGCCGCACCGACGAAAACCACATCCGTGTGGGTGTAGAGGGCGGGGGCTGCTCGGGACTGATGTATAATCTGGAATTTGATACCAATACCCAACCTACGGATATGATCTTTGAAGATAAGGGGATTCGTATCGTAGTTGATAAAAAAAGCATTCTTTACCTGGCCGGTACAGTGCTGGATTTCAGCGACGGCCTGAACGGTAAAGGGTTTCAGTTTGTAAATCCCAACGCTTCCCGTACCTGCGGTTGCGGGGAAAGCTTCTCTGTATAAAGTTTTATTTTTTGATTAAGTGTAGTTTAAAGCGTCGCGAGCTTCCACGCGGCGCTTTTTTTGTTCCTTATCTTTCAAAACACCCGGGTACAAGTTCAATGCTTTAGGCATAAGTTTTTAACTTGCCGCTCCAATACCTGTTTTAATCCAAACTCACACGACCAATGAAACCTACTCTTTTGATATTAGCAGCCGGCATGGGCAGTCGCTACGGCGGCATCAAACAGCTCGATCAGTTTGGCCCCAATGGTGAAACTATCATAGATTATTCTCTTTTTGACGCTATCCGCGGCGGCTTTGGCAAAGTAGTCTTTATTGTCCGCGACGAAATTCGGGATGAAATGGAAGCTGTGTTTGCCCCCAGGCTGCGGGGAAAAATAGCGTACGACTTTGCCATTCAGGGCATCCAGTCTTATGTACCCGCAGAGTTGGGTCCCGTAGAGCGCACCAAGCCCTGGGGTACCGGCCACGCCATGCTGTGCGCCTGGGAACAAACTTCTACTCCCTTCGCGGTCATCAATGCCGATGACTTTTACGGTCGGGAGGCGTTTGCTACCATGGCGGAGTTCCTGCAGAACGACACCGATGATAACCAGCACGCCATGATTGGCTACGAGCTGAAGCGTACCTTGTCTGAGAATGGTACTGTGTCGCGCGGCGTATGTGTAGTGAACAGTAATGGTAACCTGTCGTCGGTAGTGGAGCGGACCAAAATATACCAGGACCTGGGCCGGATCTACTTTGAGGAAGATGACATACTTACCGAGCTACCCGCTGACACTCCCGTTTCCATGAATTTCTGGGGTTTCAAGCCTTCGGTATTCCCCCTTACCAAACAGCTTTTTGAAGCCTACGCCACGGCTAATTTAACTACGCCCAAGGCAGAGTTCTATATTCCTTATATTGTTACCAATATGATCTTCAATGATTTGGGCCAATGCCGGGTCTTCACCAGCCAGTCGGACTGGTTTGGCGTTACCTACCCCGAAGACAAACCCACCGTGCAGGCGGCCCTGAGCGAGTTGCACAGTTCGGGTAAGTACCCTCCTACCTTGTGGTAGACCGGAAGTACCTGCCAAGTACCTTTTTCTAAAATAGCCCGGTGGGGCCGGGCTATTTTAGGTTTAACTTTTAAGTAGTATACCCATGGTACCCGATAGCCGCCCCCGCACCTACTACACCCCTACCCCACTCCTTTTCAGCTTTCGGGAATGCCTGTGGTTTCTGGACCGGAACTACGACGACATCATGCACCGGATTCTGCCGGATGCGGTCATAAAACCCATCCGGATCGCCGGAAGACCCCTGCTGGTAAAAATTTCGGAAGGGCATCAGCAATTAGTTATTGAGGTACTGCGAGGTGAGGTTACCGAACCGGTAGCCCTGATTCACTACGTGCGTGAACTATTTGATCTGGACCTGGACCTAGCCCCATTTTATACCATTTTGAAAACAGACCCGGAGCTGGCTTTTATGGCAGAAGCGTATTTTGGGCTGCGGCTGATGGGTATTCCTGACCTGTTTGAAGCCCTGTGCTGGAGCATCATTGGTCAGCAAATCAATCTTTCATTTGCCTATTCTCTCAAGCGGCGGCTGGTCAAGACGCTGGGCCAGCCCCTCGACTGGGACGATACACGTTACTACCTGTTTCCTACCCCGGAGCAGGTGGCGGCCGTGGAGCCGGAAGTACTTCGGGCGCTTCAGTTCTCCGGCCGGAAAGCGGAGTACCTCATTACCGTAGCCCGTACCTTCGCTGCCGGCGAGATATCCAAAGAAAAACTCCTGGCTTTACCTTCGGCCGAAGCGATGATTCAGGAGCTGACCGCGCTGAAAGGCATTGGCGAGTGGACGGCCAACTACGCTTTAATGAAATCGCTAAAAGTACCTACCTGTATTCCCCACGGCGATGTTGGTCTATACAACGCGCTTCATGCCGTAAAAGGGTTGCCCAAACGCCCCGCCCGGGCGGAACTGGAGGCTATTTTCGGTAAATTTTGCGGTTGGCAGGCCTATCTTACTTTTTACTTATGGCGCACACTAAGTACCCCTTTGCTCCCTAAGCTACACCCCTGAGGCCTCTTTATCATTCCCGGAATACGCATTTTTTAGGTCAATAATGTTAGGTTGATAAGGTTAAAATTAGTTACTTACTAGCTTTAACCTGTAAGAACAGCCTATTGGTGAGTAGAGATTAATATCTTTTGAAACAATTCTCAGCTAGAACGTTTATTACTAACAGAACCACAAAGAATTTTCAGAATGGCATTCTTAGTTAGCTTATCCACCCTTTTTGGTGCACCCGAAATTAATTTTACCCAAATTGAAGGCCTTAGTAAAAGTGCTCCCGAAATAATAGTGTGGGCCGCGCCCGTCATGTTTTTCTTTGTACTGGTGGAATGGGGCATCTCTTACTACCAACACCGTGACCTGTATGATAAAAAGGAGACCGTAGGCTCCATCTTTGTCGGGCTGGGAAACGTAGCCATCGCCTTTGCCCTTAAATTTTTCCTGTTCACCGTTGTAGTCTGGTTTTATAACCAGGTACCCTGGCGTATGCATTTTGCCTGGTGGACCTTCATTCCCTGCTACGTACTGTTTGACCTGTGCAGCTACTGGGCACACCGCATTTCGCACGAGCAGCGGTTTTGGTGGGCTACGCACGTGGTACACCACAGCAGCGAAAACTACAACCTCACGGTATCGTTCCGGCTCAGCTGGGTACAGCACCTCAAGCTCATCTTCTTCCTGCCCATTGCGCTGATGGGCTTTCACCCCATTATTTTCTTTATAGTGAATCAAATTGCGGTCCTGTTCCAGTTCTGGGTACATACCGAGTACATCCGTAAGCTGCATCCGGCTATTGAGTACCTCCTGGCCACGCCTTCCAACCACCGGGTACACCACGGCTCGCAGGAGAAGTACATCAACAAGAACTACGGCGCTACTTTTATAATCTGGGACCGGATATTTGGTACGTATCAGGAAGAGGAAGAACAGGTCGTCTATGGGATCACGACCAGCCTTGAGCACAAGTCAAACCCAATCTACATTAACTTCCACGAGTACATGGATATCTGGGAGGATGTTAAAAGAGCCAAGGGATTCAGGATGAAACTTTTTTACCTGTTTGGTGACCCCATTGATATTGCCAAAACCAAAGAGGCCCTATACGGTAAGAAAAAACCACTTCCGGTCAGCCCTATTAATCAGGAGGAGGTAAAGCTGACGCGAAAGGCCTCATAGAAAAAGGGGAGCCGGTACCGGCTCCCCTTTTTCTATAAATACCCGGCTGTCATTACTTCTTCAGCAGGCCGTCCAGCATTTTTTCGGCCAGGAATTTATTTCCCGCCTCGGTCAGGTGTACCCGGTCGGTGGTCAATACGCCACGGTCTTTGTTGTCGGCGTTGTTGGCTGCCAGATGCTCCTGAAAATCTTTGCGCAGGTCCACCAGCGTGAGGTTGTGCTTTCGGGACAGGTCCCGGATCATACTGGCGTAGTAGTTCAGGTCGCCGTCCTGCTCGTTGGAATAGTCGGTTTTTTCGCCAATCACCGAAGGCGTACACAGAATTACCTTGATATTATTAGCCTGTAGCTTTTTAATAATGGCTTCGTAAAACTTTACGTACTTATCCGGGTCGGTGCCGGTGCCGTGGGTACGCTTGTGCCAGACGTCGTTGATGCCTACGTACACAAATACCACATCCGGATTTTTGGCCAGCACGTCTTCCTCCATCCGGAGGTACAGGTCATATATTTTATTACCACCAATACCCGCGCCAATCAGCTCGTACTGGTCGCCCATACCCCGTGACTGTAATATTTCTTTCATTTGGCTAATGTAGCCCTTAGTACCTACGCCCGCCTGGGTAATGGAGTCGCCAAAGAATATAACGCGGGTGGGTTTGGCCTGCTGCATCGCCAGCAGGGGTAGGGTCATAAACGAAATGCGTAGTAGTTTTAATAATGTCTGCATACGGGTTGAATTGAATTTTTATAAAATAAGGAAGTGTATCCCCAAAATTACCTTACCCTTCCTCAAACCAACGCCTGAACTGAGCCGCTTTTTCCTTACTGACGGTAATGGATTCGTCGGGAGCGGCCTTCGTGATGAGTTCCAGCTTGCCGGTGTAGTGGGTACGGTAGCCTTCCAGGGCTTCTTTTCGTACGGTATGCTGGCGGCTGGCCCGGAAGAAGTGCAGGGGGTCCAGTAGCTCGTCGAGTTCGTCGAGAGAAACGTAGTCGGTAATGAGCCGTTGCCCCTCCGACGTCACCAGCCAGATAATTTCATCCCGCACAAAAAACGCCACCCGCTCGGCCGGTACCGCTACTACGGTACGCTGGTGGTGGGCCAGGAAGCGGTGCTTGTAAGCTTTGGCCGGGCGGGTATCGAGCTGCTCGAGCAGCTGGCTCAGCTGGCTCGGAAAATGGTCGGTGTGGCCGGTACCGCGCCAGCGGTGGTACTTAGCAAAGGCCCGCTTGAGGTCTTCTTCGTGGACGGGCTTGAGCAGGTAGTCGATACTATTGAGCCGGAAGGCCCGGATGGCGTAGTCGTCGTAGGCGGTGGTGAAGATAATGGGGCAGTCGGTATTGACCTGTCGAAATATTTCAAAACTTACGCCATCGGACAGCTGGATGTCCGACAGAATCAGGTCGGGCGAACCGTGGCTGCTGAACCAGTTAATAGCCTCCTCCACGCTTTCAAGCGGGCCTTCCAGCCGGGCCTGGGGCTCAATGTCCCGGACGGCTTTGACCAGGGTACGGGCCACGAGTGGTTCATCTTCAATAATCAGGATTTGCATAGAGGAGGTAGGTACTTACTAACGTAGGGCCAAACAGTTAGCTGGTCCGAGGAAGTTGTCCGAGAATTATTCGTAATAAATAGTAAATTGAATAGTACCGAATCCAAAGTTGGGTGATGGCTATTGAAACCAACCTCCCCGGATTTCACTACTGGCTACAGCCACATGGGCAGTCGAAACACCAGCACTATGAGCCAGAAGTAGCTAATCTACAGCATAGCCGTAATTCCGGAATATAGCCTTTGCTTTTTCGGAATACAGAAACTCAAAGAAATCCCGGCTGGGTTGTCGCTTAAAAGAGTCTTCGTTGTGCCGGAGCAGCACCGCCGCCTGCACCAGAGGGCGGTAGGCCGCGCTATCTATTTTTATCCAGCGCCCCTTTCCTTTCATAGCAGGTGAAAGTACTATCGACAGGGCCGTAAAACCGGCCCCGGCGGCCCCGGAAGTAAGCTGCTGCGTCACCTGGGCAGTATTTTCAGCGTACAGCAACCTGTCTTTTACTTGTTCGTAGATACCTGCCTGCTGCATGGCCTGCACAGCCGCCTGACCGAAAGGAGCAGTAGCCGGATTGGCCAGGGCAATTTTAGAAACAGAGCTACCCAACAGGGTACTTAACGAGAGGTCGGTGGTGGTAGTTGAATCCAGCGTCCAGAGTACCAGGGTACCGCGGGCGTAGACCTGGGGCGGAGCGTCGCTGCCCCCGTTCCGGTGAATTTCGTAAGGGTACAAGGTATCGGCCGATACGAATATATCAATAGGAGCACCTTCGCGAATGCGGGTACTGAGTTGTCCCGACGAGCCAAACTGAATCTCTATTTCGGAATCGGACTGGCTTTCAAACGCGGCTTTCAGTTCCGGCATCACGTGCTGAAGGTTAGCCGCCGTAGCGACCACTACTTTTTCATTTGGTCCGCTACAACCTGCCAGGCCGGTCAGTACCAGTATTATGAATAGTAAAACTTTATGCATGAACCCTGGTGAAGACCTCGCCTACGGAGAGGTTTTAGTGCAGGGTAAAGGTAGTAAAGAGTTGAGAAATGTGCGAACGGCGGGCCTGAATTGTACAGAAGAAAGAAAATTCCGGCTGGTGGCCGTGGTAGTACCAGAAGCCGGATGAAGTACTACCTCTGTATCTTCATAGCGGTATATCCCTAAGGTACCTTAGGGGTTCTGCTTCATAATCCGGAAGGCGGCAACAAACCAAAGTACCATCCCAACGGCCATCAGGGTTTTGTTCTGGTCCTGGCTGATAAGGCCCGAAAATACCAGCATGGAAGGTACTATTGTCAGGCCCAGCCCGAGCGCACCGAGGATATAGGCAAGTGTTTTTGGGATTGTCATAGGTAGTTAGTTAGATTGTTAGGTAGTAGGCGGTCCGCCGCGCGGTTATTAGGCTGCAAGCTACAGACTTTGATCGTGTATATGGGCGAACTGCCATTCATTTCATTCCTGATGGCATGGTAGCTGTTGACACGGCTCCTAGCTAGAGCTAACAGCTAACGGCTAATAACTCATCAAGCTGCTTGTGGTACTTTCTCCGCCTGAAGAACCTTACTCATAGCCAGATACAGCCCGACGGCCACAAACCAGCCCGGCAGGCCCAGGAAGAATATCTCCAACCCAAAGAACCAGTTCAGCGCCAGGCAAAACGCCAGCGTCAGTACCCATGTGAGGCCGGCGGCCCAGTTGACGCGCAGGCCCCGTTCGCGGGCATACTCTTCGCTCAGGCCCAGCCGCGGCAACAGGTACACATCCGTAAATATGATAGCGCCCATGGGCATCAGCAGCAGCCCGTACAGCGCTACGAAGTCCAACAGGCGCATCACCAACGCCGGAAACATGGCCGCCGAGGTAGTAATAAGCCCCACCAGCAGGGTTATTTTCCAGGTTTTCCACTTGGGGTACCACGACTGCAGCGCCAGTCCCGCCCGGTAAATGGTAGGGTTGGCGGTAGTCCAGCCTGCTATGACCACACAAATAACACCGGCCAGTCCGGCGGCGTAGAAGGCCACGGGTCCGGGCGAGAACTCTAGCTTGTTGGCTGCCTGCTGCAGGAAAATGGCGTACAGGATACCCGACGCCCCCCAGGCAATGTAGTGCCCCAGGAACATACCCGCTCCCGAGGTAAAACCGGCCTTCCAGCTGCGGGCGTAGCGCAGTACCGACATGTCGGCCATACCGATGTGCATGGCCATGTTACAAAACCACGCAAAGAACATGACGTGCCAGAAGGTAAACTTCGACTGCCCCTCCAGCGGTACACCGGTCCAGATTTTATTATTGGCAGTGGCCCAGAAATCACCCAGGGAGGTAACACCTGCCTCGGGCAAAACCGCCACCGCTGCCGCTACAAACACCAGGAACAGCCAGGGCGCCGCCAGATTAGCTACATAAGATACCAGGTCGTATCCAAGCATGGCAATGACCGTAGTCACCAGCCCCACCACCAGTACGATACCTATCCAGAGGGCGCTGTTGGGCAGGACGTCCTGTAGGGTAGGCAGCGGCAGGTTGAAGGGAATACCCACCGCCGTGGCCGATACGGCTATCATAGAGCCCGCCAGGAAGCAGAACATCAGCGCGTTCACCAGGTTGTATACCTTGGTCAGGTTCGGACCGCAAATTTTTTCCAGCTTGTAGTAGAGCGTAATCCGCTCTTTGACCGCTATGGGTGCACACAAAAAAGCCCAACTCAGTACCGCCAGGATATTCCCCACCAGCAGGCCGAACACCAGGTCACTTGCCGTGACGCCGTGCGCCACAAACAGCGGCCCGATCACAAACTCGGTACCGGCGGTATGCTCACCGGCGTACAGGCCCAGAAAACTACGCCCGCTCCGCAACTTTCGCTCCGGTACGCGCTCTCGCTCATGTTCTTCTACGGCATTTAGTTTATCGGTAAACTGGGAAAGGTTCATGTACAGATGGCAGATTAGGGGTTAAGTAGTAGGTTTTCGGGCTCTATGTATAGAAAGGCCTCCGGTCACTATATTTCCTTTCAAAGTACCATCTCTTTTTAAAAATAACTTTCCTGTGGTGTCATGGAAAGTACCAAAACCGTCACCTCTGTTTTTGTCGCTTCCTTTGTTGATATTTGTTTGGGAAATTTTTATCCATTCCTTACTCCATTGGCTATGCGCACCATACTACTGCTTTTGCTCTCGAACCTGTTCATGACCACGGCCTGGTACTGGCACCTTAAGTTTCGGGAAACCGACCTCTGGAAGGTTATTCTGATCAGCTGGCTGATTGCTTTTCTGGAGTACTGCATAGCCGTACCGGCCAACCGCATCGGGTCGTACAGTTTCAATGCCTTTGAGCTGAAAACAATACAGGAAGTCGTGAGCCTGACGGTATTTGTAGGCTTCGCGGTGGTGTATCTGAAGGAGCCGGTGAAGTGGAACTATCTGGTGGGTTTTGTCCTCATGGTACTGGCGGTGTACTTCATTTTTAAAAAATGGTAAAGCAATCGCTCCCCGTACGGCCAGGTACAGCCTCAGCCACTCGGTAAGAAAATAAATGTGTGTAAAGTGTGCAGGAAAATCAGTAACAGCTATAAATCCGGTTATGGAAAAATTACCGGGCGTAGTACTCGTTTTGGAGCTTAATGTACAGCTCGTGCAGGTCAGAGGCGATGCGGGAGCATTCTTCGGGCGACAGTTGCACCCCGTTCTTTTGGACGGCGGCCAGTTTCTGGTTACGGTTTGGGTACTGGACGTAGCCCATCAACCGGATTCGGATGGAAAGCCACAGGGGCAACAGAGTTTCGGAGAAATTCTCCTCGTCCAATTCAACCAGGTACCGATCCTTGTGCAGCAGGCGTGACCTGATATCGCCTTTCCCCACTATCAGCCCATTGATGATAGCGTACAGCTTTTCGTAAATTTCACACGAAGACGTTGAGTTCATCTTGAATTATCACAGTTATTGGTAGGGTGGATTTTTTTACAAATCTACCAGCAATATCTGTAATAAATTCTAAAATGGCAAGATTTTTGTAACTATTAAATCCTTTATTTTGTAACCCGAAGTTGAACAGGGTAATACATAGGCTATTACGCTTGCCCTCAGGCAAGTACCTTCAACAGAAAAATAAAAACAGGGATTGTATTCAGCTGTGTATAATCAGTAAAGGGGATATTCAGGAGACTCCTGAATTGCCTTTTGGTATTCTCTCAGGCAGGAGCTAAGTACGTATAATTTTTTGGTTGCATGTTCGCCCACCTGTACCTCTACGAGCGACACAACTTTATCCCGCTTCAGGACAAGTACTTTTGTTCCTTTTTTTATCAGGACAATAATACCGTCCCGCAGTCCTTTTTCTATTTCGTACTGCTTTATCTGGCTATTCAGCAATGGAAATTCATTGTCGTAGGAGGCCAGTACGGCTCCTCTGAATACGCCGAAGGTATTGTCAAAAACCTTTTGACCATTGCTTGTAAACGAGGTTTGCGAGGCGACACTAGCCGATTCGCGGTTTTGTCTGACACCCAGGTACGCCAGGGTAAGCAGGAAAATGGTACTGAGCAGCAGAGTCAGCTCTACCTTAGCTGCCCTGGCGGGAAGTATTTTTTTATTCATAACTCTTTCTTGATGGGATATATGTTAACTGCCTTCTGAACGTATGTGTATACTTGTTAGAAGTTCCGCTAAGGAACCACCCTGTTACAACTACCTGCAGCGAATTATGTTACCGATAAATTATAATTTAATAGCTAAAAAATAGCGTACCTATCCGGGGATTCTCAATTTCAACAGAAACTGGTAGTTCTGTAAACATTCTAAAGTGTAACTACAAAGATAGGTACTCTCCCATGGAACGCAAAATAGCACAGGAATACCCGTTGCACCTCTAAAGGAATAGAGGAAAGGTACTAACAATCAAATTGTAAAAATCAATGAAGGATAGAGGGCAAATAGGGCTTAGGAGCGGACTGGGAGGGTAGTTTTGTATCGGGTTCTGTCTTTTCTAATTCAGCGCTGACTTCGAAGAACAAGTTGGCAATTTTCATCGCTAATTCATAGCACTCTAGCTCAGAAAGCTGACTTATAGTTAAAATAATCTGGTTTTTCAGGACTACCTGCTTGGCCGCGTACGGGTCCTTCAGTCGGCTGGCATCCATCAAAATGCCTTTCCATTTGGGTTTAAGGGCGCTGGAAAGGTAATCTGGTTCGATAATCTGGAAGTAGGCTACGTGTTTCAGGAGTGCTTTCTGTAAATCGGAATAGTGGGCCGCCAGTCCGTTTAAGAACTTTTCCAACTCTATCAGTACGTAAATATTCGACTTTTCCATAGAACATTCGGTCAGCTACTGAATGAAACAAAACTGTATGATGCTATGCAAATTTCAAGCCAGTCTGGTACTTGCCGGAACGGCTACCTACCCCTGGCAGGGGTAAGCTACAAGTACCTAACAAACTATGAAAGATAAAGTTAGGGGCACCTCATTTCTAATCTACCTATTTAGTAAACGGTAAAGCTTTCTTCTCGGGGAGTTAACCGTACTACCGTACCAGTACCTTCTTTACTACTACCCCCCGGGCGTTGCTGATGCGTACCAGATAAAGCCCCGGCGCCCAGTTACGCGTTTCCAGGACCAGTTCCTGGCCTGCCCCGGCCTGGGACGGCCGGGGCAGCATGGGTACACCCTGCACGTTCAGTACTTGTATTTCGGCCTCGCTGTCGGAATGAATGTAAATAAAGTTATCGGTAGGATTGGGAAAGACCGAAATGTCCCGGACTGGGATAGGTTCAGTGGCGGTGATAGTAGCCGGCAGGATATTCGTCAGCAGGCGCAGCCCGCCCGCATTGGTACCCACGGCCACATCGGGTTTGCCGTCGCCGGTATAGTCGGCCAGGGTTGGTTGCAGGTAAGTACCCAGGTTAGGTTGGTTCACCCGCCCCGTTACCGGGTTTTCAACCAGCAGGCTGTCGCGCTGGCTCCATTTCCCCCATTCTCCGGTATGAAAAATTTTCATGGTACCACTCTGGTCGGTGGTAAGCAGGTCGGGCTGGCCGTCCAGGTTAATATCATCGACTGCCACACTTACAAACTGCCCGCGGTAGTTAAAGGATACTCCGGCCAGTTCGTCGGTCTGGAGCTGGTAAGTGGGTTGCCGGGCCGTACCGGTATTGAGGTAGTAAGCTATGTTCCCCTGCGCCTTTCCCACCACCAGGTCCAGGTCGCCGTCGCGGTCGGTATCGTAGAAGTAGGGCGAGTCGCCAGCCTGTACTCCGGCGGGAAGTACCAGGGTTACGGCTTCGGCGGCATTCAGGCCTACAGCGCTTCCGCGGGCGGCGCGGTTTGGAATATACCGAACCTCCAGACCTTTGAAGGAATTACCGGCCAAGCCCAAATCCGGTACACCATCGCCATTGAAGTCGGCCCAGAGCGGACGCAGGTTGGTAAGCTGCAGGGTTTCCGAAAGCGACAGGTAGTCTTCGGAAGCTACTTCGTAACGGGGTTCGCGGGAGGTACCTACATTGCGCAACAGCCACATACTGGCCCGGAAGCCGTTGGCTTTTCGTACTCCACCGGTACCTACCACCATATCCAGGTCACCGTCCCCATCTACGTCAAAAAAAGACGGGGCGGCGTTTTCGCCCACATCGAGCATCTGGTCCTGCAGGAAGTTTTTCCGGCGCAGCACAAAGTCAGGATTTTGGTTGGTTCCGCTATTATGATAGTACCAGCCCGACGACCGGAAGTCCATCAGGTTGCCTTCGTTGGCGTATACATTGGGCGCCGCCAGCAGGTCTTTTACGCCGTCGAAATCCACGTCTTCCAGGTACAGCGCCGGAAATATTGCAAAATCGATAGGATCTTTCGCGGGGAAAACAGACTTGAAACTGGTGTAGTTGGCCACCCGGTTGCTCCCGGTGTTGGTGAGCTGCATGATATTGGAACAGGTCACGTGCCCCAGCAGCATATCCTTTTTTCCGTCACCGTTCAGGTCAAGGAGCAGGAGGGCATCGCCCGAGTGCATGACCCGGGCGGTGGGGTCGGTGCGGCTACCCAGATTCTCGGTGGCTCCGCAATCAACTCCCAGACTAAAGTCATTGCAGTGGTCCTTTGTAAAGTTGCCCCAGCACTGCCCATTTCTTACAAACTCAAGGCTATCGGGTACGCCGTACTTTTCCATGCTCATATTCTGGTGCATTTCGGCGTAGTGGCCCAACATTTCGAAGGTAACGATGTCCAGGTCGCCGTCGTCATCCACATCGACGAGGGCCGGAATGTCCGTAGCCGAAACCAGCAGATTGATCCGGCTGGAAAAGCCGCGGGAATAGAGGAGCGGCCGGGAGAGTTTCCAGGTCCAGGCGGTACCGCTGCGCTCCTGCCGGTACACCTGCACCCCCTGGGGAGTGTGGGTAAAAAGGTCTTTGGTACCGTCGCGGTCGTAGTCGGCCAGCAGCATCCAGTTCTGAATGGCCGGGAAGCGTGCTTCGTAGGCTGGTGCGTGGCGGTAGGTTTTGGCAACGGGGTCGGCCAGGTAGGTACTTACTTTATTATTGGTACGGTCAAATACCACCAGATCTTCCACACCGTCCCCATTCAGGTGCATGGTCGAGAACTGACCGGCGTTCAGTCCGCCCGCCCAGGGGTTCAGCAGGGGCTTGCCCTGGTAGCTGACCGGCGTCAGGGTATCGGTCCGGAACCAGCCCGTCTGGGCCAGGAGCGGGGCAGCGGTTAGAAGAAGTATGAATAGATACAGGAGAGGTATTCTCATCGTTGAAGAATATTCATGTATTTTTGGACCTACGAATAAAAGCAACGAATGGATGACTTGCTTCTATTAAGAAACGAAAAATACGCCTATTTGGTCTTAGATCCTAATTCAATATCATGTCAACCCTTACTGCCGAACTCTACGATATTTACCTGAGCCACCCCGTTGTATCTACCGATACCCGCAAGATCACACCCGGCTGCCTGTTTTTTGCCCTAAAAGGTGAAAACTTCGACGGAAACCTTTTCGCCGCCGCTGCCCTGGAAAAGGGCGCCGCCTACGCGGTAGTAGACAGCACGGAGGTAGTACAGAACGAGCGGTACCTGCTCGTTGAGGATGTGTTATTGGCCCTGCAGGACCTGGCCCGGCACCACCGCCGTAAGTTCGGCTTTCCGGTAGTGGGCCTGACCGGCTCTAACGGTAAAACCACCACTAAAGAACTGATTGCGGCCGTACTTTCCAGGAAGTACCGGACCTACGCTACGCGCGGGAATCTTAACAACCACATTGGGGTACCTCTCACGCTTCTGGCCATTGACCCCAAGCACTATGAGATGGCGGTCGTGGAAATGGGGGCCAATCACCAGCAGGAAATCGTCCTGCTCAGCAGTATTGCGGAGCCTTCGCACGGCCTTATCACGAATGTAGGCAAGGCCCATCTGGAAGGCTTCGGCGGTATAGAAGGGGTAAAAAAGGGCAAGGGTGAGCTCTACGATTTCCTGTCCAAAAAGAAGCGGGTGGTGTTTGTAAATACCCAGAATGATGTGCTGATGGAGATGGTCAGTAAGCGGCGCTCCTTCCGGGAGATCGTTTTTTATCGGTCTGAAAGTACCCCTGTAAACCCCGCCCTATTGGAAGATAGTCCGCGGGTGGTGTACCGGGGCAACAACGGGCAGACTGTCACTTCGCACCTGCCGGGCAGCTATAATTTTGATAATATATGCGCGGCGCTGGCCATCGGGAAGTACTTCGGAGTAGAGGAAGCGGACGCCCATCAGGCCGTAGCCGACTACCAGCCCGACAACAACCGTTCGCAGGTCTTTCAGAAAGGTACCAACACCATACTACTGGACGCCTACAATGCCAATCCTTCGTCCATGGCGGCGGCCATTCAAAACTTTATCCAGCTCAAGGCCAAACGCAAGATGGTGCTCCTGGGTGATATGCTGGAACTGGGCGACGAAACCGAAGCGGAACACCTGGCGCTGGGGCAGCTGGTGGCGGAGGGGAATTTTGACGTGGTGATACTGGCCGGGAAGCTCATGGCGCACGCCCTGCCGCCCCTGCCGAAGGCCTACTACTTCCCGGACAAGTTTTCGCTCCATAACTGGATCATGGACAACCCGCAGCAGGATACGCACATCCTCATCAAGGGCTCGCGCGGCATGGGGCTGGAAAGCGTGGTGCAGTTTATATGAGAGGAGGGGCTAGGGGAGTTGAAGTACTTTTACAGATTTATTTTTAACTCTCCCTGGGAGGCTCCCGCCAGTTTTCAACTGGTGGGATATACTCTGTAAGTCTTTGACTTGTATGCCCAGCGGTAACTACCCTACTACTACCGTTCTGGAAGTTAGGGGTTAAGCAGAAGGGTTGATACGCCAGTCACAGACTTGATTCATAGCCTGAAGCCACCAGTTGCAAACTGGCGGCAGCGGGGGGAGGCGTAGGTTTACTCTACCTTCTCCTGACTAAGTACGTATTCTAATTGTCTTTTATTAGTCGGCAAATGCTCCACAGCTATTTCCCAAAGTACTTGTGGATCAATAGTATGGTACTCATGTACTGCAAAGTTCCTGAGGCTATACATTTGTCGCCAGGGTACATCAGGATATTTATCTTTAATTGATTTAGGTACTTTATTAGCTGCTTCCCCGATTATTTCGTAGTTGCGGGTTACAGCATCAATGAGCATATCATTCTTAATGAATGCTGACGAATCAGAAACGGTATGTATATATCGTATGATTTTATCAATGGACTCAATCATATCTGATACAAAGGTCAATGAGTCCCTTACTTCCATATATACTTAACCTGTTGAAGAATAGTCTCCCGCCATGATTTCCGCAGCGAACGTTCCGTAACCAGGTCCACCTTTTTATTTAGTACTGATTCAAGCAATTCCTTTAAATCAAAAAACTTCCACCCGACGCTCCTTTCAAAGTCTACCAGGACATCCACATCCGAATCTTCATGATAGTTCCCCCTCGCGAATGAGCCAAAGTACCCAATCTTTGACACCGCGTACTCTTCCATGAGCCTGGGTTTCAGAGCCCGGATTCTGGCTTCTATTTCGTCGGGAGTTAGCATTGTATTATGCGTTTGTATGTCAAATATATCTACTAATCAGTCCATAACAAAATAATTGCTACCGCCCGCACACCATGTAATCTTCCCACTTCCAGAATCCAGATCAGGTAGTATATAACCCTCTCATAGCTCAAATTTAATAAACTCTTCCAGCACTTTCCCGACCCGTTTTTCCTCCGCAACCTGGACCCGCTTTCAACAGTATGATTTTGAATAATTATTTCTCTAACTTAACCGCCGCACAGTCCCGAATCTCTTCACACTCTAACCTTTCCGCTCTCATGAAAAAAGAAATTACCCGGCTAGACCCCGGTTCCGTTGCGCTTATGTACGGCGCGCTGCTGGCTTTCCTCGGCTTTATTTTTGTCCTGATAATTCTGGTTTTTGGGTATCTGGCTTCTATGATTCGCGGAGGTTCGTCGGGCGATGTTACTAGTATGTGGCTCTACGGGGGAGGTATTGCGATGATTATATTCATGCCGCTCCTGTACGGAATAATTGGCGTTGTGATCGGGTACCTGTTCGCCTTCGTGTATAACCTGCTGGCACCCCGCATCGGAGGGATCAAGGTGTATATCAAAGACGAACAACTTTCTAATTAAGCCGGTAATATCGGCGCTGAATGGCTGTGAACCAGGCGTATTTTCAAGAGCTTCTACGTGCTGTTTTAGGTACCTACAGAGCAGTGCATTAAATTGTAAAGTCTGCTTTTTTGTGTCAGTCCGAGCGCAGCGGCCGCCGCTGCGGTCGAGGACGAGAGGGGCTTCGACTTCGCTCAGCCTGACAATAGTTTACAGACTAATTCATCTATCGATAAGTGGTATATCAGACAAAAGCGCAACCGATCTGTTTGCGCTTTTTATTGTAAAGGTAGATACAGAGTAAATTAGCAGAATTTAGTACAAGTACTGGTTCAAAGCCCAAAGGTACTCGCCACCAAAAGGGCTCTTTACTGTTCTACCAGGTACTTCATCAGTTCAGTGGGGCAGAGTTGGAAAGCCTTCGCCAGTTTCTCAAAATTACTAAGGGTAGGTGAGGTTTTATCTTGTTCCCAATCCATATAAGTACTTTGGGAAACGCCTGCCTGGTCGGCTATTTCACGGGTGGAGGCTTTGTGCTGGTACCGCAGTTGGCGCAGTCTGCTTCCTATTTGCATGGCTGGTGTAGTCTTAGAGGGTAGGTAAGCTCTTACTGGGTCAAGTATATCCACCTCCTACTAAAATACCAAACCTTTATCTTCATTATTTATTCAACGGTCACTTTTCTAAAATTAATAGGCTTTATCCTACAAATTGACAGGATTTACCGTTCATCTCGTATTGTTTTAGTCTTTATCTTGCCTATCGGTTATCAATAGGTTTCCGGGGAGAAAAGTCCGCTCTTTTAACTACAATCAATTCTAATTCTTTAAGAATATACCCTTAGCCAGAATGAACCGTATCTTTCGTTGCTCTATTTTTTTCTTTTTCCTAAGTACTTGTCTCTGTACTCTTTCTCTGCAAGCCCAGGATACTACTGCCCTGGCTCCCCGGTGGGAAATAGGGATCAATGTATTGCCCATTATCAGAAAACAGGAAACCCGAAATCCAACTATTTTGGTACGGTGGCGGATGAATGAGCATTCAGCACTAAGGGTTCAGATAGGAACCAATATTTCGTTTGAAGGCTCGGGCGCTCCCATAGATAATCATTACGCTATTTACCCGGGCTATGAATTTGTAAAGTACTTCTCCCCAAAATCAAGCTTACATTATGGGATGGATCTGCAGTATGAGAGAGATAGAATTAGACTTTACATATTAGATACCCGAAATCTAACAGCAATGACAATGCAGGAATTTAGGACGTACAGGCATATGCTGGGAGCGGGACTATTCCTAGGGTATCGTTATATGTTCCTTAAGAACTTGTCTTTTTACATTGAGACAGGCTTCAATTACCAGAATCCTGTTTATAGGACATATAATGTAACCGGACTTATTTCTGTTGGGGGAGTTACAGGAGGCACTGTACAAATTACAAGCTTTGACTATTCCCGAACTAATCGCATAGCCTTTACTCCCTTACAAAAGCTAAACTTAATTTTTCACTTTTAAATTTTATCCTTATGAAAATTATGTCCGCATGAAACCAGGATTTTATTACTTATTGCCTTTGCTGTTCCTATTCCTAAAGCCAGCAACCAGTAAAGGTCAGCTATGCCAGGAAGTGAAGCTACATGACGATCAACAGCGAAACTTATTGATGGAGTACATACAAGAATCTTACCGGGAACGGTATTTTCATGGAGATAAAGGAGTAGTTCACTTAACAAAGTCTAAGGACTCTATGGGGAAAGAGAACTGGTATTTAGAGGCAGTCATTGATGATCGTTACCGTGATCGTCCTCCCACGCAATGGGCCTCCTTCAATGGTAAAGTTATTCTTATATATAATAGCGATCATCATTTGCCAGGGCCATTGACTGATAGCCTGAAAACGGAATTGATCAATTGCTTACAGGAGGTCATTCAGGACAGGCTTTACATTCGTCCTCCCAAGCAGGATAGATGGTACGATGTAGAGGAGAAACCCGGAGTGCCTATTCGTCATGCCAAAACGGGTAAACCACTTAGGAGCAAGGATGTCAGGATTCAGGGTGGAAATGCTAAAAATGATAAAATAATTACATTCTATCCTGATGGTACTTATAAAGTATTGATACCCGTATAAAACCTCATTTTATCCATATATGAAACCTATCATAAAATTAGCCTTCTTGTCCCTACTGCTGTGCCTCGGGTGTGAAAAGGATAGCCTGATGGATGCGGGCGGGCCAATTTCACGCTACCTGAGGGGTCATTGGGAGCTGGAGAAAATAGTAACCCCTACCCGAACACTCACCGGCTCGCAGATAGGCTACCGGGAAATTGTTGAGACAGGTAATGATGGTACTAAAGACTATGACAAAGTATACCGAAACGATACGCTAATAGCCACCTATGACTGGACCCGCGTACCTGGACCCACCGGCAGCGCAGCCAAGATGGAGATAACCATCAACTACTGGCCTGACATCAAGCGTTTCCACAAGATTATGATGGAGCCGGGGCTGGTCCGGTTGGAAACCTCCGGCTACGTCCCCGAAATCGGGGGAGCGCAGGACACGGTACGTTACTTCTATAGACGATTGGAATAGTACCTATGAAAAAGATCTTAGTCTACCCATTGGTAGTTTGCCTAAGTTTACTGATTGCCGTAGATGCCCTAGCCCAGGCCGATAGTACCGGCGTATCTAAACTGCCTGTACCCAACCGGCGCGCTAAGGCCATCTACGTGGAAGCGCTAGGAAGCAGTGGGTTTTTCTACTCGCTCAACTACGACATGCGTTTCAAAAAAGGGTTAGATGGCCTAGGGTTCCGTATTGGTATAACACGCCCCGATCCTTCAGGAATCACCATGACCTATTCGGGGCCTATCCTCATCAACTACGTTACGTCGGCACGTAGAATAGCATTTGAAGCCGGAGCCGGTGTGATAGTAGCTCATCGACGGTATGAGTATGAGGACCATGTTAGTATTCTACACAAGTATCGCCGTACCACTATTAATGACGGAGTGGCCAATGTAGGGATTCGGGTGCAGCCCTTCCGTACCGGAATCATCTGGCGCCTATATTGGGCTCCTACCTGGATTTTTGGAGAGCCTAACTCCTTTTTTCCTCAATGGCTAGGTACCTCGCTGGGCATTGGGTTCCGGTAGATTTATTCCCTTATTTTTTATTGAACGAGCAGCTTCACCAGGCTGCTCGTTTCATTTAGTGGGTATAGACAAAATATCTGTTCAAGTCATTACTATCCTACTGTTTTTCTATGTAAAATATTCCTGGGCTTGCTTTTAACATAGAAAATGCCTCCTTCCTCAATTTGCTCGGATTTACCGTTCAAATTGCCCGGATTCTCCGTTCGCTGCGTATTTGTTTTGCTCTTACCTTGCAGTACGTCATAATAGCTAAGCTAACTCATCTATCATGACGATTTATCAGTATAAACTAAAACATAGTACCTAAATAAAAAAGACTTTTCTCAGTGGGAGCAACAATTCGAAGGCTTCAAATCTATGAATCAAGCGTATAAACAGTTGGATAAAGAGGATTTTGAAAAAGTTAAAAATGCTAAAGATATACTCACCAAGAAAGAAGATTCCGGTGGCGTATTCTATGAAAAGGCTGTTGTTGATAACCTTTTGGCTTCACTTCTTAATCATTAAGGTATTGTACAGATTGGAGATACTATTTACAAAGTAAATGACATAGAAGTTCGAAAAACGCATTATAAATTTGCTAATGAGTTAGATAATATAGCATCTGGCCATGTAGAAGTCAGGAAGGTTGAAAACATAGCAATCAATTTCAAAGATAACAGAGCAAGGACACTTGATGTGGATGAATATGATAGGTCTCAAGCCTATGTTTATGATGGAGTAGACCATCGATTTAGCTTTAATTACTGGGCTAAAAGATATTATCTTCAAAATTATTGGTCCACTGGCTATAACATTGCTCATCAACGCCGCAACTGGTGGGGGTGGGGATCAAGTAACGCTTTTAACTGGAGTGGCGACTATAAATGGAAAATAACTAGAGTAGCCACAAATACTGTCGAAGTAGATGTTCAGGCTAATGCATTCCCTCTATATGAAGGAGATCAGTATCAACCTTATAGATATTCTCAAACACCAGATGACACTCAAACAAGGCATATTTATACAACAAGAATTTACTGGAATGCCTATGGACGTAATGGTGGAACTTATCAACGTAATGGATTTATTGACACAACTATTTAATCCAAGCATCTGATGTTGACTGCTCTAACTCGTAGTCTACTGTTGGTATTTGTAATGGTGTGGTGGGGTGGTACTGTGGTACAGGCTCAGGATGCGTACTACACGCCATCACCCCCCAAACCGAAGCCTGATTCCAGCCTTATTTACGGCCGAATAAAAAGCCACTACTACATCCGGGCAGAAGCCAGTACCTTCCGGGTTCGCTCCCGCATAGCGGGCGATGAGTTTTACTCGGTAGCTCCCTTCGGGCTAAACGTCAAGGGGGGCCTTATAGCCGGTTTTAGTTTTAGGGATAAGTGGGAAATAGAGACAGGGCTGAAAAAGCTGGGAATCTATACTTCTATAGAGTTTGACCAACACAAATCCTTTGGAGCAGCTCCGGGCTCTTTAGACGGGCTCGGGCTGCGCATAAACTATTGGCATATTCCTGTGACCGGAAAAGTGGTGGTATGGCGACCTTCCAGAAAGATAAACGCATTGGGCACTTTGGGAATGGGATACAGTTGGCAAGGAAACGACGGTATCTCATTTGCCGGACCTGTGGCCATGCAGGTAGGTATTGGCCTGCCCGATGGCTCCATGCTATCCTATACTACTAGGAGCAATTACACAAAGAAGCCAAGTTTTGTAACGGGTGAGGTAGGTCTGGAGCTGAATTGGTTCTTCGGCAGAAAACTTGGGCTTACCGTGGCCGCGAAGCGGTTCTTTGGCCCCGCTACGGTACTCCAGCTGGAAAGCCAGCTCGTAGAAGATACCCAGGGTACCACCTATAAAGTACTTTCCCAGACCGGAGCCAACGGTACCAGTTTGATAGCGGGCCTTAGGTATCGCTTGTATTAAATTTTTAAATTGATGCTAAAAGTACCTTCAGAGAATTATTAAAATGCTCCTGATGGATAGTTGCCCGAGGCTCCCGCCAGTTTTCAACTGGTGGGCTATCTTATGTAAGTCTTTGACTTGTAGGCCCAGCGGTAGCTACCCTACTACTACCGTTCTGGAAGTTAGGGGTTAAGCAGAAGGGTTGATGCGCCAGTCACAGACTTGAGTCATAGCCTGAAGCCACCAGTTGCAAACTGGCGGCAGCGGGGCCAGACCCGGCTGGGGAGTTGCTTTTTTAGCATAGACAAATTATCTCCCAAACAGGTACCCAACCCTACTATATTTCTAAGGATTTCTACCGGCTGTCATACTTTTAGACATAATATCTATTTTTGTAAGCCAAACCCCAATATTCATCTACAAAACTTCCAAAAACGGGTTTAAGTACTTAAATTTGTGCTTTGATTTGACTAAAAACCAAACCTGTATAGAACATGTCGACTTCAACCCAAACGTACATTCCGTACAAAGTAAAAGACATTACACTGGCCGACTGGGGCCGGAAAGAAATTACCCTGGCGGAGGCCGAAATGCCCGGTCTGATGGCTATCCGGGAGGAGTACGGCCCTCAACAGCCGCTGAAAGGTGCGCGGGTAGCGGGTTGTCTGCACATGACGATTCAGACGGCGGTATTGATTGAAACACTTACTGCTTTGGGTGCCGAAGTTACCTGGTCATCCTGTAATATTTTCTCTACGCAGGACCATGCCGCGGCCGCTATCGCCGCCGCCGGTATCCCCGTGTACGCCTGGAAAGGCATGAACGAAGAGGAGTTTAACTGGTGCATTGAGCAGACGCTGTTCTTCGGCGAAGAGCGCCAGCCCCTGAACATGATCCTGGACGACGGTGGTGACCTGACCAACATGGTATTTGACGTATACCCCGAACTGATTGCGGGCATCAAAGGTCTTTCGGAAGAAACTACTACCGGTGTACACCGCCTGTACGAGCGCCAGAAGAAAGGTACCCTGCACCTGCCGGCCATTAACGTAAACGACTCGGTAACCAAGTCGAAGTTTGACAACAAGTACGGCTGCCGCGAGTCACTGGTTGACTCGATTCGCCGGGCTACTGACCTGATGCTCGCCGGTAAAGTGGCCGTAGTAGCGGGCTATGGTGACGTAGGAAAAGGTTCGGCCGAGTCATTGCGGGGCGCGGGCTGCCGCGTACTGGTGACTGAAATTGACCCTATCTGTGCGCTACAAGCCGCTATGGACGGCTTTGAAGTAATACCCATGGACGAAGCCGCTGAGCGGGCTAACATATTCGTAACGGCTACCGGTAACCTCCGCATTATTTCTGAGCGTCACTTCCGGAAAATGCGCGATAAGGCCGTAGTTTGTAACATCGGCCACTTTGACAACGAGATTGACATGGCCTGGTTGAACAAATCCTACGGTCATACCAAGTCGCAGATTAAGCCGCAGGTAGATATGTACAATATCGAAGGTAAAGATATTATTGTACTGGCCGAAGGCCGTCTGGTGAACCTGGGCTGTGCTATGGGTCACCCGTCGTTCGTGATGTCCTGCTCGTTCTCTAACCAGACGCTGGCGCAAATCGAACTGTGGACCAATTCGCAGAGCTACGAGAATAAGGTATATGTACTACCTAAGGTACTTGATGAGAAAGTAGCCGCCCTGCACCTGGCGCACGTGGGTGCCCGGTTGGAAACCCTCGAATCGGACCAGGCGGAGTACATCGGTGTTACGGCACAGGGTCCTTTCAAACCGGATACCTACCGTTATTAATAGTTTGCAAACAGTAGTTTAGTAAAGCCGCTCCGACTTATCGTTGGAGCGGCTTTACTTTTGGGAGCGTGGCAGAGGCAAAGCTGGTCCTACCCGGCCCGGGGGTATTTGCATAATTCACACAGCCTCATGAATGATTCATTGCGTCAAAGCGTTATCTTTGCGGTAGAATTTAGACATACTTATATATAATTCAACTATGAAATTTGGAGTAGTAGTTTTTCCAGGCTCTAACTGTGACGACGACGCCGTGTTTGCCTTACAGCACAACCTGGGGCAGGAGGTAGTTAAGCTATGGCATAAAGACCACGACCTGCAGGGCTGTGACCTGATTGTACTACCGGGCGGATTCTCGTACGGTGATTACCTGCGCTCGGGAGCTATCTCCCGCTTCTCGCCCATCATGAACGAGGTCATTCAGCACGCCAGGCGTGGCGGGTACGTACTGGGTATTTGCAATGGCTTCCAGATCCTGTGCGAAGCCGAGCTGACACCTGGTGTATTGCTACGAAATAATGGTCAGAAATTTATCTGCCGAAACGTGCATCTGAAGCCCCAGACTAACAACTCCCTGCTGACCAGTGGACTGGAGCTGGACCGGGCTTATAAAATTCCCATTGCGCACGCCGAAGGAAGGTACTTTACCGATGCGGATTCTCTCAAGCGCCTCAATGACAATGATCAGGTCTTGTTCCGGTACTGCGATGAGAACGGTGCTATCACCGAAGCCGCTAATCCGAACGGCAGCCTGGATAACATTGCCGGTATCTGTAACGAAGGTCGTAATGTATTCGGTATGATGCCCCACCCGGAGCGCGCTGCCGACTGCGCCCTGGGTAATACCGACGGTAAGTTAATCCTGGAGCAGGTACTTACTGTGTTGGTGTAGCTTTTAGCTATCAGCCATTTGGTGTTAGCTAAAAGCTTTATTACGTCATATAACAGAAGAGGGTGAAACGATATCGTTTCACCCTCTTCTCATTTTAATACTAAATATTTATATCTAAAAAAGAAACTAAGAGCTAACTACTAAGAACTAACAGCTACCTAAGATCCACTACCTCTACGCCGGGGTACTGCTTGGCGTTGAAAGCGAAAAAGCTGTCGGCTACATTGACGTTGGGCTGGAAGTTATCTACTTTATAGGTAACGCGCTGCCCATTCTTCTGGAAAATCTTCCAGCTCTTGATCGACTTATCGGCCTTATTTACCTGAATCTCTACCTTGGATACCTGACTGTTCTTATTCGCAGTAGGGGTTAGCTCTACTAGTTCATACGTCTGTCCACCCTCCTTTACTTCTTTCAGGAAGTTATACTTAAATCCAGTCTTGTAAGCGGTGTAAATCTTGGTGGGGTCCAGTCCACCGGCTTCGTTAGGGTCAAAGTCCTGAATGTTTACCTCGTTGGTTTCCTTAATATAGGTAGCCATGGTAGTACCATCGTTAAATATTTCCTGTCCGGCCATGGTCAACCGAAACTTGGTACCCTTTACCGTAGCGTCGCCTTTCATGGCCTTTCCTCCTTCGGGCGAGTAGGTAAAGGCCGCCTTGAACGACTTCATGTTTTTATACTTGTTACTCATCGCATCCAGAATTGCAGCGGCTTTTTTGTCATTCTGAGCCAGCGTGGGGTTGGTAACCGCGGTCAGTAACCCGGCCACTACCAGCACTACTACTACCATTGTTCTTTTCATAATATACTGTATTAATTGCTAAACGTAATTCTTACTGGGGGCACCCCTGCTTTGGTTAACAGGTCTGGAACTTGGACAAACAAAAGACTATGAGGTTTAACGCAGTAGTATCCTTACTTGTTCCCAATTGAATAGGTGCGGTGGTGTACTAGGCAATAGCCATACTCTTGATATGCTGCTCGAGGCTCTCCAGATCGTGAAAAAGAACATCGCGCGCTTTGCTACCGGTAAACGGCCCTACTACTCCGATTACCTCCAGCTGGTCCATGATACGGCCGGCCCGGTTGTAGCCCAGCTTCATTTTGCGCTGAATCAGCGAGGTACTTCCCTGCTGGTGCGTCACAATGAGACGGGCAGCCTCGGCGAGTAGCTGGTCAAAGTCTTCCACGTTTACTTCGCTGCGTCCTTCGCCACCGTCTTCGCCTTCGTACTCCGGCAGGGCGTAAGCCTCTTCGTACCCCCGCTGACTTCCGATAAAATCACAAATATCCTCAACCTCGCGGGTATCAATAAAGGGGCACTGCAGGCGCACAATATCGGAATTGATAGCCAGCAGCATATCGCCCTGCCCGACCAGTTGCTCGGCTCCGCCCGTATCCAGGATGGTACGGGAGTCGATACTGGACGTAACCCGGTACGACAGGCGGGCCGGAAAGTTGGCTTTGATCAAACCCGTAATAACCTTGACCGAGGGGCGCTGCGTAGCCAGTACCAGGTGAATACCTACCGCCCGGGCCAGCTGCGCCAGGCGGGCAATGGGCGTCTCAACTTCCTTGCCCGCGGTCATCATCAGGTCAGCCAGCTCGTCAATTACCAGTACTATGTAGGGCAGGAAGCGGTGCCCCTTCTCCGGGTTCAGGCGGCGCTGAACAAACTTGGCGTTGTACTCTTTGATATTACGTACCGCCCCTTCCTTCAACAGATCGTAGCGGTTATCCATCTCAATACACAGCGAATTCAGGGTATAGATTACCTTTTTAGTATCGGTAATAATGGCTTCTTCGCTGTTGGGTAGCTTGGCCAGGAAGTGGCGTTCCAGCTTATTGAACAGGGTAAGTTCTACCTTTTTGGGGTCTACCAGTACAAATTTCAGCTGGGAAGGGTGCTTCTTATAAATCAACGAAGCCAGAATGACGTTCAGCCCCACGGACTTTCCCTGTCCGGTTGCTCCGGCCATAAGCAGGTGGGGCATTTTAGCCAGGTCGGCAATATGGATTTCGTTGGAGATGGTCTTACCCAGTACTACCGGCAGGTCGTAGTTTACTTTCTGAAAGCGTTCGCTGCCCAGTACCGAGCGGATAAATACGGTTTCGCGGTTTTTGTTAGGTACTTCAATTCCAATGGTACCCCGGCCCGGCATTGGGGCGATAATTCGGATACCCAACGCCGCCAAACTCAGCGCAATATCACCTTCCAGGTTTTTTATTTTGGAAATACGTACCCCTGCTTCGGGGATGATTTCGTACAGCGTAACGGTAGGCCCGATGGTCGCTTTTATCTTGTCAATATTAATCCCGTAGCTCCTCAGCGTATCAACGATACGGGTTTTGTTACCTTCCAGCTCCTCCTGCGACACCTTTTCCTGCTGGCTTTCATTGATTTCGTTCAGCAGCGCCTCGGTCGGAAACTGGTACTTGGGCAGGTCAATGGTGGGGTCGTAGTACCCGGCCTCGCGCAGAATTTTTTCACTGATATCTTCCTCGTCGTCGTCCGGGGGCAAAGCCAGCGGGGGCATATCGTCTACTTCCAGAATCAGCGGGGGTTCGGAAGGGGTAGTGGTACGGTCAAGCATAAATAGCTCACGAATTTCCTCCTCCGGATCTTCTACTCCCGGCTTCTCGATTACTATGGACGCCTCTTCCGGCGAGGCGTCGCCCGACGAAGCATCGCCCGGCAAAGCGTTGCCCGACAAAGCGTTGTCCGGCTCCTCATCGTAGTGGTATTCTTCCAGGGGGCGATAGGTGTTAGCCGCTTCCGGCTCAGCTGCGTAGTCCGCAGACGCGTAGTCGGCAGACGCGTAGTCGGCAGACGCGTAGTCGGCTAACCCGCTATCCGCAGCAGGAGCAGGTACCACGGGAGTATGTTCCTGTCCCTGCGGCTGGACTGAGGGCTTCTTTTTCAGGTCCAGCGAGGTAACATCGTAGAAATACACCACCCACAGAAATAGTACAAAGGCGATGGCCAGAATACTTCCCCAGCGCAGTATACCAAACAGCAGCGTGTTGGCTTCGTAACCAACCCCCCCCGAAAGAAAACTAAGGCTTTGTTCGGTACCACTCATAAGTACCACGTAGCCCATCAGGACGCTAACCCAGAGGGTATAAAAGACTACCTCCTTGGTCGTGCGGGCCAGGGGCAGCAACTCGGTGCCGAACACCAGCTTCCAGCCCGCAAGAAAAGGTACCAGCGGCAGCGCCAGCGCCGCCACCCCAAACCAGCGGTAGACAAATATGTGTGAAGCCGTAGCACCGAACAACCCCAGGGCATTGCGGGTTTGGCGGCCCGCTTCCCGCAGGGGCTCCTGCCCCAGGCCGTCTACCACGCTTTGGTCGGCGGTACCGGTAAAAATATAGGAAAGAAAAGCGATTTCGAGCAGGGAGCCGATCAGCATAAAGAACACGCCCCAGGCGAGTGAGCTTTTGGGATTGGATACGAGTCCCTCCCAGCTCAGTGACAACTGAAACCCGGATGGCTTCTCCTGCTTTTCCTTAGGGCGATATGAATTTCCTCGGGGTGTTTTTTCGGGCATTGTAACGGTAATGGTTTACAATTTTCTTCTTCAGTCGAAACGTCTTTTCAAGAGCGGGGCTCATTCGCCGCAACCAGGGCTTTGCAGATGCGTCGGGCCAGGCCCGGTCCTTCGTAGATAAAACCGGTATATACCTGAACAAGAGAGGCCCCGGCCTGTATTTTTTCGAGGGCGTCGGAAGGAGAAGCTATTCCTCCCACACCTAGGACGGGGAAAGCATTCTCCGATTTAGTACAAATATAACGAATTACCTCCGTTGAACGGTATCGAAGTGGCTGTCCGCTTAGTCCACCGGCCCCAATTTTTTCCACGTCGGCCACCGATGTCTCCAATCCCTTCCGTACAATAGTGGTATTGGTCGCAATCACGCCCGCAATCTTTGTCTCTTTCACAATATCAATGATATCATCCAGCTGGCTCAGGTTTAAGTCAGGGGCTATTTTCAAAAAGATTGGCTTTGCTTTGGATTGGGCCAGATTAAGTACCTGAAGTTCGCGCAGCAGGTGCGTCAGGGGTTCTTTCTCCTGCAGGTCCCGCAGGCCCGGCGTATTGGGTGAACTAACATTGACCACAAAGTAGTCCACTACTTCGTATAGTTCCTTATAACAAGTTATGTAGTCGTCCAGCGCCTGCTCGTTGGGCGTTACTTTATTTTTTCCAATGTTGCCCCCCACCAGTATGTCCGACTTCCGGCTTTTGAGCCGGGCGGCTGCTACCGCTGCTCCTTTATTATTAAACCCCATTCGGTTAATCAGCGCCCCGTCGGCCTTCAGACGGAACAGCCGCGGCTGGTCGTTGCCGGGTTGCGGGCGGGGGGTAACGGTACCTATCTCAACGTAGCCAAAACCCAGAGCAGCCATTTCGTCGACGAGTTCGGCGTTTTTATCAAAGCCCGCCGCCAGCCCAACCGGGTTCCGGAAACGCAGTCCGGCTACTTCCTGCACCAGCGAAGGATGCTCGTAGGTATAGAGCCTGCGTAGTAAGCCGGGTACCAGCGGCAGCCGGTAAAAGAACCGCAGGGCATCACACACAAAATAATGAACCTGCTCGGCATCAAACAGAAAAAAGAGGGGTAACAGCAGACGTTTGTACATAGCGCAAAAATAGAAGGTTCCGGCTAGGAGGAAACCATTCAACGGGTATTTATTTTTAGTCTGCGGCCGGGGGTTGAGGACTAAAATATTCCATCTCTTTTACCAGCAGTGCCTTAGTTGTATCGCCTCGGGCACCGCCAGTTTAAAGCCCGGTTTATGGCTCCGGCAGGTACTTTTGCAAAATGTTTCCCACTTGTTTTGGCTCAAAATTTAGCAAATGGTTAACTTGCTACAAAAACAACTCCTGCTTCGAAATAAAAGAATAAGAAACTGATTGTCCTCCATGAAAAGAACGTTGACTCCCCCTGTTGCGGTACAGGCCCAGCCAAGCCGGCTGACAAAACTGGGTGTGGTGGCTCTGCGCTGGTCCGGTACGCTGCTGGTTACTACCGTTTGGGCCAGTGCCTGTTTGTTTGGTTTGTATATTCTGGCGTTTTACGCCGCCGCCCTGTACCAGGATAATATGGAGCGCTGGAACGAAGTACTACCCGGCCTGTATGACAAAGGTTCGGTTGCCACTACCTCCGGCATCGGCTTACACTTTGCCATGGGGGGTATCATACTTATCCTGGGGAGCATTCAACTGATAGGTAGTATACGGGAGCGGTGGCCGGTGGTACACCGCTGGATTGGCCGCGTGTATGTACTGGCTTCGCTGCTGGCCGCGGTGGGAGGGCTCCTGTTTATTGCGCTTAAAGGTACCATTGGCGGGCTGGTCATGGACCTGGGTTTTGGGTTGTACGGGGTACTTATGCTGGTAGCCGCTATGGCAACCTACCGCTACGCGAGGGCCGGACAACTAGAAAAACACCGGGCCTGGGCGCTGCGCCTGTACGCACTGGCTATCGGGTCCTGGCTTTACCGCATGGACTATGGTTTCTGGTTTTTCTTTACGGGGGGCGTGGGGCACGCTGACAATTTCAGTGGTCTGTTTGATAACATCATGGCCTTCTTTTTTTATATTCCCAATTTGCTGGTAGCCGAAGCCTTCATCCGGGCCCGTAGCTATGCTGCCTCTCCGGCCCTTAAAATTGTAGCTTCCCTGGTGCTGCTGTTGGCCACTTCATTTCTGGTGTTAGGTACCTATTTCTTTACCCTGCACTACTGGGGACCGGCTATTCTGAAGTGGGTAGCAAGTACCTGATAGGATAGCTTTAACTAAACTTTACATTATTTAAAGAATATAGAACTACGCATTTCGGCCTCCGACTGGACCGAAGGCGGCTGGACGGCGGATGACTCCGTGGCGCTGGCCCGGGAACTGAAAACCTGCGGCGTGGACCTGGTCGATTGCTCTTCGGGCGGCAATGTAGCCAAAGCCCGTATACCGGTCGGTCCGGGGTACCAGTTGCATTTTGCCGAGCAGATTAAGAAAGAAGCCAATATCAAAACGGCGGCCGTGGGCATGATAACCGGAGCCGCTCAGGCCGAAGAAATCATAGCCGACGGAAAGGCCGACCTGGTGTTTCTGGCCCGGGAATTCCTGCGCGACCCTTATTTTCCGCTACACGCCGCCCGGGAGCTGGGTGCGGATGTACCCTGGCCGGTGCAGTACGAGCGGGCGAAGCAGTAGCAGTACTTTTATAAAGTGCAGGCAGCGTTGGAAAAGTACCTCCCGACGCTGCTTTGATTAATTTACAACTACCTTGGTAAAGAGCAAGATCTGCACACTCCTTCCAAAAAAAGGCTTGTACATTTGTATCAGAAAATGAACATCAGTCAGCCATGATCAAGGAAGTACTTACGCATATCACGCACCACCTGGACGAGGAAATCTCGCTGCAAGACCTGGCTCAGCTGTGCGGGTACTCGCCCTACCACCTGCACCGCCAGCTTAAACAGGAGCTGCAGGTACCAATCGGGAGCTTCATCAAGCGCCAGCGCATGGAAAAAGCGGCTTACCTGCTGTCGCTAACGCAGATTCCCGTGGCGCAGATCCGGGAAATGGTGGGCTATTCCGACGACAGCGCCTTCAGCCGGGCGTTCAGGGATATTAAGCAATGCTCCCCCACCCAGTACCGTACCGCCAACCTGTTCCGGGACAGCCTTCGGGCACAGGAGGGTTACGTGTCGCTGGCCGCCCGTACTACCACCCTACCCGACCAGCGGGCCATCGTATTCCCCAGCTTAGGTGATTACTTCTCAAAAGATATATACAAGGTATGGCAGGATGTGAAAGCGTATATAAGAGCCGCCGGAGTAAGTGAAGACAGCTTTGAGTACTACGCCGTGTTTTATGGGTGCCAGAATGTAAGTGCCGGCCCGAACCGCTACGATGCAGCCATAGTACCCAGGCCCGGTGTACAGTTATCCCCCGATAAATTTTTTGAGAGCCGGTTACCAGAGGGCCGCTTTGCCTGCTACACCTTCTGCTGTCCGGTGGCCGAACTTAAGAAAACGTCCCTGCTCATCAATAAGCATTTTTTTGGTCAGCCGCAGTGGCACCATCGGGAAGGGGTATCCTATTTTAAATTTCACCACCTCCCCGACCCCCAGCACCCTGACAACCAGCTAACTACCTGGCTACTACCCATTAGTTAAGTACTCCTGTTTCCCGCTATCGCTACTTACCCAGAAATGTAAGCAGGAAGTACTTTGCCCCTATTTTTATAAAAAAATACAACTAGTTATAATCAATCTTTAACAACCAAATAACTCAAAAGCCATGATGAATCTTTCAGCTTACCTCAACCGGGTCAACTACCCAAGTACTCCCTCTGTATCCACCGAAACCCTTACGGGTCTGCACCGCGCCCACACCCTTACGGTACCCTTTGAGAACCTGGACGTGATTCGGAAGGTACCTATCCGGCTGGACCCACAGCGGTTTTATATTAAAATAGTCGAAAACAACCGGGGTGGCTTCTGCTACGAGATGAATGGTCTCTTTAAGCAGGTACTTGACGAGATCGGATTTGAGTCCTGGTTTATTTCCTGCAATGTGTACGTACCTGCGCTGGATATTTACGGTACCGACTACGGCCACGTAGCCCTGATTACCCGGGTGGATGAAGAACTGTACCTGGTGGATGTGGGGTTTGGGGATGCGTTCATTGAGCCGCTTAAACTGGACTTTGCTCTTCCCCGGTTGCAGTATGGTACCTGGTACCGCTTCACTCAGCTACCCGACGAAGAAGTACTGCTGGAAAAGTCAGCGGATGGCGAAAACTACACTAGAATGTTTAAATTTAAACTCACGCCCCGCGCGTTCTCCGAGTTTGCAGAGCTGTGTCAGTTCCATCAGGTGGCACCGCAGGCCCCTTTCAATAAGCAGCCGCTCTGCTCCCGCCCTACCCCCGAGGGGCGTATTACGCTGACGGGTACCTCTCTGACTATTACCAAAAATGGGATAAAGCAGGAGGAAGTTGTCCAGTCGGAGGCCGAATTTGACGAGAAACTCATGGAGTACTTTGGCATCTCACGGGAAGCCGGAGCCACAGTACCTGCCTAAGCTTACCAAAAAGAAAAATCCCTGAAACCCAGCTATACAGCCCGGCGCTGCCTCACCAAGGCAGCGCCGGGCTGTATAGCTATTGGCGGCTGCTACCCGCAGCCGCCGCCCCGGCCTGCTCACCTTCAGTCTTTGCGCCGAAGTACCTGCATTTGTAACAGAATGGTCTGTACAAAGTGTTTATATACGTGTAGCTTTACAGAAATGTCATTCTAATTGAAAGTACATACCGCTATTCCTTTCGGCCATGACCTTATACGAGCAAGTAACCCAGCAGGAGCTGCACCAATGGCAGCAAAAGATGCAGAAGCACCCCTCGGCCGCTAACCGGCTAGCCAAAGCTTTCCAGAGCCGTATCAACCGCTTTATTCCCGATAAAGTACACCAGGCGGTTACGGCGGCTATCAAGCAAATGACCCGGGCGGTCCTGTACGGAGCTGGCTTTACGACCCGCACGCCCGCCACCGACGCTTCTCTTCAGACGCGGGAAGTAGCCGTACGGGAACGCATTGATTTTTATAAAAAAACTGGCGCTACCGAAGGCGCCCTGACCGGAGCGGGAGGATTCTGGCTGGCGCTGGCCGATTTTCCACTCCTGCTTGGTATCAAAATGAAGATGCTTTTCGAAATAGCATCCCTCTACGGCTACTCTGTTGACGACTACCGCGAGCGGCTCTTTATCCTCCATATTTTCCAACTGGCTTTTTCGAGTCAGGAGCGCCGCCGTGAAGTATTTAAGCAAATAGAAAACTGGGATGCGCAAAGCAGGTACCTGCCCGAGGACATCAATCAGTTTGACTGGCTCACCTTTCAGCTCGAGTACCGCGACTACATTGACCTGGCCAAGATGGCCCAACTGATACCGGGAGTAGGGGCGGCGGTGGGGCTGGTGGTCAATTACCGGCTCATCAACAGCCTGGGTACTGTGGCCATGAATGCCTACCGGATGCGCTGGCTGGAAGCAAAGGCAAAAGAAGAAAAGCTGCCTCCTCCACCCGAGAGAAAGCAGCTTTAACCATAAAGTACCTGCTTAACCGCTTTACACGGCTTATTTTTCTTTTAGAATAGAAATAGAATTAATACAAAACCGGAGGCCCGACGGCGGTGGCCCGTCCGGAAAGACGTGCCCCAGGTGCCCGTCGCACACGTTACACATTACCTCCACCCGCCGCATACCGTAGCTGGTATCCTGCTCGTACTTGATCGCATCCTGCGACACGGGTTCCGTAAAGCTGGGCCAGCCCGTACCCGACTCAAACTTAACGGTAGAGTCGAAAAGCGGGGTACCGCAGCAGCGGCAGCCGTAGAGGCCGGGGTCGTGGCTCTGGCAGTACTCACCCACAAAGGCCCGTTCGGTACCTTTTTGGCGGGTCACGTAGTATTCTTCCGGCGAAAGCAACGCTTTCCATTCGGCTTCGGTCTTTTCTACCCGGCGCGGTGGCTCGGGGTTTCCTTTGCTGGCGTAGTCCAGCACATCATTCCAGTTCATATTATTTACACTTCTTTTTAGTATCCAAATAAAGTTAAAGTCACAACACCTAATCGAAGGCTTCGGTTTTGAAACTGAAAAACAGGCTGGCTAAGCATCCAATTTCTGAGTGGCAACGACTGACTTTGGGTGGATGCGGGGCAGTACTTTGCCAAAAAGAGGGAAGCGCTCAGGTACCCGCAAGGAGCAGGTACTTTGAATTGCCCTACCGGGAAGGAAACCAAGAGACTCGGTCGCTACCCCTGAATAGTATCAAAGTAAAATATTATCTTGGAAAAGCCCTATTGGTCTTTCTTTTTTTACATTTTTTTAAAACTGGCAGGTATATCAGGAAAAGATACTCCCTTATCTATTTTATATTTATAAAAACTATATGGTACCAAACAAAGTATACATTTAGGGCTGGATCGGGAGGAGGAAAAATGGGTACTTCGGGTTGGGCGAAAAATGTAACCACCTATAAAAATACAATTATCGTGAAAATGGGATTAAAGGTCTTCGGACTGGTAGGAGCTTTGATAGTAGCCGTGCCGGCTATTGGTGCAGTAGCTGACAACGGGAAGGTATCCCACAGGGAAAGTCGTAAGGATCAGGGAAAGATTCTTGGCAAAGTAGTAGAAGGAAACGGAAAAGACACCCCGGCCAGTTTTGCCACCGTAGCCCTGCTTCGTCCCGACTCGACCGTTATCAGCGGTACAATGGCCGATGAAAACGGCGTATTTTTAATTCCGGAAGTAGCGCCCGGCAACTACCTGCTCCGGATTACGCTGATGGGCTACGACACCCGCTTTGTCCCTAATGTCAACGTGGCCACCGAAGCCAGCACCACCGACTTGGGTATAATCCCGTTGACCTCGGCGGTCCAAAGCCTGAATGAGGTGGTAATCAGGGGAGAAAAAACCATGATCGTCAACGATATTGATAAGAAAATAGTCAACGTTGGCAAAGATCTGCTCGCTACCAGCAACAACGCCAGCGAGATTCTGGAAAAGGTACCCTCGGTATCGATGGACGAAAACGGGAATCCCATGCTGCGCGGTAAGGGCAATGTAGTGGTACTGATTGACGGCAAACCCTCAACCCTCTACGGCAATGATCTTCCTACTGTTCTGCAGTCGTTTCCGGCCGAGCTGATTGAGCGCATTGATGTCATGACTACCCCCTCGGCCAAGTACGAAGGCGAAGGTGCCTCGGGCGTGATTGATATTATTACCAAGAAAAGCCGAATCCGGGGTACCAACGGCAGTATACGGGCCAGCCTTGCCAACGACTGGAACAGCAATGCCTCGGGCTATATTAATTACAAAGCTGGAAAGTGGGCGCTGAGGGCTTCCGGAAACGCCCAGAACCGGGTGTGGATGTACCGCCGCGCGCTGGAACGGGAGAATTTTTTGGGCGAAACCCCCACCCTGCTGGAACAATCCGGTACGGGCCGGGACCGCAACCAGGACCTGTTTGGCCGCCTGGGCGTCAACTACGACATCAACGACAAAAACAGCCTGGGGCTTTCGTTCAATATTTCCAGAGACAACCGGTTCAACAACAGTTTCAACCACAACGAAACACGCCTGCCCAACGGGGAGATCATCCAGCAGTTTGACCGTATTTCTAATGGTAACTCTCACGGTAACAACATCAATGCTAACTTCGATTACCGCCGGGTGTTCAGCGATAACGACCACGTACTGACCTTTACGGCCAACTACTCCGAAGGTGCGTCGGAAGGCTACTCGGAATTTGACCAGCGCAGTGACGAGGAAGAACTGGCCCGCCGCCAGAGAAACCTGCGCGACAATAACCGGAAATCGCTTTTTTTGAATACCGACTACAGCTGGCCGGTCACTACCCGGGCTACGCTGGAAGTTGGGGTTCGGTCCCGTCTGAACAGCCGTCAAAGCAACAATGCCTTCTATACCTTTGACCCCTATAACGAGCTTTATTCCCAGAACCTGGACGCCAGCAACCGCTTTGGGTACTCCGATGCCATTCATACCGGCTACATGACCTTTACCCAGAAGAGCGATCTGTGGGGAATCCGGGGCGGACTGCGGCTGTCGGATGCTACCCAGAACATCAATCAAATAAGCCGCCAGCAGGCTTTCTCGGTCCATTTCCTGAACCTGGTACCTTCGCTGGCCCTGACCCGCAAACTGGACGACGAATCGCAGCTCAAGCTCAACTACAGCCGCCGCGTGCAGCGCCCACAGGCCGACTGGCTCAATCCGTTCACTGATATCTCTGACCCACGAAATATCCAGAGTGGCAACCCCAACCTGCGTCCGGAATTTACGCACAAAGCCGAGGTAGGGTACTCCAGTTATGAGCAAAAAGGAGGCTGGGGGCCTTCCCTGTTTGCCGACTATTCCAATAACGCTATTACCCGAATTCGTACCATTGATGAAGCGGGTATTTCCTACACGCAGTTTGCCAACGTAGGCCGGGAGCTTGCCTATGGTTTTGAAACGGATGTATCGCACCAGCTCGGGGAAAAGGTCAAGGTCAACGCCAGCGGAAGGGTGTTCAGGAGCGAGGTGGTGTCGGCTGCGGCCAATATTGACAGCCGCATCTGGACGTACTCGGGCAACCTCAATGCTTTCGTGCAGTTGCCTTACAACGTTCGGGCCTCGGCTTACCTCAACTACGACGGCCCGCGGGCCATAGCTCAGGGAACACGGCAGGGGGTATTTGTGGCCAACATGGGGGTCCGTAAAGATCTCCTGGACCGGAAGGCCACGCTGTCGCTCAATATGCAGGACTTGCTGCTGTCGCGAATTTATAAGAATGAACTCCGGACCGACAACTACATACAGAACTCGCTCTGGCAGCGTACCAACCGCTACGTAGGCCTGACTTTCCAGTACAAGTTTGGCCGGATATCGGCGGATGCCAGCGGCGACGACGCCTGATCCGTATGTGCAGGTACTGTCACCTAATACAACAAAACAGCCTCGGGATAACCCCGAGGCTGTTTTTGCTTTACAAGCGTACAGCTACCTATCCCGTTACTGGGTCATGGCTGCCAGCAGGTCGGCCTGGGTGATAATATGGACCCGATTGCTCTCGTCACGTACCAGCAGTGCTTTATTCTCCCGGTCAATGAGCGAAGAAAGGGTATCTACAGTACTATCCAGCGCCACAAACTTGAAGGGCTTGTCCATGACTTCCTCCACCTTGCGCTGCCGTACCTCGGGGTTCTCGATGAGGCGGTGCAGGATTACCGAGTCGGTCAGGCTTCCTACTACGTCTCCACTTCCGTCCAGGACCGGAATCTGGGAAATTCCTTCGCGGTTCAGCAGGCTGATGGCTTCGCCAACCACGGTACCCGTTGACACCGTCAGCAGGTTAGCCTGCCCGTTTTTCCGGTGTACAATGTCGCGTGCGGTAGCGAAGGTACGTTCCAGAAAGCCGTGGTCTTTCATCCAGGTGTCGTTGTATACTTTGTTGAGGTAGCGGGTACCGTGGTCGGGCAGGATAATAACCATCACGTCGTCTTCGGTCAGGTGCTCGCGGGCGTACTCCAGCGCACCGTGTACCGCCGACCCGCAGCTCCACCCCACAAAAAGCCCTTCTTCGCGCGCCAGACGGCGGGTCATAATGGCCGAATCCTTATCCGTTACCTTTATGACGTGGTCTATCACATCGAAGTCTACGTTCTTGGGCAGGATATCTTCTCCGATGCCTTCCACGAGGTACGGGAATATTTCTTTTTCGTCGAAGATGCCGGTTTCTTTATATTTTTTGAAAACGGAGCCGTAGGTATCAATTCCGATGTTGACTACCTTCTGGCTCTGCTCCTTGAGGTACTTACCGATACCGCTTATGGTACCTCCGGTGCCCACTCCCGTAACAAAGTGCGTGATACGGCCGTCGGTCTGCTGCCATATTTCCGGCCCGGTAGTTTCATAGTGGGCAATGGAGTTGGAAGGGTTGTCGTACTGGTTGGGATAAAACGAGTTGGCAATATCCTGGTTCAGTTTTCGTGCTACTGAGTAGTAGCTGCGCGGGTCTTCGGGCACCACGTTGGTAGGGCACACCACTACCTCCGCTCCTACCGCCCGCAGGATATTGATCTTCTCCTGCGACTGCTTATCAGCCATGGTAAAAATACACTTGTACCCTTTGGCAATAGCGGCCAGCGCCAGGCCCATGCCGGTATTCCCGCTGGTACCCTCTATGATGGTACCGCCCGGCTTAAGTACCCCATCCCTTTCGGCGTCTTCAATCATTTTGACGGCCATCCGGTCCTTGACTGAGTTACCGGGGTTGAAGTACTCCACTTTGGCCAGGATGGTACCCTTTATTCCCTTGTTAACCCGGTGCAGCTTCACAAGAGGGGTATTGCCAATGGTATCTATAATGGAATTGTAGTACTGCATAGTCTTTTAGAGTTAAGGTTGCTCTTCTGCTTTCCTAACTTTCAGGAGGTACCTGTTGTTAGAATCCGCCCTGGGTATTTTGTTTTGACAACTACTCCTTCCGTATTAAACCTTTTCCTTTTTTTCTTGTCAAAAAAAGGCTTGACAATTAGCTGGAACAATTTTAGTATACAGATAGTAGTATATAGCAAGCTGTATTTTTACAGTGAACAATAGCTGCTTCTATACTTCTATATTTGTTCTTTGCCGAAATCGTCAATGCATCCCGTGGCGATACTCGTTCCTCGGATAATTCATTAATAGTAAGTAAGCTAAAACAAAAACCATGAAAAAAAACATCGGAATTCTGCTGGTCATCCTCCTGACCACCTCCCTTTCGTTCGGACAAGCCCAAATGTCGGTTGACTCCATCTTTTCCCGGTACTATGCAGCCACCGGGGGCGAAGCTTTGTGGGATGGATTGAAATCCTATTCTATGAAGCAGTCCTACCGTTCCAACTCTTCTGCCGATTATGACGCCGAGGTATACGTGTCGCTACCGGAGAAGGCCATGCACAAGTCCAAGATCATCCTGAAACGCAATTTTGTTTATGCGGTAAAAGGCAACGAAGGCTGGCTGAAAATCCCACTGGGCAGCTACGACAAAGTAGCCAACTACCAGGTAAAGGACCTGAGCTCCGGCGAGCAGGAAAACATGAGGATGGAAATGTATGATCTGCTGGTGCCCTTTATCAACTTCAATGACCGGGGCTATATTGCTACCTTCGTAGGGCAAGAAACCCTGAACGGCAAGAAGGTCAATCAGGTAGAGCTTCAGGGAAAAGGTGTCAAATATAACCTGTATTTTGACGATGCTACCGGCCTGCTGGTACGGGAGAAAAAAGCCCTGCCCGGGGAGGAAATCGTCAGTGAGTACTCGAACTACAAAAAGTGCAGCTACGGTATTATGTACCCGGGCACCACGGTAGAAACCAGCTCAAAAGATAAAAAATCGGTTACGGTCACTTCTTCGCTTACCGTTAATGAAGCCATAAATCCGGACTATTTTAAAAGATAAAAATGACTTATTACCCCCGTACTTCATCCGACAGCGAGGTACGGGGTTTAGCATAGTGTATGAGAAAAGCTGTAACCGTACTGGCTATTATTTTTCTGGTTCTCATTGTACTGGTGGGGGCGCTGTTCTGGGGTTTACAAACGCCCGCCGGACAGAACTTCCTGACCAAACAAGCCAACTCATACCTGCGCAAAAAACTACAGACCCGGGTTGACATCAATAAAATCCGGTTTGACATTCCCGATTGGATTACCCTGGAAGGGGTATATTTTGAAGACCAGCAGGGCGATACGCTGCTATCCGGTGAGCGCCTCTACGTGAATCTGGACATGCTGGGGCTTATTAAGGGGAACATCGGAATTAATCAGGTGGAGCTGGAAGGTTTGCGCGTCAAGATTAACCGCACCCTGCCCGATACCACATTCAACTTTCAATTTATTGTTGACGCCTTCGTCACCGACGCCCCCGCTACACCCGCCGACACGGCGGCCACTCCTCTCGAAATGCGGCTCGACGAACTTAACCTGCGGCGGGTATATCTCACCTACCGGGATGCTATTGTCGGTACGGATGCGGAAGCCAATATCAACTCAGCCCAGGTACTTTTTGCCGCGTTTAATCCTACCCGCTCCCTGTACCATCCCAGCCGGTTTACTATGAACGGAGCCCGGGTTGACATGCGGATGTACGAGCCGCTGGTACCCCCGGTTTCTGACCCGGAAGATCAGGTCGACACGCTTGACCTGAACGTGGGGGACGTGAATATACGGAATTTTAAATGGGGCTATACCGACGAAGTAGCCGGTATTACCAACGGCATTGATCTGGGACGGCTGGAAGGTCGGATTGAAAAGATTTACCTGGATGGTCAGCAGGCAGACCTCCGCAATGTACTGCTTGAAAACACCTCTACCTACGTTGAGTTTGCCGCCCGTCCTGCCGCGGCCGAGCCCACCGGTACTACTACTTCTGACGCGGCCGATACCAGTTCAGCGGGGGGGTGGAAAGTACGGGTGGGAGAGATAAAACTTACCAACAATGCCCTGCGGTACGACGACTTCAACGAACCCCGCCAGCCCCGTGGCATTGACTTCGCCCACCTGGACGTTCGCAATTTTACGACCGATATTTCTGATTTCGTTTTTAGACCTGACAACATTTCCGGGAAGCTGGAACGCATGGCCTTTCAGGAAAAAAGTGGTTTTACCCTCCAGCAGCTGCGCACCGATTTTGCCTACGCGGCCCAGCAGACTTACCTGCGCAACCTTTACCTGAAGACTCCCAACTCAGTACTGCGCGACGAACTGGTACTGCGCTACCAGAGCCAGGAACAGCTTGCTGAAAATCCCGGAAATGTACAAGTCCGGCTGCGGCTTCTGAACAGTCAGCTGGCCTTTAGGGATATACTTACGCTGGTACCTGACCTGGCCGATGTACCTCCGTTCAACAAAAATCCGAACGCTTTTATTGCCGGTACCGGTCTGGTTACGGGTACGGTCGATAACCTGCTCGTCTCTAACGCCGATTTCCGGACGCTATCCGGTACTCGTCTGGCCCTGAACGGCCGTATCCGGGGCCTACCCGATACCGACCGGCTGGCCCTGGATGTCAATATTGAGAACCTGTCGTCGACCCGGACTGATCTGCTGCAAATGATTCCTGACGGATCAGTACCTACTTCCATTGAGCTGCCGGAACGGGTAGAGCTTAAAGGTCAGGTACGGGGTACCCTCGCTGACCTGAACATGGATGCAACCCTGACCACCTCCCTGGGTACCGGCTCATTTGAAGGAAACATTCAGAACGCTACCAACCCGGAACAGGCCCGCTACAACGGCCGGCTAGGGTTTACTGACTTTGATATGGGCCGGTTCCTGAAGCAACCTCCCGAAGAACTGGGCAAAATTACGCTGAATACCCAGCTACAGGGACAGGGTTTTGACCCGGCTACTATGCAGGCCCGCGTTGATGGTACCGTACAAAGTGCTTCTCTCAAAGGGTACGTGTACAACGACCTGACTTTGGCGGGCAACATCAACAATGGTAATGTTGACTTTGAAGCCAACTTACAGGACCAGAACATAGCGCTGCAGATAACCGCCAACGCGGATATTTCTCAGGAGTACCCTACGGTGCAGGCCAACGCCGTTGTAGAGCGCCTGAACCTGCAGGCGCTGAACCTGTACTCCGACGATGTACGCCTGCGGGGCCGAATAGATGTGGACCTTACTTCTACCAACCCCGAAAATCCGTTGGGGATAATCAGTGCCAACCAGCTGGTGATTACCAACGAAGGACAGCCCATTACCATTGACAGCCTTAACCTGCTGCTCCGCAACGACGCGGGAGTCCGGGAGGCCATCCTGTATTCGCCTTTCCTGAAAGCCCGGATGAGCGGGGAGTTCAGCTATCCGCAGTTGGGGAACATAGTATTTACCGAAGTCAATAAGTACTTCACGATTTCGGATACCGCCTACACCCCCATCACGACTCCCTATAACCTGCAGATTGACGCCCGTATGGCCAATCACCCGGCCCTGCAAACCTTTGTACCGGAGCTAAACCAGATGGATACCGTGCGGCTGACGGCCCGGCTCAGCAACCAGACCGACACTACCCTTACGGCCAGCCTGGTAGCACCCCTGGTTGAGTACGATACCATACGGGTTGAAAACGCTTCGCTGGACATAGCGGGCGCCAACGGCGAAGCCCGCTTTGCCGGACGGGTAGGTGAACTGCACTACAATGACTTCCGGGTGCGCCGGGCCTTCCTGGACGGCGACGTAGCCAATAATAATGTGGTATTTGACTTTGCCGTAAAAGACTCGACCGACGAGAACCGACACGCCGTGTCGGGGCGGCTGGCGTATGCCAATGAGCAGTACCGCTTTCACCTGCGCGAAGGTTTGCTGCTGGACTACCGCGCCTGGCAGACCGACTCTACCGGCTTTATCCAGTACGGCCCCAACGGGATACTGGCTCAGGATTTTTCCATTAGCCGAACGGGTCAGCGGTTGTTGATAAACTCTACTACCGACCAGCCCAACGGCCCCATCCGTGTTGAAGCTGATAGTATAGCCATCAGCCCTTTCATAGCACTGGCCACTCAGGACACTACCCTGGCGTCAGGTACGCTTGATGGCAATATCCTGCTGAGCAACTACATGGAATCACCCGCCTTTACTGGAGATTTTCTGGTGAATAACCTGAGCTTCATGGAAATTCCCATTGGTACGCTTAACGTACAGGCGTCCAATGAAACCGCTAAAAGAATCCAGGTGGAGGCCAGCCTGCAAAGCCAGCAGAACGACGTAGCCCTGACGGGCTACTACCTGACCGAAGGGCCTAATCCACTCCACTTTACAATGGATATTGAGCGGCTGGGCGCGAAGACCATCGAAGCCTTCAGCTTTGACCAGTTGCGCCGGGCCCGCGGGGCTTTGGTGGGGCAAGTCACCATTGAAGGCAGTACCGACAGCCCCGTCCTGAACGGCCAGATTGGGTTTGACAGTGTAGCCTTCGAAGTCGCTCAGCTGGGTGCCTTGTATACCATCCATCAGAACCAGATTCAGATGCAGGGCCAACAAGTCGTGTTTAACAAATTTGTAATAAAAGATTCGCTGAATAATAACCTGGAAGTAAACGGAACGGTAAGTATTAAAAACATCCCGGACGTAGGGTATAACCTCACCGTTGATGCCACCAACTTTACCGTACTGAACGCCAGCCGCCGCCAAAATGAAATGTTTTACGGTAACGGAGCCATTGATACCCACATCAATATTAAAGGTGTTGGTACTGAGTCTATCATTGATGGTACCGTAAAGCTGCGGCCGGGAAGCGATATTACCATACTACTGCCCGACGATGCCGCCGGAGCCCAGTCGACCGAGGGGGTAGTCAGGTTCGTGGATAAGAGTGCCCCCAATGAGCAGGAAGCCGATACAACGGTAGTTGATACTGGCCTACAGGTAGACTTTGCCTCTGAGCTTTCCCTCAACCTGGAAGCGACCGACGAGTCGCAGCTGACCATCATCGTTGACGAGCTGAACGGAGATAATCTGCAGGTACGGGGAAATGCCCAGTTGAATACGGGTATCGCCCCGAACGGCCAGCTGTATCTGGTGGGGCTTTATGAGCTTTCGGAAGGCTCTTATGACCTGACCTTTCAGGTGTTAAAAAGAGAATTTTCTATTCAGCGGGGAAGCCAGTTGCTCTGGACCGGCGACCCCATGAAAGCCGAAGTTGATATCACCGCCGTATATACAGTCAATGCCGACCTGGAACCCCTGGGGCCAGCGGGAGTCAAATATGGTAAAGTACCGCTGGATGTACTTCTCAAAATGCAGGGAAACCTGTCCAATCCGCTCATCAGTTTTGACATTGACGTAGCCTCCAATGTTCCGGAAGAAACCACCACCCAGATTCAGAATGATAATCTGTTTGGAGAACTGGAGAATAATACCGCCGAAATGAACAAGCAGGTATTTGCCCTGCTGGTGCTGAACCGCTTCATGACTGACCAGGGTAGCAGTAGTAGCGGGGGCTTTAACGCCGAGGCGCTGGCTCGCCAAAGTGTCAGCCAGTTGCTTAGTGAGCAGCTCAATATGCTGGCCACCAATTTTGTTCAGGGGGTCAATCTTAACTTTGACCTGAATTCAACCGCCGAAGGCTCCGCCGCCCGCACCGATTTGAACGTAGGCCTTAGCAAGGCATTCCTCGACGACCGGCTTACGGTATCGGTAGGGCGAAACTTTGAACTTGAAAACAATACTACTGCCGCGGCTTCCAACGAGATATTCGACAACCTGGCGGTCAACTATGCCCTTTCCAAGGACAGACGCTACCTCGTGCGGGTTTATCGAAAAAACCAGTATCAGGCGGTTCTGGAAGGGTTTGTAATTGAAACCGGGGTGAGCTTTATTGTCAATCTGGACTATGATCAGTTTCGGGATTTGTTTCAAAAGAAAAACCAATGAGACCTATCGCACACTACATACTACTCCTTTTGGTTGGACTACTCCTGGGAAGCTGTTCGGTCAGCCGTTATCTGCCTCCCAACGAGAGTCTGTACGTAGGTGGTAGTGTTAAGGTTGAGCCCGATTCGGCCGCCCGCAATCAGGTATCAGGCCTGGAAGACCAGCTGGAGGGGCTGCTGCGTCCCAATCCGAATAAGACCTTGTTCGGCTTTCCCTATAAAGTCTGGCTCTACTACGTAATTGGTGAACCCAAGCGGGAAAATGGTTTCCGGAGCTGGTTCAGAAACAAGCTCGGCGAACCGCCGGTATTTGTCACGCCACGTATTGTAGCTACCAATTCACAAATCATGGAAGCCTACATGGGCAACATTGGGTACTTCCGGTCTACGGCAACGGGGCAGCTGGTCGATAAAAAAAACCAGACCGCAAAGGCAGAATATACGGCCTTCGTGAAGCCAAGGTACTATATCAATGAAATAAACTTTGTGGTTCATGACAGTAGTGAGTTTAGCAAAAACCTGCTCGAAAGTGAGAAAAAAACACTGTTACGGGTTAACGACCCCTATCGTTTTGAAATTATTGAAGCCGAACGCCAGCGGATTGACCAGTTCCTGAAAACCAAAGGGTACTACTATTTCAGCCCTGACTACCTCATCATGGAGGTAGACTCCACCATCGGGGAGCACAAGGTGAATTTGTACCTGCAACCAAAGCTCACGACTCCCCAGACCGCGCTTAAGCAGTACTACATCAACGAAATTTACGTCTACGCTGACTATGACGCACCCTCACCGGATACCCTGCCCAGTCTGTCGCGGTTACGCCGGGGACTTCATATTGTAGACAAAGAGCGAACCTTCAAGCCCCGGATATTTGATGATGCCATTGGGTTTCAGACGGGCATGCGCTACAACAGCGAAATGCACGACGTATCCCTTTCGCGGCTAACTAACCTCCGAAACTTTAAGTTTGTCAAGAACCGTTTTGAGCTGATTCCCCGCTCCGACTCCGCCCTCCTGAATGTATATTACTATCTGACCCCTTTGCAGAAGAAGTCACTGCGTACCGAGCTGAGCGGTGTAACAAAGTCCAATAACCTGGCTGGTACCCAGGTCAGCCTGACCTGGAGTAACCGCAATGCTTTCCGCGGCGCCGAACAACTGCGCCTGACCAGCAACGTAGGCCTCGACTTCCAAGTAGGTGGGGGAAGCCGCAACCTGGGCAATGACTTCGTACGATTCAACAATCAGGGGGAACTATCATTCCCTCGTTTTCTTATTCCTTTTTTCAAGTATGACCCCGTAGCAAACCAGGCTCTCCCCAAGACGATCCTGACTGCCGCCTACGAAACACTAAGACAGAAGGGCCTTTACACCCAGACTTCCGCCCGCACCCAGTGGGGGTACGTCTGGCAGCGCAACTCCGAAGTGGAGCATTCGCTTACCCCCTTTGGCATTAACCTGATCCGCCCTACTAATATCACGGAAGCCTTTGTTGATTCGATATTCACTAGCAAAAACCCACAAGACATTCTGCGCTTTCTCCGAATTACTGAGAACCGGCTCATCCTCGAATCGCTGTATACCATTTCGTACCACCCTACTCCCAAGCCCTACACCAGGCACCGGTTCCTGCTCAATGGGGGTATCAACCTGGCGGGTAACCTGGCGGGCCTCATTGTCAGAAACGGTCGCGAAGATAGTGAGGTCAGAGGTCAGATATTTGACATACCCTACGAGCAGTTTGCCCGGTTTGACGGGGAAGTACGCTACTACCTCGACCTGTCGCCCAAAATGCGCCTGGCCAACCGATTTATTGGTGGCCTGGGTATACCTTATGGCAACTCGTTGGCATTACCCCAATTCAAGCAGTACTTTGGGGGAGGTAGTACCGGTATCCGCGCCTTCCGCGCCCGTACGCTGGGACCGGGCGCCTACCAGGCCGACTCCGTTACACGATCAATATTTGGGAATAATTCTTTTGGAGACATTCGGCTCGAAGCCAATACCGAACTCCGGTTTGACATTACCTCCATCATTGAAGGAGCCGCCTTCGTTGACGCCGGTAATATCTGGAACTACCGCAATGATGAAAATGGATACCACGGACCAGAGTCGGTATTTACCAAAGAATTCTACAAGCAGATAGCCGTGGGGGGTGGAGTAGGCCTTCGGCTGGACTTTACGTACCTGGTACTCCGGCTCGACCTGGCTACGCCTTTCCGAAAGCCCTGGTACACCCGGCTCCCGAACAAAGAAAACGCGTGGGTATTCGACGAATTTAATTTTCGCAGCAAAGCCTGGCGTCAGGAAAACCTGGTGCTGAATATAGCGGTGGCGTATCCGTTTTAGAAGCGGAAGTACCTAGTCGGCGGGGGTACTTCTAACGTATCTCCTGACAGAGCTCTACCAGTACCCCGTTGGTACCTTTGGGGTGCAGAAAACACACCAGTTTGTTGTCAGCGCCCCGTTTGGGAATGTCGTTGAGCAGGGTAAACCCCTCCGCTTTCAGACGCTCCATTTCGGCTTCGATGTCCGCTACTTCAAAGGCGATGTGGTGGATACCCTCTCCTTTCTTTTCAATAAACTTTGCAATGGCACTATCGGGCCGGGTGGCTTCCAGCAGCTCTATCTTCGTCTGATTAATCTTAAAAAAAGAAGTAGTTACCCCTTCGGCTTCTACGGCCTCATGCTTATAGGGCGCCGCGTTAAAGAGTTTGGTAAAAAGGTCATCCGAAGTCGCCAGACTCCTGACTGCAATCCCTATATGTTCAACGTTGGTCAGCATGGGTTGCTTAAAGTAGGTAAAGTAAAAGGTACGGGTAAGCCAGGCCGGTAAGTACTACTTAGAGCCGGGCGCTGCGGACAGGTACTACTTCCGGTTGTCCTGGTTCCCCAGCATACTCAGGTAGCTTTCAAAGCGGCTGATAGAAATATGGCCACTCTCGACGGCATCTTTAACCGCGCAGCCGGGTTCATTAACGTGCAGGCAGTTGTGAAAACGGCATTCGTTCAGCAGTTCCCGCATCTCGGGAAAATAGTGACTAATTTCGCTTTGTTCCATTTCCGCCAATCCCAGTTCTTTGATGCCGGGCGAATCAATCAGGAAAGTACCCGGCCCCAGCTCAAACATCTCGGCAAAGGTAGTAGTATGAACGCCTTTATTGGCAAAGGACGAGACGTTCTGCGTACGCAGGTCCAGCCCGGGCGCTATGGCGTTAACCAGGGAAGATTTACCTACCCCCGAGTGCCCCGACAGCAGGGATATTTTTCCGTGCAGTAGCTGGCTGAACTCTTCCAGACCCTCGGCTTCCGTAGCGGTAGTAGTAAGGCAGCGGTAGCCCAGGCTTTCGTAAAGATCTATCAGTTCCTGTTGAAATTCTTTGGCTTCGTTATTAAGTAAGTCCTGCTTGTTAAAAATAAGTACGCCCGGTATCCGGAACGACTCGGCCGTCACCAGAAAGCGGTCTACAAAGCCCAGGGAAGTACGCGGAAATACCAGCGTTGCTATCAATATAGCCTGGTCAACGTTAGCGGCCAGCAGGTGAGCGTGGGCCGTTTTGTGGACCGACTGGCGGATAATGTAGTTGTCGCGCGGCAGAATATCCAGAATAATGCCGGTGTTCTCCACCTCATCTTCCACATCGTACTGTACCCGGTCTCCTACGGCAATGGGGTTGGTAACCTTCAGGTCTTTTATCTTGAACTTCCCCTTCAGGCGACACTGCCAGATATGACCGTTTGCCTTATCCCGAACGTCGTACCACGAGCCCGTGGAACGCATGACTAATCCTTCTTTCAAATCTAAAACCAGTAATGTAAAGTCTTCTTTATATCAACTATAACGCTACGAATATAGAGAAGTTTATTGCAATAGCATTTCTGCGGCTGCCAGGCGCACTGGCTTTACTACTTTTCACTCCTCTTCCGGTACTTTATAACCGCACTGCTTAAATTAAAATTATTAAGAACAGACAGGTACTTTATAAATAGTTTTAACTAATTTAGAATCAGAAGGGACAATATGCCCCCAAATAACCTATTCTATTTTCTTTGTTACTATATTTATCGAAAATGGAAAACTTGTGTAATCCATACCCAAACACGCTAGCCGCCAATTCGTATGAGTTCTATTTCTGAGGAGCCTAGTTCAGTTATTGATATACGTAAAAACCGCCTTAGAAGCAACCTCCTCCTCGAGTTGTTCCAATCAGGTGATACCTCCATAAATAAAATGGCCCGGCTCTTCCACGCCAGTATTCCCTCGGCCACGGCCATCGTGAACGAGCTGATGCGGGAAGGATGGATGATAGAAACCGGAACGGGTCCGGCCCGGGCCGGACGGCCCCCGGTACTTTACGGCCTCAACCCCCAGAAGTACCTGACGCTGATCATGGACATTAACCGGCACGACACCCAGCTGGTTATTTTTGACCTGAGAAACCAACTCATTGTACGGCGGCAGATCGACCTAAAACTCGACGATACGGCTACCTTCCTGGACCGCCTCCTGGCCGAAGCCGATAATTTTCTGGAATACCACGACATCCGCCGTGACCGGCTGTGGGGAATCGGTATTTCAATGCCGGGCCTCATCAATGCGCAGTATGGTATTAACCAAACCTATCTGAGCCTGACCAGTCCCGGCGAACCTCTCACTACCCGCATCGGCGAGCATTTTCAGCGTCCTATTTGCCTTATTAACGATACCCGCGCCACCACCATCGGGGAGTACCGCTTCGGGCTGGCCAAAGACAAATCACACGTACTGACCATCAACAGTGACTGGGGCATTGGGCTGGGTATCCTGCTCAACGGAGAAGTATTCAATGGCGCGTCGGGATACGCCGGTGAGCTGGGGCACATACAGGTACGGCCGGATGGCCTGCTCTGCCACTGTGGAAAAATCGGCTGCCTGGATACCGTGGTATCAGCGCTGGCGCTTATCCGTCAGGCGCAGGAAGGTATACAGGCCGGCCGCGCCACCATACTGCCGCAGATGGTACAGGGCAACATCGACAGCCTGGATACCAACCACGTTATTGAGGCGGCCCACGCCGGCGATGAATTTTCAATAGACTTGCTGAGTGATGTAGGTACTGAACTGGGCAAGGGTCTGGCTACGGCGGTCCACCTGTTCAATCCCGAGATAATCATTGTCAGTGGGGTGCTGGCCGGGGCCGGTCCGTTCATCTCTAACCCAATCGAGCAGGCTATAAATAAGTACTGCCTGGCCGACTTTAAGAATAACCTTTCGCTGCGTATATCCCAACTGGGTACCAGGGCCCGGCTGCTGGGGACCCAGGCGCACCTGTTTGAGCATCTGATAGCCCGGGAGTTTGTATAAACGACGGCGCAGGTACTAAGGCGTGTACCGCTCCACTACGCCCAGTACCTGTTGGGTAGCTCCGGTACGGGTCAGTACATACTGGCGGCAGCTTTCCCCCTTCTGCTCGCGCAGGGTACTATCCTGAAGCAGCGGAAGTACCTGCTGGCTGAGCTGCGCAGTATCCTGCACGGGCTGCGCCCCTCCCAACTCAACCAGGTCTACGGCTTCCTGAAACTTCTGGTACTTTTTATTACCGAAAAATACCGGCAGGCCAAAGGTAGCCGCTTCGAGTATATTATGGAGTCCGGTACCGAACGCCCCTCCCACGTAGGCCAGGTACCCGTAGCGGTACAACGACGACAGCATTCCTATATTATCAATAAACAGGCACTGGAATGAATCGGTACTTACTGATTCACCGGACGCATAGGCCGAGTAGCGCAGAGACGGTTGGGTCAGTTGCTGCCGCCACCGCTCTATTTCTTCCCCGTGGATTTCGTGGGGCGCTATGATAACTTTAAGAGGTACCGTTACGGTATTCAGAAACGGAATAAGTACCTGCATATCGGCTTCCCAGGCCGAGCCCACAACCATACAGAGGGAGCCATTCACAAAAGCGGCTATCTCGGGCAGCTCCCGCGTGGATGCGGCAATTTGTTTGACCCGGTCAAAGCGGGTGTCACCAGCCAGCGTTACTGAATGAATACCTATTCGATGCAAAAGCGCCTGTGATTCCCCATTTTGTACCAATATGTGGTCAAAGTACCTCAATATATTTCGGTAAAATCCTCCGTAGGGGCGAAAAAAGAGCTGTTTAGGGCGAAAAATAGTCGAAAAAGAGAGGATAACCGCCTTTTGCCGCCGGAGCTCACCCAAGTAATTGTACCAGAATTCGTATTTGATAAAAAAAGCAAAGCGAGGTTGTACGATTTCTACAAATCGGCGGGCATTTTGGGGGGTATCAAGGGGCAAATAGCAGATATAATCGGCAAGGGCATAATTTTTTCGCACTTCGTAGCCGGAAGGAGAGAAAAAAGTAAGCAGGATAAAGTAGTGGGGATAGCGCTCCCGAAAGGCTTCTATCACCGGCCTGCCCTGTTCAAACTCACCCAGTGAAGCCGCGTGAAACCAGGCAACCGGACGCTGCCGGGTCCGGGTGGGAAGTTCATCCGCTATCCGTGGCAACAGTCCTTTCCTTCCCTCTACCCATAACCTGGCTTTAGGGTGAAACCAGGCAGCTACATGCATGACAAACAGATATAACCTGATGGATAACTGATAAATAAAAGCAGCCAAATGATGTAAACTTTGGAGATGAAAGTACAAAGCTACGCAGATTTCCTGTTTCAAAACCAAAACCTATAAACAAACAAAGCAATGAATAACCGCCCACAAGATCAAGAAAATGACAATGGTGAAGAGGCCAGAAATAAGCTTGATACCATGAGTGAAGTACTGGAAGAGCTTAAAGAGAGAGGCTATAGGTACGACTTCAATCTGACCGCTCATGCCATTGAGTTTTTTGAAGATGGCAAGCCTATGACCCTTTCACCGGATGAATTTGAGATTATAGAGGTACGTCGGTTTGAGGGACCATCAAGTCCGTCAGACAATGCTATATTATATGTTATTGAATCGAATTCCGGACTTAAAGGTACTCTGGTCGACGCCTATGGCGTTTATGCCGATACCCTGTCGCATGAAATGATCAAGAAACTGGATACTCGCTACATTACGGCCCGGTACAAGCCGGACTAATGAAACTTTATGAGTACCAATGCGGGTTTTATACAGGAGCACCCGCTCCTGTATAAATAGGTACCCGAAACAAAGGAATTGATTTATGAATAACTGGACCCCGCTTGAAAACGAAGCCCAGCTGGCCGCAATCGAACAGGAATCACACGAATATCCGGTATTGATTTTTAAGCACAGCACCCGCTGTTCCATTAGCGCCACCACCTGGGCCCGGCTGGAACGCAACTGGAAAAAAGAAGAAGTAGGCGACCTGCAACCCTACTATCTGGACCTGATAAGTTTTCGTTCCCTGTCTAACCGGCTTGCCCAGGCCTATGCCGTCGAGCACGAGTCTCCGCAGGTACTGCTGATCAGCCGGGGAGAATGCGTATATAATGCCTCTCACTTCGACATTAGTTTTGATACTATCAGGCAGCAGGTAAACGCTATTGAGGCGTAGACGCCCTATATCTTATCAAAAAGAGAGAGCCGGATGACCTGTCATCCGGCTCTCCTTCTTTATACTTTCTCCGATACATTCCACGCGAACGTAATAGCCTGCGTAATATCCGGATGCAGACTCAACGCGACCGGGCAGGTGTGGGCAGCCCGCTCAAGCCGGGCCCGCTCCTCAGCGGTCAGCTCGCGGTCGGTGAGCATACCTAGCTTTACCTCTATCCGTACAATCCGCCGGGGAGCATCAGCTGACATCCCCTTGGTTATCTCCATGTCTGAGCCTTTCAGGTCTATGCCATCGCGGCGGGCCGCAATACCCATAATGGTTATCATACAGCTTCCCAGGGAAGCGGCCACCAGGTCGGTTGGGGAGAAAGCTTCGCCCCGGCCCTGGTTGTCAGTTGGGGCGTCGGTAATAATGGCGGTCCCGGACTGCACATGAGTAGCTTCGGTACGCAGCTCCCCTAAGTATTCGGTTTTGATTGTAGGCATTTCGGTTCTTTTTTCGTTATAAGAACATAAATTTACAAAAAACAGTTAATGAGGTACCCTACCCGTAAAGTTTAAGATTAATTTTCCTAAATTCACTTATAGAAAAAGGAAAACTGAAACCCGATTTATGACTAGCAACTTATACGTATGAATCCCTTGAAATATATGGTGGCGGGTACTTTTGCCCTGCTACTGATGACAGACTCCTGGGCGCAGCGGCGTACCGATCCCGAAGCCGAAGCAGAAATGTACAATTCTGTTTCGTCGGTAGGTGTAACGACCAATACCAACTCGGGTATTCTGGGTGGATTTGTGTATCGTCATTCCAAGGCCCTGCCCACTTTGCTGATGGGCAAGCACCAGTTCAGGTACCTGGCGCTGGAACTGGTTAACGTTAAGCACCCCAAAGAGCTGCCTTCCCAAAACTTCATTACGGGCTCCCGCTTTACCTATGGCAAACAAAACTACCTGTTTGTTATCCGTCCCGAGTACGGCCGGGAGGTCATGTTTTTCAACCGCCATTCCGACGAAGGTATTTCTATCAGTGGTATTGTAGCGGCGGGTCCTTCTATCGGCCTCGAAAAACCCTACATTATTCAGTTTCAGAGCAGGCCCGGTGTTATTGTATCGGAGCCCTACGATCCGGCCCGGCATGCCCAAACTGAACTTATCGTTGGGTCGGGCAGCTTTTTTCAGGGATTTGATAAAACCAGTCTGGTACCCGGCCTGCACCTGAAAACCGCCCTCAGCTTTGAGTTGAGTGCTTTTCGGGATAATATGACCGGCCTGGAGATAGGATTTCTGGCCGAGGCTTTTTCGCGTAAGATTATTATTATGCCGTTTGCCCAAAACCGCAGTTTCTTTACTTCGGGTTACGTGACGCTCTACTTTGGCAACAAGAAACAGTAACTATCACTACCTTTGCTACCTGGTTTGGGATAATTAAAAATGTATGACGCTGGCGTAGCCCGATTACCGTTGGCTATGGCCCTACTACTTAGTGACTGCACTTATGATTGAATTACCTGTAATACCCTCTGAACGCAAGAAACGTCCCGACTGGCTGCGCGTAAAGCTACCTTCCGGACCTGACTTCCTGCGGGTGCGGCAGCTTGTGGATACCTACAAGCTACATACGATCTGTGAAAGCGGAAGCTGTCCCAATATGGGCGAATGCTGGGGTGCCGGTACCGCTACCTTCATGATTCTGGGCAATGTGTGTACCCGTAGCTGTAGCTTCTGTGCCGTGGCCACGGGCCGCCCCAACGAGTACGATGTGGACGAACCCCGCCGCGTAGCCGAAGCCATTAAGCTCATGGGCGTAAAGCACGCGGTACTTACTTCGGTAAATCGGGATGAACTGAAAGACCGGGGCGCGGAGATATGGTACCAGACCGTCAGGATGGTAAAAGAAATGAGCCCCACTACCACCATCGAAACGCTTATACCCGACGTAAAAGGGAATTGGGACGCCCTGACCCGCATGATAGAAGCCGGACAGGAAGTAGTTTCGCACAATATGGAAACCGTGGAAAGGTTGTACCGGGGCGTGCGCCCACAGGCTAAGTACGCCCGCAGCCTCGAGCAAATCCGCCGGACCAAGGACTTTGGTCAGCGTACCAAGTCGGGGATAATGCTGGGCCTGGGCGAAACGCGCGAAGAAGTGTTTAAAGCCATGGACGACCTGGTGGCGCACGGGCTGGACATCCTGACCCTGGGGCAGTACCTGCAGCCTACCAAAATGCACCATGAAGTAATTGAATGGATTACGCCGGAGCTATTTGACCGGTACCGGGAAGAAGGCTTGCAACGCGGCCTTAAGTACGTAGAGTCAGGGCCGCTGGTGCGATCCAGCTACCATGCCGAGCGCCACGTAAACGTGCCGGTTTAGGTCCGAAAGCCCGTTAATTAAAACATCCGCAGAATTTTAAAGGTTGTAATAACAAGGGCCTTGTCTATCCATGGCAAGGCCTTTTTCTTTATATTCATCACAAACTACTACTCCTCCCTGGGGAAGGGGGCTTCATGAAACGATATGACTACATAATAGCAGGGAGCGGACTGGCCGGTTTGAGCCTGGCTTACTATATCAATCAATCTATTTTACGGAATAAATCTATCCTGATTATTGATAAAGAAGCTAAAACTAAAAACGACCGTACCTGGTGCTTCTGGGAAAAAGGCGACAACCATGCCTTCGACCCGATCGTCTTCCGGAGCTGGAAACAAGTGTACTTTTACGGGGCCAAAGGCTTTGCCAAAGCTCTGGATCTGGGCGACTATTCCTACAAGTGGATTCGGGGTATTGACTTCTACAATTTTGTCCTGACCGACCTGCGTACCAATCCCAATATTACTTTTCTGACGGCTACTATTGAACGAATCCGGGACACGGCCAACGGCGGCTTTGTCATTACTGACGAAGGACAGTTCATGGCCGACTACGTATTTGACAGCGTCACTCCGCTCAAACTCGACAATCCCCAGCGCCACAATATGCTCCAGCACTTTAAGGGATGGGAAATAACTACCCCCCAGGCAGCTTTTGATCCTTCCTGCCCCACTATGATGGACTACCGCGTGGAGCAAAACGGAGTGGGTGTACGCTTTGGCTATGTGCTGCCCATTGATACCCACCGGGCGCTGGTCGAGTATACACTGTTTTCGGATAAGCTACTGCAGCCCGCCGAGTACGACGCCGAACTTCATACCTACATCCGCGACTACCTGAAGATTGAGGATTTTTCCATTGAAGACGAAGAGTTTGGGGTAATACCCATGACCGACGAACCCGCGGATGACAAGAACCTTAAGTACGTAATCCGGATTGGTACTACGGGCGGTTACGTCAAGGCTTCTACCGGCTATGCCTTTAGCCGTACCCAACGCTCCACCCAACTCCTGGTAGGTCAGCTCCTGACGGCGGGGGTTCCGCTACGGCAGAAAAAAACCATTCGTCAATTTTTTAAAGGGCTCATGGACAGTACTTTTCTCAATGTACTCCTTTACGGCCGCCACCCCGGCAAAAATGTATTCACCCGGCTTTACAAACGAAATCCTACCCCCCGGTTGCTGGCGTTTCTGGACGAAGATACCCGCCTGGTGGACGATCTTCGTATAATGTCTACTGTTCCGTTGGTGGCTTTTACCCGCGGAATGATCCATGCGCTTGTAAAGCGGATCTAAATCAGAATAATCCAGCTTAATTACCCTATAACTCTTGGTTATATTCCTGAAAAAATTCAATTTTGCACACGTGCATCCAGAAGCTTCGGCGGAAGCGCCGCCCGACGGTACGCCGCCCGACGGTACGCCGCCTGACGGAGCGCCAACCGAGCCACTGCTTAAGTCAGAGCGTCACGGTGGTCATGAACGATGCGGGCCTCTGCCAGCCATTCGCAAAGGTCAAACTACGTTCACTTCTGCTCTGCTCCGGTTGCCGTTAGTACTCAAATCAGTATCTGTTTAATTACATCACTACAATAATCTATACTTTATGCCTTACCTATTTACGTCGGAGTCGGTCTCGGAAGGACACCCGGACAAAGTAGCCGACCAGATTTCGGATGCGCTCATTGATAACTTCCTGGCCTGGGACACCAACAGTAAAGTAGCCTGCGAAACCCTCGTTACTACCGGACAGGTGGTACTGGCCGGCGAAGTAAAAACCAACACCTACCTGGATGTACAGAAGATTGCCCGGGAGGTAATTCGTAAAATTGGCTACACCAAAAGCGAGTACATGTTTGAGGCTAACTCGTGCGGGGTACTTTCGGCTATTCACGACCAGAGCGCTGATATTAACCAGGGTGTAGATCGTAAGGTGGAGAACGAAGACTTTGAAGCGAAAGCCAACGCTCAGGGAGCGGGTGACCAGGGCATGATGTTCGGCTACGCTACCCGCGAAACCGAAAACTACATGCCGCTGGCGCTGGACCTGGCTCATAATATTCTGAGAGAGCTTTCGGATATTCGTAACAACGAGCCGGAACTTATGTCCTACCTGCGTCCCGACTCCAAGTCACAGGTAACGATTGAGTACAGCGACAACCACGTTCCGCAACGCATTGATACCATTGTGGTCTCTACTCAGCACGACGACTTCGACAGCGAAGAGGACATGCTCGCAAAAATCAAGGAAGATGTGATCAACATTGTTATTCCGCGGATTAAGGAGCGCCTGACCCCCGAGCTGCAGAAATTATTCACCGGTGACATTACCTACTATATTAATCCTACCGGTAAGTTTGTGATTGGTGGTCCTCACGGCGACACTGGTCTGACCGGTCGTAAGATTATCGTGGATACCTACGGGGGCAAAGGAGCCCACGGGGGTGGTGCCTTCTCAGGTAAAGATCCTTCCAAAGTAGACCGCTCCGCCGCCTACGCCACCCGCCACGTTGCCAAAAATATGGTGGCCGCCGGCCTTTGCGACGAAGTACTGGTGCAGGTATCGTACGCCATTGGAGTTGCCAAGCCCTGCGGTTTGTTCGTGGATACAAAAGGTACCGCCAAGGTATCCCTGACCGACGGAGAAATTGCCCAGAAAATTGGGGAGATCTTCGATATGCGCCCTTACGCCATCGAGCAGCGCCTGAAGCTCCGTAACCCTATCTACTCCGAAACTGCCGCCTATGGCCACATGGGCCGCCGGAATGAAGTAGTAACAAAAAGCTTCAAAGCCGCCGACGGTTCAGAAAAAAAGGTAGAGGTTGAGTTGTTCACCTGGGAAAAACTCGACTTTGTAGATCAGATCAAGGAAACTTTTGGCGTATAATCCATTTGCTTAAAAAGAATTACAACGAAGGCCGCTCAACTTTGAGTGGCCTTCGTTGTTAAGTACCTATATGTGCTTTTAAATTCCGTAGTTTTTCGTTTTTAACTTTTCATTTTTCACTTCTTCCCCATGCAGCGACGACATTTTATTCAGACTACCGCCCTCAGCCTGGGCGCTACCCTGCTTACCGGTAAAGAACTCCTGGCGGGTATCCTGGCCGAAGACCCCTACAAAATGAAAGACCTGCGTGGCGGCGTGGGCATTTTTACTGAGCGCGGAGGTACTATTGCTTACCTGATCAACAAGCAGGGAATGGTCGTGGTAGACTCGCAGTTTCCAGAGCAGTCGCAACACCTGATTGCCGCCCTGAAAGAGCGGTCCGACAAGCCCGTTAAGTACCTGCTCAATACCCATCACCACGGCGACCACTCCGGGGGTAATATTGCTTTTAAAGGAGTAGCGGAGCACGTTGTAGCGCACCAGAATTCCCTCAAGAATCAGAAAGACACGGCTCAGAAGCAAAATTCGGTAGAGAAGCAGCTTTTCCCGGATCTCACCTTTACCGACAGCTGGAAGCAGAAGGTAGGCGGCGAGAGCATCCGGATGCACTACTTTGGACCCGGCCATACCAACGGCGATAGTATTATTCATTTTGAAAATGCCAACGTCGCCCACATGGGCGACCTGCTGTTCAATGGTCGCTATCCTTTTGTGGACATGACCGCCGGCGCCAGTGTGGTGAGTTGGGTAAAAGTACTGGATAAAACCTTATTAACTTTTGACAACAAGACTCTCTTTGTCTTTGGTCACGCCTTTGATCCCGAAAAAGTAACCGGCAGTAAGGAGGAGATAAAACTGTTCAAAGACTACCTTGAAAAGCTGATAACCTTTGTAAATAGTGAGATAAAAGCGGGCAAGTCCAAGGAAGAGGTACTGAAAGCAACCAGTGTACCAGGTGTAACCTACATGCAGGGACAAGGTATTGAACGCAGCATAGGTGCCGCTTATGACGAGCTATCTGCCTGATAAACCTCACTCCATGCGGCACCCACACCCGTCCCTTCTCCTAAAAGGAAAAAGTACCCCTCTCCTTTGAGGAGAGGGGCGGAGGGGTGAGGTTTATATCAACTCCACTTCTTCGGTTTGTGTCTCTTGCGACAGTCTCTCTATCTCCCGCATCCGGTCGAAGTTCTTGTGGCGCGACAGGAAGGTGTACATGGCCGGAATTACGTAAAGCGTTAGTACCAGCGAAAAAGCCAGCCCGCCCATAATTACAATTCCCATGGACATGCGGCTCTTACCCGCCGATCCCAGCGCCAGCGCAATGGGCATAGCGCCCAGTATAGTAGCCAGGCTGGTCATCAGAATAGGCCGGAAGCGCAGGGTAGCGGCTTCCAGCGCGGCTTCTTTAACATTTCTGCCCTGCTCCCGCAGTTGGTTGGCAAACTCCACGATCAGGATACCGTTTTTGGTCACCAGCCCGATGAGCATGATCATCCCGATCTGGCTGAAAATATTCAGGGTCTGGTTGAAGTACCAGAGCGCAAATACCGCCCCCCCGATCGCCAGCGGCACCGTAATCATGATAATGAAAGGATCAACAAAACTTTCAAACTGGGCAGCCAGAATAAAATAAATCAGGATTAGAGCCAGGAAGAAAGAGAACAGCGTATTGGATGAACTTTCATCATAGTCACGGGAGGCTCCGCTGAGGGAGGTATGGATAGTTTCGTCGTTGAGTTTATCCCGCACCTTGTCCATGGCCTCGATGCCGTCTCCAATGGTTTTGCCGGGAGCCAGCGAAGCCTGCACCGTAGCGCTCATGTAGCGGTTGTAATGGAACAACTGGGGCGGGCTGCTTTCCTCTTCTGTTTTGACAATGTTGTCCAACTGCACCAGGGTACCCTGGCTATTTTTTACAAACATACTTTTCAGGTCCAGTGGCTCGTCGCGGTTGGCCCGGTCATACTGGCCTACCACCTGGTACTGTCGTCCGTTCATGGTGAAGTACCCAAACCGCTGCCCCGCAAAAGCCAGTTGCATGGTTTGGGCAACATCCGCCACCGACACCCCAACCGACTTGGCCTTTTCGCGGTCAATCAGGATCTGTAGCTCGGGCTTGCTGAATTTGAGGTTTACGTCGGTTACCGCAAAGGTAGGGTCGCTGCCTACTTCCTCCATGAACCGGGGCAGGTACTCGCGCAGTTTTTCAAAATCCGGTGCCTGTATAACGTACTGAACGGGTAGTCCCCCGCGCGAATCCACGGCGATAGTCTGCTGCTGCACCACAAACGCCTTGGCGTCGGGTAGCTGCTTGAGGCGCTTGGTGATCCAGTCGGCAATCTCCTGCTGCGACATATTCCTTTCCTTTCGGTCTAAGAGGGCTATGCGGCCGTTGCCCGTATTGGAGGCGCCCAAGCCAAAGCCATTGGGTGACGTCACGAGCATAATCCCTTTCTTACCGGGCATGGAGTCCATCAGCATCTGACTTACGCTCTGCACGTAGTTGTCCATGAATTCGTAGGAAGAGCCCTCCGGGGTAGTCATCTGTAGCCGGAACCAGTTACGGTCGTCGAGGGGGGCCAGTTCTGACTGTAGTCCTTTGCCAAAAAACCAGATCATACCCAGCGTCAGCGCAATGAGCGGAAGGGCCACCCAGCGCACCCGCAGAAAGCTGGCCAGGGCGTTGCCGTAGTTGGTGGTAAGACGTTCGAAGAACGGCTCTGTCTTTTCATAAAACCAGCTGCGCTTTTGCGATTTACGGTTGAGGTAGGCGTTCAGCATGGGCGTCAGGGTCAGCGATACAAAGGCCGAAATAAGTACTGCCGCCGAAATAACGATACCAAATTCCCGGAAAAGCTTACCCACGAAACCCTGCATAAATATCACCGGTAAAAACACCGAAGCCAGTGTAATGGAAGTGGAGAGTACCGCGAATATAATCTCATTGGAACCTTTGATAGCCGCCTCAATCGGACTCATGCCCTGCTCTATCTTCTTGAATATATTCTCCGTAACTACGATACCGTCGTCTACTACCAGTCCGGTAGCCAGTACTATGGCCAGCAGGGTGAGTACATTAATGGAGAAACCCATCAGGTACATGATAAAGAAGGTACCTACCAACGACACCGGTATATCAATAAGGGGCCGGAAAGCCACCAGCCAGTCGCGGAAAAACAGGTAGATAATAAGTACCACCAGTACGATGGCAATCAGCAGCGTTTCGCCCACCTCTTCAATGGAGCGTTTGACAAAAATGGTATTATCAATGAGCGTATCCAGTTCGTAATCGGCGGGCAGCTCTTTCTTAATATCAATCAGCCGTTTGTTTACTTCCTCAGAAATTTCGAGGTAGTTAGAGCCGGGCATCGGCGTTATGGCCAGGCCGATCATGGGTACGTTGTTAAGCCGCAGAATAGTTTCTTCTACTTCGGGGCCCAGTTCCGCATGGCCGATGTCTTTGAGGTGGATAGTCTGGGTAGCGGTATTCCTGACGATCATTTCATTGAAGTCCTCCTCCGTCCGGAAACGACCGATGGTCTTTACCGTCAGCTCCGTATTGTCACCGGCTATTTTCCCGCTCGGCAGCTCTACATTTTCCCGGTCCAGCGCTCTTTTTACATCCTGCGTGGTGATACCCAGAGCGGCCATTTTGCTGGGGTCCATCCATACCCGCATGGCGTACTTCTTTTGCCCGAATATGCGAATATCACTGACACCATTAATGGTCTGGAGGCGCTGGGCTATTACGTTTTCGGCGTAGTCGCTTACTTCCAGGTGGGAGCGGGTCTGGCTTTGAAACGTCAGTACAACGATCGGTTCCGAGTTAGCGTCGGCTTTGCTCACTATAGGAGGCCCGTCAATATCCAGGGGTAGCGAACGCGCAGCCGAACCTACCTTGTCGCGTACGTCGTTGGCGGCCCGCTCCATGTTGGCCCCAATGTCAAACTCGACGGTAATCTGGCTGACGCCCTGACTGCTGGTAGAACTGATGGTCTTGATACCTTCAATACTATTCAGTTGCTTCTCGAGGGGTTCGGTTATCTGCGACTCAATTATATCCGCATTGGCCCCGGTATAACTGGTCCGAACCGACACAACGGGTGGGTCAATGGAAGGAAACTCCCGCATACCCAGGTACTTAAAGCCCAAAAAGCCGAACAGGATGATGAGCAGGTTCATCACAATGGCCAGCACCGGGCGCTTTATGGAGATCGTAGAGATACTCATAACAGGTAGTAGTTAAAGATCGGCCGGATTAGACGCGGGTTATAACATTTTCACTTTCACGGGTGAGTTGGCCTTCAGGGCCATAATTCCCGACACAATCAGCGAGTCGCCCGGCTGCAGGCCGTCTGTAATCTGAATCCGCTGGTCGGTGCGCAGCCCTGTAGTGACCATGGCTTCCTGCGCTTTTCCATTCTTTACCACAAATACCTTTTTACCTTTCAGGACGGGAACGATGGCCTCCGTAGGAATCATAATGGCGTTATTATTACCTTCCAGACTGGCCTGTACCTTCACGAACATACCGGGTACGTACCGGTTGCCGGGGTTCTGGGACACCGCCCTTACCCGCAAGGTTCGGAGTTCGGCGTCCACCTTGGGGTCCACGGCTACTACCCGGGCCGAATAGTTGGCGTTATCTCCGTCCAGATTCAACCTGACCTGACTACCTAAGCGTACATACCGGGTATATTTTTCGGGAATATTGAAATCAATCTTTACCGGATTGGTCTGTACCAGCGTAACTACCGAGGTACCCGGCGACAGAAAAGCACCTTCGCTGATGTTCTTCAAGCCAATGGTACCGCTGAAGGGCGCACGTATTTCGGTTTTTTCCAGCTGCGCCAGTATCACCTCCTTATCGGCTCCAATGGTCCGTATGTTATTGGCCGTAATTTCGTACTCTTCGCGGCTGATGGCTTCTATATCCAGTAGTTTCTTCTGCCGCGCCTCAATGCGTTTAGCCAGTTCTTCGTTGTACTCCACTTTTGCCAGCTGCGCTCTCAAATCCTTATCGTTGATCTTGGCGATTAGCTGTCCTTTCTGTACGAAGCTGCCTTCCCGGATATTAAGGTTAATTAACCTGCCCGATATTTCAGCCTTCAGATCTACCTCTTCGTTAGGTACTATCGTACCCGAGGCAAAGAGGGTATTTTCCACCGTCTCCAGCTTCGTCAGATACACATTGACCGGTACGGCCGCCCCGGCCTTATTTCCCCCCCCCTCTTTACCAGTCGCCACTGCTCCCCCACCTGCTGCTTTTTCAGTATTAGGTTTGGCAAAAAAGAATACTTTCCCCAGTGTCAGCAGGGCAATGACTCCACCTACCAATATAATTGTACGCATACCAGCTTAATCTTAAAGTACTATATCAATGATTATTCAGCAATTGTTACTTAAATCCAACTTTTTAACCTGAAACTTTTATTAGGAAATAATCAGAATTCTCAGAATAAAGTTTATGTAAACCTAAAAAAAACAAACAGAAATTCTAGAATTCGGGGCTATAATAATTTATTCGCGCCTGGTACCTCTCCTCTCTGATGAACTCAACTCATGAAATATTTCCATTTACACTTTTTTGGGTTCATTACTAAAACAGACCTTCCCTTTCTGTATGTATAGAAGACAAAAAGGTGGAGCATCTATCTATACTACTACTATTTTCATGTCTAACCTGAAAGAAAAAGCAGGAACCGGAAACCTGACCCCTAGACATACAATAAGGGACGGCAGGTAATCCGGCCGTCCCTTACTTAGCTTGTAATTCTCAAAACTTAAAAGTGTTTGAAAATCAGGCTGAACTCTTCGAAGGATAATAGCGTCCAAGGGATTTGAACAATATAATACACCACGTAGTGGGTCGGGATAAGTACGCAACTGAGCATCACGAGCATCATGATCTGCTTCTTGTTGTGTGCATAGTACTTGCTGAAAAGTATAGCCGCAATAATGACCAGCGGGAAAGCATAAGCCAGACTACGGGAAATATCATACACACTATAAGCGACAAGGGCGTGTAAAAACATACCCAATAAAAACATATTGGATAAAAACCGGTTTCGCTGCTCCCGGAGTACCAGTATAGCCAGCGCGAATACTATCCAAAGGCCTTCAAATGTAAACAGGAGGCCTATTAGCCGGTGTTTGATTTGAAAAGGCATCAGGGAGAGACTTACTCCTACATTCTCTCCGGCGGGGGTATTTAATCCGTAAAAATAGCCCAAACTCCACCGGCCCAGAACGTAGGTTATTCCCACCAGCAGCACAATAGCTGAGGTATGGAAAAGGGGCCGCTGTGGCAAAAGCTCTTTAAAAGAACTTAGTTCAAAATCGCGCTCGCGCAGGCAGTGAAACAGGTATATACCCCCCAATGCAATAACAGCACGCTCGTCGGTCCAGCAGGCTAGCAGCAGGGAGGTGAACACCAGCCACCGGGGCCGAAAGAACATACCACCCAGCAGGAAGAAATACGCATAGCCATCAAACCAGCAGTGGTAATCCCAGAAAAACGCCTTTGCTATATACGTAGACGCACAGGCGCCCACCAGTAGTACCGTACTTACGGAGTCCATATAGCGGTTCAGTAAACGGATGAGCATCAGCAAAAAAGGGAACAGCAACAGGGATTGCAGCAGAAACACCAGCACCAGGTCTTTGCCGGTAGCTGTAAAGCCAATATTCATCAGTTTAGCCAGCAGGGGTACCGTGAGCCGGAAAGCTATTTTGGCCCCATGGGTTATTTCCTGCACACCCGTTACCGGTGACAGGGGTGAAGCAACCTTATCAAAAAAGTAGGAAAAGGTAGTACGGGGAGCGGGGTCAATGAGAATATCCAGGTAGTTGGGGTAGGTTGTCAGCAACACAAACCCGAATAAAACCAGGGACAGCTTCAGTTGCCAGAAGCGGGTCTGAGTAAAGTGTTCGATGTAGTCGTAGAAGCGGCTGACTTGCGACGAAGGCCTGGATACATACAGAGACATAGTGCATTACTTTTTAAGCAAAGGAAATTACCTAAGGTACCTTTACAAGATAATTTGGGTTTTACTATTCGCACTAATAGTGGGTTAGAATTGTATCCGCCTGGGATACCAAATGTGAGCCCTTCTGAGGATCGCATTAACTTCTGATTTTTAAATAACTGTGCCAGCTTTTAGTTCACTTCTAAAATCATTCATCCGGGTACTCCAAACGCAAGAAGGCAGCTCATGTGAATGAGCTGCCTTCTTGTTATATAAGTTATGTCTACAAATCAGATTTCTTCCATATCCGTTTCTTCACTTTCCCGCTCCGCCTGAGCCATTTCTGTGAGCTTGGGCGCTCGTCCATCCTTGCGTTTATTTTTATATTTTTTCACCTGCATTTTTAACGCCTCCAGGGCCAGATCAGTCGCTTCTTCAAAGGTACTTCCCTGCTCTTTCACAAACATCCTACCACCGGGGACGTAAAGCTTCACTTCCAGGAGTTTTGTATGTACTTTAGCTTTTTCGTTTTTATCCAGTTTCAGAATCACTTCCCCACTCGTAATACGATCATAGAACGTATCCAGTTTATCCATTTTCTGCTGAATGAAAGATAAAAGTTTCTGATCAGCATCAAAGTGAACAGCACGCATCTGCAGTCTCATAAGCACTCAAAATTTAAGGTGAAACATTGATTACCACCGATTTGCCTCCGGTAGGTACGGCCGGGGATAAAATAGCGGTTCGGCCCTCCGGTACCCGGGTTGCCGAACCGCTACGCGCGCCGGGCCAACTGCCAGATGACGAAATCGGTAGAATAAATCTAACTAATAAACCGGGATAAGTCAAGGCCGAAAGGAGGCTTTTTTTACAAATCACCCCTCAGAGGCTGTCAGGCACTCTGAAAAAAATTTAAGCTTCTTCCAGTAAGGTGCGGAACTCCACGTACCGCTCTTTGTAGCGATCATGGTGCTGCTGCTGAAGCCGGGGCTGGTACACAGCCTGAAAGATATCATAATCGGCCATGGAACTGAAGTAGTACTGGCAGGTGTAGGTTGCCCCCCCGTTATCAAGTTCCATCAGCAGACGCAGCAGACGGTTTTCGACGGGTAGCCCGGTCGCCATTGCCTGGGGTATGTGGACGGTTTTCATCCACTTGAGCCACTCCTGCTCGGCTTCGTGAAGGATACTTATCGTGATGTTGTACAGAATCATGGTACTTGGTATTCAGAAGGAAAGTACCTCCCTGCTTACCCAACGGAGCGGCAACAAAATTTGTTTCATCGGGGTTGACTGAGGATATAAATAGCAGTAGGTTCCGTAATTTTCCTTTTATTTGTAAGTACAATCAACAACCACCATCCTTACAGTTATAACTCTGTTTTCTATGTATAACGGTCTTTTACACGCCCACTCCGGACTTCGCTACGTGGTTCTGGTCCTCCTGCTGGCCGCTATCGGCACTGCCTACTCCAAGTGGCAGAAGGCTGACACCGACGATAGCAAGATGTATTCTTTCGCCCTGATTGCTACCCATATCCAGCTACTGCTCGGGATAATTCTGTACGTCATAAGCCCTAAGGTGGAATTCGGAATGATGAGTGAGCGCCTCTACCGGTTCTTCACCGTAGAGCATTCGCTCATGATGCTGCTGGCAGTAGTGTTAATTACCGTAGGCAGGGTTCGCTCGCGCAAGACCGAGGGCCCCATTAAGCACCGTACCGTTCTGTACTTCTTCGCCATGGCCCTGATCATCATATTGGTGGCAATTCCCTGGCCCTTCCGCGACCTGGGAGCCGGCTGGTTCTGAAAAGACATCGTGAGTATTTAACCCCATGAAGCCACTTTTAGAGATAAAAGTGGCTCTTTTCTTTGTATGAAAAAATCAATTTCGGTACTGGCTCTGGGCGCGTGCACAGCTGTAAGCGCCTTGCTGTTAAATTTCACCAAACTCGCAGACTTGTCCAACGAGTGGCCGGAGTACCTGGGCGGGCCGGAGCGGACGCACTACTCTCCCCTCAAACAAATTACTCCTGACAACGTCCAGAACCTGCGGGTAGCCTGGGAGTACCATACCCGCGACACCTCCGGACAGATACAGTGCAACCCCATAGTGGTAGACGGCGTTTTGTACGCTACAACGGCTTCGGTGCAGGTATTCGCGCTGGACGCTGCCACGGGCCGGGAAAAGTGGCGCTTTGCCGACTCGCGCGACCCGCAGTGGTACAACACCAGCCGCGGCGTTACCTACTGGGCCGAGGGTGACGATAAGCGTATACTTTTTACAGCTGGCCCCTGGCTGTACGCACTGGACGCCCGCACCGGCCAGATGATCGGGTCGTTCGGGGAAGGCGGGCGCGTAAGCCTGCGCCTGGGACTGCCCGAAATAGCCCAGAACAAGTTTATCTGCTCCAATACGCCAGGTACTATATATAAAGATCTTATTGTCATGCCCGTGCGGCTGTCGGAAGGGCCGGATGCCGCACCGGGCCACGTACGGGCCTTTAACGTTAAAACCGGCAAGCTGGCCTGGACTTTCCGGACCATTCCGCACCCGGGTGAGCCGGGTTACGAAACCTGGGGCAAGGAAAACTGGAAAAATACCGATGTGGGTGCCGCCAACAACTGGGCCGGTATGGCCATTGACCGGGCGCGGGGCATTATATATGTACCTACCGGCTCGGCGGGTTATGACTTCTACGGTGGCAACCGCCCCGGCAAAAACCTGTACGCCAACTGCCTGCTGGCGCTGGATGCCGCTACCGGCAAGCACAAGTGGCACTACCAGGTCATCCACCACGATGTATGGGACCGCGACCTGCCTTCGGCTCCAACGCTGGTACAGATCAGGCGTAACAACAAAGTGATTGATGCCGTAGCCCAAATCACCAAGTCGGGCTTTGTGTTTGTATTTGACCGCGTTACGGGTGAATCGCTGTTCCCGATCAAGGAAGTACCCGTACCTACCAACGGCCTACCCGGTGAAAAACCGTGGGCAACGCAACCCGTACCCCAGAAGCCCGCCCCCTTTTCCCGCCAAACCATCGGCGACAACGACATCAGCCCCTTTGCCGAAAACCGGGAGGAACTGCTGGCCCGGCTCAAAAAAATACGGCATAAGAATCAGTTTGAGCTACCCAGCGAGCAAGGTACCCTCATATTCCCCGGCTTTGACGGTGGCGGTGAATGGGGCGGCCCGGCCTACGACACTGAAACGGGTATTCTCTACGTCAACTCCAACGAAATGGCCTGGGTGATGAAGATGGAGGAAGTACCCAAAGCCGATGCCCTGACCGGACTAACGCCTGGCCACAGGGTATATACTCTCAACTGCGCCAACTGCCACGGTCCCGAACTACAGGGCAATCCGGCCAGCGGGTACCCTTCGCTCAAAGGCATTAACGCCCGTCGCGATCAGGCTACGGCCCACGCTATTGTAAAGGGGGGCAAAGGCATGATGCCCGGTTTTTCTCACCTGAAAGAAGAGGAACGGCAGGTACTGATTGACTTTTTATTTGAGCAGGAAAAGAAGGAAGTAGGTGGTGCTCCGGTACACGCCAGCCAGTTTCCGCTCCCCTACAAAATGGACGGCTACAACAAGTTTCTGGACAAGAACGGCTATCCGGCCATCAGCCCGCCCTGGGGGCAGCTTAGTGCCATTAACCTCAACACCGGCGAGTACTTGTGGAAGGTAGTATTGGGTGAATTTAAAGAATTGACCGCAAAAGGAATACCGCAAACGGGTACCGAAAACTACGGCGGCCCCGTAGTGACAGCCGGGGGCGTATTGTTTATAGCCGCTACCAAAGACGGTATGTTCAGGGCCTTTGACAAAAAGACCGGTAAGGTACTTTACGAAACCAAACTACCCGCCGCGGGCTTTGCTACTCCGGCCGTGTACGAGGCCAATGGGAAGCAGTATATAGTTATTGCCTGCGGAGGTACCAAGCTGGGGACGCCTAAGGGCGAGAGTTACGTAGCCTTTGCGCTGCCATAGCCACTAAAAAGAGAATCCTTGTCGCACTGATCGGGATTCTCTTTTTTTCTTCGGCCTACTTATCGGCGCGGATGAATGGGATTGGTATAGTCTCCCTTGTGGGTAATGCTCGTGCCGGCCTCCCCCTGTCTTAACACTATATACTGGCAGTTATCAATAACGGTAATGTCGTATTGGCCAATATTCGAGTTGGCATTACGGAGCTTATTAGGTCCGGCGCAGGAAGCGACTAGTAGCGATACCCCTGCTAGTAGAAGTACGTAAAACGAATTAAGGAATTTTTTCATGACTTGGCTATTCAAATAGGCTTTCTGATACTACGGCCTAAGATACTTTTTCATTTAATTTGCTCATCGTCAAACAACAAAAAAGCCCCTCTGCTGACATGCATAGGGGCTTTTTTGTTATTGTCATTTTCCACTACCGGCGGTTATGGATAGGATTATTACAGTTCCCTTTGTGGGCCATGGCCACGCCCTCTTTATTCCGATAGCTCTCTACGACTATGTACTGGCAACCGTCTATGTTGGCCACATCGTACTTCCCGATGCTCGCGTTGCTATCGCGTAATACATTCCTGGAACAGGAAGAAAAAAATACTGTAGAGAGTACCATAAGCAGAAGTGTATAGAAATAGCGTTGTAATGTCTTCATAATTAAATAAGATTTAAAGTTAATAAACTGGTGGCTACAATTTATTAACCGTCTAATTCTAATTATGTTACCTTATTTTTACATATTCCTACCCCAAGTACTACTCCAGCACCAGGCCGAAATTACCCGAACAAATCACTCGACAGGTAGCGGTCGCCGCGGTCACAGATGATGAATACAATCAGGCCTTCTTCCAGCTCCTGCGCCAGCTGAATAGCCGCCCAGGCCGCACCTCCGCTACTGGTACCGGCAAAGATGCCCTCTTCCCGGGCCAGTCGCCGGGCCATAATCGTCGCGTCTTCCTGCGATACCTCTATTACCCGGTCTACGCGCTCGGCTTCAAATATTTTGGGAAGGTACTCCTGAGGCCATTTCCGGATGCCCGGAATGCTGGAGCCATCGGTTGGCTGGCAACCCACGATCTGTACGTTTTCGTTCTGTTCTTTCAGAAAGCGCGAAGTACCCATAATGGTACCCGTCGTACCCATAGCTGATACAAAGTGAGTGACGCGCTTGTTGGTCGCCTGCCATATCTCCGGTCCGGTAGTACGGTAGTGGGAGCGCCAGTTGTCGGGGTTGGCAAACTGGTTCAGCATCAGGAAGCCGCCCTCCTGCACTTTTTGCTCGGCGTAGTCGCGGGCACTCTCGATGGTTTCGGTGAGGGTAACGGTAGCGCCGAAAGCTTCCATGGTTAATATCCGCTCGCGGGTGGAGTTTTGGGGCATAACCAGCTCTATTTCTATATCGTACAGGCGGGCTATCATGGCCAGAGCTATGCCGGTATTGCCGCTGGTAGCTTCAATAAGCTTCATGCCCGGCTTTAATTCTCCCCGCTCAATAGCTCCGCTGATCATGCTATGGGCGGCGCGGTCTTTGACGCTGCCGCCGGGGTTGTTGCCTTCCAGCTTTCCAAAGATACGTACGTTGCGGTTGGGGTTGAGGTGAGTCAGTTCGACCAGGGGGGTGTTGCCTACTAAATCAAGGATTGTTGCCATTTTAGTTTAAGTACTACCTATGTACCGCTCCTACAGCGGACCGTCCGGTAATCAGGAGTTGGGGTTGTCGTTTTTACCTTTTACTTTTTCAATTAAATCCTCCCAGCCAAAATGCAGATTGATATCCCGTTGTGGGTAGGGTATTTCTATTTTTGCTTCCTGAAACCGCTCAAAAATCACAAATCGGATTTCGCTCTTAATGTATTCAATGCGCCACGCGCTGTACGACCAAAACAGCACCTCATACTGCAGGCCCGACTCCGCAAAATCCATGATACGCACGGTAGGCGGCGGATTCTGCGCTACCTCCTTATGCTCCTGGGCGCTGGACAGCAGTATCTTCTCTACCCGCCGGGGGTCGTTGCGGTAAGAAACATTTACCTCAATAATAAAGCGCGTCAGCGAGCGGTTGTGCGACCAGTTGATAATATTGTTATTGATTAACTTGGAATTCGGGACAATGATTCCGATGGCGTCGCGGGTTTCCAGCTTTGATGTACGCAACCCTACATCCGTGACGCGCCCCACCAGGCCATTGTCCAGTTCTACAATGTCACCCACATTGATACTTCCCTCAAAAAGCAGGATCAGGCCCGATACCAGATCATTGAATGTTTGCTGAAGTCCCAGGCCTACACCTACCAGTAAGGCCGCCGAACCAGCCAGCAGAATGGATATCTGCACGCCGGCCACTTCCAGCCCCAGCACAAATACAATGGTATAGATAAAGTACTTAACAAGCTGTATAACCGCCTCCTGCCGTCCCTGATCTACCTGATTACGACGAAAAAACCGACGCCGAAGTACCCCCGAAATAAGCCACACCAGCAGTCGTCCCGCTGAAATGAGGGCCAGGATGAGAAAAACATCAAAGACATTAATCTCGTACCTGTTGACCTTCAGAAGAGTAAATTCCAGAAATTGCCGCAGTTCGCGGGGAAGCCCCTGACTGATTTTCTCGGCCCCTTTGGCAATAGCCGGGGTATTGGCCTGCAGCAAAATATGCAGTGGTATCATAATGCTCTGGAATCTTCTGATTGTTCTTCAGAAATTTGCCCATAGCTATTTACAAACTATGGGCAAACCGGGAATCTGACTATAAAAACAAATTACTGAATTGCTGTAAAAAATTCTAGTGTTCCCAGCAGAAACTTGTCAATAGAAGTATCATGATCGCCACCCCGGATCGGGAACAAGGTAACGTTGGCGGCTCCGCGCTTTTTCATGGCGTTATAAGCATTCTCCGAATTAAAGAAAAATACCAGCCGGTCCGAGTCGCCGTGGTACAGGCGGGTAGGAGTAGCAGGCTTCCAGTCGTATACATTATTATCAGCCACCGCGTCCAGAAATTTCTTGTCGGTACCATCCGCCAGGCTCTTCCTGAACTCATCCGTGATTATTTCGTTCAGCGACACATTAATAGAAGCATCTTTCCCTCGTTGCTGAATTTGGGTGGCATAAGGCTCCTTAAAATAGTACGAGGCCGAACGATTTAGACCGTACACGCGGTCGTAGGTGAGCAGTACCCACAGGTACAACGAGTTACGGCTAGCCTCACCACTCGTCCGGTTATTGACCAGGTACTTCATAAAAGAAGTTTTATCATACGCTCCCGCTCCTGCGCTGGAGGCCCGCAGATTAAACTCCCCAGCGGCTTCCTGCTCCAGTTTCTGCTGCAGGGCCATGGTAGCATACCCTCCTTCCGAGTAGCCGGTAATGTACAGGCGGTCGTCCCACTTTACGTCCTTCTGTTCTTTCAGAAACTCCTTGGCCGCCCGCAGCATATCCAGCGAAGCCGACGCCAGGCTTTCCCGGTGCTCATAGGGGTGTGGAACGTCTTTGGAAGCACCATAACCAATGTAGTCAGGGTAAACAATTATATAGCCCAGAGCGCTGAAAAGCGATCCGGCCACGTAAGCTTCCGTTCCGGGACTAAAATTAGAGGGTGCCTCCGACTCGCTCCGTATGGTACCATGTTGTACACTGATCATGGGAGCGGGTTGTGTAATAGCAGGAAGTACAATGGCTCCCGAAGCGGTTATTTCAGCACCGTCAGTATTCTTGGTTTTGTAGGTAATCCGGTGGACTTTTACGCCGTTGCGCACCAAACCGGCCAGCAAGGGGCTCAAAGCCGCCAGTTGATTACTGAGTTGCTCTTTGGTTAACTCGGTAAGAAGTTTACTTTCTACTAAATATTTATTCTGCGGCTCGGTACTGGAATTGTCGCGGTCGCAGGAAGGTAAAAGCAGCAGACCCCACAATACCAAACCCCACATTTTTGCCAGAGGTAGTGCCTTGGGTAGTTTTTTCATGAAAATACAGCTAAAAGAGTTAGTTCTCGTAACCTATAACGCAGGCCACCCTTTTTTCGTTTACTTCCACTTTCCTTCTATTTCTTCCAGGCTCAGGCCTTTTGTTTCGGGTACCAGGTACCTGGTAAAAAGGAGTCCGAGCAGTACTACGGCCATATAAATAAAGAAGATACCCCCGTTGAGCCCCAGGGCGGTTGCCTGCATAAGCGGAAACGTAAAACCTACCCAGAAATCAAAAAACCAGTGGTTGAAACTACCCATACTGGTCGCGAAGCCCCGGATACGCAAAGGATATACTTCCGCAATCAGCAGCCAACCCATGGGCCCCAGGCTTATAGCAAAAAAGAAAATATAGACGTAAACCCCGCCCACCAGCAGGGTCTGCTGCAGATCACTGCTGAGCGACTCCCGGAAAAGAAACGCGCAACCGACCGTGGCCAGGGCCACGGCCGTACCCAGTAGCCCCGTATAAAGTAATGGCTTACGTCCCAGGCGATCCAGAAAAAATACGGCTAACAGCGTAGACAACGCATTGACCAGACCTACCCCTACCGTAGCCAGGGTAGCGTTGCGGGTAGAGTCGAAGGCCGAATTAAAAATATCTGTGGAGTAGTAGATAATGGCGTTAATACCGGAAAACTGCTGGATGGCAAAGATACCGATACCAATAAACAAAGGAATGCGGAGCCGACGGCTGAACAATTCTTTCCAGTCGGCCCGGCTCAGGCGCTCCCGCTCAATAAGCTCAATGGTTTGCTGGTACTCAGTGCGGGCGTTGGCTTCGCCCCGCAGCCTGATTAGTACGGCCATGGCCTCCTCACCCCTTCCCTTGTTAATGAGCCAGCGGGGGCTTTCGGGTACCAGCAGCATACCAACCAGCAGAATGGCCGCTGGTATAAAACCCGCCCAGAACATGGTACGCCAGCCGTCGGCCAGTTCGCCGAAAAGAAAACCTACTACGTAAGAAAGCAGAATACCCAGCGTAATGGCCAGTTGAAAGAAAGTTACCATCTGCCCGCGCTTATTAGCCGGGGCGATTTCGGCAATGTACAGGGGAATGGTAGCCGCCACAATACCAATAGCCAGACCCAGCAGCAGTCGTCCCAGAATCAGGATAGCTACCGAAGGCGCTACGGCCGTCAGGATAGACCCCAATACGAATACAATAGCGGCAATAATGTTGATTTTCTTCCGTCCCAGCAGGTCTGTCAGCGGACCGCTGATAAAGGGTCCTATCATACCTCCCACCAGTACCGCACTCACTATCCAGCCCACCGTACTCGGGGAGTCCTCTAACTGAAAATACGCTTTGAGCGAAGGCAACGCCACGTTGATTACTCCCGTATCGTACCCGAACAGGAGCCCTCCCGTAGCTGCCACCGCAGCAATGACATAAACCAGAAGATTGGTGGAAGTAGAAGTTGTTGACATAAAGCTGTGACGGGATTGAAGTAGGTTAAGGTCTACATTTTACAAATAAAATGAAAAAAGTCCGCCGGATGCGTATCGGGCGGACTTTATACCAACAAAAATAAAGTACTTAAATCTGGTCCATGTACCAGTGTATTATCCGGGCGGAGGCATCCGGTCTTTCTACCATACCCATGTGTCCCGCCTCAGCCAGAATCATCGGGTAGCTCTTTTTGGGGTAGCTTACCATTTCCATACTACGCTCAAAGGGAATGATATCATCCTGCATTCCAATGATGAATAGAACCGGGAAAGGCATTCTGGCCAGTACTTCCGTCCCCTCCGTCCGCTCCCGCATGGCTTCCACACCAGCTACCAGCGCCTCCGTTGGTAGCTTTCCGTAGCGTACAATATGTTCCTGCACCCTTTCCGGATAGAGTTCCTTGTACCGCTGTCCGTACATATTGGCGCCGGTATGCCTTAAGAAAGACTGAGCCCCCTGCGTGCGGAGTAATTCAACGATCTTCTCCCGCTGTTCCTTTTTGGAATCATCATCGGCAAAGGCGATGGAATGAAACAAGCCGAAGCCTTCCAGCATAGCCGGGTACTTTTCAGCGAACTTAAGGGCTATGTACCCCCCCATCGAATGGCCCACCAGGGTACATCTCGTAACCCCGGCGGTAGAAAGCAGCCGGTGCAGTTCGTCCGCGTAGGCCTCCATACTATGGCAGGAAGAAAGCAGCGATAGATTGGGTCGGATAACGGTACAGCATTCATTCAATAGTGCATCCAAATCATCCCAGATAGCATCGTCCACCCCGTGTCCGTGCAGGAGTACGAGGGTCTGTCTATATAATTTCATGGTTCCTATTGTTTGTTGACTGATATAACTAATCTCTTTTCAAAAAATAAACCCGTCGGTATTCTTTCGTCTTTATAACCTGATTGGTAGTGGTTGTTAAAAACCAGAATGCGCATAATTCTGGTTGAACCATGCGCATTCGGTTGGGTAAAGTACTCCTTATTGCTATAAAATAGAAGCTTTTTGGTTACTACTTCATTTTTGCGACCTCCTCGTCTCTCAAGGCACGGCGCAGGATTTTACCCACATTGGTCTTGGGAAGTTCATCCCTGAACTCAATATGCTTGGGGCATTTATAGGCCGTCAGGTTTTCGCGACAATAACTCTTGATGGTTTCAAGGGACAGCTCCGGGTCTTTTTTTACAACGAATACCTTTACCGCTTCGGTGGTTTTCTCGTCGGGTACTCCCACGCAGGCTACCTCAAGTACCCCCGGGCACTGCGCCATCACGTCTTCTATCTCATTGGGATACACGTTGAAGCCTGAAACCAGAATCATGTCCTTCTTCCGATCCACAATTTTAAAGAAGCCGTCGGCATCCTGAATGCCAATATCACCGGTTTTGAACCACCTTCCGCTTTCGTCTTCGTGCATAACAGCGGCGGTTTCTTTGGAGCGGTTGTAGTAGCCGGGCATAACCTGCGGCCCCTGCGCGCATATTTCACCGGACTCTCCTATATCGGCCCAGGTACCATCTTCCCGCAGGATGCGCATTTGGGTGCTGGGCCAGGGTACTCCAATGGTACCTACCCGATTCTCTCCCAGAAGCGGGTTCGACGACAGTACCGGCGAAGTCTCCGAAAGACCGTACCCTTCGGCGGGCAGACAGCCCGTGGCCTGACGCCAGCGCTCCGCCACTACCTTCTGCAGGGCCATTCCTCCGGCTGAGGTTACTTTTAGTTTAGAAAAATCTATTTCCCCGAAGCGCGGGTGATTCAGCAAGCCGTTATACAGGGTATTTACTCCGGTAAACATCGTAACCTGGTACTTTTTCAGGTCATTAATGAAGGCATTCATATCCCGCGGATTGGTGATCAGCAGGTTCAAACCTCCGAACTTAAGCGCCGATAAGGCATTGACAGTAAGCGCGTACACGTGGTACAGCGGCAGGGCCGCTACCATAATATGCCCCGGCTGGTCTTTTAATACAGGTTTGGACCACTCGTTATTAGCCTCTACGTTGGCAATCAGGTTGCGGTGCGTAAGCATGGCTCCTTTCGATACCCCCGTAGTACCGCCGGTATATTGAATAAAAGCCATGTCCTGACCCGAAACCTGCGGACGCGTATAGGTACCACTGGCTCCTTTGGCCAGGGCATCGTTGAAAGCTACGGCAGTGGGCAGGTTGTAGGCAGGTACCATCTTCTTAACGTACTTCACCACGGCGTTTACAACCAGTTTTTTGGGGAATCCCAACAGGTCGCCGATTTGGGTAACGATTACGTGCTCAATGCCGGTTTCGGGAAGTACCTTCTCGAGGTGACTACCAAAATTAGCCAGAATAACGATGGCCCGCGCACCCGAATCCTTGAACTGGTGCAGCATTTCGCGCGGGGTATACAGTGGGTTGGTATTGACTACGGTAAGGCCCGCCCGCAGGGCTCCGAACATGGCAACGGGGTACTGAAGCAGGTTCGGCATCTGAATGGCAATCCGGTCGCCTTTCTGGAGGCCCAGGCCCTGAAGATAAGCGGCGAAATCGCGCGAAAGCTTGTCTACTTCAGCAAAAGTTATCTCCTTACCCATATTGGAGTAAGCCGGCTGATCCGCAAACTTCGTAAAGCCTTCCTCCAACATCTCTATCAGAGAAGGATACGCGTCCGGATTTATCTCGTAAGGTACCCCTTGGGGATAGTACTTCAACCAGGGATACGTTTCAGAGGTTAGGTTTGACATAGGTATGTGCTGCTAGAATAGTTATGGATTTTCTTTGATAACGAAAAATGATGCTTCAAGTTAAAAAAATATTGGATATATACCATTTCTGAAACTCAAATTTCTGTTTTCAGCCTGTTATGGCACCTGCATCCCCTCGCCCAGCCGCAGTACCCGGTAATGTACCTGGTAGCGCTCCGCCTCCTGTACAAACTGCCCGGGTTCTTCAGTATTGAATGAAAACAGGTGATAATGGTGCGGTACCACGCAGCCAGCCCCAATTTCCCGACCCAGACGGGCGGCCTCTTCGGCACTGAGATTGCCCGCTACGCGCCGCTCGGGCCGGTTGCCGTTGATGGGCAGAAAAGCCACATCGACAGCAAAAGGTGCCAGCAGGTCCTCCAGGCCCTCGTACCAGAGGGTATCACCGCTATGGTACACGCGGTAGGGACCAAATTCTACCACGTACCCCATAAACCGGCACTGCCCCAGCAGGTCGCGCTCCAGTTCGTTGTGCGCGGCGGGAATACCATAAAAACGGAAGCCCGCCACATCCTTGACAAAGGTATCATTCATGCCCGTGGGAAAGTCCTTCCGGCACCCGACCCGCTCCTCAACAAAAGACCGGTTGGCCTCGGGTATAACAAAGGCAATACCCGGATTAACGGCCAGGATGGGCTGTAAGGTGTCGGCATCGAGGTGGTCGGTGTGGTTATGGCTGCTGGTGACCACATCCAGGAAGTTCAGTCGGGCGGGATCTATAACCAGCTCGCTCATCCGTACGTGGGGTTTGTCGGTAGCCGCGTACTTTTTGCTTAGGGAGTCCGACAGGTAGGGGTCAAACAGCAGGTGGCGGCCCCGGTACTGCAGCAGAAAACCGCTTTGCCCCAGCCACCACAGCCGGAAGCCTTCCTCCCTGGTTTTAGTACTCTGTATAGTGGCCAGTAGGGCGTCGTCTTTCTGGAAAGCCGGAATCAGGGTCATACGTAGCTTTAGGAGATAGTTTTTATTTAATGAAATCTTCTTTCTTGAGCTCCCAGCGCCACACCAGGCCGTCGTCAGGGTCTTCTAACTCACCGGTACGTACAAAGCCCAGTTTTTTCAGAATACGGGTAGAGGGGCCTTCGCCGGGTAGCGTGTGGGCTATCACTTTCTTGACCTCCCCGTGCGCAAAGGCGTGGTCAATCAGGCCCTGAGCCGCCTCCGTAGCCAGCCCCCGCTCCCGATGGGAAGGCCGTATCTCATAGCCAATCTCGACGATTCCGTCGGCGTCGGGCTCGCCCTTGTAGCCGCACGAACCTATCAGCATTCTATCCGGCAGGTGTACAATCAGGTGGGTCCACCAGTCGCGCAGGGGAGGATGCGCCTTCCACCGGTGAAACGAGGGGGTAAATACGTCGCGGTAGCCCGTCCATTTTTTAGGTACATTGACGCCCAGCACACGCGCTAAAACGTTATTACCCATCCGGATGGCTTCAAACAGGGTATCGTCACAGGGGATCAGGTGCAGGTGGGGAGTTTCTATCATTTTTGTATGCGGGTAGTTATTCCTGGTCAATATAAAAAAAATCCCCGTGCTACCGGAAGAGTACTTCCTTCAGCACGGGGAGACAAGGCTTCGTCTTCGTTTTTATTTAGGTACCTTCCTGATCAAAACGGTCGGTGATAGCCTTGCGGATTGCCTGGTGGGGGCGCATACCGGTGCTACGGGTACGGGGTACCGCGCGGTCGGTAGCATTGGACTTGGCCCTTAGCGCCAGGTTAGAAACGGTCAGGTGGCTGTTGCGCCACTGTTCATATTCTTCCTCCGTCATAATATCACGCACTACTTCCCCGCGCAGGTAGCCATCGCTGTACGAATGGATACGGCTATCGGTAAAGGCCAGCTTGCGATCTTCCTCCAGCCGCTCAATTTCGACCCGCAGATGCTGCTCTTCGTTTTTCAGCTCGTCCAGCGTAGGCAGGGTAGTCAGGTCATTTTCCATAATGTTTTTCTGAACCATCTGTTGCGCCCGAATTTTCTCCTGAGCCGCCAGTTCTTTCAGTATCCGCTTCCGGCGACGCTTCAGCTTCCACAGATGCGGGTCTATCTGGAGCCAGCGGTACCAGAAGCCCTGCAGAATGGGCAAAGCCATTCCCAGCGACACCGCACCCGCTATCGCAAACAGTACTCCACTCAGCACAAAGGAAAGTAAAGCCCAGGGGCTGTTAACCAGGTCGAGGTTAAGGTTATCAGAATTCCGCAGAGCCTGCTCAATTTTGTTGGTCAGCTCAGGGCTGTTGATGGGAGCACCCGTGAGCGGGTCTACCGCATTCAGTTGTAAATTCTTAACTGACTTATTGATGGCCTCCTTGAGCTTGTCGGTTCGGTAGGCTTCGTAGCGGAACCAGCCCAGTACCAGCAAGGTACCTATGGCAAATACCGCCAGTACCACCTTAAAGGTTCCATAGCGTTTTTTGGCCCGGGGGGAATCGTCGGTATGGTAAGGTCCTTCGATCAGACGGTCGTACGCGGGCTTCAGCAGAATGGACACCATCGCCAGACCAATGGCAAACGCCCAGGCTTCGGTAGAGTTCCGGATATTAAGGGCATAGGCTACAATCTCGTGCGAGATAATAAGGTCACCCAGAATAAATGAAATACCGGCCGCCAGAAATATGATACCGGCCAGCAGGGAATAATCGTTAGCGGCCTTCTCCCGTTTTTCACGCAGGGTCTGGCTGCGCTGGTCGGTAGTAGCTAGGGTATCTTCCAGTTCTTTTACCCGGCGGGATGACTGATTGAGCCCCATAAGTTGTTCCTGCATACGGTCAAAGGCGGCCTTACGCTGGGCAAGTGTATCCTGCTTGCGGCTCTCTATCTTTCCTAACTCGGTCCTTTTTTCTTCCAGACGCTCCGTTACCCACTCATGGCTCACCTTGCTCGACAGGTAGGCTTCGTATACCTGCCGGTCTACTCCCTCAATACCGCTCGTGTAGCCGTGCTGATAGTCGGGATGTTGATTGGGATGTTGATCCTCCATTGGTGCTCTTTTATGTTAATTTCTTACTAACATTTTCTAATCAATAGTAATTCCGGCAGGGGTAGGTACCTAACAGACAAGCCCTCCCACTACCGGCTACTGCCCGCGTATTTCGCGGAGCTGTCGCTCACTCAGGCGGCCTTTCATGCGGCGCGCCAGGGAGAATTCGCTTTCGAATAATTTTATGAGCATGTCGCGACGGGCGTACAGGCGGTCACATTCGGTTTCGGCTTCACCCTGCTGCTTAAGTACCTGCCACTTCTGTACGCGTAGCTCGTCTATTTCCCCGCGAAGCTGCTTGATCTCTTCCTCCCAGGAATCGGTATGACCGTTTGCCTCGCGCTGTTCACGCTGCCTGCCCAGCCACACCCGCAGGTCCTGACGCAGTACCGTAATGTTGCTAAGAAACAGCTTACCGGCAAACAGAAACAGGAAGAAAACAAAGACAAAAAGAGATACCGCCTGCCACCAGACCTGGTGCTGCCAGGCCTGAGCCAGCACGAACAGGGCCGCCGCAAAGGGCATCCCTACTTCTTCCAGCAGTCGTCGCCGCGTCACGCTGGAGTCGGCATCATGAAACAGGGAAATACCCCCAAAAAGGTTAAACATCCCCGCCAGAAACACGCCAAGGGCAATGAATGAACTGGTAGCGAAGTTGGGACGCAGGGTTTCTTCAATTAGGTAATAGTTGCCTACGCACATCGCTATTGATAGCGCCAGCCCTACCAGCGTACGGGGCAGGTTATGTTCGCCGTCCGGCCGGTTTTCTTCCAGTTGTTTAAGTTTGCCGGTAAGCTCTTCGATCCGGTTTTCTTTCTGCCCGATAAACAGGTTCAGTTCCTGCACCCGCTCGTTCTGCTGCTCAATGGCCCGTTCGTGGTCAGCTGCCAAATGGGCGAAGTAATTGTGAATAATATCGGTTTTTTCGGTAGGCTCCGACTCCGACAGTCCAAACAATACCCCCTCATCGCGAAGCGTGTCTTCGTCTTCAAGCCAGTAGGGAATATCTATTTTCGGTGTTTCAATCGGTTGAAGGCTGAGCTCCGGCTGAGGCGCGGCAGGTACTGCCTCTGCCCTAACCGGTTGCAGGGGTGCCGGTTGTTCGGGAGCCTCTACTGCTCCCCTTCCAGTTGCTACGGGCGCCTGCGGCGCCGGACTGGGCTCGGCCTCGTCGTCGTAGTAATCGAGGTCACCGGGCTTTGACGCTCTGAAAAGTTTTGTGATACGCTCCAAAATAGTAGCCATAAAAATATAGTAGTACTGTGTATAACTGAATTAATACCTAACAAACCGCGTATATTACCTTGACTTGTAATGGCTTATGAAGCAACGCAAACCAAAGGCAATAATCACTGTGCGATTATCTTCCAAAACAGCGAAAGAAACAAAAATATTGTGATGGCCGGTCACTATTTGCCGCTGCGTCAGCTGACGGCAAACATTTTCTGGAGGGCTAACCAAAGGCGTTTTTTCAGATTTTTATCTTCTTCAATAACAACCAGAGGGTCAGCCAGTAAAAACCAGATTCCCTCTACCTGTTTGGGGGTGTAGGGCGGTAGCAGCAGATCGAGCTGTAGCTTGATGAGCGGTACCCCAAAGGTGATGAAATGATTGGTTAGCTTACCGGCCAGTACAGAGCGGGCGTCGGCGGTGGGTAAATAACTCAGGTTGATAATATCAGCTTCATCGGCCGAGTGCCCCACGGCTTTCAGAATTTTATCCAGCAGAATGGCTTCCGAAGCGATCAGTTCCGGCTGTTTTGGTTCATCTACCAGTACCAGTACCCGGTGCCTGAGGGCCGGGAATGGCACTGCCGGAGGTGGAGTAGCCGGGGGGCTTTGCTGTGCAATAACAGGGGGAGTATCCACTCCGGGAGTATCCACTCCGGGAGCACCCACTCCGGGAGTATCCACTCGGGGAGCATCCACTCGGGGAGCATCTACCGGAGAATTATCTATCTGGACGGCAGGTGGTGAGATAGCCGCGGGTGCCTCTTTGGGCGCGGCAGGTACTTGCAGCGCGCTAAGCTCCTCCTCTACCCTGAACAGGGTATCGTACTGAAAAAGTGTTTGATAGAAAGCGGGAGTATTACTCATTACTTCAGTTTAAGAGGATACCACTCAATCCCATGTAGCGGTGCCCGGCGCGCACTGCCCGAGGCGGTCGGCGAGGGAGCGTAGTACTTTTCAAGGTAGTCAAGTACTACCTTCTCCGATTCGCCCAGATCCCACAGATTATGATTGGCCTGCATCCAGCGTATTTTTTGCTGCCAGCCGTCGCGGGTAAAGCGGTTTTGGGTAATCAGTTTGGACGAATGACAGCTGGTACACTGCGCCTTCACCATCATCAGGCTTTCGTCCAGTACCAGGCCGGTATCCGGATCTTTCTTTGAAGTATCAGCCTTCATAACGACAGCTTTAGGTACCTGCGCAGACGCGCGCCCCTCTCCATCCTGCCGAAAAGCACTCAGCAGGAACAGGGCAAGCGACAGCCCGGTTATCAGGACAATTCCCTGTTGTTTTATTTTTTTCATCCTACTTTTACGGCTATACGCTGGCAGGCGTTGTTCAGGTACCCTCCCGGATTCCAGGCCGGTACAAGCATCGGCTGGGTTACTCCCTTATCATCGGTAGCGCGAGCCCATACTTCGTAGTACCCCCTAGTCGGGAACTGCACGTCGGCCGACCAGTGCTGCCAGGCCAGCCGGTTTACCGGGGCTTCCAGCTTACAAGTTTGCCAGGTTGCGCCGTAATCAACAGACAGCTGCACGGTTTTTACCTGCTGGTCGCCCGCCCAGGCGTGCCCCCGCACGGGCAGCTTTTTACCCGCTTCGATCATAGCCCCCGACTTCGGGAATGTAATCATCGATTTGACCGGCATGGCTTCTATGATTTTAAAATTTTCGTCGGTTGCGTCCAGTTTTTCTCCCGGTTGAATGGGGAAACGCGGTACGCGGTAGCTGGTGCCCTCCATTTTGGCACCGTCGTGTACTTTGTTTCGCACGGCGATGGTATGCAGCCATTTACCCGATACTGAAGCCGGCCAGCCTCCAATGACCAGCCGCAACGGGTACCCATGAAACTCCGGAAGGGGCTGTCCGTTAACCGCCCAGGCTACCAGCGTTTCGTTTTCCAGCGCTTTACGGATAGGTACTCCCCGCGATATCGCTGATTTATTAGGGTCGCGGCTGGGGTGCAGGTCTTTACTGTAGTACCCGATGTACACCGCATCGTCTTTTATACCTACATCCGCCAGAATATCCTTCAGCCGTACGCCCGTCCATTCGGCGCAATGTACGGCCCCATCCCCCCACTGGTTGCCCGAAGCAGTAGGCACAAAGCCAGCACGGCCGTTGCCACCGCATTCCAGCGTCAGCTGGTAGGTATAGGGTTTAAAACGCTTCTTCAGCTCGTCAATCGTATAACTTTTTGCTTTTTTAACCGACTCTCCGTTAATAGTAAGCGTCCAGTTAGCAGCATCCACCCGCTCAGGTACCAGTCCGTTGTTCCGGATAAACATCTTGCTGACGGGCGTTACTTTATCGTCCAGCAGGTGTACCGGCGTTTCTACGTTCCAGGGCCGCTCGCTCAGTACAATCATGTCGGCGTGTTTACCTTTCAGCGCATCTTTCTCATCAAAAATCAGAGGCAGGTACCCTTTAGGAAGCTTGTCGGCAAACACAATCTCAGTACCTAAGGCGGCAGTCATAGCAGCCAGGGTACTCTTTTTCAAAAAACCACGTCGATTGAAGTAGGAATTAGAAGACACCACAGGGAATTTTTAGAATGGTTACTACCCAAAGTTAGGAATAATTACTATTTGAGAAACGTAAATCTATCCGGAAACCTTGCCTTTAGCTTCCTGGTATTCGCTGGAATGGCTGCCGTTAGGGCGTGGAAGGAGTCTTGTCCGGGGTGATCGTACCAAAGATTTGCTGAGCAAAAGTCAGTGAGGTATTTTGTTCGGCCAGCTTTTGCATGGCAGCCGTTGAATACGTAATTTCACCACGGAGGGCCTGGCGAAGCGCCCGGCTGATCGACTCTGCTGATTCAGAATTGACGGTCATTCCCAGCTTTTCCGCTTTTACCAGCGACCCCATATAGCCGAAGTCAGAGGAGATGAGGGGCTTTTGGGACAAGGCTGCTCTTACCATAATTGAACTCATGCCAACGTGCTTCTGGTACAGTGTCAGCACAAAATCTGACATTTCAAAAAGCAACTGTATGGCAGTACCCTTTATTTCCTTAAAGTACCGGACTATCTGCGCGCTGCTATTCATCGACGAAAGATGATCCTCCACGGTCTTTTGATACGCTTCTGTAATAGGACCGGCCAAAACGAGGGTAAGCCGGGCGCTTTCTTCTTCGGGCAGGCAACGGATGGCATCCAGCATCGGCTCTATGCCTTTGCGGTCGTCCAGGTAGCCAAACAGCAGAAATACAGTACGGTGGTCTTCTACCCCCAGGGACATTCTCAGGGCTTTTACTTCCGCGGCAGTTACGTCGTATCGCTTTACGGGATCGCTTAGGGGTACTACCCTAACCCGATTTGTCATTGCCTGAATGGCGGGTACCGAGGACTTATCCAGGCAAAAAAGATTAGTAAGAGCGCTGCTGGTGAGGACGCCTTTAAGTACCCACTTTTTTCTTAGTATTACTGATTTTTCTCTAAATGAAGTAGGTGCAGTGTCCGGGGAAGTATAATGAAAACTGGGGCGAAAATAAATTCCGGATACCGGACAAGGCGATTTCTTGCCCAGCCAAACGCCCAGTTGAAACAGGTCAAAGTACATGAGCACCGCATGGTCGGGACGAATTTTTTCGGCATACCTTACAAAGAGATTCCACTCGGCAAAGGCGCGACTTATCCGGGAGGCTTGTTGCGCCTGCCGAAGTTCCTGGTCGGTCAGTTCAATGAGGGTAAGGCGGGTTGAGGCCGTGTAGTCGGCTGGCAGAGAGGCTCCTAAACCACGGGGTGTCACTACGATTAGCTCCCCGGGCATGGTGTTATTGCACCAGTACTCAATTAAACAGGTAATATAATCGGAATGATGGCCATTCAGTATGGTGTCAAAAACCAGAAACTTCATACTACTGCGGACAGCCATACCTATATGTCAGTGTGGATATTTAATTACCAGTAAGCCTCAATCCTGAACAGAAAAAACGGGGCCCGGGTTTATCTTTTCTGTTCAAACCCGGGCCAATGTCATCCTCTCAGCCTACCAGCTTAGGGGTTTCACGATGAATGAGTGCTTCCCGATCGGGGCCGGTAGAAATAAAGCGAATGGGTAATTTCAGCTCATTTTCCAGGAATTCCACGTAAGCGGCCAGCCCGGCGGGTAGTTCGTCAAATCCGTGGATGGCGTCCAGGGACTGCTGCCAGCCGCCAAAGTCGCGGTATACCGGCTCAACATCCGTATCGCACAGGTCGTGGGGTAGTTGTTCCGTAACGGTACCGTCGGGCAGGCGGTAGTGGGTACATATCCGGATAGTATCAAAAATATTGAGTACGTCTACCTTCATCATGACCAGTTGCGTCACGCCATTGATCATAATAGCGTACTTGAGCGCGGGCAGATCCAGCCAGCCGCAGCGGCGCGGGCGTCCGGTTGTGGAGCCAAACTCACGGCCTTCCTGCCGCATGCGCTCTCCGGTTTCGTCGAGTAGTTCGGTCGGGAAAGGACCGCTACCTACCCGGGTACAGTAGGCCTTGAAGATACCGTACACCTCCCCAATCTGGCGGGGCGAAACGCCCAAACCGGTACAGGCTCCGGCGGTCATGGTATTGGAACTGGTAACGAAGGGGTACGACCCAAAATCAATGTCCAGCAGCGAGCCCTGCGCACCTTCGGCCAGAATGTTCTGCCCGCGTTCCAGCGCCTCATTGACCATGTATTCGCTCTCGACAAGGGCAAATTCTTTCATAAATTCCACCGCCGCAAAGAAATCTGCTTCCGCCTTCGGCAACAGGTCCTGGTAATCGAACTGGTGAAAGTCCAGAATTACCCGGTGTGCCTCCACCAGTTTCTGGTACTTCTCCCGGAAGCGGGCCGACAGAATATCCCCTACGCGCAGTCCCTGGCGGGCAATCTTGTCCGAGTAGGTAGGCCCAATGCCCTTGAGGGTGGAGCCTATTTTGGACTCTCCCTTGGCGCTTTCGTAGGCCGCATCCAGCAGGCGGTGCGTAGGTAGTATAAGGGCCGCTTTTTTTGAAACGTACAGGTTTTTTTTCAGGTCAAGGTTAAATTTGGCCAGGCCTTCTATTTCTCTGCGAAACACAATAGGGTCCAGTACTACGCCATTCCCGATTATATTCTGGATGTCGGTACGGAAAATGCCCGAAGGAATCTGATGAAGTACGTGTTTATGTCCGTCAAATTCCAGAGTGTGGCCAGCGTTGGGGCCACCCTGAAACCGGGCTACAACCTGGTACTGGGGGGCCAGTACATCCACAATTTTACCTTTTCCTTCGTCTCCCCATTGAAGACCAAGTAATACGTCAACTTTCATTCACTAGTTAGATTTAAGTACCCGAACGCTGATAAGAGTCTGCTGCTCCCCGGCACCCATTTGCGTGCCTATCTACGTCGTATAAATATTAAAGTATGTTGGAGAATCAGTACAGATAGCGTTGATGAAGTATACATTGAGGGCTTTTAATCTTCGGTTACCTGTCCCATGGGCTCTTCTTCGGGAATATCCTTTTTATTCTCGCAGTTGGACCGGGTACAGCTCCCGTAAAAAATCAGGGAATGATGTACTACGTTAAAGTGCAGCATCTCGCCCACCATGTTCTGAATGGACTGAATGCGGGGATCACAAAACTCCATTACTTTGTGGCATTCGGTACAGATCAGGTGGTCGTGCTGCTTGAAGCCGTACGACTTTTCGTACTGCGCCAGGTTTTTACCAAACTGGTGCTTCGTTACCAAGTCACAGTCTACCAGTACATCCAGGGTATTATAAACGGTAGCGCGGCTTACGCGATACTTTTTATTTTTCATGCTAATATACAGCTCATCCACATCGAAGTGGTCTTCGCGCATATATATTTCCTCCAGTATCGCGAAGCGCTCCGGCGTCTTTCGGAGCCCCTTGTTTTCGAGGTGAGCCGTCAGAATTTTTCGGGCGGCATCCAGGTTGGCTTTACGTCCTTGTGGCATAGCTTCCATAATCAGGTGCAAATTACGTGGTTTTTAGACTTAAATCACAGCAAGTCCAACAATCCATAACGTCATTTGCTATTTGGGGGTTCATTCTCAGGATACGGCGTTCAGGTTAGCGTCAAAACGTAGTACTTTAAAAACGCCGTCGACCCGGTCGAGCTTGTTAATGAGCATATCCAGGTGCTTGGTGTCCTGCACGTACAAACGGATATCTCCTTCAAAGACCCCGTCTTTGGTATCAATGGTAATACCCCGCATGTTTATATTCAACTCATTGGATATAATACGGGTTACGTCGTTGACCAGACCCATCCGGTCGGTGCCGGTAATACGCAGTCCCGCCAGAAACGCCTTTTCTTTCTGGGACTTCCATTTGGCCTTAATGACCCGGTTGCCGTGCTTGGACATCAGCTCCACGGCGTTGGGACAGGTAGTACGGTGAATTTTTATGCCTTCGTTAATTGTCACAAAACCAAAAACATCGTCTCCGGCGATGGGGTTACAGCAGGCGGCCAGCTTATAGTCAATTTTATCCATATCCTCCCCAATCAGCAGCGTGTCGCTGTCGGCGCGGTCGCCGTGGATATTCTTAAGCAGACTGGTAAAAGCTTTTCCATCCGGTGCCTCCTCGGGACTAATCTTGCTCTTGCGGTCTTTGGCCTCTTTGTACTTTTTAAACTTCTTAAGCTCATCCAGGTGAATGTAGCCTTTCCCAAGCCGGTAGAAAAGATCAGCGGGGGTTTTGCATTCAAAGAAAGCGCGTAGCTGGTTAATAACTTCGTGGTTGACCTCAACCCCCAGCGTTTTCAGTTTTTTCTCGGTCACTTGCCGCCCGTCTATTTCGTAGCGGCGGCTTTCTTCCTTGAGGTACTCTTTAATGCGCCCCCGTGCCTTGGAGGTAACCACAATCCGGAGCCAGTCCTCATTGGGCTTTTGCTTGTTGGAAGTAATGATCTCGACCTGATCCCCGTTGTGCAGGACGTAGCTGATAGGTACCAGGGTACCTCCTACCTTAGCCGCCATACACCGGGCCCCTACTTCCGAGTGAATATCAAAGGCAAAGTCCAGGGCGGTGGCGCCGCGCTGCAGTACTTTCAGCTCTCCCTTGGGTGTAAATACAAATACTTCTTCCGTAAACAGGTTGCTCCGGAATTCGTCCAGAAACTCAATGGCGGCGGTTTTGTCGCCCAGGCCGTTTTCGAGCGTTTCGCGCACCTGGTTAATCCAGGTTTCGATATTACCGCGCACGTTGGTGTTGTTACCCTTGTACTTCCAGTGGGCGGCGTAACCTTTTTCGGCTATCTCGTCCATACGGGCCGTCCGGACCTGTACCTCTACCCACTGTCCGCTCTTGCTCATCACCGTCGAGTGCAGCGACTGGTAGCCGTTGGCCCGGGGGGTACTTATCCAGTCTTTGAGCCGGTCCGGATTGGGCTTGAAATGATCGGTAACAATAGAGTACGCCTGCCAGCAGAAAGCTTTTTCGCGTTCAAACTCGGGGGGAGAATCCAGGATAATCCGGATAGCAAACAAGTCGTAGATTTCTTCAAAGGGCTTGTTCTGCTTACGCATTTTATTCCAGATGGAATAAATAGACTTGGGACGTCCCTTAATAACGTACTTGAATCCGGCCTCGTCAAGGTCGTGTTCGATGGGATCGGTAAAGCGGGCAATGAAGCGATCGCGGGCCGTTTTGGTTTCGCGGAGTTTGCGGGCCACGGCGCGGTAGGCCTCCGGCTCGGTGTACTTAAGGTAGAGGTCTTCCAGCTCCGACTTAATAGCGTACAGCCCCAGGCGGTGCGCCAATGGTGCGTATATATATATAGTCTCGGAGGCTATCTTAAGTTGCTTGTCGCGCGGCATGCTGTCGAGCGTACGCATGTTGTGCAGGCGGTCGGCCAGCTTGATCAGGATCACGCGCACATCGTCCGACAGCGTCAGCAGCATCTTCCGGAAGTTCTCGGCCTGCTGTGACGAGCCGTACTCAAACTTTCCGGAGATTTTGGTTAGCCCGTCGATAATCTGAGCTACCTTTTTACCAAACATACGGTCAATGTCCTCAATAGACATATCGGTGTCCTCGACCACGTCGTGCAGCAGCGCCGACACAATACCCGTGGTCCCCAGCCCAATCTCCTCCACCACGATCTGCGCTACGGCCAACGGATGATAAATATACGGCTCTCCCGACCTCCTGCGCATTTCTTTATGAGCTTCTACGGAGGTATTGAAAGCCTTTTTGATTAGCTTGGCATCGTTGTCCTTAAGATATGGCTTCGCTGTACGCAACAGCTTTCGGTATCTTTTAAGTATCTCTTTCCGCTCCTGCTCGAGATCAATCACAATAGCTTCCACATGTTTCTTTTTTTTCTGAAACTCTTTGTACCAAAATAACGGATTACCTGACGGATTACAATAGCAATTTTTAAAAGCTTAAAACTTGCCCAAAAATTAGGAACATTTATAAATATATATTTACCTTTGCACTCCCAAAATCAATTATCTCCTTTCGGGGAGCTGATTACCAAACGCGGGCGTGGCGGAACTGGTAGACGTGCTAGACTTAGGATCTAGTGCCGCAAGGCGTGGGGGTTCGATTCCCTCCGCCCGTACGAAAATAGGGTGGACGGGGCCTATATTCCCTACTATAAGTTGTTATTAGTATTGAATAGCTCCGTAGCAAACCCGTCAAAAGCCCTCAGACCGTTAGTTTTGAGGGCTTTTCTGTTTTAATTTCTTTGGAAAAAAGCCCTTTCCCCGGGCGTACAATGCAGGAAGAAAAAAGGAGAGTACCCGATTATTAACCTGTCCGTAAGTAACTTGAATTATAGGATTTTTATTTTAATATAACTGCATAACTAACCAATGGAAGTTCTGTTAGAGAAGAGCTCGCCGACCACGGCTTCGCTCAAAGTGATGCTTACCCGGGAAGACTACCAACCCAAGGTAGATAAAACCATCAAAGATTACTCCAAGCGGGTCAATCTGAAAGGGTTCCGGCCCGGGAAGGTACCTACGCATGTTGTAAATCGTATGTATGGCAAGAGCATTCTGGTGGATGAAGTAAACCATATGCTTAGCCACGCCGTGAGCGACTATATCCGTGATAACAAGCTTCAGATAGTAGGTGACCCCCTGCCCGACCGCGAAAAAGCGGCCGCCATCGACTGGGACCAGCAGACCGAATTTGAGTTTGTGTACGACCTGGGGCTGGCCACCGACTTTGAAATTGATTTCAGTACTATTCCGGCGGTACCTCACTACACCATCAACGCCGACGAGCAGGAGTTGGAAAGTACCCTTACCAACCTGCGCGAGCGCTTTGCCGACAGCAGCCATCCGGAGGTTTCCGAAGAAGGTGATATGCTGTACGGAGAGCTGAAGCAGGAGTCGTCGGAGTTCTCGACCAAAACGGCCATCCCGACCAGGCAGCTTAACGCCGAGAGCCTGTCTAAGTTTGTAGGCATAAACAAAGGGGACAGCCTTACTTTCGATATCCAGAATACCTTTGCTGACGCTTCGGCCATTGCCCACGTGACCGGCAAGAAAAAAGAAGACGTGGAGCAGCTTTCGGGTGAGTTTACCTTTGTGGTAGAAGATATTACCCGCACCGCCCCCGCCGAAGTAAACCAGGAGTTTTTTGACAAGGTACTCGGACCGGGTCAAGTAGAAAACGAAGAGCAGTTCCGCGAAAAGGTACTTGAAATAATCAAGAGCAACTACGCCCGCGAAGCCGAAACCCTGCTTCGCCGCGATATGGAGCAGGCCCTGCTGAACTCTGTTTCCATTGAGCTGCCGGCCGACTTCCTGAAGGACTGGCTCGAGCGCAGCAACGAAGGCAAGTTCAGCCGTGAGCAGATTGAAGAACAGTACGACGATTTTGAGAAATCGCTGAAACTAAGCCTGATCAAAAATAAGATTGCTGAAAAGCATGATGTAAAGGTAGAGTACCCCGAACTGCTCGAATACACCCGCAATATGGTACGTGGCCAGTTTGGCATGTACGGCGAAGACGACAGCATGAAGGATACCATTGACCGCATCGCGGCCGGGTACCTGGCTGACAAAGAGCGCGACAACTACTCTAACGTGTTCAATCAGGTATTTGACAGCAAGGTACTTGACGTAATCCGGGACCAGATAGCTACCGATGAGCAGACCGTCGAAGTAAGCGAGTTTGAGCGCATAGCCCGCGGCGAGGACAAAGAGTAAGTAGCTTGGGGCTTCCCTGGTTTCTGATAAGTACTACAATAAATAAAAACGGCGGGCCGGAGCAATTTGCCCCGGCCCGCCGTTTTTATAAGAGGTACCTCTAAATACTAATACAGGCTTCCTGGTACCACTTTACCACTCGTAAACAATTGAAAGCTCTAAGCAAAAATGCCTAAAGCATACAGCCTACCGCTTAAAGCCCTTTAAAACCCAATCTTCTCCCGGCTTTCCTGGGCTTTACGAACCAGGGCCGCCGCTACCCATTCCTGAAACTTACGCTGCCACTGTTCCAGCGCCTGGCGCAACTGGGCGTTTTCGAGGTTGAGGCGCTGGTTTTCCCGGTGCAGCCATTCGGTTTCGGTCAGGGTACCTGCGGCTGACCAGCCTAGTAGTTCCGGCAGGGGTACCTCAAGTACCTGTGTAATTTTTTCCAGCCGCGACAGCGTCAGTTCGGTGCGGCCGCGTTCGATATCACCGTAGGCCGTAGTAGACAGACCGAGCGTGTCGGCCATATTTTCCTGCGATAAGCCTTTCTGTAGGCGTAACTGGCGCAGGCGCTCTGGTAAGTTAGCTACTGTTTGCATACCCATTCCGGAATCATTAGTGGTCTGTAAAAGTCGCCTTATCGGTTGTTCCGACTATTTATCAGTCTTGCCGATAAGGATAATCTGAAATAATACCCATTTTTGTAAAGAACAACCCAAAGCCGCAGAACATTCATGCGAAACTAAGTCTTTGTGGTTTTGGTTGTTTTTGTTATCACTTATTTTCAACTTGTCATTTTCAAAATCATTAAATGAATAGGAATGAATCACGGAGACGAATTTAGAAAATACGCTGTACACCACCTGGGCATGAATGGCCTGACCGTAGACGGCTACGTAAAACACACCGTTGAAAACATGACCCGCGCCGTTATTGAAGAGCGCCCCATGAATTTCCGCGAGGTTGATGTATTCTCCCGTCTGATGGCCGACCGCATTATTTTTATGGGTACCGGCGTAGACGACAATATTGCCAATATTATAGTGGCCCAGCTGCTGTTCCTGGAGTCGGCCGACGCCAAGAAGGATATCCTGATGTACATCAACAGCCCCGGTGGCTCGGTGTACGCCGGTTTGGGTATTTATGATACCATGCAGTACGTTCGTCCCGACGTAGCTACCGTATGTACCAGCCTGGCGGCTTCGATGGGAGCCGTATTGCTGGCCGGCGGAGCCGCCGGTAAGCGGGCCGCGCTTCCCCACGCCCGCGTCATGATTCACCAGCCTTCGGGTGGCGCTCAGGGGCAGTCGACCGACATTGAAATCACGGCCCGTGAAATTATCAAACTGCGCGATGAGTTGTACGAGATTCTGGCCAAGCATACTGGTCAAACGAAGGAAACCATTGAGAAAGACTCGGACCGGGATAAGTGGTTCCGGTCTGGTGAGGCCAGAGACTATGGTCTTATTGACGAGATTCTTACGCGCGACAAATAAAAAAAGAGGACTATCCCCTTCTGAAAAAACCTGTGAGGTATCCCTGAGAGCCTTACAGGTTTTTTTTTAGGCCCTGGTACCCGGCCCGCTTGGTTAGCCGACCAAAAAACCGGAACTTTACGAACTTTTCTGTCCGGGTTGGGGTAGTACTCCCAATCGCTACAAGCGAAAGGCAGGGGCCGGAACTTCGTTTCCTGCGTCATATTGCAACGGGCAGGACAGAAAACAATGAATACTACTACCCAACCAAAGGGCCTATTCTCCTAAATACCTGACAGCTGACTCTTATTTTTCTATTATATAAATTGACGAAATGGCACAAGTAAGTTGTTCATTCTGCGGACGCCGAAAAAACGAAGTGGAACTTTTACTTTCGGGAATAGATGCCCATATCTGTAATCACTGCATTACGCAGGGGCATCAGGTGGTGATGGAAGAGATGAACCCGAAGGAGAAGAAAGAAAAGAAACCAAAGCTACCCAAGCTCAACCTGATTACGCCGGTCGAGATGAAGCAGTTTCTGGAGCAGTACGTCATCGGGCAGGATGAAGCCAAGCGTACGCTGGCGGTAGCGGTCTACAATCATTACAAACGCCTTACCCAGCCCGTGTCGGACGACGATGTAATTATTGAGAAGTCCAACATTATTATGGTAGGTGAAACCGGTACGGGAAAAACCTTCCTGGCCCGCTCCATCGCCCGCATTCTGCAGGTACCTTTTTGTATTGCCGACGCCACTACCGTAACCGAAGCCGGCTACGTGGGTGAAGACGTCGAGACCATTCTGACCCGCCTGCTACAGGCCGCCGACTACAACGTGGAAGCCGCCGAGCGGGGCATTGTCTACATTGACGAAATTGATAAGGTGTCGCGCAAGTCTGACAACCCCTCCATTACCCGCGACGTAAGCGGCGAGGGGGTGCAGCAGGCCATGCTTAAGCTCCTGGAGGGTTCTATCGTGAACGTACCGCCGCAGGGGGGCCGCAAGCACCCCGACCAGAAGATGATCGCCCTGAATACGGAGAACATCCTGTTTATATGTGGTGGCGCTTTTGACGGTATCGAGCGCCATATTGCCAAGCGGATCAATACCCGCCCTATCGGGTTCTCGGGCGACAACCGCATCATTGAAATATTTGACAAAGGCAACCTGATGCGGTACGTAACGGCGCAGGATCTGAAGTCGTTCGGGCTGATACCCGAGTTGATCGGCCGTTTGCCGGTACTGACGCACCTTGACCCGCTCGACCGCCCTACCCTTAAGCGTATCCTGACCGAACCCAGAAACGCCCTGGTGAAGCAGTATAAAAAGCTGTTCAGCATGGAGGATATCGACATTCACTTTGAAGATGACGTACTGGACTATATCGTTGACCAGGCCGATGCCTACAAACTGGGCGCGCGCGGTTTGCGGGCTATCTGCGAGTCCATCATGACCGACGCCATGTTTGAGCTGCCTTCTATAAAAGAAGTGAAGGAATTTACGGTTTCACTGGACTACGCCCGCGATAAGTTTGAGAAATCATCCCTTTCGCTGCTGCGCTCGGTAGCATAGCTAATCCGCTAATCTTACCCCCTACCCCCGCCTTTCTGAAAGAGCGGGGGTATTTTTTTGATAAAGTTTCTTTATTTTGGACCCATATTTCAAAATTTAGCGAATCGTGGAAAACTGGCTATCTAATAAATCTATTGTTATAATCGGTGGAACTACCGGTTTGGGACTATCGGCCGCTCAGGCATTTGTGCGGAATGGCGCCAACGTAGTAGTAGTGGGTCGTAATCCCGAGAGCTGTCTCATGGCGGAGGTGGAGCTGGGGCGTCAGGTACGCGCCAAGCAGGGCGATGCTACCCAACCCCAAACCGCGCTTGATGCTATTCAGTTGTGTGTCCGTGAGTTTGGCAGCTTTGACGGCCTGTACCACGTAGCGGGTGGCAGCGGTCGCAAGTACGGCGACGGCCCCCTACACGAGCTTACGCTGGAAGGCTGGAACCGCACCTTTGAAATGAACATGACCTCGCTGATGCTCTCCAACCAGGCCGCCGTTCAGGCTTTTATGGGGCTGAACAAAGGAGGAACCATTCTGAATATCGGTTCGGTACTGGGACAGTCACCTTCGCCGCACTACTTCTCTACCCACGCTTACGCCGCCTCCAAGTCGGCCGTGATCGGGTTTACCAAGTCGGTGGCTTCCTACTACGCCCGCTACGATATCCGGATCAATGTGCTGGCGCCCGCGCTGGTAGATACCCCCATGTCTCAACGGGCCTCGAAGGACGACCAGATCCTGAAATTTATCCAGCAGAAACAACCCCTCGACGGCGGGCGCAACGGCATACCTGCTGATCTGGACGGCGCGGCGGTCTATTTCATGTCGGACTACTCTAAATTTGCTACCGGTCAGGTATTGACCGTCGACGGTGGCTGGGCGCTCACCGAAGGTCAATACTGAGCCGGAGCTATGAGCGTCGCGATAGGCATTGACCTGGGAGGTACCAACATAAAAGGCATCCTGATAAACGAGGCGGGGGAAGTACTTAAACAACACTACATACCTACGCAGGACGATGCGCAAGGGCTATGGCGGGAAAACGTAAAGGAAATGGTCAGGTACCTGCAGAACTACTGGCAGGAGCCCGTAAGTACCGTGGGGCTTTCCGCCCCCGGACTGCCCGACGCCACCAACCGCAGTATTGCGTTTCTGCCCAACCGCCTCCCCGGACTGGAAAACTTCGTTTGGGGTGATTGTTTTGAACTACCTACCTACGTACTCAACGACGCCCACGCCGCCCTCATGGCCGAAGCCGCCTTTGGTGCCGCCATGGGCGACCGGAATGTAGTACTTTTGACCCTGGGTACGGGCGTAGGGGGCGGTATCCTGCTCAACGGCGAACTTTACCAGGGCCTCTCGCAGATGGCCGGACACCTGGGCCACCTGTGCCTCAACACCAGCGACGACGAGTGCAGCATAGTAGGTATGCCGGGCAGCTTAGAGTACGCCATCGGTAACTACTCCGTAGCCAAACGCTCCCGCAACCGCTTTACCTCTACCTGGGAACTAGTCGAAGCTTACCGCCAGGGCGACCACTTTGCCTCCTACGTATGGCTCCATTCGGTACGGTCACTGGCGGTGGCGCTGAGTTCTATCATCAATGTATTCTCACCCGAGCGTATTGTGCTGGCGGGGGGCATTACCCTGGCCGATGACGCTCTGTTTGAGCCGCTCCGCTCCTTTCTCGACGTGTACGAATGGCGGCCGGGCGGCAAACAAACGCCCATTGTCCAGGCGCAGTTCGGCGACATGGCCGGGGCTATCGGGGCGGCGAGTTTTGCGCTGAGAAAGAGTTAGGAGTTGTTAGCCGTTAGCTATCAGGTGTTAGCTTCTTTTTCATTATAATAGGAGCCTATCGTCCGTTTCCTGTGTCTCCACCGGCTGTGCCGGATATCATTGATTTAAAAAAGTTTTTTGTCAATCAAGTACCTGACCATGAAGTACCTATTGATTCCCCTTTTCATACTCCTGACCAGCCTGCTGGCTTCCGCCCAGACCCTGCTCCCCTTCGATAAGTACTTCCGGGAAGCCGACGTTACCGGTAGCTTCAGCCTGTACGATTTGGGCAAAAAGCAGTACTTTACGACGGATAAAGCGGAGTTCAGAAAAGCTACCTCACCCGCTTCGACCTTTAAGGTACCTAATACCTTTATTGCACTGGAAGAAAAGGCTATCAGGGACGAAAACGAAGTACTTAAGTGGGACGGTACCCAGCGGATGGTACCCGCCTGGAATCAGGACAACGACCTGAAAATGGCCTACAAGAACTCTACGGTATGGTTTTACCAGGAGCTGGCCCGGCGTATCGGTGCGGATAAGTACAAGAGCTACCTTAAACGGCTTGACTACGGCAACCGGGAGATCAGCGGCGGGTTGACGCAGTTCTGGCTGGGAACGAGTCTGAAAATCTCTCCCGAAGAGCAACTGAAATTTTTGCAAAAAGTACATAATGAGTCGCTGCCTTTCAGCGAGCGTACCTACCGGATCGGGAAGGAAATCATGGTAGAAGAAAAGACTGATGCCTATACGCTGCGCGCCAAAACCGGCTGGGCCGAAGTGGACCCTTCCGATATTGGCTGGTACATTGGCTACGTAGAGTCGAAGGGCAATGTCTATTTTTTCGCTACCCGAATCTATAAACCGCTCGACGAGAAAATGGATGATTTCGGTCCGAAACGAAAAACCATTACCCGCCAAATCCTGCACGATTTAACTATTCTTTAACTAAGTACCTACTACTACCCCACCTTCATGAACGTAATTCAGGAGTATATAGATAAAAGCCGGGCCATACTGGACACCGTCGCCAACCAGGAGTCTGCTATTCAAACCGCCGCCCGCTGGTTTACCGACACCATTCTGGCCGGACGCATGGTACACGTGTTCGGGAGCGGCCACAGCCGTATTATGGTGGAAGAAATGTGGCCCCGCTACGGCTCTTTTCCCGGTTTCAACCCCATTGTAGAGCTGTCGCTGACGTTTCATAACCTGGTGGTAGGGGCCAACGGGCAGCGGCAGGCCATGTTTCTGGAGAATGTACCCGGTCTGGCCGATCGCATCCTGCGTAACTTTGACCTGTCGGATCAGGATACGGCGCTGGTTATTTCGTCGAGCGGCTGCAACGTAGTACCCATCGAGATCGCGGAGCTGTTTCAGCAGCGGGGCGTAAAGGTAGTAGCTTTGATTACGAAAGAACATTCCGAAAAGAGTACTTCCAAGCGAGCTGATGGCAGGAAACTGGGCGACTTTGCCGATCTGGTACTCGATACCGGCGCTCCGGTGGGCGATGCCATGGTACAGGTACCGGGGCTGGATACGCCCGTGGCTCCCGGAAGTACCCTCGGCGGGGCTGTACTGGTCAACTGTATCAAGGCCGAAGTAGCCCGACTGCTAACCGAGGCGGGGCAACCGCCCAAGGTACTTAGTGCCGGCGTGGTAGTGGGTGCCGAACGGGCCGTAGAGCTGTTTGAAGCGGCCTACGACGAGCACGCCCACCGCCTGGCCCGACTGTACGCGCAGGTGGGGAAATAGCTGATAGCTGCTACATTTGTTCCCAATTGTACAGACAAGATGTCAAATGAAGCCTGAGTCTCAACGGGCAAGGGGAAAAGGCCCTAACTTTTTAACCATTACAATAGTACATAGCCTAGAATTAGCCTCAAAATTTTGAGAATGACGATACAGAGAATTTTAATGTTGATAATTACAATATTCTTACTTGGCTCTTGTGACGAAAAAGCCGAGAATTATGAATATTACAGATTTAGCAAACAAATAACGCCAAGTGGAAAATATATAATCTATGATTATGCAAGATATGGACCTATGGCTTTTAGTTCAGACATTTCGAGAACAGAGGTATTAAAAGCTTACGATACTTTCACAGAAGGCAAAGGTGAAGAAATAAATGGAGCAATAAGTGAATGGATTTCAAATGATACACTATTGGTTTTTAATTTTAAATCAAACTTAGAACAGCCACAAGATACTTTTCCCACAAAGGTTAAATACCAGGAAATAGGAGATTTTACTGTGAAGACGGTATTTTATGGAGCGTCGAATGCTGGTTACAGGTCAATATTAGACTTTGACTCTATCCGGACAACTAACGATTCTATTTTCATTCACTTGGTAAGAGACAAGAATGAAATTTTACGTTTCCCTCTTGGCGCTACAACAATACAGATAAGAGGAGATTCTATTTCTCATATAGCAGTATCGACAAGACTAAATAAGAGTATGAATTTCGTCTATAAAAATAAAGACGGGACTATTACTCGTGGACTTCCTGAAATTGGAACAACTTGGTATGACCTGACACCAATAGGAAAAATTTTACCCAAAGGGTTAAACAAAAAGAAAATATTTTGGGAAGAATAAAATGGTGTTCATATGGGTTTGACGCAATGTGAGCTTACTTACAGAATTTAAGGTTTATATTTTGATCAAACGTTTTTGATGGCTGAAAGTAAAGTGCTTCGAAATCCCCCACAGCAGCAAGTCTCGCCCGCTTACCATCTATTTAAGTAGTAGCCTATTACTACTTTACAAATTCTAACAAACCAACTCTTAATCTATTTGACCCATGCAACCTACTCCCATACGTACTACCGTTATCGGCAGCTATCCTTTTCCCGGCTGGCTGGAATTCGCTTCCCAGAACCTCGAAAAATTTGGTCCCGCCGACGTGGACGAAATGATCGAGGACGCCGTAGTGGCCGCCATTCACGACCAGGTTTCGGCCGGGCTGGATGTAATCTCGGACGGTGAGCAGACCCGGCTGGACTTCAACCTGTCGTTTTACGGATTCCTGAAAGGCTTGCAGCCCAATCATTCCGAAACGCGTAAGTTTGGCCCGCCCGCCCACGACCAGCGCGGCAAGCATAGCGTGGTGGAGCCACTGACCGCTCCCAATGGACTGGGTGCCGTAGCGGAATACAAACGCCTCAAACGCCTGGCACCGGCGGGACCTACGCTCAAAGCTTCGATACCCGGGCCCTATACCCTCAGCGGCCGGATGATCCCCGATGGCAACCTGTACAAAGACCGCTACGACCTGACCGAAGCGCTGCTGCCTTTTGTCCGGAAAGAGCTGGAAGACCTGGTAGCGGCGGGCTGCACCGAAATCACCGTGGATGAACCTTCCATGAGCTGCTACGCCTACCGCGAAAATACCCGTCGCTTCGTGGATATATTTAATCGTACCGTTGCGCCCATTGTCGGAAAATGTCGCCTTTCGACGCATCTTTGCTTCGGTAATTTCAAGGGCCGCCCCGTCGGGTACCGCAAGCTGCACCCCATGTTGCCCGACTTTCTGGACCTGAGCGTAGACGAAGTACACGTAGAGATGGCCAACCGGGAGTTTGACGAGCTGGAACTGATCGCGGAGTTCGGGCAGAAGATGGACGTGGCCGTCGGGATCATTGACGTCAAAAACTACTACGTCGAAAGCGTAGCCGATGTGGTGGAGCGGATTCACCGCTGTTTGAAGTACCTGCCCGCCGAGAAACTGGCCGTGGCGCCCGACTGCGGCCTCAGCCAGACCGCCCGCTGGGCCTCCCGCCAGAAGCTGGCGAATATGTGCGCCGGTGCCCGGCAGGTAAAGGAGGAGCTGGGGCTGTAATGTACTGCCGCCACTATGTACCCCTTAGTCTGTTCACTAAGGTACTACTAGTAACGGTCGATGTATATGCCCTTTTCCCGTCTGGAATGTTAAGGTATACCTGCCGGCTGGCAGTTGGTTAACCCGGACTATAGCTTGGTTAGAACGTACTGGTACGGATTGAACAGGCACCTCACGTCCGGCGATATCTGTAAGCAGAATACGTTGAACCTGCTCCCCCTCCGGCCATTCAAGGGTGGCCTCTGTCCGGCATGGATTAGGATACACCACCCAGCGATCTGCTTCCGGGGGTGCCGTCGATAAAATAGGGTCCTGGAAGATTGGCAGGATCTCGTAGTCTGTACCTAGCAGTACCTTACGTACCGTAGCCTCATTGGCACCAAACCAATCCGTCAGCAGCGTAGCGTATAGCTGACGAAAGTCCGTCTGGATTCTGACATTATTCTTTTCCAGGTTCTTCAGGTCAGGGGTACGACCTATCCACTGGGTTTTTACTGCCTCTCCGAACACAAACTGCGGAGAAGCCCAGCCGTGGTCGGTCCCCCGGCTCCCGTTGGACTGTGCCCTACGGCCAAACTCAGAAAAAGTGATTCCTACTACCCGGTCGGCCAGTCCCATGACTTTCAGGTCTCCCTGAAAAGCCTTCACAGCCTCCGAAAGTTGCCGGAGAAGATTAGCATGAACCCCCTGGGTTTTGTCGCCGGTATCCACCTGCCCTGAATGGGTATCAAATCCTCCCAACGATACGTAAAAAACCTTTGTTTTCAGTCCCCCATGCAGAAGCCGTGCTATCACTCTGAGCTGCTCTGACAGCCGGTTACCCGTTGGATAGGATACCTGATTCGCTCCCTTTGCAGCTGCCGACTGGAGCTGTTTGGCATACGCAACAGACGACACCTGCTGCTCCCGGATAAAGGTAAGGTACTCCCTGGCCAGCTTACCACCCGTCTCGGGTGCACTGGCAGGCCGCTCCCCAATAAGACGGGCAAAAGTGTTGATATCCTGAATAGCGAGCGCCACCGACTGGTTTGGCCCCAGCAATGCCGTCGAAGGAACCGAGCTGATCTGAATAGCCAGCGGATCAGGCATAGTATCGTTGGGATAGCCACCCGGATAGTTGGTGAAACGAGCATCAAGGTAACGTCCCAACCAGCCTGATGAAAGAGAATTGGTGTTGGTACTGGCCTTAAACCATATGTCATTAGCCTCAAAATGAGAAAAACTTGGATTAGCGTACCCTACATTTTCAACTATGGCTAACTGCCCATCGCTGTACAAGTTCTGAAAGCCGCTCATGCTGGGGTGAAGGCCTGCATCCAGGCGGTTAGCTAGCTTCAGGACTTTATTTTCTGGTATGGCTATGGTGGTACGCAGGTTATTATACAACCCCATCTGATCCAGTGGAATGACTGTATTCAGGCCGTCGTTCCCCCCGTTGAGTTGAATTACAATCAGCACTCTGTCATTAATCTCAGAGGTAGTAGATAAGGCCGACAGAAAAGCGGAGGCCTGACTACTGTAGGCCCGCGCTCCAAAGCCATTCAATGCCCAGGGCAGAATAGCTGAGAATGCCGATTTTTGCAGGAATGTGCGACGGTTCATGGACAGAGAATGGAAAAGATTAACAAAGCTGGTACTCGGCCAGTCTGAACAGGTACATAAAGAGCGCCATGAGCCTGGTGTGCACCGCCAGAAATCTGGACTGGTTATCTTTACCAGCCTGATAGGCATTCCATATTCCGGTCCACTCGTAACGCGGTATACCTTCCAGAAATACATCGTCAACCAGCCTGGTGAGTATTTCATCCGAAAGAGGAACGGCTATGAACCACCCCCACAACTCTCTGATCAGCACTACCGGATCGCTGGGTTCAGACACGCTACCTGCGACATGGATCAGATCCGTATATATTCCCCGGAGAGGGAGGCCCTGAATTACCTGGTCCGTGAACTGCCCGCGCAGCCCCAGACTTGTACCACTAATCCACAGTTTATACAAGCCGGTGTCGTAATAGGGACGCCACCCAAAGACGGTAGCCTGCTCCATAACTTCCATCTCGAGAGGGCGTGTAAGACCCAGAATATAATTTGTAAAGCCATCGTACCCGCTTCGGTTGCTTATAGGTGACGGTGCTGCAAGTCCCAAGCCTAGCAGAGTACCGATAGCCAGGTCCAGGGGCGATTTTATCTGAGCGCCTATTTGACTTTCTGCGAAGAAATGTTCACTTCTAAGAAGCTTTTTCACCACAGGGGCCACTTCATAATCCTGGCGAAACTCTGCTGCCAGGGGCTCAATAAAATTTTCTTCAATCTCTTTACTGATTTCCGCCGCCACAAACCAACGGTACAGCTTACGAACAATAAACCGGGCCGTTTCCGGCTGCTGCAGAATCATATCCACGAGAGCTTCCAACTCAGCAAGTCCTACATCGCTTTTGATGACTTTGTTCTGGAAGTGGGCTGAAAATTGCTTGTTGTCGCTATCGTGCTGATTGAACCTGAAATTGACTCCGACAGTGGGCGTGTTGGCGTTGCGGTAGCCTACCGCCTGCCATCCGGTCAAAACCCGGGCGGCGGCCTTTACATCTTCCTCTGCGTAGTTCCCCAGACCAATCGTAAACAGCTCCATCAGCTCGCGGGCGTAATTTTCGTTGGGTCGGCCTACTACATTTTCGTTTCCATTCAGGTACCAGAGCATGGCCGGATCCTGGGTGATTTCTAACACAAACGTCCGGAAATTTCCGAGAGCGTGCTTTCGCAGGAGATCGTTGTACCGGTACATGAAGCGTACATCGTTCACATCCTGGGAGGCCACCACGAAATGGTTTTGCCAGAACAGGACCATTTTCTCTCTAAACCGGTGCGCAGGCTGAGCCATGAGCCCTATCCACCACTGTTTCAGAAGCTGACGCTGCTGATTGTTCAGGTTGTTCCGGGTATCCTGTGTAGTTTCGGGGGCACCAAAAGACAGATCATGGAATGTTTTACCGGTAGCATCGGTAGGGGGAGGGGGCGGTTCAACTGGCGCCATGAGTAAGTCAACAACCTGAGCGGCCGTTTGTCCCCTATACTGTGCCTCAAAGCCAAGCTGAGGACCAGATATCGCCCGGCGCAGCAGATGAGCCAGTTGGGAAGTAGTGAGTGAAACCTCGTAGATATCTAGCCAGGGCATAAAAAATTTAGTAGAACATCGTGGAGTACCGGTTGTTATAGACTTCTATCACAATGAGGTACATTTAAAGTCTAAACTACTGAATCGGTCCTGGTTACCTGCTTAATGTGACCAGTAATAGAACAAAGTTAGTGAAGAATTATAAGAAGTAAAAGGAGGTAAATAACTACTCATCATATACCCGATGCAATGAATGCACAGATAACCCGATTATACCAGGATGTTGAATTTCTGACAACCATAAAACCTTACCGGAACTACCAGAACCTACAGTCGCTGGAACGGGTAGTTACCTACCTCGAGCGTGAATTCAAAGAAGCGGGCTCTCCCACCGAAATCCAAACCTGGGTTGCGGCGGGAAATGAATACAAAAATATCATTGCCTCCTATAACCCCGGCGCTACCCGTCGGCTGGTGGTAGGAGCCCACTATGACGTGGCCGGCGACCAGCCCGGCGCCGACGATAACGCCAGCGCCGTGGCGGGCCTGCTCGAAACGGCGCGGCTGGTGTTCGCGCAAAAGCCCGCCCTTGACTACCGCGTTGACTTTGTAGCTTACTGCCTGGAAGAACCTCCGTTCTTCGGTTCGGAGCAGATGGGAAGCTACGTACACGCGAAATCCCTTCATGACCAGAAGGCCGAGGTACTTGGGATGCTCTGCTACGAAATGATCGGGTACTTCTCGGATGCGCCGGGTTCGCAGCACTTTCCTACCCCTGAGCTGGCGAAGTTGTATCCCCATACCGGCAATTTTATTATAGTAGTGGGCATTGATTCCTACGCGGACTTTACCAACCAGGTGCACCGCCTCATGCAAGTCGACGCGAATATTGATGTGCAGGTCATTACATTCCCATCGGGGGACGGCCTGGCCGGGCTATCTGACCAGCGTAGCTATTGGAAATTTGGGTATCCGGCTCTGATGATCAACGACACCTCCTTTATCCGGAACCCCCATTACCATAGAAAATCGGATACCATCGAAACCCTTGATTTTAAAAGGATGGTCGAAGTAGTGAACTGTACCTACCGGGCTATCACTCACTTTACCTGAAACCCGGAAAAGTCCGGTTGCTTTATTCCAAAGCGCGCCTCCGCTGCAAATTTGGAAATATTAAGATCTTTTTTTATACTTTTCTCTGATACGCTGTCCTTTACTTGCATCTACCATTCAATTTTCATTTATTTCTTAACCTATCTGTACCCTTAGCCGTACCATACCCTAAGCGCTAAGTACCTTTTTGAACTAATCATTTTTAAAAAATGCTGAGCCGCGTTGCCAATTCTATTTACTGGATGAACCGCTACATGGAGCGGATCGAAAATTACGCTCGCTTTGTAGGAGTTAATTTTAATCTGGCCCTCGACCTGCCGCCTAATGTAGACGAGCAGTGGGAACCGCTCCTGATCGCTACGGCCGATAATTTTTTGTTTTATCAGTACTACGAAAAGCCCACGCGGGAGGATATCATTCATTTCATGACTTTTGACAAGCGCAACCCCAACTCCATTGTGAGCTGCTTGTCGGAAGCCCGCGAAAATGCCCGCACCATCCGCGAAACCATTTCCCGGGAGATGTGGGAAAGTATCAATACGTTCTATCTGAAGCTGCGCGATACCTCGCCGGACCACTTCCGGAATATGGACCAAATGCAGGAGTTTTTTAACGACATAAAACGGGACTGTCAGCTTTTTCACGGCGTGGTTGACTCTACCATAACGCGCAACGAGGCCTGGCACTTTGGCCGGATAGGGCGCCACCTCGAGCGGGCCGACAAAAGCTCCCGCTTCCTGGACGTCAAGTATTTTACCCTGTTGCAGGACACCAACACCGTAGGCTCCACGCTGGACCTGATGCTTTGGACGGCTGTGCTCAAGTCCGTGAGTGCCTACAATATGTACCGGCAGACCCACCGCGCTCTGACCCCAATGAACATCGTAGCGTTCCTGATCCTGGACAAGCTTTTTCCCCGGTCTATTTCCTACTGCATGCGTCAGGCCGAGCTATCGCTTTATTGTATTGCCGGTTCTACGCCCGAAAGAGGGTATACTAATCCGGCCGAAAAAGCGCTCAGTAAGCTGCGGAGCGAAATAGAATATACCGAAATAGAGGATATTTTCCGGGCGGGCCTGCACCAGTACCTCGATGGGTTCCAGATTCGCAACAACGAGGTGGATAACGCCATTTTTGAAATGTACTTCGGCCTTAAGCCGGTTCAGTCCCAAAGCCAGGGAGTTGGCGGACAATTCCAGAGTCAGCGAATGGACTGACAAAACTTTTTTTTAACTTAGCGGTTCGTGAACAAAGGCAATTACCCTTTTTGTTCACCATTTAACCACTTCCTAAAGTAGCCCATTACTCTATGACGTATTGCCTTGGTATAAAGGTAGCTTCCGGCTTAGTAGCTATTGCTGATACTCGCCTCACTTCTGGGTCCGAAGTATCCAGTAATAAGAAGGTATCCGTGCATCAGCTCGAAAATCACTCCCTGTTCATTATGACCTCGGGGTTACGTTCGGTGCGCGATAAGGCTATTACCTACTTTAAAGAGGTACTTGACGAACAGGACGACACTTTTAATAAACTCTACAAGGCCGTCAACGCCTTTGGAGCGCAGGTCAGGCGGGTAGCCGAAGAAGACAAAGTACCCCTGCTCGACGCCGGCCTGTCGTTTAACCTGTACGCCATTGTGGGCGGGCAGCTCGAAGACGACGAAGAGCATAAGCTTTTTCTGCTGTACCCCGAAGGTAACTGGATAGAGGTAGGGCAGGGCTCGCCCTTTTTTATTATTGGCAACTCGGGCTACGGCAAGCCGCTCCTGTACCGCAGTCTGCGCTATGATACTTCCATGCAGGATGCCCTGAAAATGGGGGTACTTTCCTTTGACTCAACCCGCGTGAGTTCCAATGACGTAGACTATCCCGTCGATGTCGTTATGTATGAAAAAGACTCTTTCCATATCATAGAACATCGCTTCGAAAAAGACGATTTGGATTATATTGCCAAACAGTGGAGTGTTTTGCTTAAAAATGCAGTACAAAAACTGCCCGTTGAGTGGATGACCCCCATCTTCTCAAAATATTCGGAACCACACCATGAATCTTAAAGTAAAGCACCGGCTTGCCTATGCGTACGATAAGGCCGTAGCACTAACCCCACACACCCTGTACCTGTACCCCCGCTCGTACCCCCACCAGCAACTCATTGATTACAAGCTTCGGGTTGACCCCCAGCCCGCCAGTATTGTCCGGAATGTTGACGCTGAGGGCAACGTACAGCAGATAGTTTATTTCGGGGAGCCAACCAGCCGCCTCTTAGTGGAGGCATCCATGGTACTTAGTTCCCATGAGTTTAATGTGTTTGATTTCGTACTGTTTCCTTTCAACACCAAAAATATTCCCTTCCAGTACCCCGAGCACCTCTATAAGTACCTGGTTCCGTACCTGGGCCGCAACGAAATCACGCCCTACGTCGAGCAGTTTTCCCGGCAGATTGCCGCCGAAGCCAGGTGGGAAACGGTACCTTTTCTGGTGGAGCTCGGCCGGTACATCTACGAAAACTTCGCCTATCAGCTGCGTGAGCAAGGCAACGCGCTTCCACCCGAAGATACCCTCCGCGACCGCTGCGGCTCGTGCCGGGACTTCTCACGGCTTTTCATTGCCGCCTGCCGGAGTCTGGGAATTGCTGCCCGTTTTGTGAGTGGGTACCTGTACGGTAACCCGCAGCAGGAGCACGAGCTGCACGCCTGGGCGGAGGTATATCTGCCGGGAGCGGGCTGGCGTGGTTTTGACCCCACCGAAGGCCGGGCCATTATGAATAATCATATCAGCCTGGGTGCTTCCGCTGATTTTGACCAGTTGGCACCCGTTATGGGTACATTCCAGGGGCAGGCTGCCTCCACCCTTTCTACGGAGGTTGACATTGACCCCGCCTGAGCCTAACTACCGTTGGATAGAAAGGCACACTGAATTAAAACATTAATCCTGACTGAACAAAAATTTCTACTTTTGTACCCAAACTAACTAGTAACACTGACCTGTGACGCTGATAAAATCTATTTCCGGGATTCGGGGAATCATTGGAGGAAAAACCGGTGAAGCCCTTACCCCAGTTGACGTCGTGAAATTTGCCGCCGCCTACGGTACCTGGCTGCGCCGAACCAATCCTACTAATCATCTGGTCATTATCGGGCGCGACGCCCGCCTTTCGGGCGACATGGTAAGCCGCCTGGTAGCCGCTGCCCTCCAGGGGGTGGGGCTCAACGTACTTGATCTGGGCCTGTCAACCACGCCAACGGTCGAGCTGGCCGTACCGCTCGAAAAAGCCGCCGGAGGTATTATACTTACCGCCAGCCACAACCCAATGCAATGGAATGCACTGAAACTACTTACCCATACCGGTGAGTTTATTTCGGGTGAAGAAGGTAAAGAAGTACTTCGAATAGCCGAAGCAGAGGAATTTGACTTTGTGGATGTAAAAAAACTGGGTACCTACCAGCAGGACGAAAGCTACCTGGCCAAGCACATCACCCATATACTTTCTCTCCCGCTGGTAGACCAAGACGCCATCCGGGCGGCTAATTTCCGGATAGCGGTTGATGCCGTGAACTCAACGGGCGGTATTGCCGTACCCATGCTGCTGCAGGCGTTGGGGATTCCGATGGAAAATATCCTTCGGATCAACTGCGAACCAACGGGCCACTTTGCGCATAATCCGGAGCCTCTGCCGGAGCACCTGCGGGAGATTCGCAGCGAAATCAAGAATGGCTCGTATCACCTGGGGGTGGTAGTTGACCCGGACGTAGACCGCCTGGCGCTGATCTGTGAGGATGGCTCTCCCTTTGGCGAAGAATACACCCTGGTGGCCGTAGCCGACTATGTACTTAAGCACCAGCCTGGTAACACGGTCTCCAACCTGTCGTCGACTGCCGCCCTGCGCGACGTAACCCTGAAAGCCGGAGGTAAGTACTTTGCCTCGGCCGTGGGCGAGGTCAATGTAGTAACGATGATGAAAGAGCACCAGGCTGTTATCGGGGGCGAAGGCAACGGAGGCGTTATTTATCCCGAATCACACTACGGACGCGACGCTCTGGTAGGGATAGCCTTATTCCTGAGCCACCTGGCCAAGTTTGGAAAGTCGGCCTCCATGCTACGCAGGTCGTATCCCAACTACCATATTTCCAAGAATAAAATTGAACTCACACCCGATATCGACGTAGACCACGTACTGGAGCGTATCCAGACGCGTTACGCCAAACAACCCATGAATACCATCGACGGGGTACGCATTGAGTTTGATAAAGAGTGGGTACATCTGCGTAAGTCCAATACGGAGCCTATTATCCGCATATACTCCGAATCCGAAACCCGCACTACCGCCGAAAATCTGGCGAATAAAATCATTTCGGATATCAAGGAGGTACTTTCGGATCGTAAGAACTAGGTTTATCAATAAGAACGCCGAAGCCCGCCCTTTCCGGCGGGCTTCTTTATTTGCATTGACAAGTAATTATTTTTATCCCCACCGCAGGCATTGTATATTTGTACTAAATACACCGGCCCACTGGTACTTACAACGGTACCGGTACCTGCCTGATTTTCACCTGGTATTAAAAAATGAAAGCCTACTTCGATAACGCCGCCACCACCCGTCTGGACCCGGAAGTACTGCAAGCCATGCTGCCGCTCATGACGGAGCAGTTCGGAAATCCTTCGTCCATTCATGCGCACGGGCGGGTCGTGCGCTCGGCCCTGGAACGCGCCCGCAAAACCGTGGCGGAGCTACTGAACGCGGCACCGGCCGAAATATTCTTCACCTCGGGCGGCACCGAGGCCGACAATACCGCTATCCGGTCCAGTATTGAAACCTTTGGCCTCAGGCACGCCATTACGTCTCCCCTGGAACACCACGCGGTACTGCACACGCTGGAACACCTGGCAAAGCACGGGCAGGTAGAGCTGAGCCTGCTGCGGGTGGATGAGCAGGGCCGTATAGACCTCCAGCACCTGGAAGAACTGCTGCAAAGCAAGCCCCGCTCGCTGGTGTCGCTCATGCACGGAAACAACGAGATTGGAAACCTGCTGGACCTCGACGCGGTGGGTGACCTTTGCCGGCATTATGGGGCCGTCTTTCACAGTGATACCGTACAAACTATGGGGCACTATGTACATGATCTGCAGCAGTTGAAAGCAGACTTTATCGTAGGTTCCGCGCATAAATTTCACGGCCCGAAGGGCGTCGGTTTCCTGTACGTGCGGCCCGGTTCCAAAATCCATCCTTTTGTACACGGGGGCGCGCAGGAACGTAACATGCGCGGAGGTACCGAAAACGTTTACGGCATAGTAGGGCTGGCCAAAGCCCTTGAAATAGCCTACCGCGACATGGACAGCCACCGGCAACACATTGAAAGCCTGAAAATAAGGGTAATTGAGCAGCTTCGGGACAAGCTGGAAGGGGTTACTTTCAACGGTCTGTCGGCGGACCTGGACCAGAGCCTGTACACGGTACTAAGCGTGAGTCTGCCTCCTTCGGACCTGAACGATATGCTGCTGTTCAACCTAGATATTTCGGGTATATCGGTATCGGGGGGGAGCGCCTGCGCCAGTGGTACCGATGTAGGCTCGCACGTACTGACGGCCCTTAACGTCGCGCCGGAGCGGGGCAATGTCCGGTTTTCGTTCGGAAAGTACAATACGGTCGAAGAGGTAGACTATGCCGTTGAGAAAGTCGCTGAGCTGTATAAAAAGGAAGTATCGTTTTAATAGCAAAGCGGCAGCAAGTACTTGCTGCCGCTTTGCTATTTCTCTAAGTACCTGTTTCCCGCTAGGCTTCAATCGCTGCTCCGTGCCACTTCCGGGCAATCTTCAGGGTATAGCTGACGAAGTCCTTTACTCCTTTTTCGTAAATCGGGTTTCCCGTCGAATTTCCTTCTTCGTCCAGATTTTTATTCGTTTCGTGCGATTCGAATAGCTTGGGCGAAACTACCGCGTACTGGTTCAGGAAGCTGATGAGCTTATTGATAACCATATTTATTTCGAGACACGGCTGCCGCCCGCCCCGACCGGTAGATACGCCCACCAGCGCGAATACTTTTTCGTTGAACAAATGGGCAAAGTCTTTACCACCCAGTTGATGCAGGGTATTGATAAACTCGGCGCTGGTAGTCCAGTTGTACTCGGGCAGGGTAAATATTACCAGGTCGGCGGTGCTCCAGGTAGCGAGCAACTGCTTCTGAAATGGGGTAAGCTGGTTTTTGTCCAGACTACCCCGCCCAACCATGGGCACATCTACTTCTTCAAAATCAAATAGTTCTACGTCATTCATCCCCTGCTCCGCCAATACCCGCTTAAGGTACCTGGCGGCTTTCAGGGAATTGCTTCCCGGGCGGGGGGAGGTAGATAGTACAGCAACTTTCACAATTAATTCAGGTAGTAATGAATAAAAAAATCAGGCCCTTTTAACCAGGTCGACCAGGGTTTCGACCCATATTTCACTATCGTTAAGGCTTTCCACGAGCTGCCAGTGCTCCCCGCCTTCCTCTTCAAACATCTCCTTGTACTCCTCTCCTACCTCAATGGTAGTTTCAAGACAATCAGACACAAAGGCGGGTGAAAACGCCAGCACGCTCTTTATTCCTTTCTTAGGTAGCTCCCGTACCAGGTCTTCGGTGTAGGGCTGTATCCAGGGCTCTTTGCCCAGGCGCGACTGGAAACAAGTTGTGTACTTTCCTTCGGGAATACCCAGCTCCCTGACCAGCAACCGGGTGGTTTCAAAGCACTGCGCGCGGTAGCAGTGCTGGTTAGCCGCAGTCAGCGTATCGCAGCAGCTTCCCAGCTTACAGTACTGCTGGGTCACGTCGCCTTTGCGAATCTGGCGCTCCGGCAAGCCGTGGTAGCTGAACATGTAGTGGTCGTACGGGTGCTCAGCCATGTACTTTTTGCCCAGCCGCACAAATCCTTCAATGAACTTGGGGTGGTCCAGGAAGCTATTGATAAAACGCAGCTCCGGCATGATCTGCCAGTCTTTCAGCACCCGCATTACCTCCTCGTACACCGAACCCGTAGTGGCCGAAGCGTACTGCGGGAAGAAAGGTACTACCACAATCCGGGACAGCCCCTGGCGCTGCAGCTCACTCAGGCCCGCCTCAATACCCGGGCTCTGGTAGCGCATGGCCAGCTTTACCACGTAGTCGTCGCCCAGGGCTTTGGCCAGCATTTCTTCCACGGCTAATCCGTACACTTTCAGCGGGGAGCCTTCCGGCGTCCATACCGCCTGGTAAATTTTAGCCGACTTGGGAGCGCGGAAGGGCGCAATAATCAGGTTCACGAGCATCCAGCGCGACACATACGGAATATCAATAACGCGTCCGTCCATCAGGAACTCGCGCAGGTACTTCCTTACGTCGGGGGTATTGGGGCTATCGGGGGTACCCAGGTTTACAATCAGTACGCCGGTTTTACCAAGCGACCTGGTAGTTGTTGATGAAGAAACCGATAAAGTTTGGGTTGTCATGAAAATCCTGTCCTTATTTATTCTGGTAAAAAAGCAAATTCACCTCCGTTACAGGGAAGGCTTATCGAACTCCTGAAACACGCTGGGTGGCAGCTTTTCAAATACCTGAATGTCGGTCAGTTGTCGCTGCCCGCGGTCGCCCGAAAGCATGACCTTCCCGTGTTTCTTATAACTCTTCCAGGGTAGTACAAAGTTCGGCTTTTCGCTATCAGCTTTGGAAAAATAAGCCCATTGGTTCACCAGACGCGTTTCCGGACTAACCCAGACATAGTACTTATTCTGAGGGGTATCGCCTACTTCTTCAAACGTAAGCTGAATTTTCTCGGCTTTTTCACCCCCTTCGGTCTGCTCTTCGCCCAGGTACTTGAGGGTTACGCCGGAGTCCTTAAGCTTGTAGGGCATTACCAGCCAGTAGGAGTCATTGATCCAGGCGCTTTTGCCCTGCTTTACGTATTTGGCGATGGAGTCGGCGTGGGTGAGTTCTTTTCCGCCTTTAAATACCCGTCCCTTGTCGGTGTTAATATTAAGAAGTACCGTCTGATCATTTTTCAAATTTTCCACGCGTACATCGCCCGACCATTTGTCCCAGTACAGACGTCGGTTTCCCAGAAAATTCCAGGTAATGTAGCGGGTATTATCCCAGTTTTTACGGCCGCCCATGGCCGCCATTACCTGGTCGGCCAGTTCTACGGCTTTGGGATCAGAGCCGGAAGCATTAAACCCCTGGGCGGCGGGGTTTAACGATTTCTTCTGTGCGACACTAGCGCTGCTCAGCAGGGTGACAATCAGCAGGGGGAAGTACAAGCTACGAAGCTTCATAAAGTCTACGATGTTTTTAAGTAAGTGACTAAGTATTTATTACAGATAACAATCTGTAATCTGTTTTGTCTGTAAACTTAACGTAAATAGCTGACAACTGTCATTTTTCTACCCGGCCTTAGGTCAGGCTGGTATCTGGTCCGGGTGTATTGTGTTTGGATAAAAGAATTAAAGTACTTGCTGCTACAAGCTGGAAGTAGTGATGCTTCTTATTATAGTTATTTCTTAGATAAGGATCTTGGTTGGTAATCAATCCCTAGACGTTTGGCATTCTCTTCTATTGTGTCCGTAAATCCAGCTTGTTTGCGACGTTCGTTTACATGTGCAGCATCCGCAATAGGCCAGATGTAGCAATCTGGCTTTTGATTTTGTGTAGAGCCTCCCTGTGGGAAGTCACACCTTCCTTGCGTACCGTAAATTTGCTCTTTCCCTTGATTTACTAACAATCTGTCGAGCATTTTGGCAACTAATGTAAAAGGAATCTCTTTCTTTTTACCAGCTTCTTCAACTATTGGAAAATACTGTTCAATATCCTTTGAATGCTGAATAACATGCCAAGCCGCTTCGTTAGTTGGTTCTCCTACTATGGATTTACCAGGATAGCCATATTGCTCAATTATCTCTTTGACCCTGCTTGTATTTGACGCATCTACTGAGTTCATTTTGATAAATATTCTTTGCTGAACTTGTTGTAGACTAATTCCTTCCACTTTCGCCAGTGAGTCCATCTTTGGTTGTTTGGCCAAGATTTCTCTATAAAACTGGTCCACCTTGTAAATACTATCTAATTCAGCCTTAAGGCTACTATCAAATTGAGCATAACCAACAGAAGCGGAAATAGTAAAAATTAGGGCTGACAAAAGAGAAAGAGTTTTCATATTGGCCTTTATTGGAAAAAGTACAATATCGCCCAAAAATACCTACACCCCCAGCAGCCGCCACACGCCCGAGAAGAAAAACAGCGCCAGCCCTACGGGCGTAAGTACCTTCCAGCCCAGGTACATGAGCTGGTCTACGCGCAGGCCTCAGCGCTCTGACCACGTGAATGGGTTGTTTATTGCACACCCGGGCTGGTATCTGGCCCGGGTGTATTATGTTTGGATAGGCTTTCTTTAATGCTTCTTCTACTTAGATACCACTTCTCTTTTTTAACTCACTTTAATTAGAAATAGAGTGGAATATTTTGAGAATTTAGTATAGATTTACAACGGTTAGTAAACTGAAGTTCACGGTATTTACCCGAATATACAGTAGTAGTAACACACTGATAGTACCATCAAGAAACAACTCCTGTCTGTTTGATTATTTATTTTTATATCAAGTGGTTTCTGCTTAGGTTGGCAGAACCCTGGCATTTCTTTTCTTTCCGGGTTATCCATAAGCAGCCTGGAAGGTGTAGGCAGCAATCCATTACGGTAATTGCATTTCTTTGCTTGTGGTTGCTGGTATTCTTCAACGCAAACGCACAATCAGCCCCCAATCCTTTACCCGCCGCTGGTTTAGCCAGCCCTACTTCATTACGGGTCCAGTACCTGGTAGACTCCACAGATGGGCTTACTATTGAGCAGGTAAGCAGTCCACAGGCCCGTTGGCAAACTTCGGAAGACCCAACTTTGATACTCGGCTTTACCCCCCACCCGGTCTGGTGCCGGTTTACCCTGCAGCAGGCGGCTGATACCAGCCGGGACTTCGCGCTGGAAATCACTAACTACTATGTTGATAGCCTAACCCTGTACCAGCCTGATTCGCTGAAAGGCTGGTCGGTGCAGCATTCGGGAGACATGATTCCCTTTGCCCGGCGAACCCCCGCGACGCGATTTCCAGCTTTTTATGTTACAGTTTCGGGCACCCGGCCGCAGACCTTTTACGCCCGTATTCTTGCATCACAGCACCATAGTTACCGCTGGCAGATCTGGAACCAGGCTCCGTTTATGACGCACCGGCTACCCGACATAGAGCGGTATATTTCCTTCGCGCTTTTGCTCATGCTTGCCCTGTTTCCCCTGGGTGGATTGCTGTTTATGTACCGGTTTGTGGTGCTGCGGGCCTATAGTCTTCTGGGGTTAGCGGTTGCTGCTTCTGCGGTAGTAGGCACCGGTTTGTCAAACGTTATATTTCCTAACTCCCCGTACTGGGCGCACACGAGTCATTATGTTGGTGTGGCGATAGTCATGCCGGTTCTGGCTTACTACATTGTTAGGGTGTGTAAGCTGCCCAGGTACATGCCCCGTGTGGTGGTGCTGTACCAGTTTTTTGGGGGAATAGGGCTGTTGTATGCCGGGCTGAGTTTTTTTGTACGGCACCCTTACATTACATGGGCTATAGTGGCAGCATTATGCATCATGCATATATCCATTGTACTGACTCTGCTGGCTTTATACCGACGACGCATACAGCCAGCCTTTTGGTATATAATCTCCATCATCCTGACCTCCCCGATATATGCCTATTTCTACGGACGCAATGCCGGTTTCTTTATCGGCCTCATTAGTGAAGAAACCCTTAAATATCCGCTGCTCTTTTCTACGCTGGCTACCCCGTTAATCTGGGTGGGTATACTCTGGGAAGCTACCCGCGACCGCATCCGAACCGCTGAAAACCTGAGCCTGGAACAGTCCAGGCGCGAAAATATTCAGGCCCTTGACAAACTCAAAACCGACTTTTTTACCAATGTTTCCCACGAACTTCGTACCCCCCTAACGCTCATCTTGGGGCCGCTCGGTAGCGTACTGAAGCGACAGCGGACTGACGGCGAGGATACCCGGCTGATTGAAACAGCGCAGCGCAGCGCCCGCCAATTACTGAAGCTGGTAAATGAAATTCTGGACCTGAGTAAGCTAGAAGCCGGTAAAGTAGCGGTATCCCTCAGGCCGGTCCGGCTCGTTGAGGTTGCCCGGCTCGCTGTCGCCAACTTTGAGTCACAAGCGCAGCTGCGCAACATCGCGCTGGAGCTAAACTACGAGGTAGAGGAACTCCTTGTTTTGGCGCTGGATGTAAAAAAAATCCGCCATGTGCTGGAAAACCTGCTGTCAAACGCCATCAAGGCCACTCCCGCCGGCGGCACCATCACGTTGGGTGTGCAGGTCAGCCCAGATAAGCTACTGCTGCGGGTGAGCGACACCGGCCGGGGCATTCACCCCGACGATCTGCCCCACGTGTTTGACCGCTTCTTTCAGACCAACCAGCCTGACGCAGCCGTGGAGGGCGGCACCGGCATAGGTCTTGCTCTCTGTCAGGAATACGCCCGGGCTATGCAGGGGCGGCTTTGGGTTGAGAGTCAGTGGGGCCAGGGTACTACTTTCTTTTTAGAGCTACCCTTGCTGGTAGCACCTGCGGGTACCGAAGCCAGTGCATCCGACCCGGAAGAGGATATGGCCTATGTGCCTCGGGTACCGGCGGAGCCACCGGTCTCTACCTCCGGCGAAACGGTGCTGGTGGTGGAAGACAACCCCAGCCTCCGCAACTATTTACTAACTGTACTACAGCCCCGGTTTAAAGTATGGCTGGCCGAGGATGGTCAGGCAGCACTGGATCTACTGGCGCAGGCGACTACCCTGCCCTCCCTGATTATATCCGACGTAATGATGCCCCGGATGGACGGTTTTCAACTACTCGACCACCTGAAAGGCAGTGATGCCTACCGGCTGATCCCAGTGATCATGCTGACGGCCCGCGCCGATAGAGCCGACAAGCTGCGGGCACTACGCATCGGGGTAGACGACTACCTGCTCAAACCGTTTGATGAAGACGAGCTACTGGCCCGGATCACCAGCCTCCTCCTCAATCAGAAAGAGCGACAGAAGCACGTACTCACGGAGGCCGACACTCCGACCCACAGCGAAGAGGTGCCCGCTCCGACGGCTTCGGCCGAGGATATGGCCTGGCTGCTGAAACTGGAAGCCGCCACCCTGGCGCAACTGGGCAATGCCGACCTGACGGCGGAGTGGCTGGCCGACGATATGGCCGTGAGCCGACGAACCCTATTCCGGGAGATAAAACGGCTGACCGGCCTTACACCCACCCAGTACATTACGACCGCCCGCTTTAGGCACGCCCGGCAACTCCTGGAAAACCGTGAGGTCACTTCTATCAAGCAGTTGGCCTCTGTGGTAGGGTTCCGGCAGATAAAACATTTCTCAATAAGCTATAAAAATCAATTTGGCAAAAGCCCTTCCGATTATCTTTAAAAGGGAACGATGTTGTAGTCTACGCCGCTAGTTATTACGGGCCGCTCTCCCTTAGGGAAAGCGGCCCGGCTTGTTTGTGGCTACCGAATCCTGGGCCAGCTGATTCTTGCAAAAGAGGCCTGAAAATTAATGGGCTACACAAATTGGCACGCTGGTGTACCTAAGTTGGCACGCTGGTGCACGTAGAAAGGGCTTGATTTGTGCTGCAGAACCAACCCATTTTTACTATGAAACAACACTACCATTTTCTCAGGCACCTGGCAAGGGTGTTATTGTTATCTTCGTTTCTGTTCGGGTTCTCTCAAGCCAGAGGGGATATTTTTACCGTCACCAACACAAATGACGACGGACCGGGCTCTCTGCGGCAAGCTATTTTGAATGCCAACGCTAATTCTGGATCGGATGAAATTAACTTTAATATTGGTACGGGACCACACTCTATTATTTTGAGCGCTGCTCTCCCACAAATCAATGGTTCTGTCGCCATTGATGGCACTACCCAGCCCGGCTATGGGGGTACCCCTCTTATCAGCATTCTGTTCAATGGGACAATAATTAACGTCTCAGGAGGAAGCAGGCTGGAAATTAAAGGGTTAGCGCTGGCGTCAGTAACGGGTGTGGTCGGAACAGCTATAAGCTTAAATAATGTCGATGGAGCTATAATCCTTAATTGTGCCTTTAGCAACCGCCAGGTCGGCATCGCGTCTAGCGGGGGCAAAGACCTGCGGGTGCTGAGCAACAGCTTTGTCAACGCGAGCGCAGGAAGCGGCTTCGCCTTGCAGGTAAATGGGGTGACAACAGCCAGCCTGCCCAAAGGCCTGCTGGTCAGAGACAACACCTTCAGCGGGGGTGGCAATGGAATATACCTGCTGAACATGGAGGGTTTGGTCATTGGCGATGAGTCGGTGAGCGGAGCCAATGTGGTGCTAAGGGATGGGGACCTTCACGGCTTCGGCGGTACTGCTCTCCAACTGGCAGCTTGTGACAACGCAGTCATCGACAATCTGGACGTGGGTCGAAGCAGTGGAGTACTCGGAGTAGGAATTAATCTGGCTGGAGCCGACAACGACAATGTGCTGATCCAGAACTGCCAAATTAGCAACCGCCAAGTCGGCATCGCGTCTAGCGGGGGCAAGGACCTGCGGGTGCTGAGCAACAGCTTTGTCAACGCGAGCGCAGGAAGCGGCTTCGCCTTGCAGGTAAATGGGGTGACAACGGCCAGCCTGCCCAAAGGCCTGCTGGTCAGAGACAACACCTTCAGCGGGGGTGGCAATGGAATATACCTGCTGAACATGGAGGGTCTGGTCATTGGCGATGAGTCGGTGAGCGGAGCCAATGTGGTGCTAAGGGATGGGGACCTTCACGGCTTCGGCGGTACTGCTCTCCAACTGGCAAGCTGTGACAACGCCCTGATAGAGAAACTTAACCTTTCGTATAATAGAAACTCCTCCTTTGGTACAGGACTGATATTGAACAATTGTAGTTCGGCTACAGTGACCACTAACAGCGTCTGTAGCCGGGCAACAGGTATTAGTGTTGCAGGTACCACTTCCGGGCAGCTAATCGCCAATAACCTGGTAAGCTGTACAAGGGGCTTGACTGTAACATCAAATGGCTCCCTTACTATTACCGACAATACTTTTCAGGGAAATGGCAGTGCTGTATTTAACAATGGACTTGAAACCTTGATCGCTAGGGGTAACTATTGGGGAGCACCCAACGGCCCAACATCCTTAGGCGGAACTGGCAATAGCTATACAGGACCCGTTGATGCCACAGGCTTTTTGACCAGTCCGGCAGCAAACGTGGCCAGGCTAAATGGAACCTTAACCCCCAGTACCCAATCTGTTAGTAGTCTTACATCTACTGGATGTGTTGCAGGAGCCGCCAAAACATTCACGGTTCTGGGCAAATGTATTGGAAACCCGGTTGTGATTGAAGCTCCGGCTAATTTTGAGTTATCCGCCGATGGAAATACCTATACCGATATTCTGACGCTCAACACAGGCACCACAGCTAGTACGGTGTACGTACGCATTGCCAGTGGCGCTACGGCAGGAAACGTATCAGGAAGCCCTGTGATTACAGGCGCTTCCGCTGCCCAGATAACCTTCTCAGGTACTGTACAATCTGCTGCACCTGATGCACCAACGGTAAACGATGCGTCAAATACTTTCACCTACAATGGCAATACGCAGACGGCAACCGCCACGGCAGGCAATGGTGCTACTGTGCAGTACTTCCTGGCACCAACCGGCGGGGAGACCGAAAACCCCGTAGCCACTGACGCAGGTACCTATACCTTCTACGCCCAGGCTTCCCTCAACGGATGCGTTAGTACAAGCCGGACCAAAGTAACACTAAAAATCAGCCAGGCTGATCTGACCATTGTTGTTGATGATAAAACAAAGGATTATGGCCAGGACAATCCCCAATTAACGGGCACGGTTACTGGTATTGTACCTTCTGATGGTATAACTGTTCAGTACAGCACTACTGCCGATAATACCAGCGAAGAGAGAGATGGAGGGTATCCAATTATCGCCACCCTGAATGATCCCAACAACAGGCTGGACAACTATACCTTGAGCAATACCCCGGCTGTCCTTTCGGTAGTCGGCAAGGCCAATCAGGCTCCGGTTGCGGTTGCAAAAGACATTGTCATTGCGCTGGATGCCAATGGCAAGGCCACTATCACGCCGGATGACATTGACGGCGGTAGCACCGATGATCAGGCTATCACCAACAAAGCCATCTCCAACACCACGTTCGGTTGCAATCCGGCCAACTACGCCCTGGCCTTCAATGGTACTAATCCGGGCGGCTATTTTACCTTACCCGCCGGCGTGGTAAAAGGACTGACCAATTTCACGTTTGAGGCTTGGGTAAATTATACCGACAATGGCAACTGGACAAGGTTCATGGATTTTGGTAATAACACCAATGTAAACATGTTTTTTACCGCAAAAAACGGCCGGAATCCTGGTTTGGGAAATCCACGATTTGCCATTACGATTGGAGGCATAAATGGCGAGCAAGTGATTAACTCCAATATAGCTATGCCCACGGGCTGGCACCACGTTGCTGTGGTCCTCAAGCAGGTATCAAGCAACAGCGTGACCGGCACCATGTACATTGATGGGAAGGTGGTGGGTACCAATAACGCCATGACACTGACCCCGAACAGCCTGAATGGTGGAATTACGAACAACAACTTTATCGGCAAATCGCAGTATGCTGATCCTTTTCTGAAGGGGCAGATGGATGAAGTGCGTATCTGGAGCGTAGCCAGAAGTTCCGCCGACATCAACACTTTCAAGGATAAGTCGCTATCAGGCAATGAATTCGGTCTGTTTGCTTACTATGATTTTGAAGATGGGCCGGGAAGCACCAAGGTAAAGGATAAGTCACCCAGCAAGAACGATGGTACCCTCTTTAACATGACCAGCTACCAGCCGTTCGTAGCCCCCGGTGTTATTCAGCAGTTGGGAGTTGGCGAGAACAACGTCACCTTGACCGTGTCAGACGCAGCGGGCCTGAGTTCGTCGGCGGTGGCCAAGGTGACCGTAGTCGATAACATCGCCCCCACGCTGACGGCTGTTAATAAAACCATACCGTTGGTTGCCGGCTCGGCCACCATACAGGTTGATGATGTGGTAACCGCCTATTCGGATAACTGTGGTGTAGCCAGTCTGCAACTCAGCAAGTCAAGCTTCGATTGCAGCAACCTCGGTGACAATACAATTACAGTTACGGCTACGGATGTAAACGGAAAATCAACCAGTGTCCAGGTCACCGTGACTGTAACCGACCCCCAGTCCTCCTGTAATAAAGCTCCGGTTGCGGTCGCAAAACCGCTTGTTGTTTCGGCCGATGCCAACTGCCAGGGTACCACTACGGCAGAGGCCTTCGATGATGGCTCGTCTGACCCCGATGGAGATAAGCTGACCTTCAGCGTCTTGCCAGTCGGCCCTTACTCAAAAGGAGTCACAGACATTGTGTTTACCGTTACGGACGCACGTGGTGCCATAAGTAGTGTCAATACCACTATCACCGTGGAAGACAAGCAGGGCCCAACATTCACAACACCGGCCGACCGTACGGTGAGCCTGCTGGAAAACTGTAGCTTTACCGTGCCCGATCTGCTGATGGGTCTGACCGGCACCGATAACTGCAGCATGGCCAGCTTCACCCAAAGCCCAGCCGCAGGAACCGTACTAAGTTCAGCGCCGAATCAGACGCACACGGTGACCATCACGGCCACCGATGAAGCGGGCAACTACACGGAGGAAATCGTTACGCTGACGGCTAAGGATGAGAAGGAGCCCCTGGCACTGGCCAGGCCCCTGACGGTCCAACTCGACGCTTCGGGTAAGGCTACAATCAGCCCCGCCCAGCTTAACAACGGTTCCAGTGACAACTGCACCGATGCGGCCAGTCTGCAACTGAGCCTGGACAAATCCAGCTTCGACTGCTCAAACACTGGCCCCAACACCGTCATTCTGACCGTAACCGACGCCAGCGGAAACAGCGCTAAGGCTGAGGTAGTGGTAACCGTAGAAGACAAACTCCAGCCTGCCATCACCTGCCCGGCCGAAGAGATAACCCATTGCTTTGCCGCTACCAACACCTATACGATTCCGGATCTGGTGGCAACCGACAACTGCCAGATTGCTTCGGTGAGCTTTACGATCAGCGGGGCTACCAACCGCACCGGTACAGGCACAGATGCCAGCGGGGAGTTCCAGGTGGGTACCAGCACGATTCAGTGGACGGTGACCGACCAGAGCGGCAACCACTCGCAGTGCAGCCGTACGGTGGTCATCAATGCTCCTCTGAGTGTGTCGCTCGCCAGCGTGAACTCCATCGGGGCGGGGGCGCAGCCCAACACGATCTACGTAGGCTATGGCCCTCAGAGTCTTACCTACGAACCGGTCGTTAGCGGAGGCACGGCGCCTTACAGCTACACCTGGTCAAACGGCTCAATGGGCTCCTCACTGGTGTTGACAGAGGCTGGAAACTACAGCGTGAGCATCTCCGACGCCCGGGGTTGTGTGCAGAGCACGAGTGTTGTATCGGTCAAGATGGTCGATGTGCGTTGCGGCAATAAGAATGATAAGGTGCTGGTATGCCAAAAAACTAGCAGTGCAAAGAATCCCTGGAACCAGATTTGTGTAGATGCTAATGCCGTAGCCACTCATTTGGCCAATGGAAGCACCCTTGGTACCTGCGCAGCGCCTACCAGTCGTACGGCAGCTCCCCAGGAAGTACAACCTACCGCAGTAGTAGTTGACCTGGCGGATGAGTCAGTGAAGGAGCTGACGGTAACGGTAGGACCTAACCCCGCCAGTGACCGCTTTATGGTGGAGATCAGGCTTCCTCAGGCTACGGATGTGGTACTTGAAGTACGTGACCTGCGCGGTCAACTCATGCAGTCGCGTACAGTACCAACTGCTGGTACTCGGCTACGTCAGGAAGTTTCTCTGAATATGTACCCAGAAGGCTTGTACCTGCTGAACGTGCAGACAGCAACTGAGCGGAGAGTAATTAAGGTGGTGAAGAACCAGTAAAGTTCTTTCCGATAATCAAAAGGACAGAGTCCTGGCTGCCATGCAGTCAGGACTCTGTCCTTTACCAAGTCAACGCTATCACCAAAACTCCTTCTTTGCAATAGCTACGGATAGATAATAAAGGCTGTTCCTCTAACCGTTAGTAGCTTTCTACTATGACTTTTATGCCTCTTTCAAGAAAAGCGATAAAAGGTGATAACCCTAATTTCAAAAAATAGAGATTATATAAATAGCGCTACCTCTACACCCCCAGCAGCCGCCACACGCCCGAGAAGAAAAACAGCGCCAGCCCTACGGGTGTAAGTACCTTCCAGCCCAGGTACATGAGCTGGTCTACGCGCAGGCGGGGTAGTGTCCAGCGTACCCACATCTGCACCAGTACCGCCAGCAGGGCCTTGGATAAGAGCCAGAAAGCACCCGACAGGTACCCAAAAATAGTACCCGGCTCGCCACTCGTCCAGTCGGCCAGGCGTACGGGGCCTATGTTGGGGAAAGGGGTATTCCAGCTACCCAGAAACAGAATAGCTCCCAGCAGCGACACCAGCAGCATCATGCCGTACTCCGACAGCATCAGCAGCGCCCAGCGCATACCCGAGTACTCGGTATGAAAACCAGCCACAATCTCCGATTCGCCCTCGGGCAGGTCAAAGGGGGCGCGGTTGCACTCGGCCAGGGAAGCAATGAAGAAAACAACGTACGCTATGAGCAGGAACGGATTGCGGAAAATATTCCAGGTCAGGAAGCCCCCTACGTTCGTGACGTCCAGCCCCAGGCCTTTCAGCCCGAAAAGGTAGTTGGCATCGGGTGAATAAATACCCTGCTGAAAACTAATAACCTGCAGGTCCAGGGTCTGGGCGATCATGACCACGCACAACACCGAAAGCCCCAGCGGCACCTCGTAGGAAACAATCTGGGCAACGGCGCGCATGGCCCCAAAGAGTGAGTACTTGTTGTTGGACCCCCAACCCGCCATCAGCAGACCTATGACATCAATGGAAACAATAGTAAGCAGGTAAAAAACCCCCACCGCAGCCCCTGAACCCGAAAGGTCCGGTGCCAGCGGTACTACCGCGTAGCCGGCAAAGATAGCCGTGAATATAACAATGGGCGCCAGCAGGAACATCCAGCGATCGGCGGCCTTTGGCACAATGTCTTCTTTCTGCAGGAGTTTTAGTAAATCAGCAAACAGCTGTAGCAGTCCCCATTTTCCCACTTCCATCGGACCCATACGGTCCTGAATGAAGGCGGAAACTTTGCGTTCGAGGTATACCCCCACCACCACAAAGCCGGGTACCATAAGTAAAAACAGGAGTAGCGTAAGAGGCACGGGCAGGTACGTAGTTAGTCAGCTAAGTCACTCCAGGACCGGCTTTTGCTACCGGTCCTGGGGTGGCTTGTACTTGATTACCCGCAAAGGTAGAGAAAATATGGTATCTGTAGCCGGTCAGGAACTGGCTTCAGGTACCTCTTTCTGATTTTCTACCTGATTCAAAATTGATTTAATGATCTGGAGCGGTACGATGACCCAATCGGGACGGTTATTGAGCTCCTCGTTAAGGTCAAAGATCGCTTTTTCGAGAATGAACGTCTGGGTCATTACGTTCAGGTCTTCTTTTTCCCGGGGAATAAACAGGCTGCCTTCTACGGTTTCCAGGTAAGCCTGCATAAAGAAGCCCGATACGTAGTGTACCCAAATCTCGGCGAAAGGCAGCAGTTTTGGAATGTCTTCCTCCCGAATCTGGTCGTTCCGCAGCAGGGCTGAGTAGGCCGCGTAGTAAAACGAATGAACCATACCGATGACGTCGCGCAGGGGCGAACGTTTCAGTCGGCGCTCGCTATGGCTGCGGCTGGGATCTCCTCCAAAGTCAAAAATAGCCAGGTCTTTTCCCGTAAACAGGACCTGCCCCAGGTGGTAATTGCCATGAATCCGGATTTTTACCACATCCAGCTTTTTAGTATAAATCCGCTTCAGCAGGCTCAATATTTCTTCCTTCTGGGCCAGCAGCTTTTCGGCATCTTCCCGCACGTTATCCGGCAGTTTTTGCAGGTTGCGGGACTGGTTCTGGAAAGTCTCCCGAACCAGCGACTGCAGCGCCGAGAACAACGAACGCTGGTAATGCAGGGAGAAATCTTCGGGGGCGAAGTCTTTTTGACTGGTGTCCGAAGCCAGCGCTTTGTGCATTTCGCCCGTTCGTAAACCCAGTAGCCGGGTACCTTCGGCGATGGGCCCGCCCAGCAGCTCTTTCAGGTCTTCGGGTATATCATCATACGCCACCGGCTCGGTCAGGCTGCCTTTCAGTTGGTAAGAAGGCAGCGCGTCCTGATCCAGCGCCAGAATACGCTCGTAGTAGTTGTTCAGCCTTTCCAGCATGTAGTTCCAGCCTTCGCCGTGGCTCTCGACCGATTTCTGCATCATGCCCAGTACAATAGAATCCCCCTCAACTTTCCATTCTATCGCCCCAATAAAGGAAGGCATATAGTCAAAATGGGCCTGCTCGCTCAGGAAACGCGTTATTTCCATGTCCGGATTGATGGCACGGTCCACGCGGCGGTACATTTTGAGCGAGAAATCGTTGTCGTAGGTAATGTAGGTATTTTGCTCTGACGCCTGCAGCCGCGACTTTATCTCCTCCTGGCCTTCGGGTAGCAGGTCTGAAATACCATCTCCCCTGAACACCAGCTGCCCCTTATCGAGCGAGATTGATTCTTTACCTGCAATATTTTTAAAGAGCTGCTGCTGCATTTCAACGGTAAAGAGAGCATCGCAAAGAAGCCCCGCCTGTTCTCCTACCTGTATCTCAGCCAGTACCGCCTGCGGGCAGTTTTCAATGATACGTTTTGAGGTGTCTTCCGTTACCATGGTCAGCGCCAACTGGTACGTTTCGGGTAATCCGCTTTCGTAGTGTACCTCAATAAGAAGTATGCGGACCTCGCTTTCGGTTAACGACCAACCCGCATGCTGCACCACTTCGGCACTTAGTACCGTTCGTTTTTTTCCGTTAAACCAGCTCATTTTCTTCAGATAATCCTGAAGTATGCTAGTTTCCAGTTGCTTCAGTGTTTCTTTCTGAACCAGGTTCTCCCATTTATTTATTCTGATTCTTGGAAGTGGTCTCACTTCATCCGCGCTAAGGAATACCTTTTCCAACACAAACCACTGGTACCCGTAGGAGCCCAGGGTAAAGAAGTAGGGGCTGTCTTCTTTGATAACCGGAAAACGATTTTTGCTGAATACCTCTACCGGCACGTATCCTTTAAACGCACCCAGGTCCAGTTCGGCGGGTTGTGAGTACCTCGACAGATTAACTATCACGAGTACCGTTTCATCATCGTAGCTACGGGTAAAGGCCAGTACTTTCGGGTTATCAACATTGATAAATTCCATGTCGCCACGGCCAAAAGCCTTGTACCGCTTCCGCATAGTAATCATGCGCTTCATAAACCACAGCAACGACGACGGGTTACGGCGCTGCGTTTCGACATTGACCGACTCGTAGTGGTATTCCGGATCGAGAATAACGGGCAGGTACAGTTTCTGCGGATTTGATAACGAGAAACCGGCGTTACGGTCGGGTGACCACTGCATCGGCGTACGAACGCCGTCGCGATCACCGAGGTAAAAATTATCACCCATACCAATTTCATCGCCGTAGTAAATTACGGGCGTGCCGCTGAGCGAGAACAGCAGGCAGTTCATCAGTTCTATTTTGCGACGGTTGTTCTCCATGAGCGGCGCCAGGCGGTGCCGGATACCCAGGTTTATCTTCGCCTTTGGGTCCTTGGCGTATACCTTGTACATATAATCCCGCTCTTCGTCCGTCACCATCTCCAGCGTCAGCTCATCGTGGTTGCGCAGGAATATGGCCCACTGACAGTTTTCGGGAATGTCGGGAGTTTGCTCAAATATATCTGTAATGGGGTACCGGTCTTCCATCTGCAGGGCCATGAACATCCGGGGCATTACCGGGAAATGGTAGTTCATGTGACACTCGTCGCCGTCGCCGAAGTACGAAGCCGAGTCTTCGGGCCACATATTGGCCTCGGCCAGAAAGACCGTACCGGGAAACCTCTGGTCAATGTGCGTCCGTAGCTTTTTAAGGAAAACGTGGGTTTCGGGCAGGTTTTCACCGTTGGTACCCTCGCGCTCGTATAGGTACGGAACGGCATCCAGCCGGAAACCATCCACGCCCATTTCGCACCAGTAGTCTATGATCTTGAATATCTCGTCCTGCACCAGCAGACTGTCGTAGTTGAGGTCGGGCTGGTGGTGGAAAAAGCGGTGCCAGTAGTACTGCTGCGCTACGGAGTCCCAGGTCCAGTTGGACGCTTCGAAATCCTGAAAAATAATACGGACATCCTTATACTTCGTCGGGTCGTCATTCCATACGTAAAAATCACGTTCGGGCGAGCCCTTGGGTGCCCGCCGCGCCCGCTGAAACCACGGATGCTGATCGGAGGTGTGGTTTATTACCAACTCCGTAATTACTTTCAGGTTACGGCTATGCGCTTCGTTAAGAAACAGTTGAAACTGTTGTATATCACCATAAGACGGATTGATACTGTAGTAGTCTGCTATGTCGTAGCCGTCGTCCCGCAGGGGAGAAGGATAAAAAGGAAGTACCCAGATGGCCGTTACGCCCAGATCTTCCAGATAATCCAGCTTTTCCATAATACCCTGGAAATCGCCGATTCCATCACCGTTACCGTCCCGGAACGCCTTGATATGTAATTCATAAATAATGGCGTCTTTGTACCAGTGGAGATTATCATCAAATACCGTCTTATTTTTTGCCATAATTTCTTTATTTTTCTTTTGTATGGTGCATAATTTACGTGCCACCTCAGCCAGCGGCGCCGGCAGTTCAGCGGCAGGTTTGGTTTAAGTACTTGCTATTTACAAAGTCTATACCCGGCCTTGTAAGTAGCCCGTGCCTGAATAGATTTACAGCGCCTCCGCCCATTGGCCGTGGTCAGAGCCGTTCCTATGATTATAACTGTATCTAAGTAGTCATGTTTAGAAAGAAGCTTTCTTAAGGTACTTTAGCAGGAGAATTTCTCACTTACGCCCTGTGGTCATCTGTCATGAAAAACACCGCTTTTCTTATTGTACTGCTTGTCTATACGGTAGGTACTTCTTACCGTAGCTATTCCCAGCAGCCTCCCCGCACTATTGTGGAAATAAAAGGAAACCAGTTCTACATCAACGGCCAGCCTACCTACCCCAACCGGTACTGGAATGGTCATAAAATAGAAGGCCTGCTGATGAACTCCCGGATGGTACAGGGCATATTTGACGACCAAAACCCCGAAACCCGGTCGTTGTTTGTCTACCCCGATACCCGCCTGTGGGACGCCGACCGCAACACCAACGAGTTTGTCAATGCCATGGAAGAGTGGTACCGGCACGGCCTGCTGGCCTTCACACTGAACCTGCAGGGTGGCAGCCCCACCGGCTACGGCAATAAGGGCTGGGTCAACTCAGCTTTTGATGCCAAAGGCAACCTCCGGTTCGACTACTTCACCCGGCTGGACAAAATACTCCAACGGGCTGATGAACTCGGGATGGTAGTTATACTGGGACTTTTTTACTTTGGGCAGGACGAAATTCTGGAAGACGAGAAAGCCGTAGTAAACGCCGTAGACCGGGCTACCGACTGGCTGCTAAGGAAAGGGTATCGCCATGTCCTCATTGAAATCAATAACGAGTGTAATGTCCGCTATGACCACGCTATTCTGCAACCCGAGCGCGTACACGAGCTGATAGAGTGGGTACAGCAAAAAGAGGAAAAGGGGTACCGTTTGCTGGTAAGTACCAGTTACGGAGGAGGCACCCTGCCCAGGCCTAATGTCGTAAGCGCCGCCGACTTTATTCTGCTCCACGGCAACGGAATCAAAGAGCCCGAACGCATTACCCGCCTGGTTGAACAAACCCGGCAGGTAGAGGGCTACCGCAACCAACCCATTGTATTCAACGAGGACGACCATTTTGACTTTGACCAGCCGGTCAATAACTTCGTAAACGCCGTAAAAGCGTACGCCTCCTGGGGGTACTTCGACTACCGCAAAGAAGGGGAAGGATTCCACGAAGGCTACCAGAGTATACCCGCCGACTGGGGTATTAATTCCGATAGAAAGCGGGGGTTCTTTACTTTGTTACGGGAGATTACGGGCGGCAACTGATTTAGCGTTTTGCCAGCCCCTTCGGCTGTCCCTCAACGTTTTGTACCAGGTCTTTTCGGTACTTGTCGACCCAGGTTTTCCGGATGCGCAGGTGCAGCCCGAGGGCGTCGTTGAGCAGTTGGCCCCGGTCCCAGCCCAGCGCCCCGCTCACCTGTACCCCCGGCCAGAAACCCACGTCTGCTCCCACACTCAGATAAGCCGACAGTTGGGTTAGCATGGGTTCAAGGGCGACGTCGTAGGTACCTGCATTGCGCGAATAAGAAACTTTTCCTATAAAAGACACCGCTGGCGAAAAACGGCCCGCAGCCCCCATGTGCCAGGCCTGCACCCGGTTATTGCTGGTAAAAGCCCCACCGGCCGGGGGCAGTCCTTGTTTCAGTTCGGGATTGGCCGTGATAAATGGAGTACCCAGGGTGCGCCCGAAATACGACCATCCGTCGCGGTACTGGGCGTGGTTGAAGTAGTTGTCACGACCGCGGTACTTAGCGGGAGAGTCCAGAAACATATCACCTCCCTGGCTCATTGTGTGCAGGTACTCTACCGTCAGGCGCTCGAGCTGTACACCGGCCAGCGGCTGGCGGCGGTTCTGCCAGCTGATTCCGTTGAGGCCGTCGACCAGGCTGGTCAGGTAATACAGGGAGCCATCTTCGTAGACACTTTGCCGGTACACCAGGAGCGATGAGTAGCCCAGATTCACCTCCAGCGCTCCGTCAATACTCCCCAGGTGATTCCCCACCCGGTTGCCCCCGTCGAAGCTGTTACCAAACTTGAGAGAGTCACCCGCTACACTCTTACCCGAAACCACGTACAGGTAGGCTTCCAGGTTACTTGGGAGTCGGCCTTCGGTAGAAAAGAAGGGAGAACGCCCGCCCCACTGTGCCTGCGTGTTCATGCCTCCGTAAAAACGCAGGCGGGAATCGGCTTTTCCCAGGCGTACGTACAGCGACTTCTGATGCAGAAGGGCACCGGTGACAAAAGGACGCGAGTTCTCAAAAAAACCGTGTGAATAGCTGGCTTTTATCCCCACAAAGGAGCGGGCCGGCCAGTAGTCGGGAATTCTCAGCTCAACCTTAGGGATAGGCAGGGCGTTACCTGACCAGATATACGACCCCGAACTGAGCAGCGTGTCCAGTAGCCCTACTACCTCGCGGCGGCGACCGCCGTACAGTTCAAAAGGCCCGTAACGCATTTTTACATAGGCCTCCGGTACCAGCAGTTGCCAGTCGCGCCCTGTAGTGTTCAGGACTACGTCAGCACCGTAACCAAAATCAACCTTATCAAATTTAGCGGTCTGAATTACTGATTTATAACTCGTATGGACATTCCCCCGCAGTACTCCGGCTACCGACCCCTGGGGTACTATGCCGTACTGATTGGTACGAAACCAAAAGGGCAGGCTCCCTCCCTGCGACAGCCCCGCGTGGGAAAGATAGGTACCTGTTTCAACTTGAAACCGCGTGGTTCGCCAGCCAGGTTCTTCAGGACGTACCAGGGTGGCAGCGGGCTGATTGTCCTCTTTATCCAGGGAAGTTTTTGTCCGGTTGTCGGTTTTTCCGGCGGGTTGTACCTTTATAACGGACTGGCCGGGAATAGATGCTCTCCTGATTCCGGTCAGTTCAAAGCCTGTATTGGGCTGGTTTTTTGGAGGCTCCTGCGCATACGCGGTCAACGACAGCATGTACACAGCCAGCAGTAAAAATCTGTAAAGACCTTTCTTCATAATCTATTGGTGCAAGTAAGAGTAATCTAGACTTCCTGACACTGGCCGACAGATTAATATTTAATATCTATCAACAGGCAATGTTGCCATAATTGAGCAGGTAGTTGCTGGTTTTCCAAACTTGCAGCCCCAACCTCCTCCTCCACGTATCAAACTATACGTATCAATCAGACTTGGATTCTGATAGCGAATAACGAGATGAAAAGGATTGCTTTTCCGGGAGGTTTGTCAGGTAGAAAGATGCAGCACCAGGAAGTACCGTAGGCTGAAAAGATACAGGTGGGAGTAGGTAGTGTACTAACATTAGACTGGTTTAGTTTGGTGTGGATATATGTCTATTATGTATGGCGTGGATATACATCTGGCAGGCTTTTATCAGGCCTGCTGGTGACTTAGCAAAAAATTGTGCCAGTAGCTTAGAAAAGTACAATTATCTTTTTTAGACGTATATACGTGCTAAAACGCCCGGAGTGTGGAGAAAGCGATAAGCAATTTTATGTACTTTTTTCCCCAACTGTCCATATACGAAGAATCCCGGGAAGGGAGTAAAAATGTCCAATCTGCCAAAAGCCGGAGCGAGGTACTATACCAGGCAAAAAGGCCAGAGAACCGCAGCTGCGGTTCTCTGGCCTTTTTGCCTGGAAACTATATTTTCAAAGCTCGGTTTTTCTTAAAACTCCGCGCTCTTGGGGTAGCGGGGGAAGGGAATCACATCACGGATATTACCCATACCCGACACAAACAGGACCAGGCGCTCGAAGCCCAAACCAAAGCCGGCGTGGGGAGCCGTACCAAATTGCCGGGTTTCGAGGTACCACCACAGGCTCTCGGGCTCAATACCTACCTCGTGTACACGCTGGAGTAGCTTTTCGTAATTTTCTTCCCGCTGGCTCCCACCAATAATTTCACCGATCCCCGGAAACAGTACATCCATGGCCCGGACGGTTGGCCCGGGGGCCGCCGCCGACTCGTCGTCCTGCTTCATATAAAACGCCTTTATCTCGCGGGGGTAGTTGGTCAGGATGACGGGTTTTTTGAAGTGCTTCTCGACCAGGTACCGCTCGTGCTCACTCTGCAGGTCTATGCCCCACTCTACCGGGTACTGAAACTTCTTTTCCTTATGCGCTTTCGATTTCACCAGAATATCGATTGCCTCGGTATAAGTCAGCCGTTCAAACGGGCTATCTACCACAAAGCGCAGCTTTTCCAGCAACGGCATGGAGCGCTCGTTCTGGGGCTTGTTCTTTTCCTCTTCGGCCTGGCGCTTCTCCAGAAAAGCCAGATCGTCGGCGCAGTGTTCCAGGGCATAACGAATCACGTACTTGACGAAGTCTTCGGCCAGGTCCATGTTATCTTGCAGTTCAAAGAAAGCCATTTCCGGCTCAATCATCCAGAACTCAGCCAGGTGGCGGGTAGTATTGGAGTTTTCGGCCCGGAAGGTAGGTCCAAAGGTATATATCTTTGAGAGGGCAAGCGCGCCCAGCTCACCTTCCAGCTGCCCGGATACGGTAAGGTTGGTTTCGCGGCCGAAGAAATCTTCTTTGAAGTCAATTTTACCCGCCTCGTCTTTGGGAGGGTTGTACATATCCAGCGTAGTAACCCGGAACATCTCGCCGGCACCCTCCGCGTCGGAAGCGGTAATAATGGGCGTATGCAGGTAAAAGAACCCGTTGTCGTTGTAGTACTTATGCACGGCGTAGGCCAGCGTGTGGCGCAGGCGCAGGATAGCGCCGAAGGTATTGGTACGGGGGCGCAGGTGGGCGATTTCCCGCAGGAACTCCAGCGAGTGTTTCTTAGGCTGTAGCGGGTACACCTCCGGGTCGGCGGTACCGTATACCTGTACATCCTGGATTTTTACCTCTACCGACTGCCCCGAACCCAGCGACGCTACCAGCTGGCCCGTTACTTTAATACAGGAGCCCGTCGTAATCAGACGCAGTAGGTCATCGGGTAACTGCCCCGGCTCGGCTACGGCCTGGATCGTATGGATGGTGGAGCCATCATTGAGGGCAATGAATATGGCATTTTTGCTTTCGCGCTTGGTACGTACCCATCCTTTTACCTCTACCGACTCGCCTACGGGCGTACTATTTATTAACTGCTTAATCTGTACGGGACCCATTGTTATTTAACTTCTAAATGTTCTGGCTTAACTGAATAAGGCTGCAAATTTAGGAAGTTAAGGCTCGAAAACCTACCTGCCCTACAAGTTAAAGATTTACCCTATTTTTGGGTTTTTGTGCCTCTATTGTACTTAGCATTAAAAATATTTTATAGGCTAAGGTGTTAATTTTCAATTATATCAAAAAAGGTTACAAAATATTTTATTCTTATTATAGAATTTGCGCTAATTTGGTACAACTATTGTTAGAATAGCCAAATAAAGTATTAAATGTTTGATGTTTTTAAGGCTCGTGAGACAAACAGATATTGCTTATGAAAAACCTTTACTGATACATGCAAAAGCTGAGTTTAAACCAAACACTACTGCAGAAGCTGTCTCCGCAGCAGATTCAGTTTATCAAGTTATTGCAGATCCCTACCGCCGAGCTGGATGCCCGTATCAAGGAAGAGCTTGAAATAAACCCGGCTCTGGAAGAAGGGGCCGAAGAACTACCAAACAACGAGTACGAAACTGACCTGCAGGACGACACCTACGACGACCGCCGCAGCGACGATCTTGACATTGAGAGCTACCTTAATCCGGACGAGCTCAACGGCTATAAAATGTACGGCGACGGTTCGTTTTCCAACGACGAAGAGGACCGCGACTACCCCATGCCTACCCGCCTGACTCTTGTTGACAGCCTGTACCAGCAGTTTGGTTTTCTATACCTGACCGACCAGCAGCGCTACCTGGGCCTGCACCTGCTGGGCAGCATTGAAGGCGACGGCTACCTGCGCCGCCCCCTTAAAGCCATCGCCAGTGACCTGGTGTTTACGCAGGGCGTTTATACCAGCGAGCAGGAACTGGAAAGCATTCTTAAGAAAGTACAAAGCCTGGAGCCCGCCGGTATTGGCGCCCGCAACCTGCAGGAGTGCCTGCTGCTACAGCTCCGCCGCAAAGACCAGCGCGACCTTATTGTACAGCTGGCCCTGCAAATCATTGAGCACTACTTTGAAGAATTCTCTAAAAAGCATTACGAAAAGATTCAGAAGCGCCTGGGCATGAACCAGGAAGAGGCCCGGCAGGTACTTACCCTTATTACCCGGCTCAACCCCAAGCCCGGCTCCGTGGAAGGCGACGACGACCGCGCCCACTACCTCACCCCTGACTTTATCCTTACCAGCCACAACGGTCGGCTGGAAGTAAGCCTCAACTCGCGTAATGCGCCCGAACTGCGGGTCAACCGCACCTTTGCCGAAATGCTGGACACCTACCAGAAAAGCGACAAAACCAACCGTAACATCCGGGAAACGGTCACTTTTGTGAAGCAAAAACTGGACTCGGCCAAGTGGTTTATCGATGCTATCAAGCAGCGGCAGGCTACCCTGATGCGTACCATGAGCGCCATCCTGAAGTACCAGTACGACTTCTTCCTGGAAGGCGACGAAACCCGTCTCAAACCCATGATCCTGAAAGACATCGCCACCATTATTGACATGGACGTGTCGACGGTGTCGCGGGTAGCCAGCAGCAAGTGCGTGCAGACGGAGTTTGGTCTGTATCCGCTCAAGTACTTCTTCTCGGAAGGTATCTCGACCGAATCGGGCGAAGACGTCAGCAGCCGCGAAGTGAAGAATATTCTGCGGGAACTCATTGAGAGCGAACCTAAGCGCAAACCTTTTTCTGACGATAAATTAGAAAAATTATTGAACGAAAAAGGCTACAACATAGCCCGCCGGACGGTAGCCAAGTACCGCGAGCAGTTGAATATTCCCGTAGCCCGCCTGCGCAAACAGATCTGAACCAGCCGAGTGACATTGTTCGTGTAGTGTTTTAAGTTAATTTTGTGGTTTGATACACGAACGAAGCTGTCACAATTCCTTTGAATACCCGGTTAGCGCTTATTCTGTCTGTACTGTTGCATCCGTTGCTGATGCCCACCTACCTGTTTGGCTTACTGTTCCTGTTTGTACCGGAGGTACTTGGTGTAAATGCCCTCAGCGGTTCGGCGCAGAGTAGCCTGCTGGTACTCCTGTTCCTGAATACCTTTATGGCCCCGGCCCTGGTCATTTACTACTTCTACCGCCTTGGCCACGTCAAAAGCCTGCACCTGGACACGCTCCGGGACCGCCGCCTGCCCTATATCGTTACTATCCTGATCTATAGCTTTGCTACCTACCTGTTTGGCTGGCAGTTTCAGCCCATCAGTGAGCTGGCCCCCAACATTGCCGTGGTGCTGGGTAGTATTACCATATCCATGGCTGTGGTAGCGCTGGTGAGCCTGCGCTGGAAAATAAGCGCCCACGCCACCGGCATGGGAGGCAGTCTGGGGGCTATTGCCTGCCTGTTCCTGCGCTACGGCGACAACACCCTGTTTTATCCGCTTATTCTGGGTATCCTTATTACCGGCTGGCTCATGAGCGCCCGTTTGCACCTCAACGCGCACACCCCCGCCCAGGTAGGGGCCGGGCTGGTACTGGGTATGGGGGTAAGTACTATTGCCATCTTTGTGTTTTTCTGAGCGCGCCGCCTCGCGACTTCTACTAACTTCCTGCCCCCATGTATCAGCACCTGCTTTACGAACTAAGCGACGGCCTGGCCCGCATTACCCTCCACCGCCCCCAGGTCTACAATGCCCTCAGCCCCGAACTGATCCAGGAAATTACCGCCGCCGTACAGGCCGCCGAGGCCGACGAGAGCGTCCGGGTGGTACTGCTGACCGGTGCGGGCGACAAAGCTTTCTGCTCGGGAGCCGACCTGAAAGCCGGTATGGGCGAAGCCACCGGTATGGGCGACGCCCTGCGTACCCGTTACAACCCCATGATCCTGGCGCTGCGGAACCTGCCCAAGCCGGTTGTGTGCCGCCTCAACGGCCTGGCCGCCGGGGCGGGTTGCTCCCTGGCCCTGGCCTGCGACGTCGTCATTGCCACCGAAGAAGCCTACCTGTCCCAGATTTTTGTCAACATCGGGCTGATGCCCGACGCCGGTTCTACTTTTTTTCTGCCTCGTTTGGTAGGTATGGCCCGGGCCTTTGAGCTGGCCTCGACGGGGCGGCGGGTGTACGCGCCCGAGGCGGTTGAGTTGGGGCTGATCCAGCGCGCCGTACCGGCCGCCCAACTCGACGAGGCCGTCAACGAAGTACTTGACTACTACCGCTCGGCTCCCACCCGGGCCATAGGTACCATGAAGCAGGTACTTAACCAGTCTCTGTATTCGGACCTGCCTGCGATGCTGGAACTGGAAGCCCGCTACCAGGACGAACTCAGCCAAACCCAGGACGCGGCCGAAGGTATCGGGGCTTTTCTTCAGAAGCGACAGGCTGTGTATCAGGGCCGGTAGAGGCTCAGGAGGTATTTTGCAAAATTTTTTAGCCGGAACGCTTGCTAAAAATACCGCCAACGGTTAGTTTTGCAGTCCGATTCAATACAACGGTTTCGTAGCTCAATTGGATAGAGCACCTGACTACGGATCAGGAGGTTTGGGGTTCGAATCCCTACGAGACCACTTCACTATCAAGCACTTAGCAAGAAATTGTTAAGTGCTTTTTCTTTTACCTCGCCCACATTTATAAGCTTTCTCTTTCAATGCACTTTCATAAAAGAGTAAAATCGGATCAAGATTTTTTCCCAATAGCCTCGCTTGCATACTTCTTAAGCTTGAATACTTTACATAAAGGGGCTTATAGAACAACGGGAATTGACCTAAAATAGAATGTGTAAACCAATATCAGGAAGAGACAAGTGTAAAGCTATTTCAGTATACTTCAGTATTACAATTGAAGTACTTGCTCTACATATACGCCATTCTATTTTCTTAGCTCCTCAAACACGTCTCCGTGACTGACAAACAGCTTGGCCTTGGAATAGACGCCATTGCTGTTTTGTATGAACTCAATCTGCGCATTGCCGTCCAAGACGAAAAGGTTTTTAGATATATGAGCAAGCTCAGATATATTACCTGAGATATTGCAAAAAAGCTTGTTTCCCTCACGATAGATGGCCAAGGGGCCGTATGTGCCGACGAATTTATCAAACTGATCCACGGGTAGGGTGCCAAGGTCCTGGTTTACATGGAGCGCATTGATCAAGTACTCCATCTTTTGTTTCTCCTTTTCAGTTTTTGCAGTTGCCTGGCGTTCTCTAAATATAAGCTCCTGTGCTTTGATAAGGGCTTTTGCAGCCTCCACTTTTACATCAGGAATTACACCCGTGCCCTCCCAATCGGTCTTAGTAACAGGATTTGATGAACGGCCAAATGGGATTTGAACAATATAGCCTTGCCCCACAGAAAAGGGATTAGTGGGATGCGCACCACCGCCGGTAACTTCCCCTATGATAGTTGCCCGTTTGGCCTGCTGCATACCATAGCTGAAGTCCTCACCGCCTGAAAAAGTTTTTCTGCTGGTCAATATATACATCGGCATAGAAAGGATCAAGCCGTCTGTCTTCGCCGGGTCGGCATAGTAAAAGGTAGTGTCTTTGTTCGATCGGTTGATTATTACATTTAAAAGGGTCGTATAACCATAAGGATAATTTAGCAAAAAGCCTTTAATATTGTATTGGTATTGTTATAAAATAATACGGCTAATTAGGTTTTCATCTAATCGCTTAAAAAATGTCCTGAACTATTGCCTATTTACGTGTCTCGACAATGGACCAGGATCTGGAAAAGAACAAAGCCGACATACTGAACCTGGCCAACGAGAAGAATTTAGGAAAGGTAGAATTCATACAAGAAAATGGCCGGAGTAAAACTAGGTCGGCCTATTGGCCCGGGGAAAAGTAAATTGGACCAGTACAGGCCGGAGATCGAAGCTTTACTGCTGCATGGTTCGAGTCAGAAGTACATTGCTGAACGCTACCTCATCACGGAAACAACCCTATCCAACTGGATAAAAAAGAATGGTATAAAAAAATATAAAAGAGTTGCTTGACACTGGATAAGGTGTAAATTAAAATCAGGACGAGACAGGGAGTAAGCTTGTAATCCTATTATGGACGAGATACCACGCCCTAAAACGGTACCCCTAAAAAATTCACTACGCCGGGCTACGGGAGCAGAAATGTCCAATATCCCACTGACATTCAGCTCCCACCCCTACCTGTCAAACCATTTCCGTAGCATACTATTAAATCCGTACCGTGCAAAGTATTCGTTAATAGTAGTTTCATTACCTCCCATACCTTTCTATATTGGAATACATTGGAGGTTGTGTCACTTTATCATGAATAGGTTTTGCGGGTATGTTCTTCTGCTGGCTTTTGATTTAATAGCCACAATCGTTCAGGGCCAGTCTGTTGCGGACCAATACCGCTTTGACCACATTACGGTGAATGATGGCTTGGCCCACAGCGATGCGATGTGCGCCGAGCAGGATGCCGAGGGCTTCCTCTGGATCGGGACAAACGACGGGATCAATCGGTACAACGGCTACGAACTGAAAAAGTATTCGCTCCCCATCAACACCCGCAGTGGTCTGTCCGGCAACCGGATCCGGGATTTGTACACGGATGCCCAAAACCGGTTGTGGGTGGGTGCCGAGGGGGCCGGTCTGAGCTTATTCGATGCCGCGCACGATCGGTTTATCAATGTCAGCCAATTGGCCCGTTCGTCCGTCAACCACGCGCTGATGGAACGGCTTCAGTTGGCCGACGTGGAAGTGATTTCCGCTGACCAGAAAGAGCGAATCTGGGTCGGTACGCGCTCGGATGGGCTATTTGTGCTGGTCCTAAACACCGCTAATCAACTAATCGATATTCGGCAAATCGGGTTATCGAAGCCATCCGACGTTACATTCGGCGTATCGAGTCTGGCCGCCGACCGCGACGGAACAATCTGGATTGGTACGCTTTCCAACGGTCTATGGTCAATCGGTGCGGGGCAGCCGTCACTGCCATCTATGGCGCAGACGGCTCCGTTAGCAACCCGCTTCATTCGGGCGTTACACCTCGATCGTCAAGGCAACCTTTGGATTGGGACTAATCAGCAAATTCTTTGGGTGTCGCAGGACGACCGTCTGGCTCAAAGGTCTTTCTCGCAATATTCCCTGCCCCAGCCCATCAACGAACCTCAGTGCATTTATGTCGATTCATTCGGGCATCTGTGGGTGGGAACGAACGCCGGGCTGCATTTATGGGAACCGCGTCCGGCGTCCGACTCATCGTCCCGGATTCCCGTTCTGCCAGACAGGCACAGGCTGTTTCTGCCGGAAAATGCCAGTTCACACACAATCAATTCCGGGCGGGTTGAACAAATTTTTGAGGACCGCAACCAGATTATCTGGTTCTCAACCCCGTCTGGTGGTCTAAACAAATTAAACCTGTGGAATAAACCGTTTACAAATTTGCAACGACAGGCCACAAGTCAACCGACGCTGGCCGACAATGCCGTCAATGCGATCCTAAAGGACGAAGCCCGGAACTGGCTCTGGATTGGGACCCGCAACGGCTTCTCCCGTTACGATCTGACCACGAAAACGTACCGTAACTACCTCAGTCAGTCACTGCCCGGCTATGCGACTGGGGTTGAGGTATCGGCGTTTTGTCGGGCCTCAGATGGTACCCTCTGGGTCAGTACCCGGTACAGCGGTCTGATCACGCTCAAAGATGACCAACTCCACACACAAACCGTCCTTCCGGATGGGTTCTCGTTACGGACTACCCGGTTGGAAAGCATTGTGGAAGACCGGTTCGCAACCATTTGGGTGGCTACGTTTGACAAGGGACTACTGCGTTTTGACCGACAGGGACGCTTCCTCCAGCGATTCAATACCGAAAACAGCGGCCTGCCTACCAACCGTTTTACTTTTTTACTATACGACTCCGAAAAAGACCTGATGTGGGCTAGTACGCATGACGCAGGTGTACTTAAGCTGAAACTAACGCCCAAGTCCCTTCAGGTCCAGAAACAGTTCAGCTACCGGGCTAACGATAGCACCAGCCTAAGCGTTAATTATGCCTGGCCGCTACTCAAAGACCATCAAGGACGGCTTTGGATTGGCACAATTGGCGGTGGCTTGAACTTATTGACGGTCAATGCAAAAGGGCAGGAGGTGATTCAACGGTTCAGTCATCGACTACCCCTATCAGACGTAGAAAGCCTGCTGGAAGACGAAACCGGCCACCTTTGGCTGGCGGGAACCGGATTGCTGCGGGTCAACCCGGCCACCGGCCAGTGGGTGTCCTACGTTGTGGCCGACGGCATCCAAAGCAACTCCTTCAAGGTGGGCGCCGCCTGGCGGGCTGCCGATGGTACGCTCTTCTTCGGTGGCGTCAACGGCGTCACGTATTTTCAGCCCAGGTTTATCAAGCCCAACCCCTATGCGCCCGTTGTTCACCTGACTGGGCTGCGTATTTTCAACAAACTGGTGGAGGCCGACAAGCCCGTCAATGGTCACATGATCCTTACGAGAGGTATCAATGGAACCAAAACCATTACTCTGCGGGCATCCGAAAACGATTTTTCACTGGATTTTGTGGGTCTACATTACGCCAATACCCGCAAGCATAGCTATGCGTACCGGCTCATTGGCTACAACGACGGCTGGATTACGGCCGCGCCGGGTCAACGCTCGGCCAGCTTTGCCAACTTGCCCGCCGGTGATTACACCTTTGTGGTGAAAGCGAGCAACGGCGAAGGTAAATGGTCCACCAAGCCCGCCACGCTTAAAATCACCATCACGCCCGCTTGGTACCGCACCGGACTGGCGTACGGGATGTATATTCTTTTGATAATCGGTGCTCTGTTGCTTTACCGCCACATTACGCTAACCCAACAGCGGTTGGAGAATAATCTGGCATTGGAAAAATTTCAGGCCGAAAAAGAAAGGGAAGTAACTGATATTAAGCTTCGTTTTTTTACCGGTATCTCACACGAATTACGTACCCCGCTCACCCTGATTCTGGGCCCAATGGAAGAAATGGCCAACGCCAAAAGTTCGTTTCCCGGCTTCAAAGAAAAGATGGACCTGGTGCAGCACCAAACCCGCAAGCTCCTGAATTTGGTCAATCAGCTCATGGAGTTCCGTAAGGTCGAAACGGGGAATATTTCCCTGCGGGCCAGTAGGGATGATATCGTTGCGTTCGTGAACGAGTTATTTATGATCTTCCGCTTCAAAGCTCAGGAACAGCACATTGATTACGCCATTGAAGTACCCGTCACGCCGGTACCCATGTACTTTGACCGGGACAAGCTTGAAATCATCTTGACCAACCTGATGGCCAATGCCCTGAAATACACCCCTGAAGGTGGAAAAATCAGGCTGTTTCTTTCGGTCGTAGGCTTATCGGATGAGCCGGCGGTATTCAAAGAAAATAAATTAATCGACAATTATATCCAGCTTGTTGTGCGCGATTGGGGGGTGGGCATGAACCCGATGGAGATCGAGCGAATTTTCGATTCCTATTACCAGGCGTCGCATACCGAAACCATGCATATCATGGGCACGGGTATCGGGCTATCGCTGGTGAAGCAATTTGTGGAAGCACACGCCGGTGAAGTAGCGGTAACGAGCGAACCAGATGTCGGTACTGAATTCACCCTGCGGTTGCCGTTTGGTCAGGCACACCTGTCGCAGACGGATATAGTCGATGAACCACCGACCACCAAATCGCCAGCCCTGGTTCGGAACAGGGTCGTTGATGAAGACGAAACCAGTCATTTACCGAAAGGGGAAGCCAATTTAGGGGCGTCACGTATTCTGGTGGTTGAAGACAACGACGAACTACGGCAGTATCTACAGCAACTTCTTGCCCCAGCGTATACCGTTTTTACGGCTGTCGACGGCGTTGATGGTTGGGAGAAAACGCTCAGCCTCCTGCCCAGCCTGGTCATTAGTGATATCATGATGCCCCGCAGCGATGGACTGACGCTGTGCCGGAAAATAAAGCAAAACCTCAAAACACAACATATTCCGGTCATCCTGCTGACTGCTCGGGTAGCGGCTGTCCATGAGCTGGAAGGGCTGGAAACGGGAGCTGACGAATACATGGCTAAACCCTTTGACCTCAGCATCCTGCACGCCAAAATTGCGTCCATCCTTCGGGGACGGCATCAATTGAAAGAGTATTACCAGCGTCAGATTCTGTTAAAGCCGACCGACATTGTTATTCCGAATGCGGAACGGCAGTTGCTTGAAAAGGCCATGCGTATTATTGAAGCCAATATGCATGATTCGGCATTCAATGTACAGACGTTGGTTCGGGAAATGGGCATGAGCCAGTCTTCGTTCTACCGGCAGATCAAAGCGATTACGGGGCAGCCGGTCGTCAAATTCATCAAGGATGTCCGTATGAAACGGGCCGCTCAATTGTTGGCAACGGGCCAGCTGCGCGTGTCGGAGGTGGCCGCCCAGGTAGGTATGGATGACTTGAATTATTTCCGCAAAACATTCCAGGGGGTATTCATTCTATCGCCCTCAGATTACGCAAAACAGCATTCCGGAATTGATGAAAATTCTTGTGAGACGAAATAATACACCTTTTTTGACGAAAATATCCACCGGGAAAGCGCCTGATAAAACCTAAGTTTGCGCCAGTCCCATTCCGAACCGAAATCTTAACCCGAAGGGATCTTGCCAAGGCTCGGGTTCCGCAGGCGTCCTGGCGAGTACAGAGTATAAGCCGTAGTCTGATGGAGAATTCTTCCTTGCTGTGCCAGTTTGTGAATGGCAGGCATCGTCACGCTGGGCAAACAGCAGGTTAATTGACTCACCAAAAACAATTATGAAAATAAAATACAACGCCATCATACCCATGTTAGGGATCATTTTATTGGTTTCTACCCTAGGGATAAGCCAGCCCAAACCCGTCTACACCAAATACGTCAACACCTTTATTGGCACAGCGCCCCTCTATGACCCTGAGATTGTCGGCTACGAGTACCCGAAGGGCTGGCGTTCGTGGGCGGGGCTGACCTTTCCCGGCAGTTCGCTACCCAACGCGATGGTGCAGCTAAGCCCCGTGACAGAATACGGATCCGGCGCGGGCTACGAATACGAAGATTCCATGATTTATGGCTTTACCCACACCAACAAAGGCCACTGGAACCTTTGTAACATTCCCATTCTGCCGCTTTCCAGACCGGCCGAGACTTACGCTTCCCGGTTCAGCCACCAGAAGGAAAGTGCTGCTCCCGGATTTTATCAGGTCTATCTGGATGATTATAACGTCGATGTGAAGCTGACTTCCACGTTGCGCTGCGGCTACCACCAATACGCGTTTCGCGACAACACGGACCGGCAGGTACTCTTCGATTTGGGCCGGGCCAACAACCGTGTCTCGGGCTGGAATATCGAGCAGGCCGGGCCGATGGCGGTGCAGGGCTACCAGCAGACGGGCGAACGCATCTACTTCTACGCTCGCCTGAATACGAATATCGACCGGATCGAGAAAAAGGACGACGGGCAACGCAACGGTAATGCCGTCGTGCATCTGGCGAATGGCAGCACCCAGCCTGTCGAACTCAAAATCGGGCTGTCATTCGTGAGCGTGGAAAATGCCAAACAAAATTTGGAGGCTGAGATAGCGGACAAATCATTTGAAACCGTTCGTAACGAAGCCACCCAAACCTGGGAAAAACTCCTGTCGTCCGTTCAGGTGAAGGGCGGCACTGACAAGCAGATGCAGATGCTCTATTCCTGCCTTTACCGGTCGTTTTTGTGGCCCGCCCTGCGCAGCGACGTCAACGGCGAGTACACCGATGCCAAAAAGCAGGTTGTAAAGGGCGACTTCCGGTACTACACGGAGCCTTCGCTATGGGACACCTACCGCAATAAAGACGTTCTGCTGGGCCTTATCTCTCCCAAGGTGACGCTCGATGTCATCAAGTCCATGAAGGATGTAGGGGATAAAAAGGGATTTCTGCCTACCTTCTTTCACGGCGACCACGGATTATCATCTATTGCCGGGGCCTACCAGCGGGGCATTACGGATTTTGACATCAAGGGTACCTACCAGATCATGCTCAAAAACGCCAATATGCCGGGCGGCCCCCGCGCCCACATCGCCGAATACATCGAAAAGGGTTTCATCTCCGACCCCGACATCCCGAATCCTAAAGTGGAAACAAAGGCCAACGCGGGCGTGTCCAAGACACTGGAATACGCGTACGACGATTATTCAGTGGCCCAAATCGCTAAACACTTGGGTGACACCACCAACTATCGCCTTATGATGGCGCGGTCAAAAAACTATAAGAATGTGTTCGACCCGGCTACCCGGTTCATGCGGGGCCGACTGGCCAACGGCGACTGGATTACGCCCTTCAACCCGCAGTACCCTTACTACGAGTACATGTATCGGGAGGCCAACGCCTGGCAGGTTTCGTTCTACGCGCCCCACGATATGCCGGGGCTGATCGCGCTGTATGGCGGGGCAGCTGGCTTTGAGTCGAAGCTGGATTCACTCTTTACCGTGCCATGGAACCCCAGGTACATCGCCCGGAACGTCGAGTCGTTCATCGGACAATACTGCCACGGCAATCAGCCGGACCACGAGGCTCCGTTCGCCTACCATTTCATCGGCAAGCCCGAAAAATCGCAGAAGATCCTTGACAACATTCTGAACAACTTCTACGGCATCGGTGAGGACGGTCTGGCCCTCTGCGGCATGGACGACGCGGGCGAGCTTTCGGCCTGGTACGTGTTCAGTGCGTTGGGCCTGTACCCGTTTTCGGCCACCGATGCAGAATATATAGTGACCGCCCCGCTGTTCGATGAGGTTACCTGGCGTACCAGCAGCGGCAAAACACTCACCATCAAAAAGCCCAACAAAGGCCGAGACTTGAAAACCATTAAGGTAAATGGCAAAGCTAACAAGGGCTATTTCGTATCCCACGATTTGTTCAAAAATGGCGGTACCCTGGAAATTCTCACCAAATAATTACTTCACTAATCCCTACATCGTTATGGACTCATTTAACATCACCCGTCGCCGCTTCATGCAAAGTTCCACCGCCGCTTTGGCACTTTCAACCTTCGGAGAGCGGGGGTTGGACTTGATTAATCCGGCCAAAACCCAGCGCGTCGCATTAATTGGAACGGGTTGGTACGGTAAAAGCGATTTGTTGCGCCTGATTCAGGTCACTGATGTGGAGGTAGTAGCCCTGTGCGACGTGGACAAGAATATGCTTGCCGCCGCGGCTCAGCTCGTCAGCCAACGCCAGAAATCGGGCAAAACGCCTAAACTCTACGGCGATTACCAGAAGATGCTGGCCGAGAACGAACTAGACATCGTGCTCATCGGCACCCCCGACCATTGGCACGCGCTGCAGATGATCGACGCGGTGAAGGCCGGGGCGAACGTTTACGTGCAGAAACCCATCAGCGTCGATGTAATGGAAGGCGAGGCGATGGTAGCTGCCGCCCGCAAGTACAAAAAAGTGGTGCAGGTCGGGACGCAGCGGAAGAGTACACCCCACCTGATCACCGCCAAGCGCGACATCGTGGACGCGGGTTTGCTGGGCAAGATTTCCCACGTGGAAATGTGCTGCTACCTCCACATGCGGGCCAACGGCAATCCCCCGGTGCAGCCCGTCCCCGACTTTCTGGACTACGAGATGTGGACCGGACCGGCCCCTTTGCGCCCATACGACGGTCTGCCGCACGTGCGCTGGTGGCGGACATTCATGGAGTATGGCAACGGCATCACTGGCGATATGTGCATCCATATGTTCGATACCGTGCGCTGGATGCTGGGACTCGGCTGGCCGAAGCGCATCAACTCAGAAGGGGGTATTTACGTGCAGACTGGCGGCAAATCCAATATCTCTGACACCCAGTCGGCTGTCTTCGAGTACGATGGGCTGAACTGTATCTGGCAGCACCGCACCTGGGGCACTCCTAACAACCCGGACTACCCCTGGTCATTCACCCTCTACGGCGAGAAGGGTACCCTGTGGGCCAGCACCATGCAATGCGACTTTATTCCGGAAGATAAAAAAGGTAAGAAAATTCACCTGGACGTAGTTTACGAAAAGGAAAAGTACCCCGAAGACCTGACTGAACCCACGAACCCCAAAATCGAACTGAACGCAGCACCGGCCACCCGTCTTCATATGCTCAATTTCCTGGATGCTATCGACAAGGGAAGCCGCCCGATAGCCGACATCGAACAGGGCCATATTTCGACAGCGAGCTGCATCCTCGCGAATCTATCCATGCAGACGGGCCGCCCGGTAGTCTATGACCCGCAGAAACGGATAGTCGTCGGGGACCGGGAGCTCACCAAGCTGCTCGAGCGTGACTATCGGCAGCCGTACAAGCACCCGCATCCTGACCGGGTCTAAATAGTGTATCTAGACCTGAACTTGATTATTCAAAAAAATAATGGTACCCCAAGCTCACCCTGATTTGCAATCAGGGTGTCATCAAATAGCGTTTAAAACGCGAATAAAAAAATCCTTGCCTGGAGGAGCGCCTCCGGGCAAGGGTGTTACCAGCTCTTAGACTCAAAATATAGGGCCTGATACTGAAAGCAGAAGCCATTTCCCAACTGATTAGTCAAAGTAAAAAAATCAGGCTATTAATCAATGGAGATGAGATCAATCTTGAAAATAAGTATTGAATTAGCCGGTATACCCTGCTGGGCCTGTGGTCCATAAGCCAGACTTGGCGGTAAATACAATGTAATACTTCCACCAGGACTAATCAGGGGAATGCCTTGCTGCCAGCCGAGGATGAGCCTGGATAAGTTGAAACTTACATCAGAAGCGGTTTCAAAAGTACTCCCATTCGTTAGCGTGCCCGTATAGTCAACTGTAACATCAGAACACAGAGTGGGTTTGGCACCGGTGCCGGGGGAGTGAATGGTGTAATAGAAACCCCTTTCATCAGCCGTAGCATTGATTTTATTCGTATCAATATATTGTTTTAGAGCAGTTACTTCGCTCTGTGGTGCCTTTGTGGTGGGGATAGCCAGGTTGCAATCAGCCGGATCAGTCGAATCGTCATTCTGACAGCTACTAGCCAGTAACATCAAGGTAAGTAAAAGTAATCCATTCCATTTCATTCCCATTGCCGTCGTTGGTAAAGTGGTCGTATAGTGTCTTAACTATCCGGATGGATAATGGTTCGTATGCAGTAGTTTGTTAGCGGGATTAGTTGAAATATCCGGCTGAGCGTAGTACTTCCGATACAAATTTTAATACCTACCCGATCATAAAAAAGAAAACCGACAGTGAACCACCACTGTCGGTTAAGAATTCCCCTTGATCCCGTATCAGAGATTCAATCAGAAGATGAAGCGGGAAAAATTGTCCTATTCTCACGAAATAAAACGCTGGTACAAACATAGGCTACCAGAGAGTCTGGTGCCCGCAGAATAGACGTTTCCGCGAAAGTTATCGACAACTCCTCCACTTTTGTCTATCTGCCCGCTTCACAAAGTATCCGGTTAAAGGCTCCATACGCCCGGGAGAAGCCGTCGGTGGCGGCCTTCGGTTACTACGTGCAGGGGTACCACCGGAAAGTACCAGGCTGGCAGGAACAAAGGTACCTCTCTCCCACCCGATGGTTAACGAGGTACTTCGGTCGCAGGCTTTCCGGCCAACAGCAGGGATCGTCCGGTAAGGTAAAGCAGTACGGCTAATAGCCCAAAAGGCAGGAGGGCCAGCCAGTCGGCGTTGGCTCCGGCAAAGAAAGGGTTGTTGGCTTCGGACCAGTTGGTGAAGGTAAGTACCGTGCCGCTGAGGAATTCGGCGGCCAGCGCTACCATAATACCGGCTAAGGCACCACCCGCTATGTAGCCGGAGGCCAGCAGTACCCCGGGGCTTTTATCGGTTTCGGCAATGATTTCTTCTTCCTTCAGGTTTCGCCCCCGCAGGCCCTTTACCACCTCTTTGTCGACCAGCCACCGCACCAGCCCACCCACAAAAATAGGCGCCGACACGGCTATAGGCAGGTACAGTCCCACGGCAAAAGCCAGGGACGGTATACCGGCGAGTTCCAGTACTATGGCTATCATTACCCCCAGCAGCACCAGATTCCAGGGCAGCTCCTGACTCAGTATACCTTTGATGATATAGCTCATGAGGGTGGCTTTGGGCGCGTAGTACTTGGTAATGGAGGTACCATCGGCCCGCTCGGTGATGGTGCCATTGATGCCGGGGTCTACCAGATAGGCCGGTTTTCCGGCCTCATCGACCAGGTACCTACCGGCTTCGCCCCGGGCGACATCGGTATTGTGCCAGACAAAATAGCTGGCTTCATCGTTCAGCCGCTCATCCTTCACCCCTTCCCGTTTTGGCTCGTCGCCAAGCCGCAGCAGTTGGCTGTCGGGTACCCGAAACTCGGTTGCGAAGGCCGCAGGTGCTACGGGTACGTACACCGTTGAGGCCTCGTTGAGCCCGATGAGTACGGGCCCCAGCGCCAGGGCCGAAACCAGCGCCCCGACCAGGATAGCCACTTGCTGTTTCCAGGGGGTACTGCCCACGTGAAAGCCGGTTTTGAGGTCCTGGGAGGTAGTACCTCCGTTAGAAGAAGCAATACAGACAATGCCCCCGATAGACAGCGCCGTTACAAAATAGGGGTCAGGCTGGGTCCAGCCCAGGAGCAGAAAAGCCAGGCAGGTGAGCAGCAGGGTAGCTACCGTCATACCCGAAATGGGATTGGAAGAGGAACCGATTTCACCGGTGAGCCGGGAAGAAACCGTCACAAACAAAAAGCCGAATAAGATTACAAAAACGGCCCCCATGATATTCATTTTGAGAGCAGGTACCAGAGCCAGTATAACAGTCAGGGCCAGGATGCCACCGATGACCCACTTCATAGAAATATCCTGGTCGGTACGGGGCAGCGCTTCTTTGACCGCTACTTTATCGCCACTCCTGAAGTCTCTGATCCCCGATCTGATTCCGCCAAAAATCATGGGGAACGACCTGAACAGGCTGATGATACCTCCGGCGGCTACCGCCCCGGCCCCAATGTACAAGATGTAAGTACTCTGAATGCTGTCTTTGCCTTCCAGCGCCATATCACTGATTAGTTTAGCGGTGGCGGGAGTCAGGGGCTGGCCCAGGCCTCCCCCAAAGTAGGCGATCATCGGAATCAAGACCAGGTAGGCCAGCGCCCCACCGGCAAACATCACCCCGGCAATGCGGGGGCCGATAATATAGCCTACCCCCAGCAGCGCCGGGTTGTTTTCCAAGGAAATGGAACCTCCCTGGAAGGGTGGGCCAAATTCCTTGCCCGGTACTTCTTTCCAGCCCTTGAATACCTGCATCAGCGTTACAAAGAGAAAACCCAGGCCAAAGCCCGCCCCTATGGTTTTGCCGCCACTGCTGATGGAGCTATCAGTTACCGCTGTTTCGGCCTCAATGGAAGCTCGCCGCGATTCCTGATTCGCTCCGGCTTTGAGTACTTCGGCGCAGGCGGTTCCTTCCGGATATTTAAGAAAACCGTGCTGTTCCCTGATCATGGCCCGCCGCAGCGGAATCATCATTAAAATTCCCAGCAGTCCGCCCAGTACCGCCACCAGCGTAACGCGCCAGATTTCCAGGTCAAAGCCCAGAATCAGGATGGCCGGCATGGTTACACCAACGCCAAAGGCAATGGACTCGCCCGCGCTGCCCGCTGTTTGTACAATGTTATGCTCCAGAATGGTGATATCGCGCAGACCCAACCGGGAAAGCAAGCGAAAAAGGGTAATAGAAATAACCGCTACGGGAATAGACGCCGATACCGTAAGACCTACCTTCAGGACCAGGTACAGCGAAGAGATGCCGAAAATAACGCCGAGCAGGGTACCTACCAGGAGTGGCACCGGCGTTAGCTCGCGCATGTTTTTTACGGTGTCGGCAATATAAGGGCGGAAATTTGCCAGAAAGGGATTCTTGGTCATCAGACAGAAAGGTGACTTTTACAGGAAGGGAAGGTAGTAGTAAAGAATTAAATTTCCAATACCAGGCGGGCGACCCAAAGAGTCAGAAGACTAGGTGAAACGCCCGGCAAACAATCCCACATCATTGTCGTTTATACTTTTTCGTGGTATACTTTTTATGCTGCTTTGTACCCACGGTTCCTTCCTTCTGTGTGGCGCTCATCCTGCTTCGGAAGAGCTTTTAGAGATCTGTCTGGCGGGCCAGGCAGGCAATGTAGGGTTTGATAATTAACTAAAAAGAAAGGAGAAACACATGCTGGCAATGAATTACCGGGGACCCCAACGGGTCCGGATTGATCACAAGCCTTTACCCCAGATACAACATCCCGAGGATGCCATTGTACGGGTGACCCGCTCCTGTATTTGTGGGTCTGATTTACACCTGTACAACGGCAATGTACCGGATACGCGCGTAGGTGAAACGTTTGGACATGAATTTGTCGGAGTAGTAGAAGAAATAGGCGAGGCCGTACATAAGCTGAAAGTGGGCGACAATGTACTTGTACCTTTTAATATAGCCTGCGGCCGGTGCGCCTTCTGTAAGCAGGGCCTGTATGGCAACTGCCACGAAGCCAACCCACAGGCTACCGCGGCGGGTGGTATTTTTGGTTACTCCCACACAACCGGTGGCTATGGCGGCGGACAGGCCGAATACGTGCGTGTACCCTATGCCAACTTTGGGCCAACGGTCATACCCGAAGGAATGGACCTGGATGACGCCGTGATGCTGACCGACGTAGTACCTACCGGTTATCAGGCTGCCGAAATGGGCGGAATTCAGAAGGGTGATACCGTTGTCGTGTTTGGGGCCGGTCCGGTAGGGATTATGGCGGCCCGGTGTGCCTGGTTGTTTGGCGCCGGTCGGGTTATTGTCATTGACCAGGTAGAATACCGGCTGGAATTCGTGCGGAACTACGCGCAGTGTGAAGCGTATAATTTCAATTCGCTGGGAGACCCGGTAGTATTTATCAAAAAAACAACCGACTCACTGGGGGCTGATGTGTGTATTGATGCCGTTGGAGCGGAAGCGGCGGGTAATGCCATGCAAACCATCACCGGCCGTAAACTGCTGCTACAGGCGGGTTCGGCTACGGCCTTGCACTGGGCTATTAACTCCGTAAAGAAAGGAGGTATTGTTTCTATAGTGGGTGTCTACGGACCTACCGACAACCTCGTACCTATTGGTAATGTGGTCAATAAGGGTATTACCATCCGGGCAAATCAGGCCTCGGTCAAGCGCCTGCTGCCAAGGCTGATTGAGCACGTACAGAACGGTATCCTGGACCCGAAAGCACTTATTACGCACCGCATTCCGCTAGAAGAAGTTTCGGACGCTTACCGTTTGTTTGCGGATAAACTGGACAATTGTATAAAACCGGTACTTCTGCCACCAACCGCCAGAACCTAAAAAATCAGAAAAGTATGGATGATAAAATGAGTTTTGAAAATAACCGGGGGGGCGATCACTCGCATATCAAGGGATGGGGCATTGATGCTGATCCCAAGAATGATCCTACTTACCCCATGAAACAACGCACTAACGAAGAACACAAAGGCTATAGCTGGGAGCGTCCGGCGCAACAACCCATTACGAGCGAGGTACTTCATTCCAACGAGCGGCCCAATGTCACGGCTGTATTTGGAGCTACTGTACCCCCCCAGGGGTTGAGTGGGCAGCTTCGGCGGTTTGCGTTTCAATACAGCGAAAACAGCTACGGCCACTGGCTGCCCCTGCTCCTGGCCGACCGGGTCAATGTCGTGGAGGGTATCATTGATGATATAAAACAGGGGCACGTACCCAACATCTTCGCCGAACGGGGTATCAAGGCGGAGTGGAAGCACAATCCGGAGGGAGTTATCAAGAAAGTCGCCGTTGGCGTACTGGTAGCCGCCGCTCTGTATACCTTCCTGAGCCGCGACAGCGACGATGATTAAATACTAAGAAGTACCTACAAACAGGCAGCCCGGCTCTGAAGAGTCGGGCTGTTTATTTACATGCCAGAACCTTGAAATAAGGTACTACTTTACCCCCCGCTGCTCCTTCATTTCCTTTTGAAGTTCTGCTACTATGGCCGCGAGCTGTTCCAGTTTCTCACTTTTCTTCTCAAGTACCTTATTCTTCTTTTCCAGCTCTACTACGTACAGGGTGAGCTCTTCTATCTTCTCCATCTGTTTGGAAAGCATCAGTGACACATCTATCCCTTTCTCAGTCAGCTCCTGCGCCGAAGGAATACCTGGCAGGTGCTTGTACTTCTGCATGTACTTTTCAACTTCACTTAAAGGACGCAGTCGATACCCCGGCTCAAATACCCTGTCCGCCCACTCCTTGGCTGATGCTAACTGAACAACGGGTCTGGCTATACGGGAACTAAGGCCTACCAGTAGCTCGTTCTGCTGCCCCAACTGATTCTGCTGCTCCTGTACCGCTTTTACCAGTGGCACTACAAACTCCGCGTAGCGAACACTATATGGCGTATGTTTGTTGGGCGGAGCTACTACCCCACTGAAATCAAAACCGACTGACTTAGCGGCTTGCTCAACTTCCTGCGCCAGAAAGCCTGTGTAAGTGATGCGTTCCTGCTGGGCTATGCCTTCCTGTGCCTCTGGTCTGGCGAAAAGCGTATCAGCCGCTTTGCCGTAGATAAATCGGTTGAGACTATCAATGTCCCAGTGGTAGGTCACCGGCCGTAGTTTCAGAATGAAGTCCAGTCCTTTTACATCTTCCTGCACATCTACCTTGAAGCGCTGGTCAGAAGTACTGGAGAAGTTTACATTGCCACTGATACTAACAATGTTGGTATTCCCAATGCGGATATGGTTACTGGCAGTGGGTGAGGCAGCATACCCAAAGGCTCCTGTATTAGTTTCGTTTCCTAATGACGAGTACACACTTGGACCGGCATAGTCCCCAATAGCTGTGTTATTACTACCAGTGTTTATTCCTAAAAGTGCGCTAGTACCTACGGCTGTATTGGAGCCTCCAGTACTATTATTGACTAATGAAAAATATCCTATTGCCGTGTTATAACGGCCATTGGTGCTATATTCAAGAGCACTATTACCCACAGCTGTATTGTAGGCTCCATCTATGTTATTCATTAGAGTACTGCCACCAACGCCAACATTACTTACTCCTGTGGTATTACTGAATAAGCTTTTTAATCCTATAGCCATATTATAGGAGCCAGTGGTGTTACTGAAGAGGGCTTTTGACCCAACCGCTGTGTTTGCTATAGCGAGGTAATTTTGAAAGGTATCTATCCCATTATTGTAGAGGGCACTATCTCCAATAGCTACCAGGTTGGCTTTTGAAGTACTATGGTAAAGCGCCCCTACACCGATAGCTACATTGCTATATCCGGTGGTGTTAGAATAGAGCGCGGCGGTACCATAGGCGGTATTGTAGTTGCCAGTGGTATTCTTGTTCAAGGCAATATAGCCACTGGCGGTGTTACTCCCCCCGGAGATGTTTGAGTACATAGTCTGATACCCCAGGCTGGTGTTGTTGGAGCCGTTGTTGTTTGAGTAAAGTGCCTGGTAACCTACTGCGGTGTTAAGTCCCCCTTGTTGATTTGAAAAAAGAGTACTGGCGCCTATAGCTGTGTTGAAGGGGCCACTAGTATTAGAATGTAAACTAGTGTTGCCAATGGCAGTATTGGCAAAGCCGGAGGAACTAAAACCCCCAGCCATAAGTCCAAGGTGCAATGCTCCACTTATAGAAGTTGTTATTAATCCTGCATTTAGATTATTCACTTTCAGTACCAATGGTTGATTGTCGGTTGTACCTAAAAAGTGAGTAGCCGAGTTAGTGCCTGCATTACCCGTTAAAGCCCAGCCGGAGAAAGATCCTCCACCTGAGCCTGTGGTAATAAGCGGTACCCATTTGCTGCCGTCCCAGTAGTAGTAGCCAGGTATTACGTTACTAGGAGAAGTACCGGCCGTAGCCGTATTGTAGACCAGCAGTGAAGTAGCCGGTGAGGAGACAGGTCCGGCCGTGTTAGTGGCCGTAAGGGCTACTCTGGGAACCAGCACCCCTTTGTTAGTAGCACTTACGTCCAATGCGGCCGACGCGTGAGGAGCGGCTCCGGTGCTGTTGATACCGATGCTCTGACTTAGGGCTTGATGTAGAACTAAAAAGGGAATAGAAATAAAAATAACACAGAGACTCACTCTGCCGGGGAGTAGAGGTGGATTCATATAATGCGTGTTTAGGTTTTGGATGAGAATTATGTAAGAATACGAAATAATTCTAAACATTTAAAAATCAATAGCCTAACACACCTGAAATTTACTACAACTAACTTCTAACCTCTTATTTCTTCCGCTGCTTGTCGCGTTCGGCGAATAGTTCTTCCCAGGTCCAGGGGGTGGTGCGGCCGGTGGTTTGCTGCCGGACGGCACGTACCTGCTCGGGTTTGACAATAACCCAGTTGATGTAGCCCGCGCTCATCTGGGGAAAGCTGCGCATACAGAGGTCGTAGCGGACGTAGTTCAGGACCGAGGCGATCCACTCGTCGCTGTTGGTACCCATGGGAGGCATCTGGTCGGTATAGGTATGACCATCGACGGGGCCTTTCAGGCCGTGCAGCATAATCTTGATTACCTCCTCCTTATTCTCAATCAGCTTGAATTTGCCGATAAGCGGAGGGGCTATGTTCGTAGCCAGCCCCTGCCCTTCCGGGCCGTGGCAGGAGGCACACAGAGAGTTAAAGATGGTAGCTCCTTCCAGGATAGATTGCCGCGAGAAATCGTCCAGCGCCACTAATTTATGCCCGTACCTGCGGGCTTCGCTATTCTTTTCCAGGCTTTTCTGTACGGCGGCCAGCAGTTCGTCGCCCGGCTTTTGCGCTACGATTTTCTGGGCGAGACCTGTTGCCTGCGGCACCTGAGAGGTACTTAATGACAGTACTACCTGACTGAGTACATCGCGGCTGGGGTCAGTGGCCATAGCCTGTAACGCAGCCAGAACCGCTGGATCTCCTTTTTTCAGATAGGGTTCGCTCATCCGCACCGCGGCTTTGCGAATCTGAACATCGGTATCTTTCAAAGCCGCCAGCAAGGTCGGCTGATCCAGTGCCTCCAGGCCTTCCAGTGTCCAAAGGGCGTGGAGTCGGCCGAGGGTACTTCCCAGCCGGGCTACCGCCTTTTTTCGTAAGGCAGGTACTACCGTTTTATCTCCCCGCACTACGAGTTCCTTCTGGGCGTTGTCGCGCCACCAGCCATTGGGGTGGTCGAGGTAGGTGACCAGCTTAGTACCGGGCTCATCAAGCATACGGGGCAGCGGACCGGGCTTCAGGTCTTCGTGGACCAGCCGGTATATCCGGCCGCGCTTTACGTTTTTCTGGAGTCCTTTGCTCATAATCTGGTCGTAGAGGTAGCTGCCCGGCTGGGCCCAGGTAGCCTCCTGAATGACACCCCGGTACATATCCACAATGTACAGGCAGCCGTCTGGGCCGGTATAGGTATTAACCGGCCGGAAATTCATGTCGGTTGAGGCGATGAATTCGTCCTGTTTATACACATTAGTCAGTGAAATCCGGCCGTCGGCGTCGGTAATGTTGGCGCGCCGGATAAAACGTCCTACCGGTTCGGGTACGATATAGTCGCCCGCCATGCTGGCGGGTAGCCGGTCGCCCCGAAACACCGACTGACCGCTTACGGAAGTAAAACCAAACATGGTACTGTCGGGCCGCAGGGTACGGGGACCGCCGTTGACATCGGGAGTTTTGATAAGGGGCCATACCTGGCTAAACTCCGCATTGAGCGCGTCCGGAAGGTCGAGTTGCCCGTACACGGGGTTAATCTGAAAGCCCGAAGCCGCTATCCCCGAAGCCGCCCGGCTGAAGAATAACCGTCCGTAGTTATCGTGGGTTAATCCCCACTGCCCGTTGGAGCCGCTAACCAGGGTGTCTGCCTTTAACTGACCTGCCTGGTACCTGAACCGGACCGGATCGGTAGTTACATATAACCAGTTGTCGAGGTTCCAGTCCAGGCCGCTGCGCTGGTGCTCCACGTTGCCGTAGGCTTTTTTAGGATGCTGATAAACCGGCCGCTTCCGGTCGGCTTTACCGTCGCCATTGGTGTCCTGGTAAGCATAAATATCGTAGCTGTTGGTTTCGTTGACCAGCAGTTCCCGCCCTACGCACTGGAGCATGCGGGGAGCCAGCAGTTTATCAATAAAGACGGAGCTTTTATCCATTTTTCCGTCGCTATCGGTATCCTCCAGCAGCATAATCCGGCTTCTGGGCTCGTACTCGTCCTGCGCATCAATCGTCTGCATGTAGGTTTCGAGCTGCGCCACGTACATACGGCCATTGCCGTCCCAGGTCAGCGCCGCCGGTTCCGAAATCATGGGCTCGCTGGCCACTACTTCCAGCCGGTAGCCTTTGGGCAACCGAAAAGACTTTAAACTTTCTCCGGGCGACTGGGGAATAGTAACAGGTGTCTGGCTGACGGTACGGGGGGTGGCGAAAGGGTCTTCCTGTTCCACCACGAAACTCTGCTGATAGGCAGCGATTGTCACCAGCAAAACCAGGCCAGCGGCGGCCCGCCAAAAGTAACTTTTCATAGGTACAATAAAATGAAGTACTCCTGATTTTAAACCTTAAATGTTCAATTAAATACTCATCCTGAGCGTTGTTTTTATGTTGTCACTCCCCTTGTGAGTAGTTTCTGCGCCTTAGTAAACAATTTTTGGCTAGTAACCGCTGGTATGGTTCTTTTTACGTAAACCGGAAGACCACTTAGGTGACAAAGAAATAATCAGGGACAAAGTAAAAGACAAGTGCAGATGGTTAGAGACTTCTATGGCTCCGTTATTAACGTGATTAAAGCTATGCAGGTGGTAGAACAAGGGTACCAGGTAGAGTATACCGCTGCCGACCTGAACGGCTTCCGTGAAATGTTTCAGCAAGTAAATCCAGCCTGTCTTCCGGCACTCCTTAGCTTTTTTGACGAGCAGGGCATGAAGGAAATCCACACGGTGGTACAGGAAGTTCTGGAACAGGAAATACCCAGGGAGGCGTAGACTTTTAAAGCTTTATAGTATCCCCCAATGCCACCTACTAGTAAACAATAGTTTAGGTGGGTAATGTTTGCTGTCGCTTTACTTCCACAATCCTGCCCGGCCCATTCCTCACTTTCTTTTAATTTTTTCTGTATTTTATCTTATAGTCCGTTGGCTGAAGCAGCTCTTTAGCGTATTATTCCTCTTCAGGAAATTACTTCGATTTTCTCTTTCCTTTCCCACAATAGTAAGGTTTCCAACGGAAGACTATGGGCTTTATCGTGGCGCGTAGTATCTTGCTGATTATTTGTCAGAAAAACAACGGCAATCCCGTCGGGTCTTGTAAAAAGGACAGCCATTATGCGTATCAGCAGCTCTTTTATTCCTTTGGCAGTAGCCCCACCAGCCCCCCGCGGGTACTTCCTGGGTATTGTTGCCGTTTTCCTGTGCTTGCTACCTGCGCTTTCGTGGGCGCAACACGTGCATCATCCGGTGGAGTCGGTAGAGATACAACCACTTGCCGCTCAGGTGAAGAGGCTAATGGAAGCTATGGAGTACCTGGGTGAGCCCATAAGCCCCACCGACCGGCAGGCGCTGGAAAAGGCCAGTCAGGATACCGACGCCGCCAGGGCCAGCGCCCGGATTCAGGAGGTACTGGATGCCTATTGTCTGCTGGAAGTCCATATCAACCCCGAAAGCCGGGTCAAGGTGGACCAGGGACCAGCCAAACCGGTACTAGCCGAACAGGGCTGGCGTACCTACCTGGTCAAGGTACGGAATGAAGCGGGCGTAACGGCTCAGCTCAAGGCCGAAAGCCCCAATGCCCTGCCCGTTTATGCCCGTGGTAACAACGCCATTAAATTCAGCTTTGACCCGCGCCCCCAGCAAACCGTTACTGCCTTTGACGTTGCCAATCGCTGGCTGGACCTGAGCCTGTACGATAAGCCGCCCCTCCGGCCCCAGCTTTCGGGCCTTGAACTCGAGTACCGCGTTATTCAGCTATACAGCCGGGACCCCGGCAAGCGCGAAGCCAAAATAAGCTTTAACGTAGGGCAGGGTACGCAGGATATTGGCTTCCGTAACGACGTTGATATTCTCTTTACCTGCCAACCCTCGCAGGAAGTCAGTTTTCGCGTACTGGATGAGCACGACCAGCCTACTACCGCCTCCTTCCTGATTCAGGACCCACAGGGACGTACCTACCCTTCCCGCGCCAAGCGCCTGGCCCCCGACTTTGCCTTTCACCCACAGATATACCGAGCCCACGGCGAAACCATCCGGCTCCCCGCCGGTGAGTACAGCGTCCGGTACACGCGCGGCCCGGAGTACCTCGAACAGAAACAGATGCTCAAAGTAACAGCCGGTCAGCCCCAGACGCTGGATGTACGCCTGCAGAGGTGGATTGATCCGGCCCGGCGGGGCTGGTACTCCGGCGACCACCACATTCACGCGGCGGGTTGTATGCACTACGAGTCGCCCACGGAGGGGGTACTCCCGCAGGACATGATGCGGCATATACTGGGCGAAGCGCTCCACGTGGGTAGTGTACTGACTTGGGGACCGGGCTACTACTACCAGAAACAGTTTTTTGAGGCTAAGGACAATGAACTTTCTACTCCGGAAAACCTCATGCGCTACGACCTGGAAGTATCGGGCTTCCCGTCCAGCCACAGCGGTCACCTGGTGCTGCTACGCCTCAAAGAACAAGATTACCCCGGCACCAAGGTACTGGAGGACTGGCCCACCTGGGACCTGCCGGTACTTAAATGGGCCAAAAAACAAGGGGCGGTAGCCGGCTTTGCGCATTCGGGCTGGGGACTGGAAGTAAAGACAGACCAGCTACCTAACTTCGAATTACCAAAATTTGACGGTATTGGGGCCAATGAGTACATCGTGGACGTAACCCACAACGCCGTTGATTTTATTTCTACCGTGGATACCCCCTCCCTGTGGGAACTCAACATCTGGTACCATACCCTCAACTGCGGCTTCCGGACCCGCATCAGCGGCGAAACTGATTTTCCCTGTATTTACGGCGAGCGGGTCGGGCTGGGGCGAAGCTACGTGAAGCTGGATGACAAACTTACCTACGACGCCTGGGTAGAGGGCATCCGGCAGGGCCGCGCTTACGTGTCGGACGGGAAGAGCCACCTGATGGATTTTCGGGTTAATAATCTATCCGTGGGGACCAATGGCAGCGAACTGAAATTAAGTAAGCCTGCCACTGTAAAGATAACGGCAAAGGTAGCAGCACGACTGGACGAAGTACCTAATGAGGATATCCGCCAGCGCAGCTACGACAAGCAACCGTACTGGGAGCTGGAACGCGCCCGCAAAGGTACTTCGCGCGAAGTACCCGTTGAGGTAGTTGTGAATGGCCGGGTGGTAGCCAGCTCGACCCTGCTAGCCGATGGTACCCTGCGCGACCTGGCCTTTGAAGTACCTATTGAACGCAGTAGTTGGGTGGCTTTACGCATTCTGCCCTCTTCGCATACCAATCCGGTGTTTATTGAGGTAAACAACAAGCCCATCCGGGCTTCCCGAAAAAGCGCCGACTGGTGTACCCGGTCCGTGGATCAGTGCTGGACCCAAAAGGCTCCGCTGATAGCAGTCCCGGAGCGGGAGGCGGCCCGGAAAGCCTACGAACACGCCAGGCAGGTATACCGCCAAATCATGCAGGAGAGCGAGGTGGATTAAATATTTTACTACCGGCATTTACGAACCATAACCAACCTTATGTCCTTACAGGCTACTATTGAGCCGCTCCTGGTGGAGCTGTACTACCCCAGTGAATCGGATGAACCCGTGGAGTTTGTTTCGGTGGAAACCCGAGTACCTACGCCCCTGAGTCCGGAGAGTTTCGTCAGTTTGTTTGCCATTTCTTCGGGTGTTGAAATAAAAGAAGCCGAGCCGGAAAAATTCTGGTCGGCAGTTACGGTTTATCAGGACTGGTACCTGGAAGAAGAGGTCCAGCGGACCAGGCAGTTTGTTGAGCTGAAAGCCCGGCTGGAAAAAGATCTCGCCCACCTTCAGTACTTTCGGGTGGGCGAGATTACCATAGCGGCGTATGTGGTTGGTACCAGCAGCGAAGGCCGGGTAGAGGGAATAAAAACGGCCCTGGTCGAAACCTGACCCTTACCCTTAGGCTACCTGCTCTGTAACTTCCTCGTCCTCGTGAATTGCTTCTATTTTGGCTTCGAGCGCTTTTCCAACGTTTCTTCGCTTCTTAAATAGCTGCAACAGCCTCAACCGGGAGTAGTCGTAGCAGATTATAACCACAATGACAAAAGATACCACAAAAAACACCCGGAACTGCAGCCGGTGATAGAGCATGGCCGACAGAACACCCGCGCTCAGGTACGACACCGCAATGGACAACAATAGCTTGGCGCGTCCGATTAGGGTGGGGTTGTCACGGAACTCTTTCCTGGTAAACATCGAAAACAAAATTCCCAGGTCAGTAGTAAGTCCGGTCAGGTGGGTAGTCTTAACCACAAAATTGGAAACACTGGCGGTCATGCCGTTTTGCAATCCCATGGCAAACAGCATAAATCCAATCAGCATTTCGGTTTCGGTCAGGGTTTCCTGGTAGTAGTACTGCCCGTACACCCCCACGGTAATCAGGCACAGCATTTCCAGCAGGAGCGGAAGCGAATGGGCTATGTAGGCATTCTTTCGGTTCAGGTTAATGATAATAAAATTAGCCAGGAAACTTCCCAGAAAAAAAAGCAGGATCCAGGCAAACACCACCGATACCTGATACCAGTGTCCTTTGGCGATTTCTTCGGCCAGAATTGCGTAATGCCCTGTAACGTTGGATGTAAACGCGAAGAAGATGATAACCGACGCCACATTGACCATGCCGGCCGAAAAGGCCGTAAGTACCCCCAACTGGATATTATCCCGCAGACTTCTGCTATTGCTATATTTTCTAAGCATCACTTATCGAACTCGTTTAAACGTTATTTTGGCAATTCCCCGGGCCTGCATCTCGGTATAAAAATGCAGCGCCATGCTATCCTGGCTTAGTTCTACCAGTTTGTAACTTTCTTCTACTGCATCATCATAATGCAGCAGGAGTATATGCCCGCGCCCCTTCAGTCGCCAGTTCAGCTGCTTAGCCGGGGCACCTTCGGCCATGAAACTTACTTTGCCATCGGGTGAAAAATGCCATTTCTCGGCCCGGTGAACAATCAGGTCCTGGGCTATCAGCTGCTTTACATTTTCGGAAATCGCCTTCCCCGACAGGGCGTCGGTTCCCTGGGCTTTATCTACTCTTTCGTACTCCCAGGCTACTTCCTCCCAGGTACCTACCAGCAGTTGGTCCGGACTGGCAGCACTGGTAAACAGTCCCAGAAAAACCAACCCCGCCGCCAGCAGAAATCCGGCGTAGCACATTCCTAATCCACATCTTTTCATAGCTATACTTTTTTTTACAACTCAACCCTCACATAGGGTTGGGTACCAGAAACAACTCGGCTATACTACCTTGATCGGGTACGTTCCGGTTTTCGTTCCAGTCAATTTCAACGTACTGTAAGGAGCACTTACGGCAATAGGGAAGCAGGTCAAAACACCACTTGTTGGTTAGCTTCATCCGGTAGCTCTTAGGGATAAAAATAGTCTCGACCTTCTTGCCAAGCAGAAAGTTTTCGAAGGCATTCTGGTTTATGCCCGTAAATAAATCAAGGCAGAAAGAGTTGAGCTGCGAGGCGTACTTGTTTTTAAGTATTTCACAGGCTTCCTTGAACTTTGCATTTTGCTGCTCATCCAGGTACTTCCTTTTAGAGAAAAAGAGCAGATCGGTAATACAGTCGGTAAGGTGAGCGGAATACACCAGGACCAGGTCCACTTTTTCTCCCTCCAGCTGCCGTAGGGCACCTTTAACGGTATTCAGCGACTCAATAGTAAAATCGGTTGGTATCAGAATAGTCTTCGCCATAGCTTTATTAGGTTTGTTTTGTGATTACAAAGCTAAGTGCGAGGCATTAGAGGGGCTTAAGAGCGGAATTAGAATGTAGTAAGAACGAAATTAGAATGTAGTAAGAGCAGGATTAAAACCGGATTAGAAATGGATATACGTCCCTTCGGGTACTTACTCAGGCTATAGAGTATAGTTACCAATGGGTAGTTTTATTTCCACCGTAACGCCCTGGTTAAGTACCGACCGGACCTGGATTTCGCCATCGTGCATTTTAACTACATTCCTGGTAATGGGCAATCCAATACCGTAGCCTTCAAAGCTTTTGGTGTTACTGGCCCGGAAATAGGGGTCGTATATGTACTTGATTTCGTCCTCGGGTATACCTATGCCCAGGTCCTTGACCACAATTACAATCTGCTGCGCCGAGGCCCCCAGCGACACCCGGACGGTGTCGTTGTTGGAGTACTTGCAGGCATTCATAATTACGTTCGACAGGGCCAGATGCAGCAGTTGCTCATTGCCTTTCACCTTGAGCTTTTCGGGATTTTCGGGCAAAAAGCTAAAGTCCAGCGCTACTCTGTTGGAAGGATAAATCTTGTCTACAGTTTCCTTTACATCCAGGATCAGCTGGTCCATCCTAACCTTGTCAAACTTAACTACCTTGCCGTTGTAGCCCGTTTGGGCCAGAAAGAGCAACGCCTGGGTTTTTTTATTGAGTTTTTCGGCTTCTTCCAGTATGGCCGTCAGGGCTTCCTGGTACTCGTGGGGCTGCCGGGGTTTGGAAAGTACTACGTCGGCTTCGCCGATAATGGAAGTAAGGGGGGTATTTAGCTCGTGGGAGGCATTACTTACAAAGTTTTTCTGCGTTTCAAAGGCCGCTTCGAGGCGGTCGAGCATGTCGTTGAAGGTGTTCGCCAGGGTACTTAGCTCGTCATTTTTGCTGGAAGTTTTCAACCTCAGATTCAGGTTTTCGGAGCTTATATCCCTTACACGGGTGGTGATATCCTGCAGTGGCTCCACTATTTTCCTGGAAATCCAGAACGAAATCAGCAGTATTACTACCATGGAAATAATAAGGGCCGAAATCAGCAGATTCCGCAGGTACCGGATGTGGTGGGTGTAGTAGTAGTTTTCGGCCGAAACAATAACAAAGTAGTCTTTGCCGGCCGTCCGGTACCGGATTCCCGAATAAAAAATATTCTGCTTTCGGTGATTAGCACTACCCTGAGCTTTAAGATCAGTCAGAAAGCGAACGGGAACCCCCAGCACCCGGGACTTGAAAAACAGCGAGTCAGCGGACGGCGTGGGCAGTATCTGGATTTCTTCCCTGGGGAGTTCTTCCAGGTAGCTCTGCCTTACCTCCCGGATGGCATTAATATCCTGCTCGTTTTCCAGGTGTATTTTGGCAGTAGTAGCCGCTCTGATCTCTAACCGTTTATAAAAGTCCTGAAACGAGTAGCTGGCCGACGCGTAGTATATAAAACCGCTGAACAGGAAAATAAACGACAAAAAGATAACCGTGAGTAGCAGTAAGATTCTGGTTTTGATTTTCATAGGAACCTGATCTTAGTTTTCAAAATTTTCCTTCATGACATACCCCATCCCGATGACCGTATGTATCATTCGTGGTTCGCCCGACTTTTCCAGCTTTTTCCGGAGGTAGTTTACGTACACATCCACTACATTGGTACCCATGTCAAAGTTAACCCCCCAAACTTCTTCCAGTATTTCCACCCGCGAAAGTACCCGGCGGGGATTGTTCATAAACATGAGCAGGAGGCGGTATTCGGTAGATGTCAGAGAAATTTCCTGATTTTTCCGGCGTACTTCCTTGGTGTAGTCATTCAGTTCCAGATCACCAAAACGCAGCGCTTCCTGACCGCTCTCCTCTATTTTCAGACTCTCCTTCCGCCGCAGTAAGGCCCGGATACGGGCTACCAGTTCAATGAATTTAAAGGGCTTGGTGAGGTAGTCGTCAGCGCCGGTGTCCAGGCCCATAACTACGTTTTCAGTACTTCCCAGGGCCGAAAGCAGCAGAATAGGTACTTGCCCGTTGTGCTCCCTGATGAGTTTACACACATCCATTCCGCCGATGGAAGGCAGCATAATATCCAGAATGATCAGATCGTAAGGTATCGTAACTGCCATTTGCAGCCCTACACCACCATCCATAGCGACACTTACTTCAAAGCCTTCTTCGCTCAACCCTTTATTGACAAATGAGCAAACGTGCGCGTCGTCTTCTATCAGTAAAATCTTCTTCTTTTTTCCTGTCAGCGGATAATCAAGGTACTTACTGTCCTGCATTTTTAGTAAAAAGTATAGGTAAAGCCAGACTATTTCTCAAAATTACATTTTTCATTTTCCCCCGCAAGAAGCCGGACTACCTTCGATTGTCTTAAATGGCCCCGTCTGTATATACCACAGGTTAAGCCGTAAAGTTTGAGTAGCATGAAATCAAAATACGATATAGTTATTGTGGGAGCGGGTCATAATGGCCTGGTGGCGGCCTGCTATCTGGCCGGAGCTGGCAAAAGCGTACTGATGCTGGAACGAAACCTGTACGTTGGTGGCGCTACTACTTCCCAGCGGATATTCCCGGACTACGACGCTTACCTGTCCCGCTACTCCTACCTGGTTAGCCTGTTTCCCCAACAGATAGTTCGTGACCTGCGGCTGAGCTTAGAACTACGCCGAAGACGTACTGCCTCCTACACTCCCTTTTGGCGAGGACCGGAAGCCGACGGACTTCTGCTGAGTAATATCAACGAAGCGGCCAACCGTAACCAGATTGAGCGCCTGCACCCGGACGACTACAAAGGGTACCTGCTGATGCAGCAACGTATCCAACGTTTCACCGATAAAGTATGGCCAAGCCTGCTGTTGCCGCTGGATTCAAAAGAGGCATGGAAAAACAGGTTTCGGGAGCCGGAAGACCGGGCGGTATGGGAATGGCTGGTAGAAAAACCCCTGGGGGAATTTATTGAGGCTCACCTACAGCACGATGTACTGCGGGGCGTGGTACTTACCGATGCGAAAATCAGCGCTAATACCCACGCCCACGACCCTTCCTTACTGCAGAACCGGACGTTTCTGTATCATGTTATTGGTAACCAAACCGGCGAGTGGCGGGTACCCGTGGGTGGAATGGGTGCCCTGGCGGATGCTCTTTATCAGCAGGCACTGCGCTTAGGCGTGGAGGTACTGACTGGTGCGGAGGTACTTCACATTCACCCGCACAGTACTCAACCATCAGTAACCTATAAAGTAGAGGATAAGGAAGTCACAATACAGGCCCGTCAGGTACTGGTCAATGCCGCACCCGCCGAATTAAAACGCCTGGTGGGCCCGGCTCCGGTAAGTCGGCCCCCGGATGGCCGGCCCCCGGTTGGCCGGCCCCAAAGTACTACTGCGGAGCAGGAAGGCACGGCTTTTAAAGTAAATATGCTGCTCCACAAGCTGCCCCCGCTCCGTTCGGGGATAGCAGCGGAAGATGCTTTTGCCGGTACCTTTCATTTTAATCAAACCTATACCGGGTTGGCCGCGGCTTTTGAGCAAAGCCAAAGAGGACAGCTGCCCGAGCGCCCTCCTTTCGAGATTTACTGCCACACCCTCACCGACAACTCCATCCTGAGCAGCGAGTTGCAGAGGAAGGGGTACCATACAATCACTATATTCGGGCTTGATGCTCCTTACTCTCTTTTTCTCTCCCGTCCGGAACAAACCAGGCAACAGCTCCTAAATCAGTACCTGGCTACCCTGAACGAGTGGTTCACCGAACCTATTCAGGATTGTATTGCCAGGCAGGCGGATGGTACCTTGTGTCTGGAAGCAAAAAGCGCGCTGGACCTGGAAACGGAGCTGCAACTCCCCCGTGGAAACATTTTTCATTCTCCACTAAGCTGGTTTTACGCCGAAGATACCGGTGGCGTTGGACAGCGGGGCGTTGAAACTGACTTTGCCGGTATTCTGCTGTGCGGCTCAGGGGCCGAACGCGGTGGAGCCGTAAGCGGTATACCCGGCTACCACGCTGCCATGAAGTTACTCAATCAAGAGCTTAGGTAACGGTTTCGGGAGCATGAGCAAACAAGTACTTTACTTTTCGCTGCGGCTATCTTTTACTACCAGATATACCTCATTGTCAAGTTCGAGATAGCCGTAATCATACACGAAGTGGTAGATGTTCCCTTTTTGTGTAGGGCGTATACTGGTAATAAATCCAAAATCAAACCCTTTGGCCAGAAGGGTACTTTTGGAGGTTTTGGCTTTGTCATCCTGACAAATTTCTTCCAGTATCCGGCGGTTCCGGCGCAATTGGTTATTGATATTCCGCACCACATTATAGGCGTCTGAATTAAGCCGGTTATTATAGCTATTACGACACATATCAGAGCAAAACTTCTTGTCGGCTCGTCCCGCAATGGGTGCTTCACATTCCAGGCAATTCTTCATTACTTATCTATTCATGTGGTTGTATGTCAAGCAAATATACAAACAATTTCCCATTTGCAAACGACTACAAATATTTTTATCCGACTATAAATAATTACGAACCGAATCAGTTACTTTCTATCTGCCACCTTTGTAGTGTTGAAACACAACCACCTGATTAACAAGTAACATTTCAAACTTTAATCTGAATATACTATGAACGCAGTAAAATTGATCGGTAACGTAGGAAGAGAAATTACGGTAAAAGAATTTGAAGGTGGCAAACTCGCTACCTTCAGTCTGGCCACAAACGAGACGTACCTAAACCGGAACAAGGAAGAAGTCACAAGTACCTCCTGGCACAATATAGTGGCCTGGGGAAAGCTGGCTCAATCGTGTGAGGAGTTGTTAAGCAAAGGAAAACTCGTGGCTATTGAGGGACGGCTGAACTACCGTCAGTACCAGAATAAAGAAGACCAGACTGTGAAGGTAATGGAGATTGTAGCAGTTAAAATTGAAGAGGTAGTGAAGAAAAGTGAGTAGTGCGCCACCGCCCCAATGAAAAAAAAGGTCCGGTTGTTAGCCGGACCTTTTTTGCTTAGGCTAAGAAGTATTGTACTCGTTACTAAAATGATGGCTGTTTGTTCTTGTCCGTTTAGCCCCAAGTTGTGAAGAGCTGGCATAAAGTTCTAGCGCCTTAAAACCATCAAAGCCCCGCTTATTGGGCGGGGCTTAGGGTGAAGAGGTGGCGGCTACCTACTTTACCGGCTGTTAACCAGTATCATCGGCGGTGCGGGGCTTAACTTCTCTGTTCGGGATGGGAAGAGGTGATCACCCGCCCCATAGCCACCATCAGGCTGGGGGGTAGCAGCGCGTCTGGGCCGGTTTTATCCGGCATCGCAGCACAGCGTCGCTCCTGTTGATTTCATTTAACACGTGGAAGAGAAAAGAGAAGAATTTTTTTAAGCAAGCTCTTGGGTGATTAGTACCACTCAGCTGAGCGCCTTTCAGCGTGTACACCTGTGGCCTATCGACGTTGTCGTCTACAACGACCCTTATGGGGAAGACTCA